>CACFPS010000032.1 GCA_902568235.1 uncultured Pelagibacteraceae bacterium | reverse complement strand
ACTTTTTTCAATCAATCCCTGAGGAATTTTACCAAAATGACATCTTATAAAGCGATCAATACGCATATTTATAAACGCTTTTTCAACGCTAATACTTGTTTTCATCAATGATATGTTGTTAAAATAATTATGCTGATGCTGTTTTAGTCTCTTCTTTATTTATATCTTTTTTTTGATCTTTTGACTTTTTATCAACTTTTTTTGCCTCAACATCTCTATCAATAAACTCTATTACTGCCATTGGTGCATTATCTCCGTATCTATATCCGGCTTTAATGATTCTTGTGTATCCACCATTCCTTTTTTCATATCTTTTTGAAAGAGTTTTTTTTACCTTATTAGTTGATTGAATATCTTGAAGTTTAGAAATTAGTATTTTTGTATTGTGTAAATCAGCTTTCTTGCCCAAAGTAATTATTTTATCTACTTGGGGTTTTAAAACTTTTGCTTTTGGTAAAGTTGTAGTTATTTGTTCATACTTTATTAGTGAATTAAGCATATTCATAATCATAGCTTTTCTATGTTCTGATGTTCTATTAAGTTTTTTATAACCAAACTTATGTCTCATTATATAGCTTCCTCGAGTTTTTTTGATAATTCTGCAATATTATCTGGTGGCCAATTTGGAATTTCCATTCCTAAATATAATGACATTCCAGTCAATACTTCTTTAATCTCATTTAGAGATTTTCTTCCAAAATTAGGCGTTCGTAGCATTTCACCTTCGGATTTTTGTACTAAATCACCAATATAAATAATATTATCATTTTTAAGACAATTCATTGATCTTACTGATAATTCTAATTCATCGACTTTTCTTAATAGATTTTTATTAAACTCTGGTTCTGAAGGCTGCTCTCTTACTATTACATCTTGAGGTTCGTCAAAATTAACAAACATTCCTAATTGATCTTGAAATATTCTAGCAGAATAAGCTACCGCGTCTTCTGCGGAAATAGAGCCATTAGTTTCCACCTCCATTGTTAGTTTATCATAATCAAGTGCTTTTCCTTCTCTAGCTGTACTAATTGAATAAGAAACTTTTTTTACTGGACTAAATAAGGAATCTATTGAAATTAGACCCAAAGGAGGTTCTTCCGGTTTATTCATTTCTGCAGATACATATCCTTTTCCTGTTCCAACGGTCATTTCCATATGGAAGTTAGTTTTTTCATCTAGGTTACATATCACTAAGTCTGGATTTAAAATTTCTATATCTGCAACCTGGGAAATATTTGAAGCTTTAATCTCACCGGGGCCTATGGCTTCTAAAATTAATTTTTTTGCTCCTTCTGATGTACTTTTAAGGGCTAAAGATTTTATATTTAAAATTATGTCAGTTACATCTTCTCTAACTCCCTTAATAGATGTAAATTCATGAAGAACGCCATCGATTTGTATGGCTGTTACTGCTGTACCTCTTATAGATGATAATAAAATTCTTCTTAATGAATTTCCAAGAGTTAAACCGTAGCCTTTTTCTAATGGTTCAGCAATTATTTTTGCATGGGACTTGTCTTCACTCAACTGAACATCTAGTTTTGTTGGTTTTATAAGTGATTTCCAGTTTTTAGAATTTACTTCAGCTTGCTCCATTTATACTCTCCTTTTTTTTGGTGGTCTGGTGCCATTATGAGGCATTGGTGTTGTATCTTTTATTGAAATAATTTTAAAACCTCTGGCCTGCAAAGCTCTTAGAGCTGTCTCCCTACCTGAGCCTGGTCCTTTAACTTCTACAGACAAAATTTTCATTCCTACTTCTAAAGCTTTTGAAGCCGCAGCATCTGCTGCAACTTGTGCTGCATATGGAGTAGATTTTCTTGAACCTTTAAAACCCTTTTGTCCTGATGATGCCCAAGAAATAACATTACCACTTGTGTCTGCAATTGATACAATTGTGTTATTAAAAGTAGATTGAACATAAGCAATGCCATTTAAAATATTTTTTTTTCCTTTTTTCTTTTTAGAATAAGAACTTTTTTTTGGTTTCGATGTTTTGCTTTTTAGTTGATCTTTAATATCTTTATTTTCGTCGATTTCTTTTTTCATTTTATTTTTTAAGAGGTGTTAATTTTTTTCCTGCAATAGCAATAGCTTTACCTTTTCTAGTTCTTGCGTTACATCTAGTTCTTTGACCGC
>CACFPS010000031.1 GCA_902568235.1 uncultured Pelagibacteraceae bacterium | reverse complement strand
TTGGAGCTTATTCAATAATGATAGAAAGTTTTGCTATTTTTTGTATTTCAAAATTTATTTTAGGAGCCACTATGGCTTTTAATCACCAATATCGTTTTGCAGCCGCAGAAAGTGTAGAAAAAGATAAAGCACCAAAGGCTATTTCAACCTTACTATTGGCTGGAATTGTTGCTGCTTTTATTGGAATAAGTTTAGCAAATTATACAAAAAATTTTGTAAGTGATTATTTATACGTCGGATCTTATTTAGCATTAGCAATTTTAACATTAGTACCAGCTTTTTTATTATTTTTTTTCAAAGATAAAAGTGATGTTTCAGTTATATCAAATGAAAATAATAAAGTTAGAAGTTACTCTGAATTTTTTTCTGACCCTAGATTTTTACAAGCAATAACTTCAGCAGCTTTTGCTTATGCCGTAATGTCTTTTTTAATGACAGCCACACCTATAAGTATGCATATAGTGCACAATTTAAGTTTAGAAAAAACAGGCATAGTCCTTCAATTTCATGTTTTAGCTATGTTTTTACCATCTCTTTTTACTGGTAATTTAATAAAAAAATTTGGTTATAGTAAAATGATGTATTCCGGAGTTTTATTTTGTATTTTAACAATATTAATGAGTTTATTAGAACCATCTTTTATAAATTATTTTATTGGTTTAATTTTTTTAGGAGTTGGATGGAATTTTTTATTTATAACAGGAACAAGTTTATTAGTTACAATCTACAAACCAGAAGAAAAATTTAAAGCTCAAGGATTTAATGATTTATTAGTTTTTTCTTCTATGGCAGTAGCAAGTTTATCCGCAGGTATTTTAATTTCACTTGCTAGCTGGAAAACAGTAAACTTCTTTTGTATACCTTTTTTAATTTTAATTATTGCATCAATCATAAATGCTGACCGTAAAACTAGATGAGTTTTTTAATACTTGGCTTAATCACAGGTTTGAGTTTAATTTTTGCAATTGGCGCCCAAAATATTTTTGTAATTGAACAAGGATTAAAAAAACAATATGTTTTTTTAGTTTGCTTAATATGTTCAGTATCAGACTTGATTTTAATTTTTTTAGGAATATTTTTATTTGAATATTTTAAAATTTACTTCACAAAAAATGTTGAATTAATTTTTAATATATTGCTTTTTATTTTCTTAATTTACTTTATTTATAGCAAGGTAAGGTCTTTATATAAAAGATCAGAGATAAACTTTGAAGGCAGCAATTTATCATTTAAAAATATTATAATTAAAACTCTAGGATTTACATATTTAAATCCACATGTTTATTCAGACACAGTCTTTTTTTTAGGAAATTTTTCAAAGAATTTTTTAATTTCTCATAAATATTTTTTTGGAATAGGTGCTGCTATTGCATCATTTTTATTTTTTTTTTTATTAGGTTATTTGGCAAAATTTTTTTCAAATTATCTAATTAATTCAAACGTTTGGAAAATTATAAACTTTTTTATTATTATATTTATGACTATTTTATCTAGTTATGTATTTTTGGATATTATAGATTTAATTTAAAAACATTTTTGTGTTTGATGAAAATGGAAATAGAGTTAGATCTTAATTGGAATATCCGTATTTTTTTAATCTAGCATCACCCGTTCTTGCGTGAGCTTCCATTCCTTCATATCTTGAAAGTCTTGCAGCAGCCGCACCAACTAGCTCAGTAGATTCTTTAGTCATTCTTTGAAAACTTAATGTTTTAATAAATTTTCCTACAAAAAGTCCACCAGTATATCTTCCAGCACCTTTGGTTGGTAAGATATGGTTAGTGCCTGAACATTTATCTCCATAAGCTACAGTTGTTTCTTCACCTATAAATAAAGATCCATAATTTTTTAATCTTTTATGAAACCATTCTAAATTATTTGTTTGAACTTCTAAGTGTTCAGGAGCATATTGATCACTAATAGTTGCCATTTCTTCATCAGTATCACAAAGCACTACTTCACCGTAATCTCTCCAAGCAGCTTCAGAACTTGTTCTTGGAAGTTCAGGAAGTTCTGCAATTAATTCAGGAACTCTTTTAATTACCTTGTCAGCTAATTCTTTACTTGTTGTAAATAACCATGCTGGAGAATTATATCCATGCTCTGCTTGACCTACTAAATCAACGGCAACTATTTCAGGATCTGCATTTTCATCTGCTATAATTGCTATTTCAGTTGGACCTGCAAACAAATCTATTCCAACTTTCCCAAATAAAATTCTTTTAGCTTCAGCCACAAATTGAT
>CACFPS010000030.1 GCA_902568235.1 uncultured Pelagibacteraceae bacterium | reverse complement strand
TTAATTCAAAAATATTTTTGAATTATTTGTTAACAAATAAATAATAAACAAGAGGAAGAAATAATGTTTAAATTAATAAAACAATTAACTTCATTAGTTGCTGTATTTGCAGTTCTGTTTGCTTATACAACTGAGACTATGGCTGCTAAAAAATCTAAAACTCTAAAAAACACTCAAAAAAAAGGTTTTGTGAGATGTGGAGTTTCTCAAGGTCTTCCAGGATTTTCTAATGCTGACGCTGCAGGAAACTGGACTGGTGTAGACGTTGATGTATGTAGAGCTGTAGCTGCTGCAGTACTAGGTGATGCAAGTAAAGTTAAATTTACTCCACTAAGTGCTAAAGAAAGATTTACTGCTTTAACATCTAATGAGATTGATATCTTATCAAGAAACACTACTTGGACACTTTCTAGAGATGCTGATATTGGTCTAACTTTCGTAGGAGTAAACTTCTATGATGGTCAAGGCTTCATGGTTAGAAAAAACTCAGGAATATCTTCAGTGAATGATTTTAAAGCTGGAGTTTCTGCTTGTACTAACTTAGGAACAACTACTGAGCTTAACATGAGAGATTTCTTTAATTCTAAAGGAATCAAATATGAGCCAGTAACTTTCGAAAAAGCTGACGAAGTTGTTGCGGCATACGATGCAGGAAGATGTGATACTTACACTACTGATAAATCTGGATTAGCTGCTCAAAGAATTAAATTGAGCAACCCAGATGATCATATAGTTTTACCTGAAACTATTTCTAAAGAGCCTTTAGGCCCTGTAGTACGTCAAGGTGATTCTGTTTGGGAAGATATCGTAAGATGGTCTCTAAACGTTATGATTGAAGCAGAAGAGTATGGTGTTAACTCTGGTAATGCTGATGCTATGAAAACTTCTGACAACCCAGCGGTTAAAAGATTAGTTGGTGCTGAGGGTGAATTAGGAGCAGCATTAGGCTTAGATAACGATTGGAGTTTAAGAATTATCAAACAAGTTGGTAACTATGGTGAAAGCTATAAAAGAAATATAGCTGACACAGGAATTCTACCTGACAGAGGTCCAAATGAATTATGGACTAAAGGCGGAATACTTTACGTACCACCTGCAAGATAATTTATATCTAAATTAGTAATTAAAAAGGGCTAGATTTTTCTAGCCCTTTTTTTTATAAGTCAAAAGAATTGTGAATTTAAATTATAAAAAATTATTGCCTCAACTGCTTACATTAATAGCAGTTATCTTAGTATTTGGTTTTTTTTCATATAATGCTCAAGTAAATATGGAAAATAGGGGCATAACTTTTGGTTATGGTTTTTTATCACAAGAATCTTCATTTGATGTTCAGTTTTCTTTAATCGAATATGATGGTTCTCATTCATATTTCAGAGCATACTTAGTAGGGTTATTAAATACTATTTTAGTTTCAGTTATAGGAATTATATTCGCTACTATAATTGGCGTCATAGTTGGTATTGCGAGATTATCTTCAAACTATCTTATTGAAAGAACTGCTGCAGTTTATGTAGAGTTTTTTAGAAATATACCATTGTTGCTACAGATATTTTTTTGGTATTTTGCTGCTTTAAGAGCCTTACCATTGCCAGAAAAGGCAGAACCTATGTTTGGTGTGTTTTTTTTAACAATAAAGGGTTTTTTTGTACCAGCCTTTATTTGGAATAATTTAGATATTTTTATTTATTCAATTTTGGCAGCAATAATATCTATTATTTTCATTAGAATATATGCTAGAAAAAAACAAGAAACCAAAGGTATACAAACTCCAGTTTTATATATTTCAATTGGATTATTGTTAATTTTGCCTCTTTTAAGTTTTTTATTAGGAGGAGTTAGTTTTACTGTGGAAGTTCCAGTAATTAAACAATTATCCAAAACATCTTTTACTTATGAGGGCGGCATAGGATTGCCTCCTGAATTAATAGCTTTAGCTCTTGCTTTATCACTATATACAGCAACATTTATTGCTGAATGTGTAAGAGCAGGAGTTCAAGGTGTAGGAAAGGGGCAAAAAGAAGCGGCAGCATCTATAGGCCTGACTCCTAACCAAGTATTAAAATTGGTAGTGATGCCTCAAGCTTTAAGAATAATAATTCCTCCTACTACTAATCAATATTTAAATCTTACAAAAAATTCTTCATTAGCAGCAGCTATCGCATATCCAGATTTAGTATTAGTTTTTGCAGGCACAGCTTTAATGCAAACTGGTAGAGCAATTGAAATAGTTTCTATTACTATGTTAACGTATTTATC
>CACFPS010000029.1 GCA_902568235.1 uncultured Pelagibacteraceae bacterium | reverse complement strand
TTCTCCCCACCTTTGCACAAGGAGCAGGCCAATCAATTGAGAGCGCCTATGAATTATTCAATTTAATTAAAGATCAAAATATGGATGCATCTAATGTTTATTTTAAAACAAGATCGGAGAGAGTTAAAATTACAAAAAGAAGAGCAGGCCTTAATTTTTTTGCATTTCATTTTTCAAGCTCAATTATGCAAAAAGCAAGAAATATATTCCTTAAATTTTTGGTAAAACGTAAATTTTTTATAAAAAGATATTTAGGTAAAATTTATGAAAATTAGGCTTTATTTTCTGAGATAAATTTTTGTCTTAAGCTATCAATCACAACAGTAGATCCATTTACATCGCAATGCCAATAAGTCCAGCCATTATAGCTTTCAGTGCCCATAATCGTTGCTGCCACTTTATGAATAGAACCTTCTGATTCTTTATATTTAATGCTTCCATCGGCCATAATTTTAGCATTAATTTTCTTCTTCGGATCAAACAGAGTAGCTCCAGGTTTTAATATTCCGAGTTCTACAAGAGAACCAAAAGGTATTCTTGGTTTAGACTTATTATTTTCAATTGTATCTAAATAGTTTTCTTCTATAATTTTTGTTTTATTTATTCTATCGCTAGCAGCCTTAAAATATTTTTTGTCCCTTTCTATTCCAAAATATTTTCTACCTAATTTTTTGGCAACTACAGCTGTTGTTCCAGTGCCTAAAAAAGGGTCAAAGATGGCATCATTTTTGTTTGTTGTAGCTAAAATAATTCTATGTAAAAGAGCCTCTGGTTTTTGTGTAGAGTGAATTTTTTTTCCATTTTTCTTTAATCTTTCTTTTCCATTACAAATAGGTAATGTCCAGTCAGATCTCATCTGCAAGTCATCGTTCAAGCACTTTAATGATTGATAATTAAATGTATATTTTGTTTTTTTATTTTTTGAAGCCCAAATTAGTGTTTCATGAGCATTAGTAAATCTTGTGCCTCTAAAATTTGGCATTGGATTATTCTTTCTCCAAATAACATCATTAAGAAGCCAGTAATTTAAATTTTGTAGGTGATAACCTAAACGAAAAATATTATGATAAGATCCAATTACCCAAATACTTCCATTATCTTTTAAAATTCTTTTACACTCAGTAAGCCAAGCAATGCTGAATTCATCGTAATGTTTAAAACTATTAAATTGATCCCATTTATCATTAACCCCATTTACTTTACTTGCATCAGGCCGAGTTAATTTTTCACCAATTTGCATATTGTAAGGTGGGTCGGCAAAAACCAAATCAAAAGATTTATCAGGAATTTTTTTTATTTCTTTTAAACAGTCTCCGTTAACTATTTGGTTGAAAAATTTTAACATTATAAGATTCAACCCGAAATTGAATCCAAGATCAAATCATTTTAAAAAAAAAAGGTTCTTTTAGTGCTTAAGAGTCTTAGCTCGTCAACATCTTGTGTATGGGTTTAAAGCCTTTTCTATGATGTGAAGTTATTCCAAATTTTTTTAAGCCATTCATATGAGCCTTAGTGCCATAACCAAAATTTCTATCCCAAGCATAATTTTTAAATTGCTCTGATAATTTTATCATTAGCTGATCCCTGAAAACCTTAGCTATAATGGAAGCAGCACTGATTGACTTAATTTTTTCATCTCCATTAATTATAGTTTTAAAATTTTTCAAACCTTTTGGAGCAAAATTTCCGTCGATTAAAACTAACTCTGGTTTGATTGACAATTTATTAATTGCTCTTTTCATTGAGAGCAGAGCTGCCTGTAAGATGTTTAAATTTAATATTTCTTCCACAGACGCTACTCCTATCGCATAATGCGAATTCAATTTTATATATTCAGCTATTTTTATTCGATTTTTAAAGTTAATTTTTTTGGAGTCTCTCAATAACTTTAAATCAATATTTTTATTTAATATTACTGCTGCAGAAACCACAGGACCCGCCAAACATCCTCTTCCTACCTCATCAACTCCAGCCGTAATTATATTATGTTTCAATTAAATTTTTAATTTAGATTTTTTTTCTCTTATCATTTTTAGATCAGTCCAAGCCATTTTTTTTTGTGCCGGCTGTCTCATTAAAAAAGCTGGATGAAACGTAATAATAATAGAAGTTTTACATTCTCCAAATTGCTTTTCAATCCATTTACCTCTAGCTTTAGAAATTACAACTTCATTGCCAACAAGAGCATTTAAAGCAGTGCTTCCTAATAAAACTAGTATTTTTGGGTTTATTATTTCAATATGTTTTTTGAGAAATGGTAGGTATCTATTTATTTCCTCTTCGGTCGGTCTTCTGTTATCAGGAGGTCGATAATTAACAACATTTGTGATGTAAACATTTCTTCTACTTAAGTCTATAGAAGCTAGCATTTTATTTAATAGCTCTCCCGCCCGACCAACAAAGGGAACACCTTCTTGGTCTTCATTAGAGCCAGGGCCTTCTCCTATAATCATAATTTTGGCTTTAGGATTGCCGTCAGCAAATACCATTTTCGTAGCATTATTTTTTAATTCACAATTTCTAATATTAGAAATAGATTTTTTTAATTTATCTAATTCATCAGATTTGTTACCAGATATCTGAAAAATATCTTTCTTATATCTATTTATTGCCTTATTATTGTAAATCAAATTATAATTAATAAACTTGTAAAATTTTATTAATTTAATTGTTTTAATATTAACTTTTTTAATCATGATAACATTATGAGTATGTTTAAATATAGTAATAAGCTTATCTTACAAATATTTTTTGTCATCATTTTTTTTTCCACACTTCAAGCTAAAAATTTAGATAAGTTTAATGATGGAGACGATATTTCAGATTACTTCTCTGGAATTTTACTTTTAAACGATAATCGGTATAAAGAATCCTTTAGATATTTAAAAAGATTAGGTGGTCTTGAAGAAAGTCATCCTAATTTTTCTTCAAAATATTTACTTACT
>CACFPS010000028.1 GCA_902568235.1 uncultured Pelagibacteraceae bacterium | reverse complement strand
CTCAAGTATATTTCGAGACTTAAGTCTGATATTTCCTTCAATTGCATTAAGCATATATACTTGATCTTGAAATTCAAAAATATTTTTTTCTACATCAAATTCTTTTATTTTATTTTTTAATTTTTCTTTCTCAAAAAAAACTTGGTTAAGTACAAAAAAATTAAAAAAATAAGTAGAATTATCAGGCTCAATAATAAATATTTTTTGAGAAAATCTGTCTTTAGATATTTTATTTTTACATTTTGATATAAGAAAAACTTCTGCCTTATCTAAATGTTTGCATGTTAAATAAACATTTTTTTTTTCTACTTCACCCAATTTAAACAACAAAACTGATGTTAGAAATATTGATATAATAATATTAACTATTAATATATTTTTTATACTTGTTATACCATTTGAAAAAAACATAGAATGACCAAATTTGATAACTTAATTTATAATCCCTATTATTAAAAAATCTATAAATAATTTCCTCTATCTTTATAATTTCAAGAAAGCCAAGTCGTTCATCATTTTTAATATCATCTAAATAACTGAAAATTTCTTTTTCAAAATAATCAAATAATATTTTATCAAGTGGGACCGAAAAACCTCTTTTATATTTTGAACTTAAATTTTGCGGTATTTTATTTTTTAAAATTTTTTTTAATAAAATTTTTTTACTAAATATATTTATGTGTTTAGCTGAATTAACGTTTTTTAGGTACAAATATATGTTTTTATCTAAAAGAGGAGATCTGGCTTCAACACTATGATACATTGATGACCTATCTACTTTGGTAAGTATATCGTCTACTAAATAGTTATTTATGTCATAATTTCTTAAATCTTCAACTTTGTTTAAATCTTGATTTTCAGAATTAGTATTAATTTTTAAAAAATTTTCTGAAAATGAAAGTTTTAAAAATTCTTCATAAATATTTTTTTTCTTAAAAAAAATATTCAAAAATTTTTGTGTTTTATTTGATGTAATTTGAAAGTGATTAAATATCTTTTTTCCTAAAAAATTTTTTTCACTATTTTGAACAATATAATTTAAAAAATTTTTTGTTACATTATTTGCTAAAAAGTTATTTTTAAAAAATTTTTTCCAAATTAAAAACCACTGGTATCTATTATAACCGTAAAAAATTTCATCTCCACCATCACCAGTAATAGCAACTTTTGCATGATGAGAAATTTTTTTAAATATCAACATTGATGGAATTTGAGAAGAATCTGCAAAAGGTTCGTCAAAAGCATCTGGTAATTTATTTATTGTATCTTTTAAATCCTTTTCATTAAAAAAAATAGTTTCATTTTTTAATCCTAAATAATTTGCAATTTTTTTACTATTTTCACTTTCATCATAAAATTTATCTTCAAAACCTACTGTAAATGTCTGAATTTTATTGTCAATTTTTGATGTAAAATATGAAACCAATGAACTGTCGATGCCACTTGATAGCAACAAACATATTGGTACATCAGTTACCATTCTTCTCTCTACACTTTCGTAAATAATTTCTTCCAATTTTGAAATAGAAAAGTGATTAGGGTCTTCTAAATTTTTTTTAAAATTATTTATTTTTGAAATTTTTAATTCCCAATTATTTAGATTTAAACTTAAAATTGAATTCGCTGGTACTTTATTTATATTCTGAAATATAGACTTATTGTCAGAGCAATAGCCATATTTAAAAAAATTATTAAGAGTTTTTTGATCAATTTTTTTATTAATTTTTTGATTTAAAATTATAGGCTTTAAAGTAGAGGAAAAGAAAAAATTTTCGTTCTGAAATGAATAATACAAAGGTTTTTTTCCAAAAAAATCCCTAACAAGATACAAATAGTTTTTTTTTTGATCAAAAACAGCAATAGAAAACATTCCATTTATATCTGTACAAGTTTTTTCAATTCCATAAGTTGCAATATACTCAGTTAGTACTCTAGTATCAGAATTAATATTTTTATTTTTAAATTTATTAATTTTACTTGAAAGTTCTTTAAAGTTATAGATCTCACCATTGAATGATACTACATATCTTTCATCTTCTGAAATAATTGGTTGATTTGAATTAGAACTCAAATCTATAATTGATAATCTGTAATGAGAAAGATAATTTTTTTTACTCTTATCGCAAAAATAGCCAAAATTATCTGGACCTCTGCATTTTAAACATTCTCCAAATTTAAAAAAGTTATCTAAATCAATTTGATTTATAATTGATGATTTATTAAAATTTCCTAATATCCCACACATAAAATTTTTTTGATTATCTTGTTATATTTTTCTAATGTATTTGATTTATTCATATAAAATTTAATTTTTTTTTTCGAATTTTTTGATTTTAAATTTAAATTTTTATTAAAAAAAAATTTTTTAATCACTTTAGATATTGTTTTTGGATTTTGAGATTTAATTACCTTTCCATTGCCATTATCTACTAAAAGCTTTATATCCCCTACCGGAGTTGCTAAAACCGGCAAATTAAGTGACAAATACTCTAGTATTGCATTGGGAAAACTCTCAGTTCTGGACAATAAAACACCTAATTTAAATCTAGGATATTTACATCTAAAATTTATATCTTTTAAAAAAAAAATTTTATTTTCTAATCCATAATTTTTTGAATAGTTAATTATATCACTTTTTTTTAAATTCCTTGATTGGCCATATAGATAAAGTTTCCAGTTCAATTTTTTTATATAACTTAAAGACTTAATTAATAAATGATGACCTTTATATTTATAGAAATTGGCTATGCATAAAATTTTAAAACTCTTATCTTGAGACTTAAGTTTTGTGGATTTATAAGAAAATTTTATATAGTTTTTTATAACAAAAACTTTATTTTTATTAATATATTCCTGTTTTAACATATTTCTTTTTGAAGAATTAGAATTACATATAAATAAATTTGTAAATTTATGAAGTAATATTTCATAATATTTAATAATCAAAT
>CACFPS010000027.1 GCA_902568235.1 uncultured Pelagibacteraceae bacterium | reverse complement strand
TGCAGTTCAATAAAAAAAGATAAAGTTGAAAAAAATATAAATGAAAAAGATATATTTAAAAAATCAGAGCCTATAAAACAAGAGTTTAATAACGATCTTACAATTAATTTAAAAAAATTGACTAAGGGAAGACCATTTTTAAATAATAATAGTAATAATAGTGGAAATATAAATTTTGAGACAAGTTTTAAAAAAATATCATCATATAAATTTTCAAAAATTGAAGAATTTAAATTTAATCAACCAGAACTAATTTTTACAAATGATAACCACATTGTTTTTTTTGATGGAAAAGGAAATGTATTCAAAATTAATGATGAATTGAAAGAAGTCTGGAAAGTAAATCATTACTCAAAAAAAGAAAAAAAATTAAAACCACTTTTATATTTTGGTCAAAGTGATAATAAATTATTAGTTGCAGACACTTTGTCTAAAATTTATTCACTAGATTTGAAAAACGGAGATCTCATATGGTACAAAAATAGCCTTTCACCGTTTAATTCTAATTTAAAAATTTATAAAGATAAGTTCATGATTGTTGATTTTGATAATGTCATTAGGTGTTTTTCAATTAAAGATGGTAAAGAATTGTGGTACTTTAAAACTGAAAATTCATTTATTAAATCACAAAAAAAATTGTCAATATTATTAAAAGGAGAAATTGTTTATTTTATAAATAATTTAGGTGATATAACTGCATTAAACATTGATGACGGAGGTTTAGTTTGGCAAACTCCAACTCAAAGTAATATAATTTATCAAAATGCCTTTAGTCTTGAAAATTCAGATTTAGTTTTTGCTAACAATTCAATTTACTTTTCAAATAACAAAAATGAAATCTATTCTATTGATGCACGCTCAGGGATTGTTAAATGGAAACAATCAGTTAGTTCAAATTTAAGGCCTACAATTGTAGAAAACTTAATTTTTTCTGTTTCGGAACATGGATTTCTTTTTGTAATAGATGATAAGACAGGAAATATTTTAAGAATAACAAATGTTTTTAAGCATATTAATGACAAAAAAAGCACAATTGAACCTTCAGGATTTATTATTGCTAAAAATAAAATTTATTTATCATTAAGTAATGGAAAATTAATTAAAGTTGACAATTTTTCAGGTGAAAAAGAAAATATTTATAAAATTAGTGGTTCAAAAATCTCTAGGCCTTATGTATTCAATAAAAATATGTATTTAATTAAAGATAATGCAATAATTAAATCAAACTAATGTTTCTTAATTTGTTAGATAAATTAGGTAGAAAAAAAATAGTTCTTGACCGAGGACCATCTCACCCAAAATATAAAGAAGCAAAGCCTTGGATGAATAGATACTATGTTTTATTTAGACATAGACCCAAATGGTTTCCTTTTAATATTATAATACACGAAATGTTAGATGATGATCATGGAGATGGCGTTCACAATCACCTATGTCCCTATATGACAATAATAATAAAAGGGGGATACTGGGAAACAACAAAAAAAGGAAAATTTTGGAGAGGCCCAGGCTATATTGGTTTTAGATCGGCAAACCATTTTCATAGAGTTGATTTAAAACCAAGAACTAAACCCATAACTATTTTTATACCAGGACCTTTTGGTTTAAGAAAGGGACCCAGATCAGAATATGGAATTGATTTTAAAATTGAAAAAAATTAATGAAGCAAGAATTTTTTGATTTAGAAATTGCTACCAATGGTCAAAAATTATATGAATTTACTGAAAACACAATTGCATGGATTAAAAACAATAAATTTAAAAATGGTATTTTAAATTTAAGTATTCAACACACAAGCGCTTCTTTAATTATTCAGGAAAATGCCGATCCAGATGTACAAAGCGACTTAATAAATTATTTTGATAGATTGGTACCAATGAATAACAATCTTTACATTCACACATCAGAAGGCAAAGATGATATGCCTGCACATATAAAATCTGCTTTAACAAATAATCAGATTTCATTAAGTATTAAAAAAGGTCAAATACTTCTGGGTACATGGCAAGGAATTTATCTATTTGAGCATAGACTTCATCCAACTAAAAGAATAATTGTTCACCATTTTATTGGGGAGTAATTTTAAAATTAAATAAAAGGGTCATAAGCCCATTGAAGTATTGCTTGTCTCTGCCTTCTTCTGCATTGCAAATCTCCCTCTTCACAATTTTTCTTTATCGCTTTGACGTGTCTATTAAAATTTTTCCATCTCTTAATTTGAATTTCATCAATATGAGGTATGCGTCTTCCTATCGAAAATCTACAGTACCATTGAAACCAACCAAGAGGATCTTCTTTAAATATCCATCCTTTTTTTATCCAATGTTCCCTCGATAATCCTGACTCAATTTTAAATCTATTTAAACTTACATCAAAAGTTTTACTTATTTTTGCTTTTATAAACCAAGACTTAGGATATTCTTGTGTTTTTAATCCAAAATAAGCACCACCAAATACCCCAAGTTCGAGCATTTTTTTTGGAGTAAGTTGTGGTTTAAAAACTTTATAGAAATCTAAGTTATTAATTTTTTTTATTATAATTTTTTTCATAAAATTATTTAATAATTATTCTTTTAAAAGTTTTTGATACATTTCTTGATCCGTATCGCCTTCGCATCCAATAAGAAGAACATTAGAATTAGAATTCAAATTAATTTTTTTTTTAATATTTTCATCATTGCAAATTGCAATTAAACTAATAACTCCAGGAGCAGAATTTTCTCCTGCAATTATTTTATCTTCACCAAAACTTGCATTTGCAAATAATTTCATAGCTTTTCCAATATCATCATCAGGTAAGCTAATACAATTATTTATTGATTTTTTAAGTATTTCCCACGGAACTAATGATGGCTCTCTACAAGACATTCCTCCCATTAAGCTTTCTCTTGTAATATTAATTTTTTCAATTTTGCCAGATTTTATACTTTCCATTACACAATTAGCGCTATCTGGTTCCACAACAGTTATATTAGGTACATTTTTTAAATACCTGGCCGTACCAGCAACCATTGCTCCAGCTAG
>CACFPS010000026.1 GCA_902568235.1 uncultured Pelagibacteraceae bacterium | reverse complement strand
AAGCCTGTGATGATGTATTAAAAATTAAAGGCTTCGACACTAGTCTTGGCATACCTCATTTTGCTGGAATATCTTTAAACCAAATACCTGGAGATCCTCAATCTATCAAAGGTAATAAAATAAGAGGTGTTTATTGGACCAAACCTAATAGTTCAGGAAAAGAGACGCAAAGAGACGTTTTAATTGATGAGAGCAAATATACAGAATTTGTAGAAGATTTTAAGAGCACTTATTTCAAATTTGTATATGATCAATTATCAAAACATTATAAACTTGGTAGAGTGAGGCTTTTGTTAAAAGAGCCCAGATCAACTTTAAGCTGGCACAGAGATCCTGAACCAAGATTACATATTCCTATATATACAAATCCTGGCTGCATAATGGTGATTGATAAAATAGCTCATCATATGCCTGCCGATGGATCTGTCTGGGTTACAAATAATATAAAATACCACAATGCCTTTAATGGTGGTGAAGAAAATAGAGTGCATTTAGTTGCATGTGTGTTAGATTACAAGTTTAATTAAAAAAACTTAAATCTTTAATTTTGAAAAAAATTTATATAGCCTCAGATCATGCTGGATATAATTTAAAAAAAGAAATAATAAAAAAATTTTCAAGAAAATTTATTTTTATAGATCTGGGAACAAATAGCTCAAATCAATCAGTTAATTATCCAGATTATGCTCATAAACTATGTAAAAAAGTAATAAAAAAAAATACTTATATTGGTATTTTAGTATGTGGTTCTGGTGTGGGCATGTCAATGGCAGCAAATAGACATAAAAACATTAGAGCAGCTCTTTGTTATTCAGTAAAAAACTCAAAATTATCCAGATTGCATAACAATGCTAATGTGATTACATTAGGAAGTAGATTGACTAACAAAAAATTAGCATTTAAATGTTTAAATACATTTTTAATTACAGATTTTGAAGGTGGAAGACACACAAAAAGAATAAAAAAAATATAAATTTTGGAAGATTTAATGTCTAGTGAAAAAAAATATAGTACCAATATACATAAGGACTTTTTTGAAAAAAAACTGTCTGATATTGATCCAGATATATATAAAGCAATAAACGAAGAATTAATTAGACAACAAAATCATATCGAGTTAATAGCTTCTGAAAATATAGTTTCTCAAGCTGTCTTAGAAGCCCAAGGCTCTGTATTAACTAATAAGTATGCAGAAGGATATCCGGGTAAAAGATATTATAACGGTTGTGAATATGTTGATATAGCAGAGTCACTAGCTATAGATAGATTAAAAAAATTATTTAATTGTAAGTTTGCTAATGTTCAACCTCATTCAGGAGCTCAGGCGAATGGATCTGTATTTTTAGCGTTACTCAAACCTGGGGATACTTTCATGGGTATGAGTTTAAATTCAGGTGGACACATAACTCATGGCTTAAAAATATCTATGTCAGGTAAATGGTTTAACGCAATAGGTTATGATGTTGATAAAAAGTCGGAACTTATTAATTATGAAGATGTTGAAAGAATTGCGCTTAAAAATAAACCAAAACTAATAATTGCTGGAGGAAGCGCATATTCTAGAATAATTGATTTTAAAAGATTTAGAGAAATAGCTGATAAAGTAGGGGCATACCTTATGGTAGACATGGCTCATTTTTCTGGAATTGTGGCAGGCAAAGGATATCCCAATCCATGTGATCATGCTCATGTAGTAACTTCAACTACTCATAAAGTCTTTAGAAGTGCTAGGGGAGGCATAATTTTAACCAATCATGAAGATTTAGCAAAAAAAATTAATACAGCAGTATTTCCTGGCTACCAAGGCGGTCCATTAATGCACATAATTGCTGCAAAAGCAGTTGGATTTTTTGAGGCATTAAAACCAGATTTTCAAGATTATATAAAATCAGTATTAGCTAATGCTAAAATTCTTTCTGAAAAATTAATGTCAAATGGCTTTAAAATTTATTCAGGTGGTACTGATACCCATCTTATGCTAGTTGATTTAAGGCCTTTTAATGTTAAGGGCAATATGGCGGCAGAAAGTTTATCTAGAGCAAATATAACATGTAATAAAAATGGAATTCCTTTTGACACAGAAAGTCCAATGATAACTTCGGGAATAAGATTAGGCTCTCAAGCTGCAACGACAAGAGGTTTTGGATTAAATGAATTTAAATTAATTGGCGATTTAATAACAAAAATAATCAAAGGATTAGCAAGTAATACAACAGATAATAGTAAAATTGAAGATGAAGTTAGAAAAGAAGTTGTAGATTTATGTTCAAATTTTCCTATATATAAGAATTTAGGATAATAATCATTATGATTTGCCCAATTTGTAAAAAAGGAGAAACCTCTGTAGTGGACTCTAGACCCACAGAAGATGGCACGACAATAAGAAGAAGAAGATTGTGCATATGTGGACAAAGATTTACAACTTTTGAAAGAGTGCAGTTTAGAGAACTTACAGTAGTTAAAAAAAATGGAAGAAAATCTACTTTTGACAGAGAAAAATTATCAAAGTCCATATATGTAGCATTAAAGAAAAGACCAATAGATACCGAAACTGCAGAAAAATTTATTTCTAAAATTTCAAGATCATTGGAAGAGTTAGGACAAAGTGAAATTTCATCTAATACTATTGGAACAATGGTCATGGAAGGTTTAAAAGAATTAGATCCAGTTGCCTATGTTAGATTTGCTTCTGTTTATCGTAACTTTAGAGAAGAAAAAGATTTTGTTCAATTTGTAGATAAAATTGATGTCTTTAAAAAAAGATAATTTTAGTTCTTTAGATAAAAAGTATATGCAAATTGCTATTAATTTAGCAAATAATCACAAAGGGTATACAGGATCTAACCCATCAGTTGGCTGTGTAATTGTTAAAAATAATAGCATCATATCTTTTGGAAATACAAGTTTTAATGGAAGACCTCATGCGGAAATTATTGCTCTAAAAAGAGGTAAAAAAAATATAATGGGTTCAGATGTTTATTTAACCATGGAACCTTGCGTACATTATGGCAAGACACCACCATGCACAAAAGCATTAATAAGATCGAAAGTAAATAAAGTAATTT
>CACFPS010000025.1 GCA_902568235.1 uncultured Pelagibacteraceae bacterium | reverse complement strand
AATTTCAGCTGATTTATGAAACTTGTCATTCATTTCTATAATAAGTTTTTCCGAGTCACTCTTAGCTTGATCAAGGATTTTTTTATTTTCAGAGTTGGCACTGTCAAGCTTGCTTTGCGCATCTTCTAAAAGTTTTTTAGCATCTTTTCTCAATTTCTCACTCTCATCAATTTCATTTTTGATATCCAAAATCATTTTTGCAAGTAAGTTGTTAACATTTTGAGGAATTTTAAAATAAATCAAAGCTCCAAAAAATATTAAAAAGGAGACTGCCACCCAAAATGTTGCATCAAATGCCATTGTGTTTTTCCTTATTTTTTCTAGATAAATCCTCAACTATCGCAGAGATGCTACTATTGTTTACTTCTTCCCCAATTAATTGTTTAACCAAGTCAGAAGAAGTTTCAATCGCTATTTTTGTTATTTTATCATGAGAAGATTTTTTTAATTGATCAATCTCTTTCTCAGCTGCATTAACTTCGTCATCTATATTTTTCTCTAATTCGGCTCTCTTTTTATTAATATCATCAAGAACTTTTTGTCTTGCATCATTAAAAAGGTTTTTGGCTTTATTTTTGCTTTCAAAAATAATTTTGTCAAATTCTTTTAATTTTTTTTCACTTTCCTCTCTTTGTTTTTCTGCACTTTCTATATTTTCCAAAATTTGTGATTTTCTTGTCTCTAAATTATTGCTTATTTTAGGTAAGATAAATTTTGACAAGACAAAAAAAAGTATTCCAAAAGTTATTACTAACCAAACAATTTGTGAAATCCAAAACTCAGGATTTAGTTGGGGCATACCTCCAGTCTCAGCATTTTGCGCTGAAGTTAAAAACGCAAAACTTAAAATAAATATTTGAAAAATTATTTTTTTTAACATTAATTAAAATGCAAATAAAATAATTAGGGCAACTACTAGGCCGAATAATCCTGTAGCCTCGGCTAAAGCAAATCCTAATAATAAGTTAGGGAATTGTTTTTGAGCGGCAGAAGGATTTCTCATAGCTCCAGAAAGGTAGTTTCCAAAGATAATTCCTATTCCAACTCCAGCTCCAGCAAGCGCGATTGCCGCTAGACCTGCTCCTATCATTTTTGCTGCTTCTAATTCCATTATTTCCTCCTTTTGTATTTGTTAATGGTGTAAATTTAATGCATCATTTAAATAGATGCAGGTTAAAATTGCAAAAACATAAGCTTGAAGAAAAGCAACTAATATCTCTAAACCTGTTAATGCAACTGAAAAGCTTAGTGGAAGCCATCCACCAACTATTCCAAGGCTTAATACAAAACCTCCGAATACTTTCATCATAGTGTGGCCAGCCATCATATTGGCAAATAATCTAACCGACAAACTTATTGGCCTACTTAAATAAGAAATAATTTCGATAACAACTATAAGTGGTAGAAGTACCATTGGAACTCCACTTGGAACAAAAAGTTTTAAATATCCTAATCCATGTTTAATAAATCCAATAATTGTAACCCCAACAAATATAAATGCTGCTAATACAAAAGTAACAATTATATGGCTTGTTACTGTGAATGAGTACGGGATCATGCCGAGCATGTTACAAAACAAAACAAACATAAATAATGAGAATATAAATGAAAAATATGGTTTAGCTTTAGAGCCAGCTGTATCACTGATCATTTTTGAGACAAAAGAATAACTTAGTTCAGCAAGTAATTGAATTTTATTGGGTATAAGAGTTTTTTTACTCGCTCCCAAGTTAAATATAATTAAAATTGCTAAAGAGCTAATTACCATAAATAAACTAGCATTTGTGAAAGATATGTCTATTTGACCTAATTTTATTTCAGGACCAATTCGATATACATTGAATTGGTACATTGGATTTGCTGCCATTTTAATCCTTTATTAATAATTATTTTTGCATTTTTTTTGCTGATTTGACAACATTCATAATACCTGTAATCACACCGATAAAAAAAAATATTAAAATTAACCAAGGCTTAGTACCAAACCAATTGTCTAAAATAAACCCAATAATTGTCCCAACCACAACTGCAGAGACTAATTCCGTACTCATTTTAAAGGCTGCCCCCATACTAGATTTAGATTCATTATTTTTATCAGAATTATTCAATTTTGCTTTATTTTTTGCAATCTTAAGGCGAGTTTTAAATTGATCTTCTGGCACCGGATTTAAGCTACCATACTTTCAGCCTTTTGAAGATCTACTGCAACTAGCTGACTTATGCCTTTTTCAGGCATGGTAACGCCATATAATCTATCCATCTTTGACATAGTTAAAGCATGATGAGTAACAATGATAAATCTTGTTGAGGTTATTTTTGTAAGTTCATTTAACAGATTACAAAATCTCGTAACATTTGCATCATCTAAAGGGGCATCTACCTCATCCAAAACGCAAATTGGAGCAGGATTTGTTAAAAAGACAGCAAAAATCAAAGATATGGCCGTCAAAGCCTGCTCTCCTCCAGAAAGCAAGGTTATTGACTGAAGTCTTTTTCCTGGAGGACTTACTAACATTTCCAATCCAGCATTTAATGGATCTTCTGAGTCCACCAGTTCTAATTTTGCATTACCACCATTGAACAATTTTGTGTAAACTTCATTAAATTTTCTATTAACTTTTTCAAAAGCATCCATTAATCTTTCACGACCTTTTTGGTTTAACTCTGTAATGCTTTCTTTAAGTTTAATAATAGCCGAAACAAGATCTTTTCTATCTTGTTCCATTTTTTTTATTTCTTCTTCATATTTTGATGTTTCTTCATCCGCCCTTAGGTTCACTGATCCTAATTTTTCTCTTTCCCTCTTTTTTTTATCTAATAATTCTTCCTGTGCTACAGTATCTGGAAATTCTTCTTCTTTTTCTAAATTAGAAAAATCTAATATTTGATTCTCATCCAAATTAAGCTCTGCAATAACTCTTTCTAATAAATCATTTCGTCTTTTATTTAATCCATTAATAGTTGCGCCTGAGCTAGCTTTTCTTTCTCTAATTTCAATTGAATTTTCTTTTGTGGAGTTTAGTTCATTTCTAAGATCAATTATTTTTCTATCGACTTTTTCGATAAACAATTCATTTCCATCTTTTTCTTCTTCTGAAATTCTTAGATTTTCAGAAATTTGACCTTTCTTTTCAGCTTGTATCTGGGGCTGTTTTTCTAATTCATTTAATTTAGAAGTCTGTTTATTTTTTCTATCATTTAATTCATTAACCATTTTTTCTGAATTATTTAATAGATTTTTCCAACTTTCAATTTCCTGATCTATGATTTTTATTCTCTCACTTCTTTT
>CACFPS010000024.1 GCA_902568235.1 uncultured Pelagibacteraceae bacterium | reverse complement strand
TTTCATAGAGGAAAAATTAAAATAAAAAAAGAAGTTGTTCCAATGGGTTTTAAAATTTCTTCTTTTAAAGAAAACAAAAATAATATCTCACCTAAAAAATGGAATAATTTAATTAAAAATAAAAAAACAAAATTAATTGATGCAAGAAAACCATTTGAGTATGAAGTAGGTACTTTTAAAAACTCAATTAATCCTAATATTGAAAATTTTAGAAATTTTCCAAAATTTTTAAAAAATTTTAATAAGAGTGACAATATCGCCATGTTTTGCACTGGCGGTATTAGATGTGAAAAAGCTTCTGTATATATGAAAAAAAAAGGTTTTAAAAATGTGTACCAGTTAAAAGGTGGAATTATCAACTATTTAAAAAAAATTGATAAAAAGGATAGTTTGTGGAAAGGCGAATGTTATGTTTTTGATAATAGAATTTCATTAAAACATAAATTGAAGCAAGGAACATTTTCCATGTGTAGTGGTTGTAGAAAACCTGTTTCTATAAATGAAAAAAAATCTACAAAATATATTGAAGGTATTTCTTGCCCCAAATGTCATGATTATTTAACAGATGAACAAAAATCACGATTTGCAATGAGGCAAAAACAAATATTAATTGCAAAAAAATCTGGTAAAAAACATATCTTTCAAAAAGAATATTAATTTCAAAAAATTAAATGGATTTATTAAAAGATAATATACCAAAGTTAGTTAGAAAAATTGCTCTTCCAGCTAGCATAGGTACATTGTTTCAAACTCTTTATAATGTTGTAGATGCTTTTTTTGCAGGTAAAATATCTCCTGAAGCTCTATCAGCTTTAAGCAAATCTTTTCCGATATATTTTATTATTATAGGAACTTGCATAGGAGTTACAGTGGCTGGTACGTCTTTAATAGGTAACAGTATAGGAGAGTCTAATAATGAAAAAACCCTTAATTACTTCACACACACTATTTTCTATGGAATTATAATTTCAATTTTTATTACTTATATAGGTTTAAATTATGCAGATGATATTTTTAATATTATGGTTACTTCTCCCGAAGTTCAATCATTAGGATTGCAATATACCAATGTTATATTTTCTGGGTCTATCATATTTATTCTTGTAGTATGCTTCAATTCTTTATTACATGCCGAAGGAGATACTAAAACTTATAGAAATTTACTTATACTAAGTTTTTTCTTAAATATTTTACTTAACCCAATATTTATATTTGGATTTTTATTTATTCCAGCTATGGGAGTTCAAGGTATAGGTGTTGCTACTATAATATCTCAATTTATTAGTTTGATAATAATTTTTGTAAAAATATTAAGCAATAATAGAGTAAAACAATTATCTGTAAATTATTTTAAACCTAAATTTATATATTTTAAAAATTTATTTTTTCAATCTATGCCAATTACAATATCAATAAGTGCATCTTCTTTTGCATTCACGGTAATCTTAGTTTATGTAGGAATTTCCGGCGAATATGCAGTAGCAGGTTATGGTGCTGGAGAAAGATTCGTTCATGTTATGTTGTTGCCAGTTTTAGGTCTGAATACTGCAATTGTATCAATCATAGCGCAGAATTTTGGAGCAAAAAATTATGAAAGAATTAAAGAAGCATATTTTACATCTTTAAAATACGGAATTTCTATAATGATAGTATCCGGAGTTATAGTTTACTTATTAGCAGATAGTATTATTGGAATATTTTCAAATAATACAGAAGTAATTATTTCTGGTAAAGATTATTTAAAAATTCAAACTTTTGCCTTTCCTGCTTATACTATATTCTTTATGTGTAATGGTTTTTTTATTGGTTTAAAAAAAGCTGAATATGCAATGGCTTCAAATTTAATTAGAAATTTTGCATTACCAGTATTAGTATATTATATCGCTGTTTATTTAACTGTTAGTTTAAATACTTTCTTTTGGTTCTGGTGTATTTCGAACATAATTTATTCTTCATTATTATTAATATTTGTTCTTTATTTTTTAAAAATTAAATTAAATAAATCTAGCGCTATCGTTCAACCATGACCAAAGATGGTTAGAAAAAGACCTTCTAACGAATAAATTTAAATTATTAATATCTTTGTTATGAATTATTACATCAATATGATTAAGTAGTGTTTGAGCTACAGATCCTTTTACATTTTTAAATTCATTAAAATTATAGTGACATGATGATGATAGTAATTCGTATACTTTATCACCTTTCATGTTTATCATTATCCAATGTTCAGAAACGTTTGTAATAGAGCCATAATTGAGTTTTGAAACTTCATTATAAAGATTATCCTCTAATTTATAATTATAATCGTTAGTATTATTTGAATAGATCATCCATTCATCTGGACTAAGCCAAAGTATACTTAAAATATCATTTGATGATGAAGCGTTAGGTTCAGTTGGAGGTATAATCGACAAGGATTTACCAATTTTTGCCAATATTTCTCTTTTTTTACTTCTTAAATTTATTTTTATTGTTGGTTCAATTTCAGATAATTTTAAATTAGAGTGATTTCTATTCTCATTTATTGGTGAATTGTAATTAAGCATTTAACCTCTTATTTTCTTTATCTAAAAATACAGTATCTGTGATTGTTACGTTAATTGTTTTATTTTCCATTGGAACAAACATTTTTTGTCCTTTTAATTTTTTGCCATTTTTAACTACTGCTAAAGCAATTGATTTATTTAAATTTGGACTGTAATAACTTGAGGTTACATGTCCTAACATTTCGATAGGTTTTTTATTTGTATCAGCTACTATTTGAGCTCCTTCTTCAAGAACTTCTTTAGGGTTATCAGTTAACAGTCCTACTAATTGTTTTCTATCTTCTCTAATTGTGTCACTTCTATATAAAGATCTTTTTCCAATAAAATCATATTTTTTCTTACTTATTATCCAATCCATTTGTAAATCTACTGGAGTCATGGTTCCATCTGTATCTTGACCAGTTATAATAAAACCTTTTTCGGCTCTAAGTAGGTGCATCGTTTCAGTTCCATAAGGAGTAATATTAAATTCTTTACCTGCTTCAATGCACATTTCCCATAGTGATTTTCCATAGTTAGCTTGAACATTGATTTCATAACTATGCTCACCGGTAAAACTGATTCTCATTACTCTACATTTAATATTATCAAGCATTGTATTTTTAAATGACATGTGAGGAAATTCTTTATCTGATAAATTTAATTCTGGAATTATTTTTGAAAGAATTTTTTTTGAATTAGGACCACAAATACTCACTGTAGCATAATGATCAGTAACAGAAGTTAAATAAACATCTAATTCAGGCCATTCTGTTTGTAAATAATCTTCTAGTTTTGATAGCACATTGGCAGCACCTCCGGTTGTTGTTGTCATTAAATAATGATTTTCTCCAAGTCTAGTTGTGACTCCATCATCATAAACCATTCCATCTTCGTTAAGCATTAGGCCGTATCTGCATTTACCAATTTCTAATTTTGACCAAGCATTTGTATAAACTCTATTTAAAAATTCTGAAGCATCAGTTCCTTGAATATCTATTTTCCCTAGCGTTGAAGCATCTAATATACCAGCACTTTCTCTTGCTGCTTTACTTTCTCTTTGAACTGCATCATGCATATTTTCATTGCCTTTAGGATAAAACCAGGCTCTTTTCCATTGTCCTACATTTTCGAATTTGGCATTATTTTGAATGTGCCATTCATGAATAGGTGTTCTTCTGGTAATATCAAAAAATTTACCAACATTTCTTCCAACAATAGCTCCAAAGGTTAACGGTGTGTAGGGAGGTCTAAAAGTTGTAGTGCCTAAATCTTCCATTTTGACACCTGCTGTTTCAGCAACAATTCCCAAAGCATGCATGTTTGATAATTTGCCTTGATCTGTACCCATACCAGTTGTTGTATATCTTTTTACGTGCTCAATTGATTTAAAACCTTCTCTTAGTGCTAATTTTACATCTTTCGCAGTAGAGTCATTTTGGAAATCTAAGAAAGGTTTAGTTTTACCTAAAATTTTGTCTGAAGGTAATAACCAAATATTTTTTTTATCTTTTTCCTTAGAACAATTAATTTTCAATTTATTATACTCCGAATTATTAACATTCAAAAACTCATCAACTAATGTTGTAGAATTTTTCACTATCTCATCTAATTCAAAATCACCATTACAAGAACCAATACTAATCTGTTCAGAAGAAGCTCTATCAGGTAAGAAAATATTATCTTTATCTCTAAATTTTAACTTTCCACCCGATTGAGTGAACAAGTGTACTCTTGGAGTCCATCCTCCTGAAATTCCTAGACAATCACAATCAATTTTTATTTTATTTCCTATAGCTTCGGATCCATCATCTGATAATTTCATTATTTCAATTGAGTTAATTCTTTTATAACCATTGGTGTTAATCACTGTATGTTTCCAATAAATTTTAATTCCTTGATCTTTAGCCTGCTTAACTATTGATGAGTTTGATTTGTCTCTTATATCGATTACTGAATTTACACTAACACCACTTTTATTTAAAGATATTGCAGTTTCGTAAGCTGAGTCGTTATTTGTAAATAAAGATATTTTTTGTCCA
>CACFPS010000023.1 GCA_902568235.1 uncultured Pelagibacteraceae bacterium | reverse complement strand
GTGACATTGATCTCAAACTATTAATGTAACCAAACATATTAGCTAAAGGCACCATTGCTGTTATTACTGTTGCATTACCTCTTTGTTCTTGAGTATTGATTTGGCCTCTTCTGCTATTCAAATCTCCAATTACATCACCCATGTAATCTTCTGGTGTAACAACTTCTACTCTCATAATAGGTTCAAGTAATTTTAGTGTTCCTCTTGTGCAAACTTCTTTAAAACATTGTCTTGAAGCAAGTTCAAAAGCAAGTACGCTAGAGTCTACATCGTGATGCAATCCATCAAGAATAGTTACTTTATAATCTATTATTGGAAATCCAGCTAAAATTCCACTATCTGCAATTGTTTCAACACCTTTTTCAACTCCTGGAATAAATTCTTTTGGTATAGCACCTCCTTTAATTTTACTTTCAATTTCTCTACCTTTTCCAGGTTCTAAAGGCTCAACTAATAATTTTACTCTTGCAAATTGTCCGGCTCCTCCACTTTGTTTTTTATGTGTATAATCAAATTCAGCAGAGGACAATATAGTTTCTCTATACGCAACTTGAGGAGCACCTACATTTGCCTCAACTTTAAATTCTCTTTTCATTCTGTCTACGATTATATCTAAATGAAGCTCTCCCATACCTTTTATTATAGTTTGTCCAGATTCTTCATCTGAAGTAACTCTGAAGGATGGATCTTCTTTAGCCAATCTTCCTAGAGCTTCTCCCATTTTTTCTTGATCTGCTTTTGTTTTTGGTTCAACGGCTATTTCAATTACAGGATCTGGAAACTCCATAGGTTCTAATAATACAGGTTGTTCTTTGTTAGCTAATGTATGGCCTGTAATTGTATTTTTTAATCCAGCTAACGCAACTATATCTCCAGCATTTGCCTCTTTTATATCTTCTCTAGAATTTGCATGCATAAGCAGCATTCTTCCGACTCTTTCTTCTTTATCTTTAGATGTATTGTGAATTCCAGTACCTGATTTAACAGTTCCTGAATAAATTCTAATAAAGGTTAAAGTTCCAACAAAAGGATCGTTTGCAACTTTAAATGCGAGGGCAGAAAATGGAGCATTATCATCAAATTTCATTTCTATTTCATCATCAGACCCAGGCTTTGTTCCTTTAATAGAACCTATATCTTTTGGACTTGGTAGAAAATCAACGACAGCATCTAAAAGTGGCTGAACTCCTTTGTTTTTAAATGCTGAACCTGTTAAAACTGGAACAAACTCAAAACTAAGACATCCTTTTCTTACACATTTAATTATATCCTCTTCTTTTATTTCTTCTCCAGACAAATAAGCTTCCATTAATTTTTCATCTTGTTCAACTGCTGTTTCAACAAGTTCTTCTCTATATTTGTTAGAAATTTCTTTTAAATTTTCAGGGATTTCTTTTTCCTCCCACTCTGCTCCTAAATCTTCATTTTTCCAGATTATTGCTTTCATTTTTATAAGATCTACAACACCTTGTAGAGAGGATTCTATCCCTATTGGAACTTGCATAACTAAAGGTTTTGCTCCGAGTCTGTCCTTTATCATGTCAACACATCTAAAAAAATCAGCTCCAGTTCTATCTAGTTTATTTACAAAACATATTCTAGGAACTTTATATTTGTCTGCTTGTCTCCAAACTGTTTCTGATTGTGGCTCTACACCAGCTACTCCATCAAAAACTGCAACTGCTCCATCTAGAACTTTTAAAGACCTTTCGACTTCAATTGTAAAATCAACATGGCCAGGAGTGTCAATAATATTAATTCTATGATCTCTCCAAAAACAGGTTGTAGCTGCAGAAGTAATTGTAATTCCTCTCTCTTGTTCTTGCTCCATCCAATCCATGGTTGCTGCCCCATCATGGACTTCACCAATTTTATGACTTTTACCTGTATAATATAAAACTCTTTCTGTTGTAGTAGTTTTTCCAGCATCTATATGAGCCATTATTCCAATATTTCTATATTTGTCTAATGAATGAGTTCTAGCCATAATTTATTACCATCTGAAATGCGCAAATGCTTTATTTGATTCTGCCATTTTGTGTGTATCTTCCTTTTTTTTTATTGCAGATCCTCTATTTTGATAAGCATCATAAATTTCATTAAAAAGTTTATCTGACATCTTCTTATCTTTTCTTTTTCTTGATGCATCTATAATCCATCTAAGAGCTAACGCTTGTGATCTTTTTGCTTTAACTTCAACTGGTACCTGATAAGTTGCTCCTCCCACTCTTCTAGATCTAACTTCAACTGTTGGTCGGACATTATTTATTGCATCATTAAATACAGTTATAGGTTCATCTTTAGATTTTGATTTTATTTTTTCAATTGCCTCGTAAACAATCTTTTCTGCTGTTGTTTTTTTTCCATCTAGCATAATTGAATTAATTAGTTTTGGAATAATGACAGATTTAAATTTTGGATCAATTATTGGAATTTTTTTTGGAGCTCTTCTTTTTCTGGACATTTTATTTGCCTTTTTTTGTTCCGTACAAAGATCGTCTTTGTTTTCTGTTAGCCACACCTTGTGTATCAAGGTTTCCTCTTAGAATATGATAACGTACTCCTGGTAGGTCTTTGACTCGACCTCCTCTAATTAATACTACAGAATGCTCTTGTAAATTATGGCCTTCACCTGGTATATATGCTGTAACTTCAAAACCATTTGACAATCTAACTCTTGCAACTTTCCTTAATGCTGAGTTTGGTTTTTTTGGTGTTGTCGTATAAACTTTTACACACACACCTCGTTTTAGAGGTTGCTTTTGCAAAGCTGGAACTTTGTTACGCATTAAAGGTTTAATTCTTTTTTTTCTAATTAATTGGTTAATCGTTGGCATAATTTTATTAATTTTTTATTTTTGATGAAATAACTGACATGTTATTTATGGCAGCGTTTAGTGAACTAGTCACTACATTCCAACCAAAAACATGGCCAAAATACTATAGAAATTAAATTTGTCAAACTAAAAGACTTTTAATTTTGTTATATTTTTATTGATTTATTTGAGATTCTGGTGACTCTATTTTTTCTTGTTCAGATAAGAATTTTTCGTCGTCTTCAATGGCTTTTTTGTTCCATAAATTCTTAATAGATCCTGTTCCAGCTGGGACAAGTCTTCCGACAATAACATTTTCTTTCAAACCAGATAATTTGTCAATTTTACCTTTAATTGCAGCGTCTGTTAAAACTCTTGTTGTTTCTTGAAAAGATGCTGCTGAAATAAAAGATTCTGTTTGTAGAGAAGCTTTTGTAATACCCATCAATATTCTCTCTCCTTTTGCAGGATTTTTTTGATCTGCAATTAATTTATCATTCATTGTCTCAAATTTAATTCTGTCGATAATTTCTCCAGGTAATAAATTTGAGTCACCAGCTTCTTTTATCTCAATTTTTTTTAACATTTGTCTTAAAATAACTTCTATATGTTTATCATTAATTATAACACCTTGTAATCTATAAACATCTTGAACTTGATTTACAAAATAATCTGTCAATTCTTCTATTCCCAATATTCTTAAAATATCATGTGGTAAAGGTTGTCCATCTAATAGATATTCTCCTTTTTTAATTTTTTCGCCTTGGTTAAAATTAATATGTTTTCCTTTTGGAATTAAATAACTTGATGTTTCTCCCTTTTCTGATTCTATTGTCACTCTTTGTTTTCCTCTAACTTCTTTACCAAAAATTACTTTTCCATCATTCTCAGCAATAATTGCGCTATCTTTAGCCTTTCTTGCTTCAAATAACTCAGCAACCCTAGGTAATCCACCAGTAATATCTTTGGTTTTAGTTGTTTCTTTAGGCAGCCTAGCTATTACATCACCTGCAGAAATTTTTTGTCCATCTTTAACTGACAGAATTGAATCGGGCACTAAATAATATCTTGCTTCATTGTCATCAGCTTTTTTAATAACTTTACCTTTTTCATCCCTTAATGTAATTCTGGGTTTCAAGTCGGTATTTTTTGATTGCGTCTTCCAATCAACAACAGCTTTTGTTGAAATTCCTGTTGCATCATCTACAGTTTCGGCTATTGAGACTCCATCAATTAAATCAACATAATTTGCTATTCCATCCTTTTCAGCTATCACCGGAGTAGTATATGGGTCCCATTCACATATTTTTGTTCCTTTTTTTATTTTATCTTCATTTTCAAAAAACAATTTTGAACCATATGGCACTTTATATGAAGCTACTTGAAGACCATTTTCATCTTCAATAGATATTTCTGTGTTTCTTCCCATTACTATAAGATTTTTTTTAGAATCTTCTAGCAAATTAGTATTAATTATTTTTAAGACTCCATCTGAATTTGAAATTATTTGCGATTCTTGTTTAACGGAAGCTGTTCCTCCTACGTGAAAAGTTCTCATTGTTAATTGTGTTCCTGGTTCACCAATTGATTGTGCTGAAATCATTCCTATAGCTTCTCCAACGTGAACCATTTTTCCTCTTGACAAATCTCTTCCATAACAAGTGGCACACACACCTTCTTTTAAACTACAAGTCATTACTGAATAAACATTTAGATTTTTTACACCTGCAGCGTCAATTTTCTCGCAAGCTGCCTCATCAATCATACTATTCTTTTTTATTAAAACTTCACCTGTCAAAGGATTTTTAACATCTTTTGCGGTAACTCTGCCTAAAGCTCTCTCTGATAAGCTGACCATAATATTTCCACCCTCTAAAACTTCTGTAAGTTTTATAAAGTTAGGATTATCACATTTAACCTTTGTAATAGTTAAATCTTGAGCAACATCGCATAATCTTCTTGTTAAATATCCTGAACTTGCTGTTTTAAGTGCTGTATCAGCTAGACCTTTTCTAGCACCATGAGTAGAATTAAAATATTCTAAAGCTGTTAAACCTTCTTTAAAATTAGATGTAATAGGAGACTCAATAATTTCTCCTGAAGGTTTTGCTATCAATCCACGCATACCAGCTAATTGTTTCATTTGTGCAGCAGATCCTCTAGCTCCGCTATCTGCCATCATAAATACAGAATTTATTTTTAAACCTTCTTCTGTAGCATCAGTTGCAGAAATTCTTTTCATCATTTCTGAGGCAACTCTATCTGTGCATTTTGACCATG
>CACFPS010000022.1 GCA_902568235.1 uncultured Pelagibacteraceae bacterium | reverse complement strand
AAATGATGAATATATTCAACCATCGGAAAATCTTTTGGTATACTTACTATACTAGCGTGACCCAACATAAAACCAGCTGCAGTAAATTCTTGAAAGTCTAAATTAAGTTTTTCAACTTCCTTAATTGGAATTACTCCTCCCAAAGGGCCACCAATTTGTAATGCTTTAATATCTTCTTTAAAACCTCCGCCAATATCATATAGAACTTTTTGCATTGGAGTTCCCATTTCAATTTCATAAACTCCAGGTTTATTAAAAAAACTATCAAAACAAACTAACTTTGTTCCTGCAGATTTTTTATTGCCAATCGCAGAAAACTTTTCAGAACCATTCAATAAAATCCCTGTAGCTGCAGCGAGTGTTTCAACATTATTTACAACTGTTGGTTTTTTATATAATCCTTCAGTAACGGGAAAAGGTGGTCTTACATCAACCTCAGCTCTCCGTCCTTCTATTGAAGCAATTAAGGCTGTTTCCTCACCACATATATATGCGCCTTGACCTATACATATGTTTAAATCAAAAGAAAATTTTGTTCCAAGAATATTTTCTCCTAATAAATTAAATTTTTTTAATTCATTAATTGATGCATTTATTGACTCAATAGATTTTGGATATTCTCCTCTTATATATAAAACACCTTCATCACTTCCGATAACGTATCCACATATTATCATACCAAAAATAACTTTTAATGGCTGATCTTCTAATAGATATCTATCAGAATAAGCCCCAGAATCTCCTTCATCTGCATTACAAACTACATATTTTTTTTCTGATTTTGCTTTACTACAAAAATCCCACTTCATTCCAGTCGGAAAACCAGCTCCACCTCTACCAGTTAGATTAGAATCAAGAAGAGATTTAACTATTTCTTGTTTATCAAAATTTATAAATTTTTGTAAATGTTCTTTAAATTGATCTAAATCAGAAATTTTATCATCCATCAAAAAACTTGTTGAAGAAAAACTTTTGGAATAAAATTTATCTTGCTCAATATCTTTTCCTTTAATTATTTCCTCTATTTTATTTATATCTTTGCCTGCAAAGTTTTTTCCATCATAATGAAATGCATTATTTTCATAACAATAACCAAGGCAAAACATTTCACCAACTTTATCATCTCCAAGCTTTTCTTTTAATTTTTTTTTTAAAGGTTCTTGAGTTCCAGCGCACATACAGGCACTACCATTACATACAAAAGCTTTTTTCTCTCTGTGTGCAGGTCTTAAGAACTCATAGAAGCTTTCTGCACCATGAATAGTTGATACACCCATTCTATATTCTTCAGCCAATTCCTTCATACCTTGATCATTTTTTGAATTTAATGATCTTTCAGACATTTTTTGAAAAAGATTATTCTTTAATCCAATTCTACCAGATAAATTACTTATATTTTTTGACACAGTCTCCTTTGCAATTAGCTTTGTATAATAACTCTTTTAATGTTGCTATAAATATTAAAACTTTCTTCTTTTACAAATCCTATCAAAGTCATATTGTAGCGTTTTGCTAAATCTATAGCGAGACTTGTTGGCGCACCCACGCCTACCATGAAGCCAATATTTGCCATTAAACCTTTTTGAACAAGTTCAAAATTTAATCTACCAGAGCAAGCAATAAATTGTTTTTTTGGATTCATAATTTTATTGTGAATCGTATGTCCAACAAGCTTATCCAAAGCATTATGTCTCCCAACATCTTCTCTTGTAGCAAAAACTTCTCCATTTTCTCCTATCAAGGAGCTTGCATGAATTCCTCCTGTTTTAGCAAACTCTGATTGTTTATTTTTTAAAAGGCTTGGCGACTTCATTACAATATCTTCTTTAATTAATGGAAATGATAAATCTAATTTTTCTTTCTTTAATATTTCAATTGAGTCCAAAGATGTTTTTCCACAAACACCACAAGATGAATTTGTTAAAAAATTTCTTTTAAGTTTTTCAATATCTAAATTTTTAATATTATTTATTTTAGCTTCAATTGTATTTTTTAACTTATAATCTCCTACCTCTTCACCTTTTTGTTCTATTGATTCAATTTGGCTTAAATTTTCAATAATTCTTTCATTAAACAAAAAACCTCTAATTAAATCCTCATCATTGCCAGGAGTCCTCATAGTTATAGAAATATTTTGTGTTTCCCACTTACCATCTTTTTTAAATCTTAGGTTCATCTCTAGAGGTTCTTCTATTGAAACCGAGTCTTTTATTTCTTGAATTTTAGAATCTTTATATTTTGATACATTATATTTTATATCCATTTATATAGGATATTTCTTTTTTAGAATTAGTCGATTTAAAATTACTCCAAAAGTTAAAATTATAATTGATCCTGAAATTATTGGGTTTATTAAATAATCTAGAGATACACTACCCATAATTACTATAATAGGATTTCCACCAGCAGGTGGATGTGTAACATTAAACAAAATCATTAATCCAACGCCAATACCTACTGCTAAAGGAATCATAATATAAATAGGCAATGGAACAAAAATTACAAACAAAACACCCACAATTGAAGTCAACAAATGTCCAAAGAAAATATTTTTAGGTTGTGCAAATGGACTTTCAGGATAGCCATATAACAGCACCATAGAAGATCCAAAAGATGCTATCAAAAAAATACCATACTGAGTTTTGTAAGTCAAAAGAGTTAAAGCTGATATTGTTATTGCTGAAAATAAAGCAGCAATAAAACTTTTAATTAAAATTTCTTTTTTCATTCTATAGATTTATTGCTTTTGAAAGAGCCTTAAAAGGAAGCAAAATACAATCTTTTCTAGAAAAATTTTTTTCATTAAAAAGTATCTCAAATTTTTTTAATTCTTTAGGTATTTTGACATTATTATTTTCAAAAAATGTATTAAAAAAATTAATTGACTCATTAATAGATCTGACAGTTTTATTTATTGAAAACTTTGAAAGAACACTAACAGAAGCTTGACAATAAATACATGATTTACATTGATATGCAAAATCAAGTATTTGATTTTTTGAAATTTTTACTCCAATCTCCATTTCATCACCACAAAGAGGATTTTTCTGTTTTGATTTATGAGTGCAATCATCAAGATTTTTATGATTAACTGTATCTGATGCTATTTTTAAAATATCTAAATTCATTATAAATCTTTATTTAAACAATAGATGAATTATATTTAAATTTATGACCGAAAACAATATTTTAGGAGTAATACTAGCTGGTGGAAAATCCAAAAGATTTGGTAACGATAAAACCATAGCTAAATTAGGAAATAAAACGTTATTAGATCATACAATTTCAAAATTAGAAAAAAACTTTAAAGAAATTCTTATTATTGAGAATAAAGAAAAAACTTTTCAGGGTAAAAAAAATGTATTTTCAACAAAAGATATAATTGAAGGTCATCTTGGTCCTTTGGTTGGAGTTTTGTCAGCTATGGAATGGATAAAAGAGAATAAAAAAAATTATAATTGGGTGGCCACATTTCCTTGTGACACGCCATTTTTTAATGAAAATTTAGTTGATAAGATTAAGGACTGTTCAATAAATTCACCAAAAAAATTATTTTTTTTAAAAAGTGGCAATAGGAGACATAATATTTTTGGATTGTGGTCATTGAAGCTTAAAGATATTTTATTAGAAGATATAAACAATGGACACAGAAAAGTAGAAGAATGGGCAAATAAAGTAGGATCTGAAATTATAGAGATAAATGATGAAAATGACTATAATTTCCTAAATATAAATACAAAGGAAGATTTAGAAAAAGCAAAAAAAAAAATTAAATGAATTCATACAATTTTGCGCTCAATAAATTAAAAAAAAATAAAATTTTAATTAAAGATGAAATAGTTTTAATAAAAAATTCGCTAAACCGTGTTTTAGCTAGAGACGTTAAGTCTCCAGTAAATTATCCTGCTTGTGATAATACAGCTTTCGATGGTTATGCTGTAAGTTCTAAAGAAACTAGTTCTTTAAATGGTAAAAAATTAAAAAAATTTAAAATTATCAAAACACTTGCCGCAGGAGATAACCCAAATATAAAAAGAATTCCTAAATTTTCAGCAATAGAAGTTATGACTGGTTCAATAATTCAAAAGCCGTTTGATACAATAATTCCAGTAGAAAAAGCACAAATATTGTCAAAAAATTCCAAATCTAAGTATATTATTTTAAGAAAAAAATTAAAAAAATATGAATATATTCGACCAGCTGGGTCAGATTTTAAAAAAAGAGATAAAATAGTTAAAAAAGGACAACTTATAAACTCTAATCATATTCTAGCATTTAAAACTTTGGGTATAAAAAAAATATTAGTTAAAAAGAAACTTAAAGTAGTTTTTTATCCAACTGGAAATGAACTGTCTGATAGTAAAAAAATACCAAATTGGAAAATAAGAAATTCAAATACTGACTATTTACAATCGTTTACAAAAAATTTGCCAATAAATTTTATTGTTAAAAAAATTTTAAGAGATAATGGCAGCGTTACTTTTAAAAAAGAAATTCAAAAGAATATGAAATCTAAAACAAACCTAGTCATTACTTCAGGAGCAGTTTCAGCAGGAAAATTTGACTTTATTCCAAATATAATAAAACAGTTTAAATTAAAAAGTATTTTTAAAGGAGTTAATATAAGACCTGGAAAACCTATTATGTTTGCAAAATTTAATAATAATATGTGTTTTTTTGGTTTACCTGGAAATCCTATTTCTACAGTAGCTTGCTTTAGATTTTTTGTTTTACCCCTTTTATTTAAGTCGTTAGATCTTGTTCAAGAAAAACCAATATTTGCTAAAATAAAAAACAATTTTTCAAAAAAAAAAAATTTTACAAGATTTATAAAAGGAAAATTAACTTTTTCAAAACAAGGTGTTCCAGAGTTTGAAGTTTTTAAGGGACAAGAGTCGTATAAAATAAATCCCTTTACCAAATCTAACGCATGGGGTGTATTTAAAGATGATAAAGAAAATTTTAAAAAAGGTAGCACAATTGAATGCTATTCTTTGTCAAACTTTAATGGATTTTTAATGTAGTAATTATATTTTCTTGTTTCATAAATAAAATAATATTAGAAGTTGTGGATGAAAAATATTAAAGATCAAAAAATAGCCATTCCGATAGTACTTTTTGCTGGTATCCTTTGGTCCTTTGGTCCTTATGTCGTTAGACAAATTGATCAAGCCGAGACTGTTCCATGGCAATATCTCTTAACAAGAGGAATAGTTATATTCACAATATTAAATGTTTATCTTTTTTTTGAGGAAGGAAATTCTTTTTACAAGAACTATTTGAAAGCTGGAATTTCAGGAATTGTCGGAGGGATTGGCCTTGGAACTGCAATGATAACTTTCATATGGTCAATAACTAATACTACGGCAGCTGTTACATTGTTATGTCTAGCTGCGATGCCTTTCATTACTGCTCTTTTAGGTTTTTTATTTTTGAAAGAAAAAATTTCAGCCACTGTATGGATTGCAATTTTTGTTGCTGCATTTGGAATAATTATAATGGCTTTTGGTAATACAGGAAAGAATACTCTAGCTGGATTAATATTTGGTTTAGTTTCTGCAGTAGGGTTCTCAATATTTTCAGTGTCATTACGTTGGAGAAAGGAGACCCCAAAATTTACTACAGTTGCTATAGCAGGATTATTTTGTTTTCTATTTTCGTTGATTATGATTAACATAAATGATGCAAATTATTTATCTTCAAGTAAAAATGAAGCTCTTTTTGCAACACATGGAACTTTGGTTTGTTTAGGTTTAATTTTATATTCAATAGGATCTAAAAATATTCCTGCAGCAGATTTAACACTTTTGTCATTAACCGAAGTTATAGGGGGAATTTTTTGGGTCTGGCTTCCTTGGCTTGGCATAAATGAAATTCCATCTACAAATACTATAATTGGAGGTTTCTTTATATTT
>CACFPS010000021.1 GCA_902568235.1 uncultured Pelagibacteraceae bacterium | reverse complement strand
ACTCATCATAGTATTTCATAACCTCGTCGGTTTTTTTTAATTTATAGATCGGTACTTTGTTTCCTACATCTTTTTGGGCCATTAACTTCTCATTTTTTGTCCGCTAGGATCATAAAGTGGTTCTTTAATTATTGAACAATTAAATAAATCTCCATTTATTTCGACCTGAATTCCCTGTTCTGATTTAATTTCATTTTGACTTATATAAGAGAAAGCTACACTTTTATTTACAAAATGAGCAAATCCGCCAGAAGTTATATATCCAATGCTCTTGTCATCTTTTAATACTGCTTCATTATTAGTTACATCGATATCATTTGTTTCTACAATTAAAGGAACTAATTTATTTTTACTTTCATCTTTTTGAGCACTATCTTTTCCAATAAAATCTTTATCCCAATTTATAAAACTATCTAAACCTGTTTCTTTAGCTGTAAAATCTGGTCGGTAATCCAAGGTCCAGGCTCCCCAGTTTTTTTCTAATCTCATAGACATTAGAGCTCTTCCACCAAAAGGTTTTATATTAAATTCTTTTCCAGCTTCAGATAATTCTTCGTATAATTTTAATTGAAAATGAGGAGCTACATAAATTTCATATCCTAGTTCACCTGTAAAAGATATTCTATTTGCAATAGCAGGAACTCCTGCAACAAACATTTTTCTTGAATCCCTAAATTTAAAATTATTATTGGATACATCTTCTCTAACAACTTTTTGAAGTAAGTCTCTAGATTTTGGACCAGCTATACCAAGACCATGAAAATCATCAGATCTATTTTTATATTCTAAATTAAATTTTTCTAAATGACTTTCAAACCATCTTCTATGCATTTCTTGTGCTGCTCCAGATCCAAAAACCATAAATTCATTTTCGTCAAGACATGCTACTGTAAGATCTCCATAAAGTTTTCCTCTATATGTAAGCATTGGAGTTAATGAAATTCTTCCAGGCTTAGGTATTTTGCCTGCCATAATATAATCTAAAAATTTTCTAGAATCTGGACCTTTAAATTCATGTTTTGAAAAGTTTGCAACTTCAATTACACCAACATTTTCTCTTACATTTATCACCTCTTTTGAAACATAATTATGAGATCTTGATCTTTTAATTGTTGGTTCTTCGTAAGCATCTTTTTTGTTATCAGCAAACCATAAAACATTTTCTAGACCAAAAGCGTCTCCCATTACGGCACCTTGTTCAACAAATCGATCGTATAAAGCTGTAGTTTTTTGTTTTCTTCCTTTTGGTAAAGTTTCATTTGGAAAAGTCATGATAAATCTTCTTTCATAATTTTCTGAAGATTTAATTGTTCCATATTGTGGGGATGCATAATCTCCAAACCTTGCAACATCCATTGCCCAAACGTCAATTGATGGTTCTCCATCAATAATCCATTCTGCTATGCATTTTCCAACTCCACCACCTTGGCAAAATCCAGCCATTACACCAACAGCCACCCAATAATTTTTTATTCCTGGAACAGGTCCTATTAATGGACTTCCATCAGGTCCAAAAGTAAATGGACCGTTTACAATATTTTTAATCCCAGCTTTTTCTAAAGACGGCATTCTCTCAAATCCAATTGCTAATCTGTCTTGAATATTATCGAGTTTTGGTTCTAAAAGTTCATGTCCAAAATTTATTGGAGTTCCTTCTACTTTCCAGGGTGTAGATTTTTGTTCATATGTTCCTAACAACATTCCTTTTCCTTCTTGTCTAAAATAAATATTTCCTTCAAAATCTGTTCCAATTGGAAGTCTTTGATCTCCTAAAGATTCAATTTCTGGAATTGCTTCAGTAATTAAATAATGATGTTCCATTGGCTGAACGGGTAAATTTAAACCAGCCATTTTTCCAACTTCTCTTGCCCATAATCCTCCAGCGTTGATCACTATTTCAGCACTAATGTTACCTTTTTCTGTTACAACATTCCATGAGCCATCTTCTTTTTGTTTTGTGTCCTTAACAACTGTATGAGTATAATATTTTCCTCCATAAACTTTTGCTGCTTTAGCAAATGCATAAGTAACTCCAGACGGATCAACTTCTCCATCTATTGGATCCCATAAAGCTAAAAGATATCTTGATGGATCAATGAGTGGATTTTTCTTTTTGACCTCTTCTAGAGAAATAAACTCTTGATCAAGTCCCATATATCTTGCTTTTGATCTTTCTCTTTTAAGATATTCAGCCCAAACATCATTGGATGCCAAATAAAACCCACCGCTTGCTTTAAATCCTGTAGAGTGTCCAGACTCTTTTTCTATTTCTTTATAAAGGTTAATTGTATAAGCCATCATTCTAGAAATATTTGGATCAGATGAAATTACATGAACATTTCCAGCTGCATGCCAAGAAGAACCTGAGGTTAACTCATTTCGCTCTAACAATATACAATCTTTTAAACCAAATTTAGATAGATGATAAAGAATAGAACATCCAACAACTCCTCCCCCAATAATCACTACCTTGGCATGTTTTTCCATTAATTTTCCTTACAAAGTTTTTGCAGCGTCTGTATTGTGTTTTTTTAATGTTTTATCAGTTCCATGAGCGTAGTGTTTAGACATATCAGGATAATATTTATACGAAATAGGTTTTCTGCCTAAAGCAACTGCCATTTCTCTAACATGATGTGGTTCTGCTCCACAACATATTCCAATAAAGTTAATATTTTTTTCAACACATTCTTTTGCAAACTCCGCCATTTCAAATCTATTACAATACAAATTGTCTAATGCTACTGGGAATGCATTCCCACCAGGTATACAATCGCATCCTTCATCTGTTTGATTTAAAAAACCTGGATCTTTCTCTGTAGTCCTATATGGAACTGGTAAAGCTGCAACATGACAAGAAACCGATTTTCTTATTTCTGGCAAAAGTTTCATTGTCATTTTTGGTCCTCTAAAACAATTTAAACCAACTACATCAGCCCCATTGTCTTCAAGGATTCTACAAGCATCTCCTGGTGAAAAACCATCTCTTGTTTTTTCATCTCTTCTAAATGCATAATTACAAACAGCTATTAAACCTGCGTCCTTTATAGCTTTTAGAGCAATTTTCATTTCCTCGACCCAAGTAATTGTTTCGGCAACTATAAAATCTACACCAGCTTCTTTCGCCCAAGCAACTTGTTCTTCAAACATTTTCTGACATTCTATATTGCTTTTTTTGTCGCTAGGATCGTAAATATTTGTATTTGCAACATCCCCACAGACCATTAAGTCTAAATTTTTAAATTCTTCTCTAGAATCTTTAGCTATCTGAAGCGCATTTTTTTGCAGTGGCTCTAGCAAATGTTCTTTTCCAATTATTCTTAGTTTTTCTCTATGACCATAATAAGTAAAAGCCTGAATAACTTCACTTCCTGATCTTATAAACTCTCGATGTAATTGAGATAGAACTTCGGGATGGTCTAAAACAACCTCAGGAACAAAAGCTCCGGCCGATAAATAACCTCTTCTTTCCATTGCAAAAAGATATCCTTCTGCGCAAAGAACAGGTCCTTCATTAAGTCTTGTTATTAAATCTTTTTTCATAATTCTCCTTTTAAAATAATTTTTGTTTAACTTTAGTTTAAAAAAAAATTTAAGTTCTCTGGAAAAAATTAGAATGCAAATGGTAATAAAATCGATTTAGATATATGTGATCAAAACGAGAATATCCAATAACTATAAAAACCTTAATATAACTGAATAGTCCCTTTGACATTTTAAAACCCTATAAGTTTTTATATTACAGATAAAGACATTTTTACTACAACTATAAGTTGTAACTAATTTGCAATTTTTGGTTTGTTATGTTTTGATGAATTATTAATTAAAAAGGGAGAGAGAAATGAAAGTTAAAAACATAATTCTTTCTGCTCTTGTGTTATTAGGTTTCACTTCTTTTAATAGTGTTGCTAATGCCGGGTGCGGAAAACTAGTTATAGCAGAACAAAACTGGGCTTCAGCTGAGCTTATGGCTAACGTAGATAAAATTATTTTAGAAAAAGGGTATGGGTGTGAAGTTGAACTTATACCTGGCGCTACTATGCCTACATTTACATCAATGGATGAAAAAGGCGAGCCAGATATGAACCCTGAACAATGGGCAAATGCAGTTTACACGCCTTTAAAAAAAGCTGTTTCAGAAAAAAGATTAATCATCTCTAACAAAGCACCTATTACTGGTCTTGGAGAAGGATGGTGGATAACTCCTGGAACTGTTAAAAAATATCCACAAATAAAAGGTATGACTGCAATGGAAATATTAGAACATCCTGAGTGGTTCCCATATAAAGAAGATCCTTCTAAAGGAGCTTTTGTCGGATGTCCTGCGGGTTGGGGATGTCAGTTAGCTAACGCAAATCTTTACAGAGCTTTTGAAATGGAGAAAAAAGGATGGGTATTAGTTGACCCAGGTTCTGCAGCAGGTTTAGATGGTTCAATTGCTAAAGCAGCAGACTCTGGAAATCCTTGGCTAGGATATTATTGGAACCCAACTTCAATTGTTGGAAAGTATGGTTTAATAGCATTAGATTTCGGAGTACCTTTTGCGGGGAGAGACAATTGGGATAATTGTATAACAAAAGCTGAGCAAGATTGTGCAAACCCTAAACCAACTGCTTGGACAAAATCTGAAGTAAACTCTATTGTGACTGCAAACTTTGCAAAAACTGGAGGCGCAGAAGCATTAAGCTATGTAGAAAAGCGTACTTACCCAGGTGAAGTAATGAATGGAATGCTTGTTTATATGGCTGATAACCAAGCTAAAGGTTCAGATGCAGCTATTGAGTTTTTGAAGAAACATGAAGATGTTTGGAGTAAATGGGTATCTTCAGGAGCGGCTAAAAAAATCAAAGCTGGTCTTTAAAATATAATTTGTTTAACGAGCCTAAAACTAAATAGGCTCGTTAATTTTTAGGAATTTAATGGAGTTTTTAAGTAAATTTCCTGTGATGGATCGTACATCTCTTATGGAGCTACGAAAGGGAATTGATTTAGCTTTCAGAGAATTTTCGAGAGCATATGGAGATGGAATAGAAGCATTTTTTGACCCATTATTGTTTTTTTTAATTAGATTAGAAAAATTATTATTAGCCACTCCTTGGCCAATAATATTGTTAGTACTTGGAGTGCTTGCTTGGTTAGGCTCAAGAAGTTGGAAACTTGTTATTGGTAGTATCGTTGCCTTTATGCTCATTGGATATTTTGGTATGTGGAAAGATTGCATGGCCACTGTAGCAATTATAACGGTATGTACTATTATGTGTATAGCAGTAGGTATACCTATAGGAGTATTGATGGCTAGATCAAATAGAGTTGAAAAAGCAATGCTTCCTGTTTTGGATATGATGCAGACTATTCCTAGTTTTGTTTATTTAATTCCTATTTTAATGTTATTAGGTATTGGAAAGATTCCAGGTTTAATTGCAGTTTGTATATATGCAATACCTCCAGTAATAAGATTAACAAATTTAGGTATAAGAGAAGTCGACAAAGAAACGATAGAAGCTAGTGAAGCTTTTGGGGCTACTAAATTACAAAAATTAAGAACTGTTCAAATACCTTTGGCTTTACCAACTGTATTTGCTGGTGTTAATCAAACAATTATGATGGCCTTAGCAATGGTGGTAATAGCATCTATGATAGGTGTGAAAGGATTGGGTGTGCCAATTTTACGAGCTATATCTAATCAATATTTAGCTTTAGGATTATTTAATGGTCTTGCTATAGTGGCTTTAGCTATAATTTTTGACAGAATTACTCAGGAATACGGTCGTAGAATCCAAAAACACCGTGGACAGAAAAAATAGTTATTGCTGTAATGATATAAGATTTTTCTAGACAGATATTTTAAAATAAATAAGTATCCCGAAATGAATTTTTCACTGGAAATAGGTCCACAGACAGATCTAGAAACTCTACCAGCTTTAAAGGATATTTATATTACTTTTTTACCCGGTGGAAATTATAAAGAAACCGCCTACAAAGCTGATGAATTAGTAAAAAAAGGATTCAACCCAATACCCCATTTTCCTGCCAGATCTTTAAAAAATAAAACACAACTAAAAGAATATATTACTATATGTGAAGATGTGGGTGTCAAACAAGCTTTGGTAATAGGGGGAAGTAGAGATCCTGTTGGAGATTTTGATAGCTCAATTCAGCTTTTAGAGACAGGATTTTTTGAAAAGATGAAAATAGGAATTGCTGGACATCCAGAGGGGAGTCCTGATATATCCGATTCAAAATTAGAAAAAGCTATGAAAGATAAAAAGCCTTACGCTGACTATATAATAACACAATGGTTATTGGATGCTCAGC
>CACFPS010000020.1 GCA_902568235.1 uncultured Pelagibacteraceae bacterium | reverse complement strand
TAATTTGACCAATTTCTAAAGCATGTTCAATCTCTGAGGTATTTACAAAATATCCCTCAACTCTATCGGTTTGATATGGTGGTTGAGAAAGATAGTAAATTCCTAAAATCATATCCTGACTTGGAACGATTATAGGTTTTCCATTTGATGGACTTAAAATATTGTTTGTAGACATCATCAAAACTCTTGCCTCTAACTGTGCCTCTAAGCTCAATGGAACGTGAACTGCCATTTGATCACCATCAAAATCTGCATTAAATGCAGCGCAAGTTAATGGATGAAGCTCGATTGCGTTTCCTTCAATTAATTTTGGTTCAAATGCTTGAACCCCTAGCCTATGAAGTGTTGGAGCTCTGTTCAAGATTACTGGGTGTTCTCTTACTATTAGTTCTAGTGCGTCCCAAACTTCATTTCTTTCTTTTTCAACTAATTTTTTTGCTTGTTTTATTGTTGATGCTAAACCCAATTTATTTAGTCTTGCATACAAAAATGGTTTAAATAATTCTAAAGCCATTTTTTTTGGCAATCCACATTCATGCAGTTTTAGATCCGGGCCTACAACAATTACAGATCTTCCTGAATAATCTACTCTTTTCCCAAGTAAATTTTGTCTAAATCTTCCTTGTTTACCTTTTAACATTTCTGCCAAAGATTTAAGTGGTCTTTTGCCTGTTCCTGTTATTACTCTACCTCTTCTTCCATTGTCAAACAGCGCATCTACAGATTCTTGTAGCATTCTTTTTTCATTTCTTACAATTATGTCTGGTGCCTTAAGATCCATTAATCTTTTAAGTCTATTATTTCTATTTATTACTCTTCTATAAAGATCGTTTAAATCAGAAGTAGCAAATCTACCTCCGTCTAATGGTACAAGAGGTCTTAATTCTGGTGGTATTACTGGAACTGTAGTTAAAATCATCCACTCAGGTTTATTCCCTGTTTCGAGAAATGACTCTATTAATTTAAGTCTTTTTATTGATCTTTCTTCAGAAACTTTAGACTTTGTCTCTTTGATTGTTTTTATCAATAAAGTTCTTTCAGCTTCCAGGTCTATAGATTTAAGAATTTCTAATATAGCTTCAGCTCCAATACCTGCGGTAAACGACTCTTCTCCAAATTCATCTTGATATTTTATTAATTCTTCTTCACCCAACAGTTGTTTCTTTTTTAGTCCGGTTAATCCTGGTTCAATAACAATAAAATTTTCAAAATATAAAACTCTCTCTACTTCTTTTAGCTTCATGTCAATCGCCAAAGAGATCCTGCTAGGTAAAGATTTTAAAAACCATATATGAGCCACTGGTGTAGCTAAATTAATGTGACCCATTCTTTCTCTTCTTACATTAGATTTAGTAACCTCTACTCCACATTTTTCACATATTATTCCTCTAAATTTCATACGTTTATATTTTCCACATAGACACTCGTAGTCTTTTATCGGGCCAAATATTCTTGCACAAAACAATCCATCTTTTTCAGGTCTAAAGGTTCTGTAATTTATAGTTTCAGGTTTTTTGATTTCGCCATATGTCCAAGATTTTATTTTTTCTGGACTAGCAAGAGTAATTTTAATACTATTAAAATTTTGTGACTCGGTTATTTCTGAACCTTTAAATAGATCTGTTAGTTCTTTACTCATTTTTAATTTAATTCCACATTTAATGCTAAGGATTTAATTTCTTTAACTAGTACGTTGAATGACTCAGGTATACCAGATTCAAAGTTTTCTTCTCCTTTAACTATAGTTTCATAAACTTTAACTCTTCCAGCTACATCGTCTGATTTAACAGTTAAAATTTCTTGTAAGGTATAAGATGCTCCATAAGCTTCTAATGCCCAGACTTCCATTTCACCAAATCTTTGACCTCCTAATTGAGCTTTACCACCAAGTGGTTGTTGGGTAACTAAACTGTAAGGTCCAGTAGACCTTGCATGTATTTTATCTTCAACTAAGTGATGAAGTTTAAGCATATAAATAGTTCCAACTGTAACAGGTCTATCAAATTTTTCTCCTGTTCTACCATCCCATAAAAAAGTTTGTCCTGAATTTGGTAATTTTGCCAAATCAAGCATTTGCGTTACATCTTTTTCTTTAGCTCCATCAAATACTGGTGTTGCTATTGGTACTCCATTTTGCATATTTTCACAGAGATCTTTAAATTCGTGATTAGTTAAAGCGTCTATATTTTTTTCATATACATCTTTTCCATAAACTGATTTCATAAATAGTTTTATTTTTTCAGTTTTTTCAACTTTTTTTTGATTTTCATTTATTAAATTTTTTAATTTTTCACCAAGTTCTGTACAAGACCAGCCAAGATGTGTTTCTAATATTTGCCCAACATTCATTCTGCTTGGCACTCCTAATGGATTTAAAACTATATCTACAGGTTTTCCATTTTCTCTATAAGGCATATCTTCCACTGGTACAATTTTACTAACCACTCCTTTGTTCCCATGTCTGCCTGACATCTTGTCTCCAGGTCTCAATCTTCTTTTTATAGCAACGAAAACTTTAACCATTTTCATTACACTTGGTAACAGGTCGTCACCTTGTCTAATTTTAAGAACCTTGTCTTCAAAACGATCTTGAATATCTTTATTTGCACTATTGTACTGATCTTTAAGTTGATTAAGTGCTTCTGTTTTTTCTTTGTTAGCAACTGTTATTTTAAATAAATCAGAAATTAGTAAATTATTAATATTTTCTTCAGTTAAGTTAGTTCCAATTTGAAGATCTTTGATTTTTTTATTTATTGAAGTTCCAGATAAAATAGTAGAGGCTCTTTGTTTAATGCTCCTTTCCAAAATTTCTTCCTCAACTTTTCTATCTTCCTGTACACTCTCAATTTCAGATCTTTCAATTGTAATTGACCTTTCGTCTTTTTCAATACCGTGTCTATTAAAAACTCTTACATCAACAACTATGCCGCCACTTCCACTTGGCATTTTTAAAGATGTATCTATTACATCAATAGCCTTTTCTCCAAATATAGATCTTAGTAATTTTTCTTCAGGTCCAGAAGCTGTATCACCTTTAGGAGTTACTTTGCCAACTAATATGTCTCCTGGTTTAACCTCTGCTCCAATATAAACAACTCCAGATTCATCTAAATTTTTTAACGCCTCTTCATTAACATTGGGTATATCTCTTGTTATGTCTTCTTCTCCAAGTTTTGTGTCTCTGGCCATTATTTCATATTCTTCTATATGTATCGATGTAAAAACATCATCCGTTACACATCTTTCAGAAATTAGAATAGAGTCTTCAAAATTGTATCCTTGCCAAGGCATAAATGCTACTGTTACGTTTTTTCCTAAGGCTAATTCTCCTATTTTTGTTGATGGTCCGTCCGCTATAATGTCTCCTGATTTAACCTTGTCTCCTACTCTAACTAATGGTTTTTGATTAATACAAGTATTTTGATTTGATCTTTTAAATTTTTGAAGATTATAAATATCAACTCCAGATTTTGAATAATCTTTTTCATTAGATGCTTTAATTACTATTCTTTTTCCATCAATTTTATCAACAATTCCATCTCTTTTGGCAACAATAGTAACTCCGGAATCTAAAGCAACATCGCTTTCTATACCTGTTCCTACAAGTGGAGCCTCGGGTTTTAACAAAGGTACTGCCTGTCTCATCATATTCGATCCCATTAATGCTCTATTGGCGTCATCATTTTCTAGAAATGGAATTAATGAGGCTGCTACTGAAACTAATTGTTTAGGAGATACATCGATATAATCTATGGTTTCGGGCTTTGCTAAAATAAAATTTAAATTTTGCCTGCATGAAACCAACTGTTCTTTAAATTTATTATTTTTATCAATTACTGAATTTGCTTGAGCTATTGTAAATTTAGTTTCTTCCATGGCTGAAAGGTATTCAATTTTTTCTTGAACAACACCTTTTTCAACTTTTTTATATGGACTTTCTATAAATCCATATTTGTTAATTTTAGAATATGTAGATAAGCTGTTTATCAAACCAATATTTGATCCTTCGGGTGTTTCTATTGGACAAATTCTTCCGTAATGAGTTGGATGAACATCTCTAACTTCAAAACCTGCTCTTTCTCTTGTTAGTCCTCCTGGACCTAAGGCCGATACTCTTCTTTTGTGAGTTATTTCTGACAATGGATTAGTTTGATCCATAAATTGCGATAATTGAGATGTTGCAAAAAAGTCTTTGAGTGAAATAGTTAGAGGTTTAGCATTAATTAAATCTTGTGGCATAGCCGATTCAATATCTAGAGTAGTCATTTTTTCTTTAATTGCTCTTTCCATTCTATAAACACCAATTCTAGCTTGATTTTCAACTAGCTCTCCAACGGATCTAACTCTTCTATTGCCAAGGTGGTCTATATCATCAACTTCATCTTTTCCGTCTCTTAGATCTAACATTTTTTGTACAATTGCCAAAACATCGTCGTTCCTAAGAATTGTTATTTTGTCTGAGCAATTTAAATTTAGCCTTGAATTCATTTTTACTCTTCCAACATCTGACAAGTCGTATCTATCAGAGCTAAAAAAAAGATTATTAAATATTTGTGACGCTATTTCTATTGTTGGTGGTTCACCAGGTCTAAGTACTTTATAAATTTCTGTTATTGATTCATTTTTACTATTATTTTTATCATTTAACACTGTTTGAAGTAAATAGGAACCTTTTGTAATTGTATTAGTTTTGGATATTTCAATCGATTTAATATTGTTTTCAATAATTTTATTAATTATTGTTTCATTTAGCTCAGTTCCAATTTTTATAGACTCTTCAGCATTCAATATATCTTTATGTAGAAATTTTCCATACAAACTCTCACTTGAAACGAAAATCTCTTTTAAACCTTCGTTCGAAAGTTTTTTTGCTGTAAGAAAATTTATTTTTTCTCCCAATTTAACAACAATATTGTTATTTTTTGCATCTATTATTTCTTCAGAAATATTTTTTGCTTTATAATTTTCAGGATCAAATTTGGTTTTCCATTTATTTAATTTTTCATCATAAATGTAATTTTCTTTTTCATAAAATTCATTTACAATATCATTTTTTGTATAACCTAAAGCTTGTAATAATGTAGAAACTAAAATTTTTTTCTTTCTATCAATTCTAAAATATAAAAAATCCTTTACATCAAATTCAAAGTCTAACCATGATCCTCTGTTTGGTATAACTCTACAGTTAAATAGAAGTTTGCCACTTGCGTGAGATTTTCCTTTATCATGATCAAAAAATACTCCTGGACTTCTATGCATTTGATTAACTACGACTCTTTGAACACCATTAGTAATAAAAGTTCCACTGTTAGTCATCATAGGAACTTCTCCCATGTAAACCTCTTGTTCTTTAGCTGAAAGTATATCTTTCGTATTATTTTCTTGATCTATTTCATACACAACTAATCTAAGAATACATTTGAGTGCCGCTGAATAAGTAAGACCTCTTGTAATACACTCTTCGACATCAAATTTTGGCTTGTCTAATTTGTAAGAAACATATTCAAGAGTTGCCTTATCATTCAAGTCTTCAATAGGAAAAATACTTTTAAATACTCTGTCAAAACCTTTAATCAAATGTTGTTCGGCTTTTTGATTAAATTCAGTTAATTCTTTATAGGAATTTTTTTGTACTTCAATTAAATTAGGAATTGATAAACTTTCTTTTAGTTTTCCAAAACTTTTTCTTATGTTTTTCTTTTCAGTAAAAGATAATTGCATCTATACCTTGTTGCCGATTAATAAATAATCAGCAATTAAATTTTTTTAATTTATTACTTAAGTTCTACTTTTGCACCTGCTGATTCTAACTTGGTTTTAATTTCTTCAGCTTCTTTTTTATTTACTCCAGATTTAACTTCTTTTGGTGCGCCTTCTACTAAATCTTTAGCTTCTTTTAAACCCAATGATGTTACTGCTCTAACTTCTTTAATAACGTTAATTTTTTTATCTCCTGCAGATGTTAACATTACAGTAAATTCATCTTTTTCTTCTGCCGCTGAATCTCCTGCTGAACCTGTTGCGGGTGCTGCAGCTACAGCTGCTGCTGCTGTAACTCCCCATTTTTCTTCTAATTGTTTTGAAAGCTCTGCAGCTTCAACTACTGTCAAACTTGACAGGTCTTCTATAATTTTATTTAAGTCAGCCATAATTTTATCTTTTGTTCCTGGTTATTTTTTTGATTTTTCGAGCGCTAAAATAGCGATTTTTGACGCTGGTGCAAGTAAAATACTTGCAATTTTTTGAGCCGGAGACCTCAAAATTCCTACAATTTTTGCCCTAGCCTCATCTAAAGTTGGTAAGGTTGCAACATTTTTGACTCCAGCAACGTCTAAAATGTCTGAACCCATGATTCCACCTAAAATTTTTAAATTTTCATTTTCTTTAGAGAATTTTGTTAAAATTTTTGCTGACGATATTGCATCTT
>CACFPS010000019.1 GCA_902568235.1 uncultured Pelagibacteraceae bacterium | reverse complement strand
AATTGTGTTGACATTTCTTCTATATATTTTTTTTTCTGTTCTCTGGTCATCATAACTAAAAACTTTTCTCCAATTTAACTTTGTAAGAAATACCCATAGTAGATGTAATAAAAGCTTGTTTAATTAAATCGCCTTTAATTGAAAAATTAGACTTTTCCTTTTCAAGTGTATCAATTACTGCATTAAAATTTTTCAATAATTTATCATCTTCGAATGATTTTTTTCCAATACTTAATCCTATATTACCGTCTTTATCATTTCTTATTTCTACTTGTCCTGATTTAGCTTCAATGACAGCTTTTTTAATATCATTAGTTACAGATCCAAGTTTTGGATTTGGCATCAATCCTTTTGGGCCTAATATCTTACCTAATTTTGATAATTTTATCATCATTCCAGTCGAACATATTAATTTTTGAAAATCTAATTTACCATTCTTAATTTCTTCTACAAATTCATCTCCACCAACAATATCAGCTCCCGCTTTCTTAGCTTCTTCCATTTTTCCGTCTTCACATACGACAGCAACTTTTGTAGATTTTCCTGTTCCTCCAGGCAAGTTTACTACAGTTCTTATATTGATTTCATTTTTTTTTTGTTTGTTATTTATTTGAAAACTTAAATCTACAGACTCATCAAATTTTGTTGTACAGTTTGCTTTTACAAAACCTATCAATTTTTCTATTTTGTCCGATGGAACTTCTTTTGTTTTTTCTTTTATTTGTTTAAATCTTTTTGATGGCATTATTCTTTTACCTCTATGCCCATTGATCTAGCTGATCCTGCTATAATTTTTACAGCCTCATTTAAATCATACGCATTTAAATCTTCCATTTTATTTTTTGCAATTTCTTCTAATTGTTTTTTAGTAATTGTTCCAACTATATTTCTTCCTGGTTCGCTAGATCCACCTTTTAATTTAACTGCTTCTTTAATAAAATGAGATGCCGGAGGAGATTTGATAATAAAATCAAACTTTTTATCTTTATAAACAGTTATAATGACTGGAACTGGTTTTCCTGCAAATGATTTTGTTTTCTCATTAAAAGCTTTACAAAACTCCATTATATTTATTCCTCTTTGTCCCAATGCAGGACCAACTGGAGGAGCAGGATTGGCTTGACCTCCTTTGATCTGTAATTTCACATATCCACTTATTTCTTTTTTTGCCATTAGCTTTCTTTCTCTACCTGATTATATTCTAAATCAACAGGAGTTGGTCTACCAAATATCAAGACTGAAACTTTAAGTCTAAGTTTTTCTTCATCTATATCCTCTACCATTCCACTAAATGAAGCAAAAGGACCGTCTATGACCTGAACTTTTTCGCCAACGCTATATTCTATACCAGATTTTGGCTGTGCTACACCATCTTTTATTTGACCTAATATTTTTTCAATTTCTTTATCTGAGACAGGTATAGGAATTCCTTTTGATCCTAAAAAACCACTTACTTTTTTAATATTTTTTATCATGTGATATATGTCATTATCCATCTCACTTTTAATAAGAACATATCCTGGAAAATATTTCTTTTTTCTTTGTACTCTTTTTCCTCTTTTAACCTCAGTAATGTCATGAGTGGGAACAATAATTTCTTCAATTTTATCAGAAACTTTAGCTTTTTGTGCTTCTTCCTTAATTAGATTTGCAACTTTGTTTTCAAAACTAGAGTGTGATTGAACTATGTACCAATTTTTCATTAAAGACTTACCTTTAAAATAATTTCTAAAAAAAACTGCAAAACTTGGTCAAGAAGTAAAAAAAATAAAGAAGCTATTATAGCCATCGCTACTACCATTAAAGATCCTTGTAAAGTTTCCTTTCCTGTGGGCCAAGTAACTTTAAAAGCTTCTTGTTTAACTTCTTGGATAAATTTTAATGGGTTTTTCATAATTCTTTATCAATTGGCAGGAGCGGAGGGAATCGAACCCCCAACCTCCGGTTTTGGAGACCGGCGCTCTACCAATTGAGCTACACTCCTATGGAGTTTACTCTATAATTTTCGTTACTACTCCAGCTCCTACTGTTCTTCCACCTTCTCTAATAGCAAAATTAAGTTTTTCTGACATAGCAATTGGTGTAATTAGTTTAACTGTAAACTTTGCATCATCTCCAGGCATAACCATTTCTGTTCCTGCAGGCAGTTCCACTTCTCCAGTAACGTCTGTCGTTCTAAAATAAAATTGAGGTCTATACTTAGTAAAAAAAGGAGTATGTCTTCCGCCTTCTTCTTTTTTAAGAACATAAGCCTGAGCTTCAAATTTAGTATGCGGTGTAACAGAGCCAGGTTTACATAAGACTTGACCTCTTTCAATATCTGCTCTTTCGATTCCTCTAAGCAGAATACCAACGTTATCTCCAGCTTCTCCTGAATCTAAGAGTTTTCTAAACATCTCAACTCCTGTACAGACTGACTTTTTAGTTTCTTTAATACCTACTATTTCAATTTCATCTCCTGTCTTAATCACACCTGATTCAACTCTACCAGTTGCAACTGTACCTCTTCCAGAAATTGTAAATACGTCCTCGACCGGCATTAAAAAATCTTTATCTTTAGGTCTATCTGGTTGGGGTATAAAATCATCAACAGCTTTCATTAATTCCATAATTGAATTTTTTCCGATTTCATCATCTTTACCCTCTACTGCGGCCAAGGCTGAACCTTTAACAATCGGTGTTTTGTCTCCTGGAAATTTATAAGAAGTTAACAGTTCTTTAATTTCCTCTTCGACCAGTTCTATCATTTCTTTATCGTCTACTTGATCTACTTTATTAAGGTAAACAACAATCGCTGGAACCCCAACTTGTCTTGCTAAAAGAATATGTTCTCTTGTTTGAGGCATTGGACCATCAGCAGCATTAACAACTAATATAGCTCCATCCATTTGAGCCGCTCCTGTAATCATGTTTTTTACGTAATCAGCATGACCTGGGCAATCAACATGAGCATAATGTCTTTTTTCTGTTTCATATTCAACATGTGCTGTTGAAATAGTTATACCTCTTTCCTTTTCTTCAGGAGCTTTATCAATTTGATCGTACGCTACAAAATTAGCTCCACCACCTTCTGCTAACACTTTGGTAATAGCTGCAGTTAGAGTTGTTTTACCATGATCAACGTGACCGATTGTACCTATGTTACAATGCGGCTTATTTCTTACAAATTTTTCCTTCGACATTATTTTTTTTACCTCGTTTTAATATGTTCATTTACTTTTTGCTTTTGGAGCGGGTGATGAGAATCGAACTCACGCAACCAGCTTGGAAGGCTAGTGTTCTACCACTGAACTACACCCGCATACCCAAGTGCGCACTCCATTATTATTGATCAAAACTTTTTTGATGGTGGAGGGGGAAGGATTCGAACCTTCGAAGACCGAAGTCAACGGGTTTACAGCCCGCCCCATTTGACCGCTTTGGTACCCCTCCATAATCGTAGGGGAAGCGTCCCCTTGTTCAATAAAGCTTTAAACAACATGCGTTTTATATATTTTTATTGTACAAATGCAATACGTGAATTATAGGAAAATTGGTAAAAAAACTAAGTAAAATCAATAAATATCATGAACAAATCATCTTTTTTTATAGTAGGCAAACATGCAGTCTTTGAAGCTTTAAAAAATACAAGCAGAAAAGTTCTTAGAATTTTTTTAACTGAAGAAAGTAAAAAAAATATTCATCGCAGTAACCCTAATATAAATCTTTTAAAGGATGTAAAAGTTTATTTTAAAACAAAAAAAGAATTAGATAAATATTGTAAAAATGATGGAATTCAACACCAAGGTTATGTTGCCGAAATTGAACATTTAGAAAAGATTGATTTAAAAAAATTTATATTAAATAAAAAAAATATTACTTTAGCTTGTTTAGATGAAGTAACGGATCCTAGAAATATAGGTTCAATAATTAGAAGTGCTGCATCATTTAATATTGATGGACTAATTGTTAAAGAAAGACATTTTCCTAAAGAAAGTAAACTTATGTATAAATCTGCTAGTGGTTGTCTTGAACATTTAAATATATTTGAAGTTTCAAATATCAATACAACGCTAAAATATTTAAGAGATAAAAATTTTTGGGTTTATGGGTTTGATGCAAGTGGCGAAAAAGATTTTACGGAGGTTAATTGGAATGGAAATAATATACTTCTTTTTGGGTCCGAGGGTTTTGGAATAAAATTGCATACAAAAAAATATACTGACTACTCAGTAAAAATTAACATTAACAAAAATATAGAAAGTTTAAATATTTCAAACAGTGCTACAATTGTTTTTCATCATATAAATCAACATAAAAATAAAACTTGATAATCTTAAAAATGAGACTAGAAAACAATTTATGCCCTTGTAGCTCAGCTGGTAGAGCAATTGATTTGTAATCAATAGGTCCGCGGTTCGAATCCGTGCGGGGGCACCATCACTCAATAAAATCAATATTAATTATTTTTTTCATTAAGTCTTAAATAACTTATCTGATAAATTGTTTAAATCTTCACCCCAAAACACTTTATCTTTTATTGTTTTGAATTCTATGTCAAAAACTGTAGACATAGCTGAAGCATAAACAGATCTAGCATCTATAGTTGAATTTAAATCTCTTCCTTCAAATAATTCTTTCTTCTTTAAACCTGGCCAATCAGCATAAATTTGATTTTTCTTTAACAGACCTCCACCCATAAATATTGCAGATCCATATCCATGTTCAGTTCCTAGTCCACTATTTTGTTTAATTGTTCTTCCAAACTCAGTAAGAGTAACTATTAAAGTATTATCAAATTCTTCTTTAAGTCTCTTTTTTAAAGTTGCAAAAATAAGATCCATATTTTTCAAACAATCTGAATGGGTTCCATGCACACCCCCTTGTGCTGCATGTGTGTCAAATCCACCTACCTCAAAAACAGCAACTCTTGGCCCATCAGTTTCTTTCATCAATTTTCCTGCCTCATTAGCTAATGAATACAGGTCGTCAGCTGCATAAGATCTTTCTTTAGGTCTAGATTTTATTATTTCTAGCATACTTATAAGCTCATCTTCAGATCTTTCTGAATATACATTTTTTAATAAAGATAAAACTTTATCTGTTGGTAATTTTCCTTTTGTTGGAAAATAATTATTATTTTGTGGCACACCTCTTAGAAGTAATGGCATAGGTAATGCTAGGGCTAAACCTTTTTGCTTTAAACCTGCTACTTTCATTCCCCTGCCTAACCATCCAGTTTTTTCCTTGTAAGGAATTTTTCCACCAGACTCCATTAGATTTTGACCATCAAAATGAGATCTTTGTGTATATGGAATATTTGTAGCATGAACTACAGCACCTTTTTTGTCTTTCCAAAGTTCGTGAAAGCCTTTTAATATTGGATGTAAGGAAAAATCAGAATTTAATTTTATAGTTTCTTCTAAAACTAATTCTTTTCTTCTCTTTTTAAGATCTTTGTCGCCAATTACAGGAACCGCACATAGGGCATCCATTCCTCCTCTAAGCATTACCACTACTAGATTTTTTTTAGCTTTTGTGGCTGAATATACAGGAATTCCTGATCCAGCTAAAAATAAAGTTGCTAAAGAACCTTTTAAAAAATTTCTTCTAGTTATTTTCATGCTCTTAAAACCTCAGGTAAATTAAATAACAAAATATGCTTATCAATTGGTTTGTCGTTTTGATTTAGTAATTTCATTATTTTATCAGGATTATTAAAATTATTATTTACCACCTTTTCGTAAAATTCATTATTTTTGTTATCCGGTTTTAAAATAATATACCCTTGTCTTGCATATAAAAATCTTCTGATGATTAATTCTGGAGACATCCAATCCTCCGCCAAATCAGAGTAACCATTTGGTTGTTGTGAAAGATAGGGATGATGGCCCATATCCTTCATAAACCAATGAGGTTTTGCTTGATATGGATCAGGTCCTGAACCTAATTTATAATTATCAAACTTTTCATCTGCAGCTGGCCATTTAGCATCTGTCATAGTTCCCATTTGTAACCACCAATTTTCAGGATTTTGAAATTTTGTGTATTTGCTATTAAAATTAAATGCAACTTCGATTGCTGCTTTGTGGATTTCTGGTAAATAACCATCATTTTTCTTCCACGCTTTCACTATTGGATCAGTCATTTCTTTTGTTGGATAATCGGTAATTAAATATCTACAAAGTTTATAAGCTATAAATTCACTGGTTGAGGGATGATTAGCTAAAAACTTTATTGCTGCTGGCAATCCTTTTTTTCCATTTGGAAATTCTTTACCCCAAAATATTTTTTTTCCAGGTTCGTGATATTTTCTTTGAAATTTTACATCAGCGGTTTCAAGAGCTGTTTTATGCTTTGAGTCATCAAACGCCCATCCTGTCATAATCAATGCTAATTCTTGGATATTTTCTTGAGTATATCCTGAGTTAGGAGAAACAGTGTGCAACTCAAGTAATTCTCTTGCATGATTTTCATTAATTGTTGCTGGTCTTTTTTTTCTTTTTCTCCAATCAGCTCTAGCATCTTCGGATTTGGGTCCTACGTTTTCACTATTATCTAAATGAAGTATCATGGCCCAAGCAACTGTTGCTTCGTAAGTTAACTCTTCAAAAGTTTTATTTAAATTTTCTCTAATTGTCTCTCTTTGGTAAGCACCTGTGGAATAGTATGACAGCATATCTTTATCACTTATAGTAAAATGATTTGTCCAAAAATACCAAAGCTTTGCCAATACTGGATGATCACTTGACGTTGCTTCTTTGTGTCTTATGGCTATCTCTAGATTTCTCCAGAATTTTTGACCAGTAGCATCTCGTAATAAATTTTTAGCAGATTTATATCCTTTTTTATCTTTTTTAAATTTTTTTCTAAGTTTTTTTCTATCGTTGTAAACCCATTCCCTATAAAATTTTCTCATTTCTTTTTCAGAATAAATTTTTCCTTTATAAGAAAACTCTGGGATTTTTTCTGAAATCTGTGAAGTTGCCCAAGTCAGAGGATCTGAGGGAATTTTTTCATCAGGTTTTAAACCAAAAGCAACTTTTCTAAAAAAATTTTTCATTAATTATTAATATTATTGATTTTGAATTTTGATTTTCAGCTAGAAAGAAAATCAATATCGCTGCTGACGAAATTGCTGTTATTAC
>CACFPS010000018.1 GCA_902568235.1 uncultured Pelagibacteraceae bacterium | reverse complement strand
TTATAGAAGGTCTCAAAAATTACAAGAAAAAGATTATGGTAGGTGTATTTCTGTAATAAGTCTTATCTCATAGAAAACTTTAAAAATTGTCAAAGTTTAGCCAAAATTAATTATTATATTAATAATTGTTAAAGCTCTTTAACGTATAAATCTTCAACAACACATAACTGGATTTGGTTTGAAAACATTTAAAAATAACTGTATAAATAGTTACATTTCATGAAAATTTTATCTGGAACTAGCAACCTAAAACTAAGCAAGGATATTTCTAAAAAACTTAAATTAAAATTAGTCAATACAAATATCAGAAGATTTGCTGATGGAGAAATTTATATAGAGATCAATGAAAATATTAGAGGTAATAGTGTTTTTGTAATTCAATCTACCTCGAACCCTGCAAATGATAATTTAATGGAACTTCTTTTAGTAATCGATGCATTAAAAAGATCTTCAGCTAAAAATGTTACTGCTGTGATCCCGTACTTTGGTTATGCCAGACAAGATAGAAAAGTTGCGCCAAGAACATCTATTTCTGCAAAAGTCGTAGCTAATTTAATTACTAATGCTGGAGCTAGTAGGGTTGTTACGGTTGATTTACATGCTGGTCAAATTCAAGGATTCTTTGATATGCCGGTAGATAATTTATTTACTACACCTCTCTTTGCAAAATATATAAAAAGAAAATTAGGCAACAAAAAGTTAATTTGCGTCTCACCTGACGTTGGTGGTGTTCAAAGAACCAGGGGATTAGCAACAAGAATAAAAGCTGATCTTGCAATTATTGATAAAAGAAGACCTGCGCCAGGAAAATCTCAAGTTATGAATATAATTGGAAATGTTAGAAATAAAACATGCATAATTGTAGATGACATAATAGATAGCGGTGGAACTATTGTTAATGCTGTTGAAGCTCTAAAAAAAAATGGAGCTAATGAAGTTTATGTTTTTATTACTCATGCAGTTTTAAGTGGTGATGCTGTTAAAAAAATTAAAAATTCTAAAATAAAAAAACTTATAATAACTGATACAATTGATAATTCTCAAAAAATTAAAAATAACAATAAAATAGAGGTCTTATCTATCTCTTCATTAATGTCTGAGGCAATTAAAAGAATAGCTAATTCCAATTCAGTATCAGATTTATTCAATTAATACTTGTTTTATTAAACAAGTTGAGTTATATACCCTTTCCAACAAAAAATTAAATGAGTAACTTAAAAGCAATAAAGAGAGATAGTGTTTCATCTGGTTCAACAAATAAGTTGAGAGCTACAGGATTTATTCCTGCAATTCTATATGGAGGGAAAGATCCTAATCAAAAAATTTCTATTGAAAAAAAAGCTATTAGAGACATCCTTAACACCGATAATTTTTTATCTAAAGTTTTAGAACTAGATATCGACGGAAAAAAAGAAAAAGTTCTTCCTCGAGATGTTGCTTACCACGTTGTATCTGAGGAACCGATTCATATTGATTTTATGAGAGTGGTTTCTGGTAAGAAAATTATCTTAGAAATACCAGTGAAGTTTATAAATCATCCTGACTCTCCCGGACTTAAAAGAGGTGGAGTTTTAAATATAGTTAGAAGGTCAGTAGAATTAAAGTGTCCTGCAGAAAATATACCTAATGATATTACTATTGATTTAGCTGGCACTGATATTGGAACAAGTTTAAAAATTTCTTCAGTTAAGTTACCAGAAAGTGTGGTGCCTACAATTACTGATAGGGATTTTGTAATAGCGACGGTTGCGGCTCCAACTATTATCAAAGAACCAGAGAAACCAGCAGAGGAAACAGCAGAGGGAGCAGAGGGAGAAACTCCTGTAGAGGGTGCAGAAGCTGCAGCTAAAGATGGTGATCCAGCGAAAAAAGATGAAAAAGGAAAAGAAGCAGCAGCTGGTGATAAAAAATCAGATGATAAAAAGCCCGCTGAAAAAAAACCTCCTGAAAAGAAATAATTAATATGCTTTTACTTGTCGGATTAGGAAATCCTGGCTCTAATTATACTAACACCAGACATAACATTGGTTTTAAAATTATCGATGCTATCAACTTGCAATTTAAATTATCTAAACAAAAACCAAAATTTAAAGGATTGTTAACTACTGGAAATATAGAGTCTAAAAAGATATATGCTATAAAGCCTTTAACTTTTATGAATAATTCTGGAACAGCAATTAAAGAGTTGATAGATTATTTTAAAATTGATGCTAAAGACGTATTTGTTTTTCATGATGATATGGATATTGATTTTGGAAAAATAAAAGTAAAATTTGGAGGTAGCAGTGCAGGGCATAATGGAATTGATTCGATAGATAAATTTATTGGAAAAGATTATTCAAGAGTTCGAGTCGGAATCGGCCACCCTAAACAAAAAAAGAAAGTTAACAATCATGTTTTAGAGGACTTTAAAGAAGATGAAGAGGAAAAAATTAAAGAAATCACGGATAACATTGTTAAATTAATACCAACTCTTATAGAAAAAAAAATAGATTTATTTTCAAGTAAAGTTAATCAAAATCTTAATGGGATTTAAATGTGGAATCGTTGGACTTCCTAATGTTGGGAAGTCTACCCTATTTAATGCTTTAACTGCTTCAAAAAATGCTGAAGCAGCGAACTTTCCTTTTTGTACAATCGATCCAAACATAGGTATAGTAGATGTAGTTGACGAAAGGCTTGATAATTTATCAAAATTATCAAACTCTAAAAAAAAAATTTACACTAATATTACTTTTGTAGATATTGCTGGTTTAGTTAAGGGTGCCTCTAAAGGAGAGGGTTTAGGTAATAAATTTCTTTCACATATAAGAGAGGTAGACGCAATCATACATTTAGTCAGATGTTTTGAGTCAGATAAGATTACTCATGTAAATTCAGAAATTAACCCTTTAAATGACTTAGAAACTATTAAAACAGAAATTATACTTTCTGATATTGATATAATTCAAAAAAAACTAGAAAAGACTAAAAAAAAACTACTGAGCAATAAAGAAATAGAAATATTAGAAAAAAAATTAGAGAAATTAAATCAAGGAGTAGATGAAGCAGATGACAATGAAGAGCAGAATAAATTTTTATCTAGCTTAGGACTCTTAAGCATAAAGCCTAAAATAATTGTTTGTAATATTGATGAAAAGAGTCTTGCAAAAGGCAATAAATTTACAGAAAGTGTAAAAAATAAATATTCTAGAGAAAAGATTGTAACTATTTGTGCAGATATAGAAGATCAAATTATGGGTCTTGATAAAAGAGAAAGAGGAACCTTTATGCAAGAGATTGGTTTAAATAAAACTGGTCTTAATCAATTAATTAAAGAAGGATATGATCTTTTAAAATTGGATACTTTCTTTACTTCAGGTCCTGAGGAGAGTAGAGCCTGGACTGTGAAAAAAAATACATTGGCTCCTAAAGCAGCAAGTGTAATCCATACAGACTTTGAAAAAAATTTTATAAGAGCAGAAGCAGTAACATGTGAAGATTTTATCAATTATGGAAGTGCTGAAAAATGTAAAGAAAACGGAAAACTTAGGATAGAAGGTAAAGATTATATTGTGAAAGACGGAGACGTTTTATACTTCAGAGTTAACCCTTGACCAAATTTTTTTCATACTTAAATAAACTAAAATTGTTAAAAGAACTAGATAAATTATAACCTTAGTACCTGTTTTGTGTCTTTCTTCTAACTCAGGTTCAGCAGCCCAAGATAAGAATGTTGTAACATCCTTTGCCATTTGATCAACTGAAGCTTCAGTTCCATCTGAATACTCTACTATTCCGTCTGTCAGAGGTGAGGACATTTTGATTTTTTTTCCTATCATGTATTTATTATAATATACGCCATCATCTAAGATCATTCCTGCTGGAGGTTCTTCATAGCCCATCAATACTGAATAAATGTAATTAGATCCTCCTGGTCTTGCTTTAACTAAAACAGACATGTCTGGAGGATATGCTCCACCGTTAGCGGCTATTGAGGCGTTAACATTTGGGTATGGACTTTTAAATTTGTCGGATGGTCTGCCCGGCCTTGTGAACATTTCTCCTTGACTATCAGGGCCATCTTCAATTTCAATGCTAGCTGCTATTGCTTTTACTTCAACTTCAGAAAACTCAGGTCCACCTGGTTCTCCTAAATTTCTATAGCTTAGATACTGCATAGAATGACACGAAGAACAAACTTCATTATAAACTTGGTAGCCTCTTTGCAAGGAAGCTCTATCAAATTTACCGGTTATGCCTTTAAAGCTCCATTTCACTTTTAGCAGATCTTCAGATTCTGCTGAATACAAAGGATTAGCTAAAATAAAAATTGCAACAATCGAAGTTAAGAAATTCTTAAATTTAAATTTTATCATTATCTTTCTTGGCTAAAGCAGGTTCTGCGCCTCCAGATAATACAGGTTCTGAAATACTCATTGGAATAGGGTCAGTTTTTTCAAAGAAGCCAACTACTGGCATTACAACTATAAAATGAAGAAAATAATATACCGTTCCTACTCTTGCTAAAACTAAATAAATTCCTTCTGCCGGCATTGCGCCCATGTAACCTAGCATTAAAACATCAGCTACAAATATCCAATAAAATTGTCTATAGACCGGTCTAAAAACTGCAGACCTAACTTTAGAAGTATCAAGCCAAGGCAAAACAAAAAGTATAAATATTGCTCCAAACATTAAAATTACTCCACCAAGTTTATCTGGAACAGATCTCAAGATTGCATAAAAAGGTAATAAATACCATTCAGGAACAATGTGTGCGGGAGTAACTAAAGGATTAGCGGGAATATAATTATCTGAATGACCTAAAACATTCGGAGTAAAAAACACAAAACCAGCAAATAGGATCATAAACATTAATAAAGCAAAAGCATCTTTAATTGTAATATAAGGGTGAAAAGGAACAGTATCTTTTGAAGGTTTCTTAATCTCTATACCCACTGGGTTATTATTTCCAGGCACATGTAAGGCCCAAATATGTAAAACAACTAAACCTAAAATTAAAAATGGCATTAAGTAATGCAAACTGAAAAATCTAGTAAGAGTAGGATTGTCTACTGAATAAGCTCCCCACAACCAAGTAGTAATACTTTCACCCACTAATGGAATTGCGCTAAATAAATTTGTTATTACCGTTGCGCCCCAAAAACTCATTTGACCCCAAGGCAAAACATAACCCATGAATGCAGTTGCCATCATTAATAAGTAAATAAGCAAACCAATAATCCATATTACTTCTCTTGGAGATTTATAAGATCCATAAAATAAAGATCTAAATATATGAATATATACGGCCAAAAAGAACATGGAGGCTCCATTGCTATGTATATATCTTATCAACCAACCGTAGTTCACGTCTCTCATGATATGTTCTACGCTAGCGAATGCTAAATCTGCATGAGCTACATAGTGCATAGCTAATACAATTCCTGTAATTATTTGTGTTAATAAACAAAAAGTTAAAATTCCACCGAATGTCCACCAGTAATTTAAGTTCTTCGGGGTCGGGTAATCGGTTAAGTGTGAACCAAGTGTCAACAAGGGTAAACGATCGTTAAACCATTTTCCTGCTTTCGACTTAGGTACGTATTCGTGATCACTCATAATTATTATCCAATCTTAATAGTGTTGTTATCAACAAACTCAAATTTAGGTATCTCCATGTTTTTAGGCGCTGGTCCTTTTCTTATTCTTCCAGAAACATCGTAATGTGATCCGTGACAAGGACAAAACCATCCTTTGTAATCACCTTTATCTTTTAATGGTACGCACCCAAGATGAGTACAAACACCTAACATAACTAACCACTCATCTTTTCCATCTTTTACTCTCTCTTCGTCTTTTTGGGGATCAGGCAAATCGTCCATACTCACAGCTCTAGCCTCAGCAATTTCATCTAGTGTTCTTCGTTTTAAAAAAACTGGTTTTCCTCTCCATAAGACTGTAATTGATTTACCAGGTTCAACTTGGCTGATATCAACTTCAGTTGTAGCAAGAGCCTGCTGTGCTTTGTCAGGGTTCATTTGATCTATCAATGGCCAAATAACTGCACCTAAGCCTACGGCTCCCACAGTGTAACTCGCAGTAAATAAAAAATCTCTTCGATTAACCTTTTTTTCTTCTTTGCTCATCTATGTATGTGTTTATAATGTAATTATTAAATAAGACTAAATAATTCTATTTTCTAGGGTCAGAATGACACATAAATATTGAAAATTAAGCCAAAATAATGCACATAGCTCTATATAAACCTGACATACCTCAAAACACTGCAGCAATTATACGATTATGCTCTTGTTTGGACTTAAAATTACATATTATTGAACCATGCGGTTTTAATTTAAACGACTCAAGATTTAAACGGGTAGTAATGGACTATATTGGACTTAGTAAAATATTTAGATACCAAGATTATGATAATTTTTTAAATAAAAACAAAAAAAGAAGAATAATACTTATGACAACTAAAGCTAAAAAATATTACCATAAGTTTAAATTTAAAAAAGACGATATATTGTTATTTGGTAGAGAAAGCGCAGGTGTGCCAAACAATTTGCATGAAACAATAAAAGATAAAATAAAAATACCAATGAATAAAAAAACTAGATCTCTAAATGTTGCTATGAGTGTAGCAATAATCTCTGCTGAGGCTTTAAGGCAAAATAATTTATTGAAATAATGATCAATTCAGAATTTAGAAAAAAGATAGCGGATAGTTGGTTTTCGTATTTACAATCGCAAATATGTAAATCATTTGAAAATTTAGAAGGTAATAAATTAAAATTTTCTAAAAGAAATTGGTATAAAAAAAATACTAAAGAAGGCGGAGGAATTTCTTATCTTTTAACGAAAGGTAAAATTTTTGACAAAGTGGGAGTAAATAAATCAACTGTATCCGGTGTCTTTCCAAAAAAATTTAGATCAAAAATTTTAGGAGCTGAAAGAGATGGCAAATACTGGGCATCAGGAATTTCTATAGTTGCTCATATGAAAAATCCAAAAATACCTGCAATTCATTTTAATACAAGATTTATTGTTACATCTAAAGAATGGTTCGGCGGGGGTATGGATGCAACACCTAGTCATTTAGATTTTAAAGAGAGTAAAATTATTCATAACGAATTAAAGAAAATTTGTTTGCAAAATTATAAAAATTATAAAAAATATAAAAAATGGTGTGACGAATATTTTTACTTGTCTCATAGAAAAGAAGCAAGAGGTATTGGTGGAATTTTTTTTGATTATGAAACGAAAGATTGGATGAAAAACTTTAAATTTGTAAGAGAACTTGGTTTAGCGTTTATTGATATTTCAAATAAAGTAATTAATAGAAAAAAAAATTTAAAATATTCAAAAAAAGACAAAGAAAAACAATTATTTAAACGTGGAAGATATGTAGAGTTTAATCTTTTGTATGATAGAGGTACTAAGTTTGGTTTAAATTCTGGGGGTAATATCGACTCTATTTTGATGTCTTTGCCGCCAGAAGCTAAGTGGGAATAATTATGAATAAAGAACCTATAACAGTAAACGGTCTTAAAAAATTAAAGTTAGAGTTAGAGGATTTGAAAAATGTTCAAAGACCAAAAATTGTTGAGGCTATTGCTGAAGCAAGATCTCACGGAGATCTAAAAGAAAATGCTGAATATCATGCAGCAAAAGAACAGCAAGGTTTAATTGAAGGACGTGTTCTTGCTCTTAACGATTTAATAGCTCGTGCAAATGTAATTGATGTAACCAAAATTGAAAATAACGGAAAAGTAATTTTTGGATCAACGACAAAACTAAAAGATTTAGAAACAGATAAAGAAATTAGTTATAAATTAGTTGGCCAAGATGAAGCCGATATTAAAAAAAATTTAATTTTTTTTAAGAGTCCAATTGGAAAAGCCTTAATCGGTAAAAACAAAAGTGAAATGGTGACCGTAAATACTCCATCTGGTGAAAAAAACTTTGAAATATTGGACGTAGATTATATCTAATTAGAGTGTAATCGAATTATTTCTTTGATTTGATCCTCTGAAATTTTAAAATTATTTTTAATCCATTCTTCCTCTATATTCTTTAATACCTTGCCCATTTGGCTCCCTTGTTTCATTCCATGATCCATCAAATATTTTCCATCAACCGGAAAATTTTGTTTTTTTGATTGAAGTATTTGTTTTAGGGTATCTGAAAAATCTTTAAGCTTTAATTTTTCATTAATAGTGAAATTTAAAATATTTAAATTAATTAAATGATTTTTGTCATTAAAATAAATATTTTTTTCTAGGTCTTTTTTAAAAAAATCTTTATTTCCTTTAATTAGTATTAAATTTTTTGCAAACATTTGTAAATTCTCTTTAATATTATTCGAGACATTATATTTATGTATAAAATATTCATGATTGTTTTTCTCATCTATAAGAAGCGCTGCCAATAAAAGCCTCATATTTCGTTGGGTATAATCAAAAATTTTCACTAATCGTTCTAAGCGCTTGAGATTCTCAAATTCTGGAAATATCAAAGAAAAAATTTCCTTTAGATGTGTGCTTTCATTTAAATTTATGAAATTTTTTAAATCTAATATCTTATATAACTCAATTAAAATTCTCTCTTTTGAAATTTTTTTTATTCCGTCTAAATTTTGTTTGATTACATTAATTATAGATAGTTCGACTTTACTCTCATACATTATTTTAAATCTTAAAAATCTTATAATACGCAAATAATCTTCCTCTACTCTTTTTTGAGGATCACCAATAAACTTTACATTATTATTTTTTAAATCAACCGTTCCCATTTGAGGATCAAATATCTTTCCATTAATATCAAGATAAATTGCATTAATAGTAAAATCTCTTCTTTCTGAGTCTAATTGCCAATCATCAATATACTCAACCTCAGCATGCCTACCGTCGGTTTCGATATCTTTTCTGAGTGTTGTTATTTCGAGATTAAATTTATCAGTAACAAGAGTAACCGTTCCATGTTTTATTCCAGTTTCAACTACTTTAAATTTTGTATCTTTAAATTTTTCTTTTATTTCCTCTACACTTAATGTTGTAGCAATATCAATGTCGTCAATTTTATTGTTAGATAAATATTTCCTAACACAACCACCTACAAATCGAGCAGTTACTACACCAGCTGAAGAGCCTTCTTGAAGTTTATTAAAAACAAATTTTAATTCTTTATCTTTATAGAATGGAAATAAGTTTCTTTTAATTTTATTTATGAAATTGAAACTTATATTAAGCATAGATCTGTGGCTGGGGCACTAGGATTCGAACCTAGGATGGCGGTATCAAAAACCGCTGCCTTACCGCTTGGCTATGCCCCATTATTAAGTTTTTGATATATCATAAATCAATAAAATTAAATAGTTTTAGCGACCCACGACGAATATTTGGGATATTTTACCTTTATTATGTTTAACGCAGCTTTGGCTAATTTTTTACTTTTAAACACACCATAACAAACCGACCCAGAGCCAGTCATTCTAGAAAAATAGCATCCTTTGCTTTGCCTGATTTCTATAATTAATTTTCTGATAGCTGGATATTTATTTTCTACAATTGACTGCAGACTGTTATTTTCAATCAAAAGATGCTTGATAAATTTCTCTCTAGAGTTGATTTTTTTATAACTAAAATTTGATTTTGAGGTAAATCTCCTTACTTTTGAGTAGATATATTGAGTGGAACATTTAATATTTGGATACACTAATAAAAAATATAAACTATGTTTTCTTTGAAAAATATTAATTGTTTTTAAATTTTTTAAAAATCCTTGTTTGTGTAAAAACAATTTTACATCTGAACCTATTTTCTCACTTAAAATACTTAATAAGTTTT
>CACFPS010000017.1 GCA_902568235.1 uncultured Pelagibacteraceae bacterium | reverse complement strand
GAAATTAAAAATTCTGATATATGTATATTATCTTCTGGAATTATTTTATATGAGGCTTTAAGTTATAAAAAAATTATTTTTTCTAAACCAATTTCAAAAAATCAACTTCCACACTATAAATATCTTTTGAAGAATAAATTTATATTTCCCATAAAAGATTTAAGAAGATTTAGTTTTAACAAAAAATTAACTAACCAATTAAATAACTTTAATAATGAACAAGAAATCTATTATGACAATTCAAAAATAGTACAATTAATGATTAATCCTATAAAAGACACATCAAATAAAGATATTTATTTAGAACCTTACAATAAAAAATATAATTACGATTTATATAAAATGCAAACTTCTGCCTATAGGAAATTTTATATAAATAAAAATAGTTTTAACTATTCAAATCATAAAAAATATTTAGGCCAAATGAGTAAAAACAAAATAACATTATATATTATAAAGAGAAATGAAAGTTTCTCGGGATATATAAAATTTGAAATAAAAAGAAATAAAATACACGTATCGATAGCTGTAAAAAAAATATTTCAAAGAAAAAAAATTGCATTTAAAATCCTAGAATATTTGATGAAAAATAGTTTTTTTAAATTAATGCCTTTTGCTGAAATAAATAAAAAAAACCTTGCATCTTTTAAAACATTTAAAAAAGCTGGATTCAAAAATAAAAATATTAAAACTCTTTTATGAAAATTTTTTTTTTAATTGACAAAAACTGTAATCAAAATAGTTTTTCATTTATTTTTCCTATACTAGTAAACAAAGAATATTTTAATGAGAAAATTATAGTTCACAATCAATTGCCTAAGAAAAATTACGATTTAATATTTATAGATAGTAAATTCTTTTATGAAGAATTTATCAAGGAAGAATTTCAATATATAAAAAATTGCATTACTGAATTAAAATTAAAATGTAAAAAATTGATCTACGTTGATAATGAAGCTTCTATATTCATAAACAAAAATATAATAGAAATGTTTGATTATTATTTAAAAGGCAGAATTCCAAATGATATAAATACATATAAAAAAAAACTATATGGACTAAGAGAGTTTACTGACTTCTATTATCATAAATTTAATATAAAAGATGAAAATGAAATATATTCTGAATATTTGGATGAAAAAAATATAAGTAAGATAATTTTAAGTTGGAATAATGGAATTTGTGATTATTCATTTTGGTCAAAAATAAACAGAAATATTTTTAAGATTTCTAATTTAGTTTTAAAAACTTTTAAGCTAAAAGATTACAAAAAATATCAAAATTTAAGTGCAAGATTTTCACAAAATTATATTAGACAAACTATAAATTTTCAAAGAAAAGAACTATGCAAATTAATTGATAGTTCACAACTCACAAAAAGAATTAATAGATTAAGGTACTTTAATGAGTTAAAAAAATCCAAGATATCATTTTCCCCATTTGGATGGGGTGAGATTTGTTACAGAGATTTTGAAAGCTTTTATTATAAGTGTACACTAATTAAACCTGACATGGATCATATTAAAACTTGGCCAAATTATTATAAAAAAAAATTTACTTACTTAAGTTTAGATTGGGATTTTTCTAACTTTGAAAATATAATTCAATATATAAACGATAAAAAAAATGAGAGTAATTTAAATTTTATAGCTGAAGAAGGTCAAAAAAAATATTTTTATCACCTTTCCTCTGGTGAAGACTCTCCATTTGTTCTACACTTTAAAAATATACTCAAAAGAATTTTGCTATAAACCATGTGTGGTCTACTAACTTTAATTAAAAAAGATATTAATGAAAATGAAATTAATAAATTTAAATTATCTCTAAATAAAATTAATTATAGAGGTCCTGATTTTTCTAAAGTTGTTAAAAAAGAAAATATATTATTTGGGCACAATAGATTAAAAATATTAGATTTGTCTGACAAATCAAATCAACCTTATGAATATAAAAATTTTATCTTAATATTTAATGGCTGTATTTATAATTTTAAGGAACTGAGGGAAGAATTAAAACACAAATACAATTTTACAACAACTGGCGATACAGAAGTTTTAATGTACTCATTGATTGAATGGGGAGAAAAAGCTTTAGACAAAATAGATGGTATGTACGCATTTTTGTTTTTTGATGGAGAAAAAATAATGGCTTCAGTAGATTTTTTTGGGGAAAAACCTCTGTATCTATATCAAGATAATGATCAAATAATGATTTCTTCTGAGATTTCTCCCATTAAATCGTATTTGAAAGAAAAACTACAGGTAAAAAGAAATCATGATCAACTTAAAGAATTTTATCATTTAGGTTTTTTATTAGGAGAAAAAACTATTTATCAAAATTTATATAAATTATCCAATAAGAAAATTTATTTTATAGATGATCAACTTAAATTAGATCGAATTGAAAAAAAAAGAGAAATTAATAAAAAGTTTAATATTAAAATTTCAGACATTCATGATGAATTGATATTATCTATAAAAAATAGATTGAATAGCGATGTGCTTGTTGGTCTATTTCTTTCATCAGGCTTAGATTCCACTCTTTTAGCAACTATAATAAAAAAGGAATTAAAAGTAGATATAGATACTTTTTCCTTTTATAAAAAAAAGGAAAGCGAAACAATTAAATATTTAAAAAGTATTACGAATTATTTAGGGATTAAATCCAAAGTAATAAATAATCTTAGCCATGAATTTAAAAATCAAGATTTTAAAGATGCTTATCAAGATATTAATGAATGTGATACTTATTTTCCTTATTATGAAATGTGTAAATATTTGAAAGATAAAACTAACATTAAAGTTATATTGTCAGGAATGGGTGCTGATGAAATTTTTTATGGATACAACAAATATGAATTTTTTTATAAATACAGATACTTATACAAAATAAATGAAATAATATTTAATAGAATAATTTTTTTTTCCAAAATATTTAATCTTAATTTTTTAAATAAACTAAAAATATTTTCGGGAAATAATTTTGCTAGATTTTTAAAAATAAAAAATAATGACCATGATATAAATATTGAAAAAATACATGAATTTAATTTTAAAAAAGAAATTTTTGAAGCCGCTAGAGAATTTGATATTAAAAATACTTTGCCAATATCTTTAATACCTGCACTTGAGAGAGCTAGTATGAGATTTTCCCTTGAGTCAAGATCACCTTATCTATCAAAAAAATTATTAGATCTAGTTAACAATCTAGAGGACAAAAGTACATTTTTTAAAGAACAAAAATATATTCAAAAACAAATATTGAGAAAATATTTACCTGAAAAATATATTGCTAAACGAAAGGAAGGTTTCTTTTATAAAAATCCAAGTGTTTTTAAAGCAAATACAAAGTTACAGAATAAATATGAATTAAATCTAAAAAATTTTAGGTACAATCAAAGAGCTGAAATTTATGATTTGTTTCAATAGAATTTGAAAAATAATTTAATTATTAATTGTTAATTCCTTAAATTCATCACATCCTTCAATCAATTCTTGGTAGTTTCCCTGTGCATGAATACTACCTTCTTTTAAAAAAATTATTTTATCACAATTTTTTGTCAGTCTAATATCATGAGTAACAAGAATAATGGTTTTATTTGAATTTTTTAAATTATTTAATGTATTTATTAATGTAGTTGCTGTTTCATTATCGAGATTGCTCGTAGCTTCGTCAAATATTAAAATTTCAGGATCAGCAAAAATTGCTCTGGCAATTGCAAGTCTTTGCTTTTGCCCTCCACTTAAATTTGCTCCTCTTTCACCTAGCTGAGTATCGAATTTATTATTTAGTGAATTGATAAAATCAAAAATTTCTGCTTGCTTCGATGCTTTAATTAATTCTTGATTCACATCTTTTATACTTTGATTGTATAATGAAATATTATTTTGAATTGAATCTTCAAAAATATAAACATCTTGGGGAACATAGCCTAAATTTTTTCTCCATTTTTTTAAATTTGAATTTTTAATTTCAGCACTATCTACTATAAACTTCCCACTGGTTGTTTGCAGCAAACCAAGAATTATATTTAGCAATGTAGTCTTACCAGATCCAGTTTTTCCAATAATTGTGACAAAACTACCCTTGTCAATTGTAACATTTATATTATTTAAAACTTTTTTTTGCTCATCAAAAGAAAAAGATATTTTTTCTAATTTTAAATTTTTCTCAAACTTAATTTTATTTGTTTCATTTATAATATTTTCTTCAAATTCATTATTTAATTTTAATTGACCTGCGATTAAATCTACAGTTGGCAAACTAAATTTAATTTTATTAACTGATTGAAATAGTTTCTCTAAATAAGGTAAAATTCTATACCCAACTAAAATATACAATGTAAGCGTTTCAAGTATGATGTTAAACTGAATACCATTTTTTTTATTAAAAAAAATAAATAGAACAATTCCAAAAAAAACCAAGGTTTCAACTATGTATCTAGGTAAGAATGAGATTATAAACTTTTGAACTATAATCCTCGCAGATCCTTTAAAAAGTCTCTCACAAATATCTATGAATAATTTTTCTAAATTGAATATTTTTATTTCTTTAATTCCTTGAATAGATTGAGAAACATTTTGAAATCTGGCATTATTATTCAATAATTTTTCAGAACCTAAAGATAATATTTTAGATTTTGTTAGATTATAATATAATAAATAAAAACCTCCTAAAATAGCAATCGAAATTAAAGAGAATTTAAAATTATAATAAAATATTATTGATAGCATTGTAAATGAAACAAATAAGGACGAAATAATATCGATAAGAGAGGATAAAAATCCATATGAAAATACATGAGCTTCTTCATTAATATTTTTAACCAAAACACTGCTATTATTCTTTAAAAAGAAGTTAAAATCTTTTTTAAAGTAACTTTTTAAAAGTTTCGCTGATAAAAAATTCCCCAAGTAAGCGAAATAATTTGCTTTAAACCAAGAAAAAAGAACAACATAAATATTCCTTAATATTATTAGAAAAAGTACGATTAAACTTGAATAAAGAAAAAATTTATTTTCATCTTCTGTGCTAACAAAATTATTTATTGTATTACGTAAAAAATTATTTTCATTAGATAACAAAATTTTAATATATCCAAATAAGCTTGAAATTCCTATTAGTTCAACAAATGGAAGCAGTGTAAATAAAATAATTATAAAATAAAATTTTTTTAGGCCAAAATCTTTGACAGCTTCAAAGAAAATTTTGTAATATTGTGACATACTTAAATTATATATTTATTTATATATTATTTTTGTACCCTCGTTTTCAAATTCAAATGGAACATGAACTAAATTTTTTAAACTTTTTTTAATTTTTTTTTTACTACCCGGAACATAAAATAATAAAAAACCACCTCCACCAGCTCCTAGCAATTTGCCTCCTGAAGCACCTGCTTCTATTGCTTTGTTATATAAATCATCAATAAATGTATTCGAAATTCTATTACTTAAAGATTTTTTTAATTTCCAAGATTCATGCATAAGTCTACCTAGATCGTTAATATTTTTGTTATTGTATAATAAAATTTTTTTTGCCTCAGAAGTTATTTTTTTTATTTCTTCGAGAAAAATCTCTTTTTTAAAAAGCTTATTCGCATAAGTTTTGGTTATTTCATTTGCTCTTCTAAATTTACCTGTAGAAAATAAAAGAAGATTTTTGTTCAATCTTTCTTTAAAATTTTTTTTTAAATGAATTGTATTATAAGATATTTTTCCATTTTTCTTAAAATAAATGTTATTAAAGCCGCCAATAGAGACTGAGGTTTGATCTTGACTTCCGACTGTCTCCTTATTTAAATTTTGTTCAACATGAATAGCTTTTAAAGCTAAATTAATTTTTTTTTTATATTCTTTTTTATTTTTATATAAGTAAGCTGCATTTAATAATCCAACAGTAAAGGCTGAGCTAGAACCAAGTCCACTTTTTCCTGGCAAGTCTCCATCGTAATGAATTTCAACATTTTTTTTTATATTTAAATATTTTAAAACCGATCGAACGGAAGGATGTTTAATTTTTTTAATGTCATTTACTTCCTCAATCTTACTATATGAAACTCTAATATTTCCTTTAAAAAAATTTGGTAAGTGTCTACAACTTACAAAAACATATTTATTAATTGTAGTAGAAATTACTTCTCCACCATATTTAAGATAATATGATGGATAATCTGTTCCTCCACCGAAAAGAGATAAACGATAGGGTGTGCGAGATATAAACATAAAGATTTTATTTACTATCAATTTTTCTTGATATATTAAACACAATTATATAGTAAAATTGATCTATTAAAAGAACTCTAAAATTAATTAAGTATGAAATATAACCTTACCCATTCTACTTGGGGTAAAAGTGAGACCACGGCGATTAAGAAAGTTATATCGTCTGGTCAGTATACAATGGGTAAAATAGTAAAAAATTTTGAAATAAAATTCTCTAACTATCTAGGAAAAAAATATGGGGTAATGGTGAATTCTGGTTCCTCTGCAAATTTATTAAGTATTGCTTCACTATTTTACAAAAAAAAAAATCCTTTAAAGCCTGGTGATGAAGTTTTAGTTCCATCAATTTCATGGAGTACGACATATTTCCCATTACAACAATATGGCCTAAAATTAAAATTTATAGATGTTGACCCAAGTACGCTAAACATGGATGTTGAAAGCGTAAAAAAAAGTATATCAAAAAAAACTAAGCTTATTTTAGTTGTAAGCATTTTAGGAAATCCTGCAGACTTACCGGCATTAAAAAATATTTGTAAAAAAAAAAATATTTATCTGATGGAAGATAATTGTGAATCTTTAGATGCTGAGATAAATAGAAAAAAAACTGGTACTTTTGGAATAGTAAATACTTTTAGTTTTTTTTATTCGCACCATATATCAACTATGGAAGGAGGAATGATTTCAACTGATAGTATTGAGTTATATCATATTCTTTTAGCTTTAAGAGCTCATGGTTGGACAAGGAATATTCCAAGAAATAGTAAAATATTTAAAGTGAAAAAAAACAATTTTTATGAAGATTATAGATTCATTTTACCTGGATATAATGTCAGGCCACTTGAGATATCTGCTGCCGCAGGAATAGAACAGCTTAAAAAACTTCCAAAAATGACAAAGCAAAGAAGAAAAAATTGGAAATATTTTAAGAACTTATTTGAGAATGATAAAAAATTTACTATTCAGAAAGAAAATGGGAAAACATCCTCTTTTTGTTTTACTCTTATACTTAAACCAAAATTTAAGCACTTAAAAAAAAAAATATTTAATTTATTAAGAAGAAATAAAATTGGATTTAGGATGATTACAGGAGGATGTATATTAAAACATGATGTTGCTAAGTATTTAAATTTTTCCAAAAGTTCAAATTTAAAAAATGCTTTTTATGCTCATGAAAATGGTTTTTTTGTTGGAAATAGTTCAAAAGATTTAAAGAAAGAAATTAGTTTACTTAAAAAGATACTTAATAAAATAAATGAATAAAATAAAATCAAAAATCCTTGTCACTGGAGGCGCAGGATATATCGGATCTGTACTAATAAATGAATTAATTAAAAAAAACTATGATGTAACTATATTAGATAATTTTTTATTTAATCAAAAAAAAATAGTAAAAAAAATACTTAAAAATAAAACTAAGATTATAGATGGTGATGTAAGAAATAGTAAGTTAATAAAAAAAACTGTAAAAGATTTTGACATAATTATCCCCCTGGCTGCAATTGTTGGTGCTCCGCTTTGTTCTAAGAAACCAAGATTAACTAAATCTGTGAATGTGGAATCTGTCAAAAAATTAATTCGACATCTTAGCAAAGATCAAAAAATAATTGTGCCAACAACAAATAGTGGATACGGTATCGGTAAAAAAGATGATTATTGTACTGAAAAATCACCTTTAAGACCTGTTAGTCTTTATGGTCAAACTAAAGTAACTGCAGAAAAAATAATATTAAATCATAATAATTCTTGCAGCTTAAGATTAGCAACAGTATTTGGAACCTCGCCTAGAATGAGAAGGGATTTACTTGTGAATGACTTTGTTTATAAAGCTTTTAAATATAAGAAAATCATTCTTTTTGAAGGACATTTTAGAAGAAACTATATTCATATAAATGATGTATGCAGAGTTTTTTTATTTGCAATAAAAAATTTTCACAAATTTAAAAACAATATATTTAATGTGGGCTTGTCATCTGCAAATTTAACAAAGAACGAACTTTGTAAAAAAATTAAAAAACACGTTCCAAATTTACAAATCGAAGTGGATGAATTTACTAAAGACCCTGACAAAAGAGATTATATTGTTTCAAATGAAAAACTGGAAAAAACTGGATTTAAAACAAAATATTCTATTGATTATGGAATTAAAGAATTATTAAAGTTTTATAAAAATAATAAAAAAATGTACACTAACATTTAGGATGAATGGTAATAAATCAAGCAAAAACCAACTAAAATTGCTATTATGTTCATCTGATAGAACTCATATCAAAACATCTCAAATTAAAATTTTTAAAGAATTATTGTTTATGAATTTTAATACAACTTTTTTTGATTTATTTGACTACTTTGAATCTTTTGGAAGAACCCAAACAGAAAATTATATAAAAAACATAATAAAAGACTTCCAAATTATTTTAATTCAAACAGACAAGCCTTTCTATAACTTCAATTTTTTTAAAGAATTAAAAAAAATAAATAATGAAATAATTATTGTATATACTGATGGTGATGCAATTCAAAATTTTCCTTCTTACAGCGTTAATTTCATAAATGAAATTGATATTTATGCAGTAACAGATAGTCTTAAAGTAGTAAATTATTTAAATAAAAATAATACTAAATCTTTCTTTTGGTATACTCAATACAAACAAGATTTTTTTAAATTAGAAGATAGACTTAAAATAAATGATGTAATATTTTATGGTGGAAGTAAGAATAGAAAAGATTATCTTAATTATATTAAGGAAAATAATATTAGTCTAAATGTTTATGGTAGAGGATTTCAGCCTGATTTTACTCCAATAAAAACACTTAATAAGTTTATAAATAAGTCAAAGATAGGTTTATCTCTTAATTTTGTTCAACAAGATAGAAAATGGAAAAATAATTATTTTAATGATTTTAATAATTGCAAACATGTGAAAGGAAAAAATATTGAAATTCCTTTATGTGGTACATTTTTATTAGCAGAATATTTAGAGGATCTGGAAGAATTATATATTAATAAAAAAGAGGCTGTTTATTTTGAAAATAAAAAAGAAATGATTGAATTAATTCAATATTACTTAAAAAATAGTGAAGAAAGAGAACAAATTGCTATGGCAGGCTATAATAAAGCATTAAATAATTACGAAGGAAGTGTAATGACTGAAAAATTAGTCAAAGAAATAAAAGATTTTTACCTAAAAAGAGAAGAAAATTTAAAAAATAAAAATCAAATTAAGTATAAACAAGAAGTTGATTGGTATGTAACTTGGTCATTAAATCATGCTTTCAACTTCTTTAATAATAAAAATTACAAAGCTTTTCTTGATATGATTAAAGTAATTAAATATGGGGTTCCTATCAGCTATGTATCTTATAAATTAAAACAATTGATTATAAATAAAGTTTCTCATTTTAAGAATTTTTTATTTTTAAAAAAAAAATAATATTACTTTAAAAATACAAACTTTAATATAAAGGTGTTATCATAGATGAAAAAAAAAACTATATTAGTATGTGGCGCAACAGGTTTTTTAGGGAAAAATCTAATATTAAGTTTTTTAAAAAATAAAAATTATAAGATAATTGCAGTATATAATAAGAAAAAACCATATTTTAATTCAAGAAAAATAGTGTGGAAAAAAGCAGATCTGCGCTTATACAAAGATTGTCTAAATGTTACAAAAAAAGTTGATATCATACTTCAATTTGCAGCTACAACATCTGGATCAAAAGATATAATAAATGAACCTTTTCTTCACGTAACTGACAACGCCGTTATGAATTCTTATCTTTTAAGAGCTTGCTACGTAAATAAAGTGAAACACTTTATATTTCCTAGCTGCACAGTTATTTATAAAAACTCAAATACTCCATTAAATGAAAATCAAGTAAATGAAAAAAAAATTTTTCCAAACTATTTTGGTGTAGGCCATACAAAACTATATATAGAAAAAATGTGTAAATTTTATTCAAATATTTCCGATACAAAATTTTCAATAATTAGGCACTCAAATATTTTTGGACCATATGATAAATTTGATTTAAAAAAAGGACATTTTATTGGATCTTCAATAAAAAAGGTTTTTAATACTAATGATAAAT
>CACFPS010000016.1 GCA_902568235.1 uncultured Pelagibacteraceae bacterium | reverse complement strand
TCTAATAAAATTTGTCATTCTGTCACTTTTATTATTGTTTGCTACATCACCTTTCCAAAGAACATTATCAATTAATATTAATCCATTTTTAGAAATTAACTTAAAAGCTAGATCATAATACTTAATATAGTTTTCTTTATCCGCATCTATAAAAATTAAATCAAATATTTTATTTTTACTTATTAAAGTATTTAAACTTTCAGTTGCTGTGCCAACTATTATATTAATTTTTTTATCAACTTTCGCTTTTTTAAAAAAATTACTTGCTACTTCTGATGTTTTTTCATTTTTATCTAAGCAAGTAATAAATCCATCATCTACAGCTAAAGCCATTGATAAAGCACTATAACCAGTAAAAGTTCCTATTTCTAAAATTTGTTTTACATTATTAATTTTGATTAATAATTGCATAAAGTAACCTTGAGTAACTGAAATTTGCATTCTTTTAATATCGCCTAAACCTTTATTATGCTCTATTATTTCCTTTTGAACTGAATGTAATTCGTATGAATTGTTTGAAATATAATTTTCTAAAACTTCATCTATTTTTATACTTTTTGTCACTTAGATAATTTATTTTTAAGTATTTCATTTAGCAATTTAGGATTAGCTTTGCCGCCAGAAGCTTTCATAGCTTGACCAACAAAAAAACCAAATAATTTATCTTTTCCTGATTTGTATTCTTTTACTTTTTCTTCATTATCTTCAATTATCTTGAGTATTAATTTTTCTAATTCTTTTGGATCACTCTGTTGTTTAAGTCCTTTCTCATTTACTATTACTTCAGGGTCCTTATCACCATCAATCATTAATTCAAAAACAGTTTTTGCTATTTTTCCTGAAATTGTGCCATTTTTAATTAAATTTATTAACTTTGATAAGTTTTTAGCACTTATAGGACTATTAGAAATTTCAAGATTTCTATCATTTAATAATGCAAATAACTCACCAGTTATCCAATTTGTAGATAATTTTACATCAGAATCTTTAATCACTTCTTCAAAATACTTAGATGTCTCAATATCAGAAACTAAAATAGTAGCTTCATAAGGAGTAAGTTTAAATTTTTCAATAAATCTTTTTTTCTTTTCATCAGGAAGCTCTGGTATATCAGCTTTAATTGAATCTATGAATTCATCAGTAACTTCCAAAGGTAACAAATCAGGATCCGGGAAATATCTATAATCATGAGCATCTTCTTTAGTTCTCATTGATCTAGTTTCATTTTTTTTAGTATCAAATAGTCTTGTTTCTTGCTCTATATTTTTGCCCTCCTCTAACAAATCAACTTGTCTATTAGCTTCATATATAATTGCCATTTGCATAAACTTAATTGAATTTACATTTTTAATTTCACATCTAGTACCTAATTTATCTTCACCTTTTTGTTTAACAGAAACATTAACGTCTGCTCTTAATGAACCTTCTTGCATATTTCCGTCACATGTTCCTAAATACCTCATAATTGATCTTAGTTTTTTTATATAAATATTTACTTCTTCTGGAGAACTTAAATCTGGTTTGCTAACTATCTCCATTAATGCAACACCGGATCTATTTAAATCAACCATTGTATTTTCTGGATCTACATCATGTATGCTTTTTCCCGCATCTTGCTCCAAATGTAATCTTTCAATTCCTATTTCCTTTTGTCCATAGGGCATATCAAGTATAACTTTACCTTCACCAACTATTGGATATTTATATTGAGATATTTGATAACCTTGGGGAAGATCTGCGTAGAAATAATTTTTTCTATCAAAAACTGACTTATTATTTATTTTAGCTCTTAATCCAATTCCTGTTTTTATGGCTTGTTTAATGCAGAATTCATTAATTACAGGTAACATGCCAGGAAAAGCTGCATCTACTAAACTAACTTGCGTGTTTGGTTCAGCTCCAAATTTAGTTGAAGAAGATGAAAAAAGTTTTGAATTTGATAATACTTGAGCGTGAACCTCTAATCCAATTACTACTTCATAATTTTTATTTTCTCTAGTAATTATGAATTCACTATTATTTTTCGTCACTTAATCCACCAGTCAGTAATTTTATTTTTAAAGTTTATTTTTTCTTCCATCGAATAAGCTATGTTAAGAATTGTTTGTTCATCAAAAGCTTTGCCAATTATTTGCAGTCCTAGAGGATAACCTTCATTGTCAAAACCTGCTGGTATCGATATAGCTGGTAAACCAGCCAAATTAACAGGAACTGTGAAAATATCATTTAAATACATAGATATTGGATCGTTAGTTTTTTCACCAATTTTAAATGCAGAACTTGGTGTAGAGGGGGTTAAAATAGCATCTACTTTACCATAAGATTCATCGAAATCTTTTTTTATTAGTCTTCTTACTTTTTGTGCCTTTAAATAGTAAGCATCATAATAGCCTGAAGATAGAACATATGTACCTATCATTATTCTTCTTTTAACCTCATTACCAAAGCCATCAGATCTAGTTTTTTCATACATATCGATTAAGTTTTTTCCTTTGGTTCTAAATCCGTATTTTACACCATCATATCTTGCTAAGTTTGAAGAAGCTTCGGCGGGAGCAACTATATAATATGTAGGCAAAGCATAATTTGTATGTGGTAGTGATATATCAACAACTTCAGCCCCACATTCTTTTATATATTCAATACCCTTTTTCCATAATTCTTCAATTTCATTGGGCATGCCTTCAACTCTATATTCTTTGGGTATGCCAATTTTTTTACCTTTAATATTATTAGTTAATTCTTTTGAATAATTATTTCTTTTAAATTCTATGGAAGTTGAATCTTTTGGATCGTAAGAAGAAATTACCTCTAACAGTAACGAACAATCTTTAACATTTTTGCTCATGGGGCCAGCTTGATCTAAAGATGATGCAAAAGCTACTATACCATATCTTGAGCAACTACCATAAGTGGGTTTAAGTCCAACAGTTCCAGTAAATGAAGCTGGTTGACGTATGGATCCACCTGTATCAGTTCCAATAGTTACCGGGGTTAAATTTGCAGCCAAAGATGATGAAGAACCACCGGAAGAGCCACCAGGAACAAGATTTTTATCTATTGGATTTTGAACATTGCCAAAGAAACTTGTTTCATTAGATGATCCCATTGCAAACTCATCACAATTTAGTTTACCAAGTAAAATACCTCCCTGATCCCAAATATTTTGAGTGACTGTTGACTCATATGTAGGAATAAAATTATTTAATATTTTACTTCCCGCTGTTGTTTTTACACCGTTTGTGCAAAATAAATCTTTAACAGCAATAGGTATGCCAGGTAACTTTAAATCAAAATTAGGTTTTTCATCAAATTTTTTTGCTTTATTAATTGCTGAAGAAAATTCTTCAGTAATATATGTATTTAAATCTTTTGATTTCTCAGATCTTTCTACAAATGCTTTAGTTATTTCTGAGGATGATAATTTTTTAACTTTAATATTTTTTACTAGTTCTGTTAGTGTTAATGATGTTATATCAGTCATTATTCAACCACCTTTGGAACAACAAAAAAATCCTCATTATCAGAAGGAGAATTTTTTAATATTTTTTCTCTTATATTTTGACTTTTAACTTCATCTTTTCTAAATTTTAATGTTGTCTCAGCTATAGAAGTAAGAGGGTCAATTCCTTTGGTATCAAGTTCATTTAATTTTTCAATAAATTCGAAAATTGAGCTTAAATCAGTAGCTAATTTTTTAGCTTTTTCATCCTCTAATGAAATTCGAGATAATTTTGATATATGCTTTATTGTTTTAAGATCTATTGTCATGTGGTAAAAAAAATATGTCGCAAAGTATCATTTAAGTTAAAGATATACAATATGATCACAATTGAAGAATTCAAAAAAAAATACACTAATAAAGTAAGATTATTAGGGTTAGATCTTGGATCAAAGAAAATTGGAGTTTCAATATGTGATGAAAATCAATCTATAGCTACGCCCTATAAAACAATTATCAAAACTAATAATAATGATCTTATATTTAATCTTAAAGAAATAATTAATGAAAATAATATTAAAGGAATAATTGTAGGAAATCCGATTAATATGGATGGTTCTTTTGGTAAATCAGCACAATCTGTTAGAGATATAAGTAATAACTTAGCAAAATTTATTGACCTTCCTATATGTCTATGGGATGAAAGACTTTCTACCGTAGGAGCATTCAATCTTTCTAGTCAATTAGATGTGAATATCTCTAAAAGAGAAAGAGATATTGATAAAAATGCAGCAGCCTTTATCTTGCAAGGTGCTTTAGATTATTTAAATAATTAGCTTGCAATAGAAATAGTTTATAGCTATAGAGTTAGCTTTAATGGCAATTAAAACTAATAACGCTATTAAAATTTCACAAAAACATCTATTAGGTATCCAAGATTTATCGATAAATGATGTCAATATAATATTAGACGAATCTGCGAAATTTATTGAATTAAATAAAAGTAAGAATAAGAAATTAGATACTTTAAAAGGTAAAACTCAAATAAATTTATTTTTTGAACCTTCTACTAGAACACAAAGCTCTTTTGATTTAGCGGGAAAAAGATTGGGTGCAGATGTTATGTCAATGAATATTACTAATTCAGCAATCAAAAAAGGTGAAACTTTAATAGATACAGCTATGACATTAAATGCAATGCATCCAGATATTATTGTAATTCGACATCAGGACTCTGGAGCATGCAATCTTTTATCACAAAAAGTTAATTGTGCTGTATTAAATGCCGGTGATGGAAGAAGAGAACATCCTACTCAAGCTTTACTTGACGCTCTAACAATTATTAATAGAAAAAAAAAGATTGAAGGTTTAAGAATTGCAATTTGTGGAGATATTTTACATTCACGTGTCGCGAGATCAAATATTTATCTACTAAATATGCTTGGAGCGGAAGTTAACATTGTAGCACCAACTAATCTTTTACCTAGAGATATTGAAAAACTAGGAGTAAACATTTTTTCTGATATGAAGAAAGGGGTTAAAAATTGTGATATTGTTATGATGTTAAGGTTGCAAAATGAAAGAATGACAAGTTCATTTTTGTCATCAAATAGGGAATATTATGAATATTATGGACTGACTCCAGATAAATTAAATTATGCAAAAGATGATGCTTTAATAATGCACCCGGGACCAATGAATAGAGGAATTGAAATTGATACAAAACTGGCTGATGACATAAATAAAAGTGTAATTAAAGAACAAGTAGAATTAGGTGTTGCTGTAAGAATGGCATGCTTAAAAATATTCTGCAATTAAATGAAAAAAAAATATTTTATAAATGCAAATATTATAGATCCACACAATACATTAAATGAAATTGGCGGTTTGATTATTGATGAAAATGGCAAAATTGGTGGTGTTGGAAAAAAAGTTAATACAAATAATATTCCTTCAAGAGAAAAGTATATTGATTTAAAAGGTAAATATATATTTCCTGGTTTAGTTGATATGAGGGTTTTTGTTGGAGAACCTGGTTACGAATATAAAGAAAATTTTCGAACTTTAAGTGATGCTGCTTTATCTGGAGGAGTAACATCTGTTGTCACAATGCCTAATACTAACCCAGTAATCGATAATGTTTCTATAGTAGATTTCCTAAAAAGAAGAGGTAGAGATAAAGCTAAAATAAATATTTACCCATCAGCATCATTAACCATGAACACCGAAGGTAATAATATGACTGAGTTTGGATTGCTTCAAAATAAAGGTATTATTGCCTTCACTGATGGTACAAAAACCATTCAAAATACAAGAATAATGTCCCGAATAATGAATTCTGCAAAAGATCTTAATTCTTTAATAATGCAACATGCTGAAGATTTTGAACTTGCTAAAAATGGAATGATAAATGATGGAATTATTTCAACTAAACTAGGTTTGCAAGGGATACCTGAAATAGCAGAGCTGATAATTTTGGAAAGAGATTTAACTTTACTTGAAAGTATTAAATGCAGATATCATATATCTCAAATATCATCTGGAAAATCGGTAAATATTATTAAAGAAAGAAAGAATAGAGTTAACTTTTCCTGTGGAGTTTCTATAAACAATCTATCCTTAAACGAAAATGATATAGGAGATTTTAGAACATTTCTTAAAATATCTCCCCCTATAAGAACAGAAGATGATAGAGTAGCATTAATTAAAGGTCTGTCTGATGGTATTATAGATGTTATAGTTTCAGATCATAAACCTGAGGATGAAGAAAGTAAAAGATTAACTTTTGCACAAGCAGAGACAGGTGCTTCTGGAATAGAAACTTTATTATCTTTAAGTTTAGAACTTTATCATAACGGATCAGTAAAATTAGAAACTTTAATTAAATGCCTTACTTCAAATCCTTCAAAAATTTTAAATATTGATAAAGGAAATTTAAGTGTAGGAAATGATGCAGATTTTTGTATTGTAGATTTAAATAAACCTTGGATTGTAAAACAAGAAAATTTACTCTCAAAATCAAAAAATACTTCAATAGAAAATAAGAAACTACAAGGAAAAGTAACAAATACATTTGTAAAAGGCGAGGAATTATTTAAGCTATAATAATGGACTATTTAATCATTATTATAATATCTTATGCAATGGGATCAATTCCCTTTGGTTTTTTATTAACAAAATTATTTTTAAAAAAAGATGTAAGAGAAATTGGATCTGGAAATATAGGAGCAACAAACGTTTTAAGATCTGGCAACAAAATTATTGGTTATTTGACATTATTTTTAGATGTTGCTAAAGCAATTTTACCCATTTTATATGTAAAGTTTAGTCATGATGATTTTATTTATATAGCTGCTTTAAGTGTTTTTTTAGGACATGTTTTCCCAATATGGTTAAAATTTAAAGGAGGCAAAGGAGTGGCAACATATTTAGGAATTCTAATTAGTATAAATATCATTTATGGATTTGTATTTGGTATAACTTGGATGATAATTTTTTTAATTTCTAAATATTCTTCACTTTCATCATTAATTGCTAGTCTTTCTGTGCCAATATATTTATTTTTCAAAGATGAAAATCACATAGTATTTTTTGGAATTATGTTTGTTTTAATTTTTTATACACATCGTGAAAACATTAAACGCTTGAAAAATAAAGAAGAAAGTAGGACTAAAATTTATTAATTTGACACTTAAACTCATTTGAGTAATTTGTTGATTTATGAATCTGGTAATAGTGGAAAGTCCTGCAAAAGCCAAAACGATAAACAAATATTTAGGATCGAATTATACAGTTTTAGCAAGCTATGGGCATATTAGAGACCTTCCTTCTAAAAATGGATCTGTTGATCCAGAAAATAAGTTTAAAATGATTTGGGAAGTTGACTCTTTTTCTAAAAAATATTTAAAAGAAATAACAGATACAGCTAAAGAATCGGACAAAATAATTTTAGCAACTGACCCTGACCGAGAGGGGGAAGCTATAGCTTGGCATGTTAAAGAATTTCTTGATGAAAAAAAACTTTTAAAGGACAAAAAAGTTGAAAGAGTTGTATTTAATGAAATTACAAAAAAAGCAGTTACAAATGGCATAGACAATCCAAGATCCATCGAGACTCACCTTGTTGATGCTTATATGGCTAGAAGAGCATTAGATTATTTAGTTGGTTTCAATATTTCACCTATTTTATGGACAAAACTTCCTGGTTCAAAATCTGCGGGAAGAGTTCAGTCAGTTGCCTTAAGATTGCTGACTGAAAGAGAGCATGAAATTGAAGTTTTTGCACCACAAGAATTTTGGAGTTTAAATGTAGTTTTTAAAACAAAAAATAATTCTTTAGTATTATCAAATGTTAATCAATTAGATGGTAAAAAAATTGAAAAATTTACATTTAAAAACAAAGGGGAAATAAATAAAGCTATTGAAATAATAAAAAAAAATAAATATCAAATTAATGATATTTCTTCTAAAATTTTTACTAGAAATCCATCAGGTCCATTTACAACATCAACTTTGCAACAAGCTGCTTCAAGCAAGTTATCTTTTGGAGCTTCAAGAACTATGCAAATTGCACAAAGATTGTATCAAGGTATAGATATTGAAGGAGATACAGTTGGTTTGATAACTTATATGAGAACTGACGGTACAAATATTTCAAAAGATGCAATAGAAAATTTTAGAAATTATATTTTAAATAATTACGGAAAGGATTATTTGCCTAATGCTCCATTAAATTATTCAGGAAAAAAAGCAAAAAATGCTCAAGAAGCTCATGAAGCAATTAGACCAACTGATATTACTAGAAATCCTGAATTTCTTAAAAAATATTTAAGTAGTGATCAACTAAAAATCTATAATTTAATTTGGTCAAGAGCCCTCTCTTCACAAATGGAGTCAGCTAAATTTGATAGAAAAACAATAACCATATCTTCATCGGATGAAAAAAATGTTTTCAAAGCTACTGGCTCAGTTATAAAATTTGATGGTTATCTGAAACTGTCAAATGTTGAATATGATAATGAAAATGAAACTATTTTACCTGAGGTTTCAAAAGGAAATGTTGAAATTAATGAGTTTAAAGATGAACAACATTTTACACAACCACCACCTAGATATTCTGAGGCTAGTTTAGTAAAAAAATTAGAGGAACTGGGCATAGGCAGACCTTCTACTTATGCAAGTATAATTTCTGTAATATCTAATAGAGGTTATGCAGATATTAATAATAAAAGATTCTTTCCTACTGACAGAGGAAAATTACTTTCAGCATTTTTAGGAAAATTATTTAAAAAATATGTAGATTATGATTTTACTGCACAATTAGAAAATCAATTAGATGAAATTACCTCTGGTAAAGAAAATTGGTTAAAAGTTTTAGAAAATTTTTGGAATGACTTTAACTCCAATGTTTCTAATGTAAAAGAAAAAAGAACTAGAGAAGTTCTTGATTTGTTAAATGAAAGTCTTGGATCTTTAATATTTGAAATAGATAAAGATGGTAAAATTGATAGAAAATGCAAACTTTGTGAAAATGGTGAACTAAGTTTAAAAAATAGTTTCAGAGGTGGTGCTTTTATAGGTTGTTCAAATTATCCAGATTGTAAATTTACTAGACCACTTTCAAAAGCTAAAGCCGCTCAACAGTTAAGTTTGGCTGAACCAAAGTTCATTGGACAAAGCGATAATCAAGAGGATATATATTTAAAAAATGGAAGATTTGGTCCATATTTACAATATGAGTCAAAAAAAATCATAGAAGAAGAAAGTCCAAAGAAAAGAAAGAAAGCAAAAATGAAAGATAACAATATTAAAAATGTGTCAATTCCTAAAGGTATAGATATTGAGTCTATCAACTTAATAAAAGCAAAATTTTTATGTTCATTACCTATTAGTTTAGGAATAAATCCAGACAATGAAAAAGATATTACTTTAAACGTCGGAAGATTTGGACCTTATTTAAAATGTGAAAATAAGTCTGCTAGAATAGAAAATGTTGAAGAAATATTTTCAATTGGCTTAAATAGAGCAATAACATTAATTGCTGAAGCTAAACCTGGAAGAATTTCATCTTCAATAATTAAAGATTTAGGTGAACATCCTGAAGATAAAAAACCAGTAAGAGTTATGAAGGGTCAATATGGACCATACATTAAGTATAAATCTTTAAATGCAACAATACCTGAAGAAAAAGATCCCACTGAATTAACAATGGAAGAAGCCTTAATTTTAATTGAGAAAAGAAAAGAGTACGATAAAAATAAAAAAATAAAAAAAATAAAATGAGTTTTGAACAAAAAATAAAAGAGTTAAAGATTAATCTCCCAAATCCTTCAGTTCCTGTTGGTTCATATGTGGCCACAAAAATTTCGGGAAAATTTTTATTTATATCAGGTCAAATTTCTATTGATGAAAATGGAGAATTAATCAAAGGAAAGATAGGTAAAGATTTTAATGTAGATGATGGATATAACGCGGCAAAAAGATGTGGCTTAAGTATTGTTGCTCAAGTTAAAAAAGCTTGTGATAATGACTTATCTAAAATTAAATCCTGTATAAAATTAACAGGATTTGTTAACTCAACAGAAGATTTTATTGAACAACCTAAAGTTATAAATGGTGCCTCAGATTTAATTGCTTCTATTTTTGGAGATGCAGGAATGCATACAAGAGCTGCGGTAAGTTCAAATAGTCTACCCTTAGGAGTGGCTGTAGAAGTTGATGCTATCTTTGAGTTAAATTAATTTATCTACCAATACTAAAATATTTAATATTATTATTTTTCATTTTTTTAATTGAATATAAATTTCTCATATCAAAAATTTTAATAATTTTTTTATTAACAAGTTTTTTAAAGTTTAATTGCTTAAATTCATTCCAATCTGTATGAATAATTATTAAATCTGATAAATTACAAGCATCTTTAATTTTATCAAAAAATTTAACATTTTTTAATTTTTTAAAAGCATCTTTATATCCAGTTGGTTCATAATATCTAATTTCTGCATTTTTTTTTGATAAATAAGGAATAACATTAATACTTGGGGACTCCCTCATATCGTCAGTTCCTGCTTTGAAAGTAACTCCTAAAAAAGTTATTTTTTTATTCTTTAATCTTTTACCTAATATTTTATGAATTTTATTTATTGGCAGTTTTTTTCTTTGTTCATTAAATTTGACAACACTTTTAACGATAGAAAGATTAATTTTAACTTTATCAGCAGTGTAAATTAGTGACTTTGTATCTTTTGGAAAACAGGATCCCCCATATGCAGGCCCGGCTCTTAAAAATCTTTCACCAATTCTTTGATCTAAACCCATGCCTAGTGAAACTTCCTTCACATCAACAGATGTTTTTTCACATAAATTAGCTAATTCATTAATATATGATATTTTGGTTGCTAAAAATGCATTAGATGCATACTTAATTATTTCAGCGCCTCTTCTTGATGTATTTATATATCTGCTATCTTTTTTAACTAAAGGTATATAAAGAGATTTTAAAATTTTATTTGCTTTCTTGCTATTAGTTCCAACTACTACTCTATCTGGGTAACAAAAATCTCTAATAGCCTCACCTTCTCTTAAAAATTCTGGATTAGAAACCACATCAAATTTGTTTTTATTTTTTTTTGAGTTCAATATCTTTTCTATCTTATCTCCTGTTGTTATCGGCACAGTAGATTTAGTAACAATTATTTTATATTTATTTATATTTTTTTTAATTGATTGAGCAACTTGATAAACATATTTAAGATTAGCATTTTTATTTTTTTTATCTGTAGGAGTGCCAACACAAATAAATATTATATTAGAGTCTTTGATTGATCTATTAATATCGGTTGAAAATTTTAAAGTTTTAATTTTTAAATTTTTTACTATAAGTTCTTCAAGACCAGGTTCAAAAATTGGAATTTTCCCAATTTTTAAATTTTCAATTTTATGCTTATCCTTATCTACACAAATAACATCATTGCCTAAATCAGCAAAACATGTTCCGCTTACTAATCCAACATAACCAGTTCCAATAATGCAAATTTTCATATTTTATTAATCTCTAATGTTGATTTAATGTAACCCTTCATTGTGCCACAGTCCAAATATTTGCCTGAAAATTTATGACCTACAAATTTAAAATTATTTTGGATTAAAGCTTTAATTGCGTCTGTAATATGAATTTCACCACCTTTTCCACTGACTTGATTTTTAAGTATATTAAAAATATTTTTTGGCAAAATATATCTACCTATAACAGCATTATTAGAAGGGGCTTTTTTTATATCTGGCTTTTCAACAACATTTGAAATTATAAAATTTTTTTTATCCAAATTTTTTGAAGTTGAATATATTCCCCATCTATTAACTGTATTTTTTTTAACTTTCATACTTGCCATGACTGAAGATTTATATTTTTTATGTACTTTTATCATTTCTTTTGAACAATTTTTTTTCATAATTAAATCGTCTGGTAAAAGCATTAAAAAATAATCATCTTTTATATATTTTTTTGTTTTTAATACGGCGTCACCAGTTCCAAGTGGATAATTTTGATAAACAAATTTTATTTTTTTTTTATAAAACAATATTTTTTTATACTCTTCTTTAATTCTTTGATCTTTTTTTCTTTTAATAATACTTTTATAAAAATTATCTTTATAAAAATATTTTTTAATTACTTCCTTTTTTTTAGATATAATAAAAATGATTTCCTTTATCCCGGCTTCAATACATTCATCTAATATATACTCAATTCCTGGTTTACCATTAATAGGTAATAATTCTTTGGCCATAATGCTTGTTAATGGTAGTAATCTAGTTCCTAGACCAGCTAATGGAATAATTGCTTGTTTAATCATTTAAATGTTTTACTTATTATTTTATTTATTACAAATGAAAATAATTAAAAATATTTTTGATTTAAATAAGGCAATTAAAAATTTTAAAGGTTTTGGTTATGTGCCTACAATGGGTGGAATTCATGATGGCCACATTTCCTTAATAAAAAATTCGCAAAAAAATTGCAAGAAAACAATAGTAAGTATATTCGTGAACCCAACTCAATTTAATAACAAAATTGATTTTAAGAAATATCCGCGGGACATTAGTAAAGATATAAAAATTCTAAAAAAATACAAAATTGATTATTTGTTTATTCCAAATTCAAATGAAATATATAGTTCCAAAAGAAAAAAAATCAAAATTG
>CACFPS010000015.1 GCA_902568235.1 uncultured Pelagibacteraceae bacterium | reverse complement strand
ACACACTATTTGGCAAAGAAGTAAGGTATTATGCATTTGATGTTCTTTGGAGACTACCTCCTTTGCTTGGATGGCTACCTATTTGGGTAAATGACTCTTTGTTTTTCTTATTGAACGAATGGATGCCGATGGAGTTTTGGAATGAAGATCTCCAAGAATACAAAACTCGACCTTTAGTACTGCAAATAACAAGAAATATAACTGCATCTATGACATTTTTAATTGAATTTATTAGAGAAATTTTATTAGGAGGCGTTAAGACAGTTGTCTCATTTACTAGTTGGGATTGGATAGATAAAAATCCATGGGCAGAACTACCAGGTTTGCCTTGGACAATTGTCACAGCGGGTGCAGTAATATTATGTTACAAACTGAGCGGTAAGGGTCTAGCTATATTTGCAGGTTTAGTCATGATTTATATTTCTATATTTGGTCAATGGAAACCGTCGATGCAAACACTTTCTTTTATATTAGTAGCGGCGCCTCTTTCTTTTATTTTTGGTTTGAGTTTAGGCATTATGGCTTACAAAAGCAAAAGTGTTGAGAAAGCTTTATATCCTATACTCCTAGTGATGCAAACCATGCCACAATATGCTGTGCTAGTTCCTGCAATGGTTCTGTTTGGTATTGGTGATCATGCTGCAGTTATTATAACAATGGTTGTCGCTATTCCACCAATGATCCTCTTAACTTTGTTAGGACTTAGAGGTGTATCTCCTGAAGTTATTGAAGCTGGTAAAATGAGTGGATGTAATAATTGGCAACTTATGCTCAAAGTATTAATTCCAACTGCAAGAAGAGATATTTTAATTGGAGTGAACCAGGTCATTATGGTGTGTTTTTCTATGGCAGTTATTTCAGCTTTTATAGGTGCTAAAGGACTAGGATGGAATTTGTTGTTAGCCTTAAATCAACTGAATATTGGACTAGCATTGGAAGCTGGCTTATGTATTAGTATGATTGCAATACTGTTAGATAAAATGTCTTTGGCTTGGGCAAATAAACAAGAAGATTATTTTGGCAACCTAACGTTTTTTCAGCGTTATAAAAACTCACTGTTTTTTGCTGGAGCAGTATTAATTGGTGTAACACTTGCCTACGCTGGATCATTTTTATTTAAAGACAGTTTTAATTATTTTTCTGAGATTCCACATAATAAAGGAATATCATTTGCAGATTTCTGGAATAAAGGTGTTGATTGGATTTGGGATACATTCTTTCAAACTTTAAAAATATTTAATACTTGGCTAATAACAGAAGTTCTTCAACCAATGAGAGCCTTATATTTAAGAATGCCAGCAGTAGCTACTTTAGTTTTAGTTGTTGGAGCAGGTTATATAATTGGTGGAATTCGTTCTGCTTTTACAGTGGGTGGATTGGCATTATTTATAGCTCTAAGCCCATGGTGGGATAGAGCTTTAGTCACAACATACATGGCAACTTTTGGGGTTATAGCATCATGTTTAATTGGAGCAACTGTCGGAACTTTATGTCAACAAAACAAATATACTGCAAAATTTATGTTGGCAGTTTGTGATATTTTTCAAACTTTTCCTTCGTTTGTATACTTAATTCCAGTAATGATGCTATTTGGAATCACTGATACCTCAGTATTAATTGCAGTAATTGTTTACGCAACTATACCCGCAACAAGGTATACCATTGAAGGATTAAGAAGTGTTCCACCTGCTTTGCATGATGCAGCCACAATGTCAGGTGTAACGAAATTCCAAAGATTAATAAATATAGAATTTCCAATAGCGTTTCCTCACATGATGCTTGGTGTAAATCAAACAATCGTATTTGCTTTGTTTATGGTAATTATAGGAGCATTTATTGGAACAGAAGATTTAGGACAATATATTCTAAAAGCTTTATCTGATAAAAAAGGTGGTGGCAAAGGATTAATACTTGGTATTTGCGTCGCTTTCATAGCTCTGATATTTGATAATTTGATTCGAACCTGGGTAGAAAAAAGAAAAAAACATCTTGGCATAGATTAAAATTGTGAAAAAATTTATTGTTGCTATTGATCAGGGCACCACCTCAAGTAGAGCTATACTTTTTGATCTTAAAGGTAATCCAAAATACACATCTCAATTAGAATTTACACAATACTTTCCCAAAGATGGTTGGGTTGAACACGACCCCGAAGAAATTTGGTCTACAACTTTAAAAGTTGTAAAAAATGTAATCAAAAAAAGCAAACAACTTAACGGCAAAATTTTAACTATAGGAATTACCAATCAAAGAGAAACCACTATTCTTTGGGACAAAAACACCGGAAAACCAGTTTATAAAGCTATTGTTTGGCAAGATAGAAGATCAGCTGATTATTGTAATAAATTAATTACACAAAAAAAAGAAACAATTATTTATAATAAAACCGGTTTGCTAATTGATGCTTATTTTTCAGCAACAAAAATTAAGTGGATTATTGATAACATTCCAAAAGCAAAACAGCTCATTAAAAAAAAGCGATTGTTATTTGGTACAGTTGATTGTTTTTTACTTTGGAGATTAACTGGAGGTACAAACCATTTTACTGATGCAACTAATGCAAGTAGAACAATGTTGTACAATATATCTTCTAATAAGTGGGATAAACATATTTTAGATATTTTAAAAATTCCTCATCATATTCTTCCCGAGGTAAAGGATTGTTCAGATGATTTTGGTTACACAGATCCAAAGATCACAGGTGAGTCTTACTCTGTTACAGGCATGGTTGGAGATCAGCAAGCAGCAACTATAGGTCAATGCTGCTTCGAACCTGGATCTTTAAAAAGCACATATGGAACTGGAGCTTTTGTATTATTAAATACTGGTAACAAAATTATTTACTCAAAAAATAGATTATTAACCACAATTGGTTATAGATTAAATGGAAAAACAACATATGCTTTAGAAGGATCTATATTTATTGCAGGTGCAGGCGTTCAATGGTTGAGAGATAAGGTTAAATTTTTAATTAAAGCTTCAGACTCTGAAAAAGTAATCAAAAAATTAAAAAATAATCATGGAGTTTACTTAGTTCCTGCTTTTACAGGCATTGGCGCTCCTTATTGGAATTCTAAATCTAGAGGAGTTTTAAGTGGCCTCACTAGAGACACTGGTATAAGTGAAATTATTAGAGCAACTGTAGAGTCAGTTGGTTATCAAACTTATGATTTGTTTGAAGCCATGAAAAATGATGGTCTTCGTCCAAAAATAGTTCGTGTAGATGGGGGAATGGTTAAAAATAATTGGTTTTCACAATTTCTTTCGGATGTAATAAATGTAAAAGTTTTAAGACCAAAGGTAGAAGAAACAACAGCTTTAGGAGCTGCATTTATGGCAGGTTTAAAAGTAGGAATTTATAAATCATTAAATGATATTTCAAAAAACTGGTCCTTAGATAAAAAATTTTCACCAAAAATGAAAAATTCAGAAAGAAAAAAATTAATAAATGGCTGGCAAAAAGCAATTAAGCGAGCTTTAATAACATAAATTACTTTAATTAATTTTATGAAGAAAATTGTGATTATAGGTGCTGGAGCAATGGGATCAGCTTTTTCTGTACCATGTGCTGATAACGGACATGAAACTTTTTTAGTAGGATCTTATTTGGAGAATAAAGCTATAGAACAAATAAATGAGAAAAATAATTTTCATCCAGCTTTAAAATGTCAATTGCCAAAAAATATTAAAGTAAAAAAATATTCTGAGTTTAATGATGAAATTAAAAAAAATATTGATCTATTAGTTGTAGGAGTGAGTTCTAAAGGAATAGAATGGATTGGTGAAGAGTTATCAAAATTTTACCAAAATCAAACGGATATATTACTTTTAACAAAAGGTTTAGCTGTCATTGATGATAAATTTGAAACGCTAGCAGAAAAACTTAATAAAATTTTAATAAATAAAGGAATTCAAGCCCCCAGCATTTCTGCTGTTGCTGGTCCTTGTCTTGCTTCTGGTCTTGCAAATAGAATAAATAGTAGCATTGTTTTAGCTAATGAGAATTTGGATGTTGCTAAAAATATAGGTTCAATAATATCAAATAATTATTATTCAACTGAATACTCGAATGACTTAATAGGTGCCGAGGTTTGTGCGGCAACAAAAAATATTTATTCAATGTTAATAGGAGCCTCCGAAGGTTTGAGTAGCAAATCTTTGGATAATGAAACAAAAAATAAATATTATTTGAATACAGCAGCCTCACTTATTTACAAGTCAGTTGCTGAAATGAAAGTTTTAACAAAAAAATTAAATGGAAAAGAAGAATCTGCTTATGGACTAGCAGGTTTAGGGGATTTGTATGTAAGTTCAGCTGGAGGGAGAAACAGTAAAATGGGATATTATTTGGGCCAAGGCTATTTATTTAAAGATGCAAAGGAAAGATTTATGAAAGAAATTACTGTTGAAGGAGCTGATTTAGCATATGAAATAGGTCCAAAAATTCTAAAAGAATTTAAAGAGGAAGAGTTCCCATTACTTTTTAGTATAATTAAATCTATTTGTAAAAATCAAAAACTACAAATTAATTGGTAACTTATTTTTTTTGATCTAGAAAAGTTTTCATCGAGTCATCCATTGCTGTGGCCCAGGGAGTATGATGAACTGGAGCAACAGATCCAGTAACTGGAGAAGAAAAAGATTTATTTCTATAAGTTAAAATATCTTCAACTTTATGATGTTCCCATTCTTTGAAATGTTTTCTAATTAACTCAAAATCAATTTTTGGATAGTCTGACATCTCATGCAATTCTTTTGTATATTCAGTTTGAAAATCAATCATTTGATCTGGGTTTTCAAGCTTTTCTTCCATTGCAACCCACTTATTTATATCACTATCTATTTCACTTTCGCTTGGAATTTTGATTTTACCCATAACAACATCTCTTGCGTACCAAGCTTGACAATCAAACATATTAAAAGTGTGAAATTGATCCTGCATACCAAGATATAAAAGTTTGTGATTATTTTGCCAAACAATACCTTTATATAATTTTGGTGGATATAATCTGTTTCCAGTTTTTAATTTCAAATTTTCATCTAAAAATGGAAAATGATGAAGATAACCTGTACATAAAATTATAACATCAGCTTCTTGCTCGGTACCATCTTTAAAAATTGCTTTTTTACCTTCGAGTCTATCTAGATAATAGACTTCTTTCATTTTTTTTGGCCACTTAAAGCCCATGGGGTTGTGTCTATATCCTATGGTTACACTTTTGGCTCCATACTTGTTACATTGAAGTGCTATGTCTTCTGCAGAGTAACTACTACCTAAAACAATTACATTCTTATCTCTAAATTCTTCAGCATCTCTAAAGTCATGAGAATGCATAATTCTCCCTGGAAATGAATTCATTCCCTTGTATTCTGGAATAAAAGGTACTGAAAAATGACCAGTAGACACTACAACATAATCAAAATTATCCGTTAAAGTTTTATCATTAGCTTTGTCTTGATAAGTAACTTCGAATTTATCATTTTTGTAAACAGTATTTAAAACTCTAGTATTAAATTTAATTTTATTTTTTAAACCTCCTTTGTTTACTCTTCCAATTATATAATTATATAGAACTTCTCTTGGTGGAAAAGAAGGGATTGGATGTCCGAAGTGTTCATCAAAAGAGTAATCAGCAAATTCTAGACATTCTTTAGGACCATTTGACCAAAGATATCTGTACATACTGTTAGGAATAGGATCTCCATACTGATCTGAACCTGTTCTCCAATTATAATTCCAAAGACCACCCCAGTCTTCTTGTTTTTCAAAACATACTACTTCTGGAATTTTTTCACCTTTTTTTTCAGCCTGTTCAAATGCTCTTAACATTGAAAGTCCACATGGTCCCGCGCCTATAATTGCTACTTTTGTCATTTAATTATCCTCGATTAAAATAAATTTATAAATGTATTTTAATAATAAAATGGTATGAATCAAAATAAAATATTTTTTATTATGACTATCAACTGGAATTATCCCACTTCTGTGTGGGTAGGAGAGAATAGGATCAAAGATTTATTTCAAGCCTGTAGTAATTTGGGTATTACAAACCCATTATTTGTAACTGATAAAGATCTTGTAAATCTTGATATGGTTATAAATATTATTTTAGAACTAAAAAAAAACTTTAATAATTTGACCGTTTTTTCTAATTTTTCAGGAAACCCTTTTGGGGAAAATGTAGAAGAAGGAGTTGTAGAATTTAAAAAAAAAAATTGCGATGGAGTAATAGCTTTTGGTGGTGGTAGTGGCTTAGATGTTGGTAAAGCCATAGCATTTATGTCAGGTCAATCAAGACCTATTTGGGATTTTGAAGATATAGGTGATTATTGGAAGCGAGCAGATGAAAATAATATTGCTCCAATAATAGCTGTACCTACAACTGCAGGAACAGGTTCAGAAACAGGAAGGGCCTCAGCAATAATTAACAAAGAAACTGGAGTAAAAAAAATAATATTTCATCCAAAACTTTTACCTTCCATTGTAATTTTAGATCCAGTTTTAACTGTTGACCTTTCGCCTAGACTTACTGCTGCTACCGGAATGGACGCATTAGCACATAATCTAGAAGCTTTCTGTGCTCCAGGATTTCATCCTATGGCAGATGGAATAGCAATTGAAGGAATGAAATTAATAAAAAAGTCACTTTTAATTGCAGTTAAAAATGGGAAAGATTTGGAGGCAAGAAGAAATTTATTAGTAGCTGCTAGTATGGGTTCAACGTCATTTCAAAAAGGTTTAGGAGCAATTCATTCATTAAGTCATCCAGTTAATTCTCAGTTTAATATTCATCATGGTTTATCAAATGCGATATTTATGCCTTATGTATTAACTTTCAATAAAAGTTTGATTGAGAAAAGAATAGTATCCATTTGTGACTATCTCAATTTAGATAAAAATTTTGATAGTTTTTTAAATTGGATATTAGAATTAAGAAAAGATCTAAATATTCCACATAAACTCTCAGATATCGTGGAAGAAAGTAAGATAAATATAGATAAATTATCACAAATGGCTTTAGAAGACCCATCTACAGCTACTAATCCAAAAAAAATGACAATTGACGATATGAAAATTTTATATGAGTATAGTCTTTCAGGAAAATTATTTTAATGAAAAATTTAAATTTATTAATAGTAGAAGGAAATTTACCAAAAGAAAATAATAATTTTAAAGATTCAGGAATTCAAACACATGCAGAAAGTTTAAAAGAAAGTCTTTCGTATTATACAAAAGATTTAAATATAGAAGTATTTAATCCATGTTCAGAAAAAAGCTTTGATAGAATTTTACCTAATCTAAAAAAATTTGATGGATTAATTTGGGGAGGAAGTAGCTTAAATATATACAATGATTGCATTGAAATACGTCGCCAGATTTCTTTTATGAAAGAATGTTTTAAAAATATAAAAAAAATATTATCAATATGTTGGGGAATGCAAGTAGCGGTTACTGCGGCAGGAGGTGAAGTAAAAAAAGCTACCAATGGTGCGCACATAGGAATAGCAAATGATATAGAGATTAATGAAAAAGGTTTAAAACATCCATTATATAAGTCAAAAAATAAGAAATTTAATTCACCAGCATTTAATTTTGATGAAGTTGTAAAATTACCAGAGGGCGCTGTTCATCTAGCATCAAATAAAATTAACAAGATACAAAGTATTCATTTTAAAAAAGGAATAAGTGACGTATGGGGTTTACAATATCATCCTGAAATTACATATCATAAGATGATTACTTTAATTAAATTTAGAAAAGAAAAGTTAATTAATAATAGAAAATGTTTTAATAATGAAACTGAAATTCAAAATCATATAAATTTCATTGAAGAAGAAATTAAACGTTCAGCAAAGGATTCTAGAATGTTAGAATTAAAAAATTGGCTAAACCATTTAAAGGCAGCTTAATTAAAATAAACCTTCTATTTCGCCTTTATCATTTAATTTAATTGAATTGGCAGCTGGTACTCTGGGCAATCCTGGCATTGTCATTATTGATCCACATACAACTACTATAAATTCAGCTCCAGAAGAAAGTCTTACTTCTCTAATTGGAATTTCATGATCTGAAGGTGCTCCTTTAAGTTTTGGATCAACTGAAAAACTATATTGTGTTTTTGCAATACAAACAGGTAATTTACCGTACCCGTTTTTTTCAAAAATTTTTAGCTGTTCCTTAACATTGTCATCAGCAATAATATTGCTCGCTTTATAAATTTCTTTAGCAATCTTTTCAATTTTATTCCATAAAGTATCTTTTTCATCATACAAAAATTTAAAATTTTCAGGTTTTGAATTTTCAGAAATTTCTATAACTTTTTTTGCCAAATCTTTAGTTCCTTCTCCACCATCAGACCAGTGAGTGCATTTGCTTACTTTTACACCGATACTATCACAATATTCTTTCAAAACTTTTGTTTCGTTATCTGTGTCCATAACAAAATGATTTATTGCTACTACAGATTCTACACCAAATTTTTTTACATTATTAATATGTCTTTCTAAATTTACTAAACCTTTCTTTAAAGCTTCTACATTTTCTTTTTTTAAATCTTCTTTTTCTACTCCACCATGCATTTTTAATGCTCTAATTGTTGCAACTATAACTATGCAACTAGGTTTTATATTTGACTTTCTACATTTAATGTCCATAAATTTTTCTGCACCAAGATCAGCCCCAAATCCGGCCTCTGTAACTACATAATCTGATAGTTTTAAAGCAGTCTTTGTTGCTATTACTGAATTACATCCGTGAGCAATGTTGGCAAATGGTCCACCATGTATTAATGCAGGATTATTTTCTAATGTCTGAGCAACATTAGGTCTAATTGCTTCTTTTAATAAAACAGTCATAGGACCTTGTGCATTTAAGTCTTTAGCATAAATCGGCTCATTATTTTTATTATAAGCAATTGTAATATTTCCAATTCTTTTTTCTAAATCTTGCAAATTATTTGATAAACAGAAGATAGCCATAATTTCAGAAGCAACAGTTATGTCAAAACCATCTTCTCTCGGAAACTCTTTGGCAACACCTTTGGTATTAATATTAATTGCTCTTAACGCTCTATCATTCATATCCATAACTCTTTTCCAAACAATTTTTTTGTCATCTATATTAAGTTTGTTTCCCCAATAAATATGGTTGTCTATAAGAGCTGATAAAAGATTGTGTGCTGAGGTGATTGCATGAAAGTCACCAGTAAAATGTAAATTAATTTGTTCCATCGGAACTACTTGAGCATAGCCACCTCCAGCAGCACCACCTTTCATTCCAAAAGAAGGTCCCAGGCTAGGTTCTCTTAAACATACAATTGATTTTTTTCCAATTTTATTTATTCCATCTGATAAGCCAACTGAAACTGTAGTCTTTCCCTCTCCAGCAGGTGTGGGAGTAATGGCCGTAACTAGAATAAGCTTACCATCCTTTTTATTTGTTAATGTTTCAAGATACTCAAAGTTTATTTTTGCTATATGTCTGCCCATCGGGCTGAATGCATTCGGTTCGTCGGGTACATTAATTTTTGAAAGAACATCATTTATTGGATCCATCTTTGCTTCTCTAGCTATTTGAATATCACTTTTAGACATAATTTTTATTTCGCAATATTAATGTGCAGAATTTCTATACTTTTTTACCAATTTTTTAAACATCTAAAAAATATATATAAAAAAAACAATAAAAATTTATATTTATTGATATAAAAATTAATCATGCAAAAATACTCAGTATTCAGTCTTATTAAAAACGCTTTTAAGGGTCATAAAGATTGGGAAGTTGCATGGAAAGACCCGACTCCTAAAGCTGAATATGATGTTGTAATAATTGGAGGAGGAGGCCATGGTTTGGCTACAGCATATTATCTAGCTAAAGTTCATAACGTTACCAATGTTGCTATTATTGAAAAAGGGTGGATTGGAGGAGGAAACGTTGGAAGAAATACTACGATAGTTAGATCAAACTATATGCATGACGAAAATGGTCTATTTAGTGAATTTGGAATGGATCTATGGAGAAGCATGAGTCAGGAATTAAATTTTAATGTAATGTTTTCACCAAGGGGAATAATCAATCTTGCTCACTCAGATGCACAAATGAATGTTTATTCTAGAAGAGGAAACTCAATGAAATTAAATGGAATAGACGCAGTTCTTTTGGGAAGAGAAGAGGTAAGGAAATTAATTCCAATGGCAGATTTTTCGGATAACGTTAGATTTCCAATATTTGGTGGATTAATGCAACCAAGCGCAGGTACAGCTAGACATGACGGTGTTGCCTGGGGATATGCACGACAAGCAGACTCAATGGGTGTAGATATAATTCAACATTGCGAAGTAACAGGTTTCGATGTTGACAATGGAAAAATAAAAGGAATTCAAACTACAAGAGGAAACATTAAAGCAAAAAAAGTAGGACTTTGTGTTGCTGGAAGCACAAATATTCTTGCTGAAATGTTAAACATGAGATTACCTGTAGAAACCCACTTATTGCAAGCTTGTGTATCTGAACCAATTAAACCAATATTAGATCATGTTGTTACTTTTGGCGCAGGACATTTTTACGTTAGTCAATCAGATAAAGGCGAAATGGTTATGGGAGGAGATCTTGATGGATATAATAGTTATGCTCAAAGGGGAAACTTGCCAACTCTTCAACATGTTTTAACCGAAGGAATTGCAATGTTACCATTTCTTAGTAAATTAAAAATGCTTAGGACATGGGGAGGAATAATGGATATGTCTATGGATGGATCTCCAATTATAGATAAAACACATATTGAAGGATTATATTTAAATTGCGGTTGGTGTTATGGTGGTTTTAAAGCTACCCCAGCATCAGGTTGGACTTTTGCTCATACAATTGCAAAAGATAGACCTCATAAATTAAATGAAGGATATAGTTTAAATAGATTTAGTACTGGACATTTAATTGATGAAAAGGGCCTAGGAACAAAAACTTGGATTTCATAAATGCTACATATTAAATGTCCACATTGCGGATTAAGATCACAAAATGAATTTTCATATGGTGGTGATGCTACTGTTAAGAGGCCAGAGTTAAATAAAGAAGTTTCAGATCAAGATTGGGATAATTTTGTTTATTTAAGAAAAAGTCCAAGAGGAAAACATTTAGAATTATGGCAACACATTTCAGGATGTAGACAATGGCTTAAAGTTGAAAGAGATACTTTAACTCATGAAATATTTAAAACATTAAAAGCAAACGAAGAAATATAAAATGCCTCAGAATTTTCGATTAAATAAAGGTGGATTGATTGATAGAAGTAAAGCTATTTCATTTAAATTTAATGGGAAAAATTATTCTGGATATAAAGGAGATACTTTAGCTTCAGCTTTAATTGCAAATGGAGTACATTTAGTTGGTAGAAGTTTTAAATATCATAGACCAAGAGGATTTTTTGGAGCAGGTGTAGATGAGCCTTACGCTATGGTTCAATTAATTAGAAACAATGAATCAATACCGAATGTAAGAGCAACGGAACAAGAACTTTTCGAAGGTTTAGAAGCGAAAAGTGTAAATTGCTGGCCAAATGTAGAATTTGATATTGGAGCTATAAATAATTTTTTAAATAAATTTTTCCCAGCAGGTTTTTATTATAAAACTTTTATGTGGCCGAGAAGTTTTTGGTACAAAGTTTATGAGCCAATTATAAGAAAAGCAGCAGGATTTGGAGTGGTATCCGCTAGCCATGATAAAGAAAGATATGAGCATAAGTATGAATATTGTGATCTTTTAGTTACAGGATCAGGTCCTTCAGGTCTTGCTAGTGCGTACGCTGCAGCACAAAATGGAGCTAGAGTAATTTTAGCAGAAGATAAATCTAGATTTGGCGGAAGTTTATTAACAAGTGAAGTGAGCATAGGAAATCAAAGCGGTCAAGAGTGGGCAGAAAATATAATTTCTGAACTTAAATCAATGCCAAATGTGACTGTAAAAAATAGATCACAAGTTTTTGGTTACTATGATCACAATATGCTCGTAATGTCAGAAAGAATTAGTGACCACTTGCCAAAAACAAACAGATATATGCCAAAGCAAAGACTTTGGTACATAAGAGCAAAAGAAGTTATTATTTCTTCAGGATCAATTGAAAGACCTTTAGTTTTTGGCAACAACGATACTCCTGGAGTAATGCTTTCATCTGCGGCAAAAGAATATTTAAAAATCTATGGAGTTTTAGTAGGTAAAAAACCTTTAGTGTTTACCAATAATGATAGTGGCTATGAGACTGCAATAGAATTTAAAAAGAATGGCATTGATCCTATTGTATTAGATACTAGAAAAGATCCAAATTCTGAGATTGTTAATGAAGCGAAAAGTTTAAATATAGATATAAAGTTTTCCTATGTTGTTGTAGCAGCAAAAGGTTACAAAAAAGTAAAATCAGCAGATATTTCAAAAATTTCAGAAGATAAAAAACAATTAAGTCAAATTGAAAATGTTAATTGTGATTGCATTTGTGTTTCAGGTTTTTGGACACCAACAATTCATTTAGCTTCACAATCAGGTAATAAAACTGTATTTAATGAAAATATTGATGCATTTATTCCAGGTCAATCAAAACAAAATGAAACAGTTTTAGGATCTGCTAAAGGAATTTTTACACTAGAAGAAACTTTAAAAACTTCATTTGAAAAAGGAAGCGAGTTATCTAATAAAATAACCAATAAAGAAAATAATATTTCAGTACCTTCCGTTGTAGAAAAAAAATATACTCACCATGATAAATTTTGGTGTGTACCATTACCAAAAGGTAAAAATTATAAAAGATTTTTAGATTTTCAAAATGATGTCGCAGTTTCAGATGTAGAACTTGCTTTAAGAGAGGGTTATAGATCAATTGAACATGTAAAAAGATATACCACATTAGGCATGGCAACAGACCAAGGTAAAACAAGTAATCTTAATGGATTGCAACTCGTATCAGAAGTTGAAAACAAAGTTGTACCACAAGTGGGTCACACAACTTTTAGACCACCTTATACTCCAGTTTCAATAGGAGCTATTGTTGGAAGAGAAATTGGAAAACATTCTAAACCAACAAGAAAATCACCAATGCATACATGGCATGAAAAAAATAATGCTGTTTTTGTAGACGCAGGTGTTTGGTTGCGTCCTAGATATTATAAACAAGGCAATGAAAATTTATTTGAAGGCTCAAAAAGAGAAGCCAAAAATGTTAGGCAAAATGTAGGTGTTTGCGATGTAACTACACTAGGAAAAATAGATATAAAAGGACCTGATGCGGCTGAATTATTAAACAGAGTTTACACAAATGCTTGGCTTAAATTACCAGTTGGCAAAGCTAGATATGGAGTAATGTTAAGAGAAGATGGAATAGTAATGGATGATGGAACAACAACTAGAATTTCAGAAAATCATTATCATATGACAACTACTACCGCCCAAGCAGCAAATGTTTTATCTCATTTAGAATATTATTTACAATTGGTGTGGCCAGAATTAAATGTAAATGTAGTTTCAAGTACAGAGCAGTGGGCAGGAGCTGCAATTGCAGGGCCAAAATCTAGAGATGTATTACAAAAACTATTTCCAGACTTAGATGTTTCAAACGAAGGTTTACCATTTATGGGATATACTGAAGGCAATTTATTCGGAGTTTATTCAAGAATTTACAGAATTTCATTTTCTGGTGAACTTGCTTACGAAGTAAACGTTGAGTCTGATAATGGTAATTTCATGTGGGAAAAAATTATAGAAGTTGGAAAAGAATTTAATATTCAACCATATGGAACTGAAGCCCTGTCAACATTAAGAATTGAAATGGGACACGTTGCAGGATCGGAATTAGATGGGCGTACAATTCCTTATGATAACTCGCTAGAAGGAATGGTAAGTAAAAAGAAAGATTTCATTGGAAAAAGATCTTTAAGTAAAACAGCTTATATTGCTACAGATAGACAAAAAGTTGTAGGTGTTGTTCCGTTAGATAAAAAAACTAGTATCCCCGAAGGTTCATATATAGTTAAAGACGATAAAGCAAAACTTCCAAACCCAAAATTAGGTCATGTATCTG
>CACFPS010000014.1 GCA_902568235.1 uncultured Pelagibacteraceae bacterium | reverse complement strand
TTTGTATTTTTGCTTGCGCTCTACTTATTCTTAAATCTTGTGCATCAGTATTTACTGCAATAAATTCAACTCCTTGTAGACCAGAGTCTATCATTCCGTTTATTGCATTTCCTCCAGCTCCTCCCAAACCAAGAACTAGTATTCTTGGCTTTAGCTCTCTAATATCTGGTGCTTTAAAGTTAATTGTCATTTATCCCTCACTATTGTTTATTAAGTTGTAGCTCCCATTTAAGACTAGCTCTATGAATATTTGATTTTTTCTTAGCAGTTAGTCTAAATTTCTCAAATGCTGCTGGCTCCCAGATTTGGAATGTTTTGCCTTGGCCAACAAATAACATACTATTTTTAATTTTAGCATGTTTTAATAATTTTGATGTAAGTAAGATTCTTCCTTCGCTATCAAATTGTAAATTTATACTTTCGGATAATATTGATGTAGCAAAATAATCTTTTTTTTCCTCAAAAGGGTTTAGGGTATCAATTGCATTAGAAATTTTTTCAATTCTGTCTTGTGGCCATGCTTCTATACATTGATTGTTAAAAGAAGGATAACAAATAACTCCATTATAACCTATGTTTGACAAATAAGATCTAAAAGAAGCCGGCACAGATACCCTTCCTTTTTTGTCCAGTTTGTTTTCGTAAGTAGATAAAAACATATCCCATAAATATAACCCTATTTGGGTTTTTATGGGATATTATGGGTTTTATTAATAAGCGTCAATACTTATTTATCAAATACTAATAAAGTCTTAATTTAAAGAACAAATACGAAACAGATGGAAATTAATTTTTATGCGATGCCAGATAAACTATAAGCCGGGTTCTGTCATTTAAACTTATCATTTATCTAGGCCTTAAATCACTTTAAGGCTCAAGCAACTAACCCTGATGACTAGCCAAAGACTGCTTTTAGTTATTTCTAACACTGTCATCTCTACTCAGTCTTGCTCTCAGTGGGGTTTTCCATGCGCTAGCTGTTACCAACATAGCCGGTGTGCTCTTACCACACCTTTTCACCCTTGCCTTGATAAGGCGGTTTATTTTCTGTGGCACTATCCCTAGGGTTTCCCCCGCCAGCAATTAACTGGCACTGTGTCTTTGTAGAGCCCGGACTTTCCTCTTTAAAAATGTTTTAAAGCGATAAGTCATTTATCTGGCAGAGACAAACTATTATTATTATTTTTAAAATCAATAGTAATTATTTCAATGAATTTAGGGATTTTAATATCATAAAGCACTCTTTATCTAAGACTCCATTAATTAATTCCGGCCTGAATCTTCTTTGAAAACTTTTAATAATTTTTTTTAACTTCGTAGAATTTGTATATTTTCCTGTATATCCAAATTTTTTTAATTGTGTGAGATAATTTTTATTATTTATTTTTACCCTCCTTAATTTTTTGCATGTGAGATCATTTAAATTATGCCAAATACCAATTTTTTTTTTAAATAAATATTTCCAAGGAAATTTTTCTCCTGGGTCTTTTTTTCTTAATGGGGCTATATCTGAATGCCCTAAAATATTTTTTCCTCTTATTTTGTATTTTTTAAGTAAAATTTTAGCTAATACTACTAAAGATTTTATTTGACTCTTCGAAAACGATCTATAACCATTCGCATGCCCAGGGTTCGAAATCTCAATACCAATTGAATTTTCATTTAGAGACACATCTCTTTTCCATCTAGATTTGCCAGCATGCCAAGCAATATAAAGATCTGGCACCATCTGAATTATTTTTCCAGATATTGTAATAAAATAATGACAACTGACGTTAGAATTTTTACTTGTCAGTTTGTTAATAGCTGCTTTGTCAGTTTTCATTCCTGTATAATGAAAAATCAAATATTTAATTCTATTTTTTTTTCTTTTAATTGGATTAAAATTAGGTGAGTAATTTTTTGTCATTTTTTCAACATTTTTTAGCACAATTTACAACAATTTAATGTTTATTTAAGTATTAGATATACTATAAAACTTATATGAAAAAATTTATATCAATTTTATTGATAATTATTTTCAGTATTTATTCTAACTTAGCTATTGCGGGAAGTGATGGAAATAACGAATTAACTTCAAAGAAAAATAATAATACAAAAGATGTTAAAGATTGCTTTGAAAAATTAAACAGAGGAGTTTTTGCATTTAACCAAGGATTAGACAAAATTTTATTTAAACCTTTGGCTAAAGGTTACAGAACTTTACCAAACCCAATGAGATCAGCAACTAGTAATGTATTAACAAATATTTCAAATGTAGTCACTGTGCCAAATAATATTTTGCAAGGACAAATTAAAAATGCTGGTTTGAATACTTTAAGATTTGTAATCAATTCTACTCTTGGAATATTTGGAATATTTGATGTCGCTTCTTACTATGGTATTGAAAAAATTGATAAAGAAGACTATGGACAAACATTAGGATATTGGGGGGTTGGTGAAGGATGTTATTTAGTTCTACCAGTGTTAGGACCTTCCACTGTAAGAGATGCTTTTGGTTCATTGGCTAACTTTACAGGTGGAGATGCTTGGTACAACGTTACAGTTGTTAACGACACACAACATTTTAGTGAAGCAGATTACTACTTATCAAAAGTTGCTGAAGGAGTAGACTTTAGAGCAAAAAACTTAGATGCATTTGAAAGTTTAGAAAATAATTCATTAGATCTATATGCATCCGTAAGAAGTTTATATCTTCAAGATAGGCAGAAAAAAATTAATAATCTAGATGAAACCACAGAAACTCTTAATGACGATGATTGGGAAGAAATAGATACTAAATAAAATAAATAATGGTTATTAAAAGAATAATTATATTTTCTTTATTTATTCTATGCTTTAATTTGTCAGCATTGGCAAAAGATCCTAAAGATCTTATTTCTGAAATTGTAAACGAAGCATCAGTTATATTATCAAGTTCAGATCCAGTTGAATCAAAGATAATTAAACTTAATGATATAGCCGAAAGATCAGTTGATATAGATGGAATTGGAATGTATGCGCTTGGAAAAATAAGAAAGACACTTTCAGAAGATCAAAAAATAAAATATAAAAAATTATTTAGAAGTTATTTTTTAAAAAGTTTTTCAAGCAGATTAGTTGATTATTCAGATCCAAAAATTAATGTTATTTCTCAAAAAGTATTAAATGAAAAATATACTATTGTTAATACTATTTTAGAAGCAAACTCTAAGAATCCCGAAGTTAAAATTGATTGGAGAATTTATACGAAAAATCCAGAAAGACCATTAATAAGAGATTTAATTGTGGAAGGCTTAAGTTTAGCCAGAACTCAGAAAGAAGAATTTAAGTCTATTATTCAAAATAATGACGGTGATATAAGTGCATTATTTAAATCTCTAGAAGAATTTATAATTAAATAATCAGCTTAATTTTAAATTTTTTTGTTTAAATTAATATTAATAAATTATAATTGTATATGGTGGGCCCGCCAGGACTCGAACCTGGGACCAATACATTATGAGTGTACTGCTCTAACCAACTGAGCTACAGGCCCTTATAAAATTTCTTGGTTTTACTTCTTTTTTAAAATTCATTCAAGACATGAATAGAATAAATCTTCTTAAAATTTAGTCAAATATTATTAAGATTTTTTTTTTAAAATTTTTTTATAGATTAATTATTATTTTAAAAGAAAAATTCTACTATTTGCTATTTTAATAGATAAGATTTTATAACTTATTAATAAACAAATTTTATAAATAAAAAAAATTGATATCTTTGGTGGGCCGTGTTGGTTACGCTCCAACTACCCCTGCAATGTCAATGCAGTACTCTACTATTGAGCTAACGGCCCTCTCTAGCTTTCCAAGAAACTTTTTAATTGTTTGGATCTACTAGGGTGTTTTAATTTTCTTAGAGCCTTTGCTTCAATTTGTCGTATTCTTTCTCTGGTTACAGAAAATTGCAATCCGACTTCCTCCAAAGTATGGTCTGTATTCATGCCTACACCAAATCTCATTCTTAAAACTCTTTCTTCTCTTGGTGTTAATGTTGACAAAATTTTTGTAGTAGCCTCACTTAAATTTGATTTAATTGCCTGTTCCAATGGTGCAAGTGCTTTTGTATCTTCTATAAAATCTCCTAAACTACTATCTTCTTCGTCGCCAACTGGTTTCTCAAGAGATACAGGTTCTTTTGAAATTTTTAAAACTTTTCTTACTTTTTCAAGTGGCATCCTTAATTTTTTTGCAAGCTCTTCAGGAGTAGCCTCTCTTCCAAATTCACTTAAAATCAACCTTTGAGTTCTAACAATTTTATTAATCGTTTCAATCATATGAACTGGTATTCTAATTGTTCTTGCTTGATCAGCAATCGACCTAGTTATTGCCTGTCTTATCCACCATGTAGCATATGTAGAAAATTTATAACCCCTTCTATACTCAAACTTGTCTACTGCTTTCATTAATCCAATATTACCTTCCTGAATTAAATCTAAAAATTGAAGACCTCTATTGGTATATTTTTTTGCAATTGATATAACCAACCTTAAATTGGCCTCAACCATTTCTTTTTTAGCAATTCTTGACTCTTTTTCTCCCTTTTGAATTCTGCTAACTAATTTTTTATATTCAGTTACAGATACTCCAAGTTTTTGACTTATTTCTATTAATCTTTCTCTTATATTTTTAAATTTATCCTTATTATTATTAAAAAACTTTTTCCAAACTTCATTGGTGTCCAAGAAACTTTTTAAATTCGGATTAATTTCATTCCCTACGTAAAATTTTATAAATTCATCTCTTGAAATTTTTGCATCTAATGCCAAACGTAATAAATTACCTTCAAGTGAAATAATTTTTTTATTTTCAATATAATGTTTTTGAACTAATTCTTCTAAGACTGATGGTGACAATTGTAGAGACTTTATAAGCTCCAAAATTTTTTCAACAATTGTTGTATAATTTTTTTCTTTTGCTTGAGAAAATTTATTAAAATTCAAAATACATTCAAGTTTTTCTTTTTGGTATTTAATTAGTTTATTGTATTCTTTTGTGAGGTCATGAACAGTTTGTAAAACTTTTGGCTTTATTTCTGTTTCCATTGCAGCAAGTGTTGGATTAAATTCATCTTCTTCATTGCTACTTATTTCATTATTTTCATCACTAGAGTTTTCTGATTTTTTTTGCTTAGCGCTCTGACCAGTTTCTTCATCTTCCATATAATTTGTATCAATATCTATAATCTCTCTAACTAAGATCTCATCATTTTGGAGTTGTTGATTCCATTCAAAAAACTGTTGAGCAGTTATTGGGCTTTGCGATAAGGCGTTAAGCATTACATCTTTGCCAGCTTCTATTCTTTTCGCAATTGCTATTTCGCCTTCTCTAGAAAGAAGTTCGACGCCCCCCATCTCTCTTAGATACATCCTTATAGGATCATCACTTTTCTCAATTGCTTTTCCCTCATCTTTAGAAGATGCATCTTTTTTTCTTAAAATTTTATAGTCTGATTTCTTTTCAACTAAAATAATACTTTCATCAAGTATGTGTACAAATGCTTGTTCTAGATTCTCACTTGACAAATTTCTTTTTCCTAAAGATTTACTTAATTCTTCATGTGTAATAAATCCCCTATGGACACCCCTGCCCATCAATCTTGCAAATGATTTTGTAATTATACGTTCCACAATAATAGAGTTTGGTAGATGTATATAATAGTAAATTTCAAAAAATCTATGAATATTTTTTTTCTATTAGTTGATTTTTTGAAGTTTTTTCAACTCTTTTAGCTCATTAAAAGTATCTTCGCTTAAATCTTTTGAAAATTTCGATTCTAACTCCGCTATTCTAAACTCTAGCTCATAATTTTTAAGATCCCGTGCAATTTCAGTAAAAATTTCTAGTATTTTTTGGCTATCCTCGGGATTTTTAGATATTATATGTTTTATAGACGCATACTTTAAAACTCTACTGATAAGATTTTTGTCAATATCAAAGTTTTGAAAATCATTTTTTTTTAAATTATTAGATTGTTTTAATATTTCGTCAAATAAGAGTTTATTTTCGTTACTAAATAATTTTATATTTTCAATTAAATGAAAGTTTTCTTTGATGAGTTCAGGTTTGTGTAAAATAATGTACAAAAAAGAAAATTCTTTTATCTCAAAAGGTTTTAGTGATTTTGTCTCATTATAATAACTTTGTGTAGACTTTAAAGACTTTGTGGTATTTTTATAACTTTTATATTTTTTTAAATTAATATTTGGAGTTAATTCTGAAATTTTTTCTAAAAAATACTCAAGTACATATTTTTTTATAAATTCATCTTTAATTGTTGATGAAATAAAACGAAGTTTTTTTTCAAATATAGCTCGAGATGAAGGATTTTCGTCCAATTGTTTTAAATAATGTTCAAAAATAAATTTATGGATTAAAACTTTATTATTTTTTGAAAATTCAAGAAAATATTCTTTCCCATGATCTTTAACAAAACTATCTGGGTCTTGATCATCAGGTAGAAACAAAAAAGATATTTTTTTTTCAGGTTTTAACTCTATTATTGAATTTTCTGCTGCTCTTAATGCGGCTTTATATCCGCTTTCATCACCATCAAAACAAATAATTATATGGTCAAAAAATTGATTCAAAATTAAAATTTGTCTACTTGTTAAAGATGTTCCCAAATTTGCAACAGAATTAAAAATTTCATTTTTGCTAAGTCCAACTACATCCATATATCCCTCAACAAGAAATATTTCATTTATTTTATTTGATAGTTTTCTTGCTTTGTCTAAATTAAATAAGTTTGAGCCCTTTTTAAAAAAAAGAGTCTCAGGTGAATTTATATATTTAGCTAAATAATTTTTTTCTTCTAATATTCTTCCACCAAAGCCAATTGGATCTCCGGAAATATTATTTATTGGAAAAATTATTCTGTCTCTAAATCTTTCTATATACTTTTTTTTTCTCTCATCAAAATAAAAGATTCCAGAATTTTTTAATGAATCTTCATCAAACTCATTTAAAAGCTTCTCATAAAAATCCACTTCATTAGTAACAAAACCTATATTAAATTTTTTTACTTCCTCAACTGTTAATCCTCTCTTCTTTAAATAATCTTTAGCAATATTTGCTGATGGATTTTTAAAAAATTCGTTATGATAAAACTCTATATATTTTGAATAAATTAATTTATATTTGTTCCAACTTTTTTCTCTCTCCTCATCTTGCTTTGAAAATGTATAAGCTCTCATTCCTGCTAAATTTGCTAAAGTTTTAACAGCTTCTCCAAATTTTAAATTTTGAGTTTTCATAATAAAATCAAAAATATTCCCATGTTCACCAGTGCTAAAACAATGATAAAATTCCTTCTCATCATTTACGGTAAAAGATGGAGTTTTTTCAGTTTTAAAAGGAGATAGACCCACATATTCTTTTCCTCTTTTTTTTAAATTTACAGTTTTTGAAACTACAGTTGAAACTTTGAGTCTTGTTTTAATTTCCTCTAGATACTCTTTTGGATATTTCATTATTTGTTGAGCAAATTTTTTATAACTGTTCCGGCTTTTGAAAAATCTATAGAGTCAGCAAAATTTTTTTTTAACTCTCCCATGACCTTGCCTATATCTTTAAGTGTGGATGCGCCTGTTTTTTCTATAATTTCTGAACAAATTTTTTTGATCTCCTCTTCTCCCATCTGTTTTGGCAAGTATTCAGAAAGAATATTTACTTCGCCTTGTTCTATTTCTAATAAATCATTTCGATTACCTTTTTTATAAACTTCGATTGATTCGGTTCTTTGCTTAATCATTTTTTTTAACAATTTTTTTACATCACTTTCATCTGTCTCTTTTTTTTCAGGTCCAGACCTATTGTTAATGTCTAAATCCTTAATACCTGATAATATTAACCTATAAGTTGATATTTTATTTTTATCTTTAGATTTTAGCGCACTTTTGTAGTCCGATTCAATTTTTTCTCTAAGTGTCATTTTTTTAATCTACCGTATAGACAATTTTGTTCAAAAGAAAAAATTATTTTTTTAAAAATTTATATTAGATGTGTTGCGGAAAAAAAGGTTTTATTGTATTAACCTTTAACTCATGAGTTGTAATTGATCAAAAAACGAAAAAATAAAATTGCAATTAAATCCCAATTTTCAACAGGTATTTTAGTTCTCGAAAACAAATCAATATTCAGAGGAATTGGATTGGGTTATGAGGGAAATGCAACTGGTGAAGTTTGTTTTAATACTTCTTTAACGGGATACCAGGAGATTATTTCGGATCCATCATACGCTGGACAGATCATTAATTTTACCTTTCCGCATATCGGTAATGTTGGAACAAATAATGAAGACTTAGAGTCTGACAAAATATGGACCAGAGGAGTTATTTTTAATTCAGAAATAACAAGTCCATCTAATTACAGATCTCTTAAAAATTTAGACGAGTGGTTAAAAAAAAATAAAATTGTTGGAATTACAGGTCTTGATACAAGAAGTTTAACAAATTTCATTAGAGATAAAGGAGCCCCAAAAGGAACAATTGCCAATAATAAAAAAGGAAATTTCAATATTAAAAAATTAATAAATATTTCAACTAAATGGCCGGGATTAAATGGTTTAGATCTGGCTCAAGAAGTAACAACAACAAAAAACTATACCTGGAAAGGTTTAAAAACTTGGAAAAAAGAAAAAGGTTTTGAAAAAAATAAAAAGAAATCATTAAGAATTGTTGCAATAGACTATGGAATAAAAAAAAATATTTTAAGATATTTTTCAAATTATGATTGTGAAGTTAAGGTAGTTTCATGCAAACAAACTGCTGAGGAAATATTAAAATTAAAACCAAATGGTATTTTTTTGTCAAATGGACCTGGTGATCCAGCGGCAACAGGAAAATATGCAATTCAAACTGTTCAAAAATTAATTGGTTATAATTTACCTGTTTTTGGAATTTGTTTAGGACATCAAATTCTTGCATTAGCATTAAATGGAAAGACTAAAAAAATGAAACTTGGACATAGAGGCGCCAATCATCCAGTAAAAAACTTAAACAATAAAAAAGTTGAAATAACAAGTCAAAACCATGGATTTGAAGTTGTTAAAGAAAGTTTATCAAAAAATATTCTGATAACTCATAAGTCGCTTTTTGATAACTCGATAGAAGGAATTAAATTAAAAAATAAACCTGTGTTCTCGGTGCAATATCACCCTGAATCAAATCCTGGTCCACAAGATAGTCATTATTTATTTAACGACTTTATTAAAGATGTAAAAAAAGATGCCAAAAAGAAAAGACATTAAAAAAATTTTAGTTATTGGAGCTGGACCAATAATTATTGGCCAAGCATGTGAATTTGATTATTCTGGAACGCAAGCATGCAAAGCTCTTAAAGATGAAGGATATAAAGTAATTTTAATCAATTCAAATCCTGCAACAATTATGACTGATCCAGGAGTTGCAGATCAAACCTACGTGGAACCAATTTCTATAGAAATACTTGAAGAAGTAATTAAAAAAGAAAGACCTGATGCCATACTTCCAACAATGGGAGGGCAAACTGCTTTGAATCTAGCTATTAAAGCAGAAAAAGTTGGGTTGTTAAAAAAATATAAAATTGAACTTATTGGGGCAAACTCTAAAGCAATTGCAAATGCTGAAGATAGAAAGAAATTCAGAAAAAATATGTCTGCGATTGGTATCGATTTACCAAAATCCGAAATATTAAATAATTTCAAAAAAGCTTCTAATTGCCTAAAAAAAATTGGGATTCCTGCAATAATTAGACCCTCATTTACATTGGGTGGATTAGGAGGTGGAATAGCTAGAACCAAAAAAGATTTCTTTAAAATAGTTAAAGAAGGTATGGACGAGTCTCCACAAAATCAAGTTTTAGTAGAAGAATGTCTAGATGGGTGGAAAGAATTTGAAATGGAAGTTGTCAGAGACAGAAATGATAATTGCATAATTATTTGTTCGATTGAAAATATCGATCCAATGGGAACTCATACTGGTGACTCAGTTACTATTGCTCCAGCGCTTACTCTTACTGATAAAGAATACCAAGTTATGAGGAATGCTTCAATTGCATGCTTAAGAAAAATAGGCGTAGAGACAGGTGGATCAAACGTCCAATTCGCAATTAATCCCAAAAATGGAAGAATGGTTATAATAGAAATGAATCCCAGAGTTTCAAGATCTTCTGCTTTAGCATCTAAAGCAACTGGCTTTCCAATTGCAAAAGTGGCTGCTAAACTTGCTATTGGCTATACATTAGATGAGCTTCAAAATGAAATCACCAAAATAACCCCTGCATCATTTGAGCCAACGATAGATTATGTTGTTACAAAAGTGCCAAGATTTACTTTTGAAAAATTTTCAGACACTAAAGCAATTTTAGGCACTTCTATGAGGTCTGTTGGAGAAGCAATGGCTATCGGAAGAAACTTTAAGGAATCTGTTCAAAAAGCTTTGGTTTCGTTAGAAACTGGATTATCAGGATTGGATAATATTTTTAACTATTCAAAAAAAGAAATTTTAAAACAATTAAAAATTAATATTCCAAATAAATTGTTACTAATAGCTGAAGCTTTTAGAAAGAATATTTCGTCCAAAACAATATATAAATTATCAAAAGTTGATCCTTGGTTTCTTAATCAAATTAAAGAAATTGTAAATGAAGAGCAGAAAATTATTAGAAAAGGACTGCCAAAAACATTTAATGAGTTTAATAGAATTAAATCTATCGGTTTTTCAGACAAAAAATTATCTGAGCTTTCTGGAATAAAAGAAAAAATTGTTAGATCTAGAAGAGTTGCATTAAAAGTTTTTCCAGTATTCAAAAAAGTAGATACTTGCGCAGCTGAATTTAAATCATTTACTCCTTATATGTATTCAAGCTATCAGAGAAATTTTTCTTTAAATAGTGAGTGTGAAGCTAATCCAAGCAGTAAGAAAAAAATAATAATACTTGGAGGAGGGCCAAATAGAATTGGTCAAGGAATTGAATTTGATTATTGCTGTTGTCAAGCCAGTTTTTCTTTAAAAGAAGCAGGTTTTGAAACAATTATGGTCAACTGCAATCCAGAAACTGTTTCTACAGATTATGATACAAGTAATAGATTGTATTTTGAACCATTAATTGAAGAATATGTTCAAAATATAATTCTAAAAGAAAAATCAAAAGGCACGCTTATAGGTGTGATAGCTCAATTTGGAGGACAAACTCCAATCAAATTGGCAAAATTTTTGGATGAAAATAAATTACCGATTCTTGGAACACAATATTCATCAATCGATTTAGCGGAAGATAGAGATCGATTTAGAAATTTGCTAATAAAACTAAAATTAAAACAAGCTGAAAGTGGAATAGCTTATAAGTTTGATCAGGCAATTAAAATATCAGAAAAAATAGGTCTTCCAGTTGTTGTTAGACCTTCTTATGTTTTGGGCGGAAGAGCTATGGAGATAGTTCATGACAAAAGTCAGTTGAAAAAATTCATCAATGAAGCTTTTAAAGCATCTGAACAAAACCCAGTCTTAATTGATAAATTTATTGACCAAGCTATGGAGGTAGATGTTGACGCAATTTCTGATGGTAAAGATGTATATGTAGCAGGTATTATGCAGCATATAGAGGAAGCTGGAATTCACTCCGGAGATTCTGCGTGTTGCTTGCCTCCTGTATCAATTAAAGATGATCTTTTAAGAGAATTAAAAATTCAAACTAGAAAATTAGCTTTAGCTTTAAATGTAAAAGGTTTTTTAAATATTCAATTTGCAATAAAAAAAGATGAAGTTTTTGTAATTGAAGTAAATCCAAGAGCAAGTAGAACTGTTCCTTTTGTATCAAAAGCAAATGGAGTTCCACTTGCAAAAATTGCATCAAGAATAATGGCGGGGGAAAAACTTTCTAAATTCAAATTAAAATATAAAATAAATAAAAGATTTGCTGTAAAAGAAGCAGTATTTCCTTTTAATAAATTCCCTGATAGTGACCTTATCCTTGGTCCTGAAATGAAATCAACCGGAGAAGTAATGGGCTTTGACAATGATTTCGGCATGGCAATTGCGAAAAGTCAAATTGCAGCTTCAAATTCATTGCCAAGAAAAGGTATGGTATTTTTATCTGTGAAAGACTCACACAAACAAGAAATCATTGGTATAGCTCAAAGGTTATCAAAACTTGGTTTTACATTGTGCGCAACTAAAGGTACTGCACAAGTTCTAAATCAAAACGGTATGAAATGTAGAAAAATAAATAAAGTTAGTAGCGGTAGACCACATATTGTTGATGTATTAAATTCAAAGAAAATTTCTTTAGTAATTAATACTGGTGGTGGTAACAAAAAACACAGAATTAGTGATGCAAGATCATTGAGAAGGGGAACATTGGCAAATAAAATCCCTTATTGTACAAATATGTCAACGGCATATGCTTTTTTAGAAGCAATTAAATCCCTTAAAACAAAAAAATTGAGAGTCAAATCCTTACAAAGTAACTAATCTACTTTCCAATCAGTTTGAAAAGATACATAATTAACTTGCAAGCATCTTCTTTCTTTTTGGATATGCTTTTTCTCCATACCATGCCAAGTATTAGGTCCACTGGAAAAAAAATATCCATAGTTGTCTTTATAGGGAAGAGTTTTTATTCTCTTTAAATTGTTGTCATAAAAATCTGTGCCTAGATCTTCATTTTCACCATATTTATTAACAAATAACAAACATGACATTAGTTTTTCCTTAATATCACAATGAGGTTTTAGCCAAAATCCTTCTCTATCACATATAGCTTCCACTCTCACAAATGATTTTGATAAATCTTTATTTATTAAACTAGATATTTTTTGATATGTTTCTTTTCTTTGAAGTTCTTTAATTAAGTTAGTTAAAGCGGGAAATTTATTTGAGTTTTCTTTTGTAATAAAACATCTAAATTTTAGTGCTTTGCCTCCATCAGAAATCCCCTCTCTGAATTTTCCTTCTCCCCCATCTATGGCTCTAGTTCCGTCATAATTTAAATCATGTTTTGCTGGATTTGCAATATCTGCATTTACTATTTCTTCGATTTGCTCATTTGTTAAAGGTTTATTTAATTCCCAATGCGTAAATGGATGTTCAAATTTTTTTGAATTATTTAAAACTGAATCTAAAAAAGCCATTATTGTTTAATTTTCTCTTTTATAATTTTTGCAACTCTATTTGTTTCATCAAGTTTTTCATAGCTCCAATTTTCAAATGGCTCGCCTAAATTTCTAATTATATTCAGCTCTCTAAATAAATTTCTAAATTTTTGAAATCTTTTATCATTTCTATTAGGCAAAATATTAGCGACATAAATTGGCTTTCCTGTTAAAGCCGCCTCCGATATCATTGAGCTAGAATCGCAAGTTACTATAATATATTCTGATAAAGCTAATGCTGACAAATAAGCATTTTTATCAATATTCTCGATAACTGAATGATTTTCTCCAAAAAACTCCTTTGCGTATTGTATAGTATTTTTTGGCGTCCTCATTGAAGGTATAACAACTAATTGAAAATTTAGTTTTTTATTTAGGTTATGTAAAATTGAAAAAATTCTTTTCATATTTTTAGTTGAATAATCATAATATCTGGTAGGACCCCCCATGATTAATGCAAATATTTTTCTTTCGTCATTTTTTATAAAAGATTTAAGATATTGGGAATTATCATTAATCTCAGTCTTTGTTAAATAATGTATTGCTCCTTTTGTATTAATGATATTACTTCCTCTAATTCCGTCATGTTCCGGCGCAATAATTAAATCAAATAAATTAAAATTCACTTTTGGGTCTTGAATATGAATATTATAAATTTTTTTCTGTGAATTTTTTTTAAGATAAATTGAGGGAATTACACTTTTTCTTCCACAAGAAATTATAATATCAAAATCTGGTTTGTTAAATTCTTTAAATGATGTTTGTGAAATAGGCGTAAATCTTGGCGGTATAATTTTCCAAAAACTTTTCAGTTCAACTTTATGGTGTGTAAAATCAATATCTAAAGCTTTAGCCAAACCTTCTACTTGGCTTATCATGCCGTGCATTCCTTCTGTTAATAATAGACCTTTTAATTTAGTCATTAATCATTATATAGCTTTGATATGAGTCAAAATCCAACTAAACACA
>CACFPS010000013.1 GCA_902568235.1 uncultured Pelagibacteraceae bacterium | reverse complement strand
ACTCAATATCTATTTAATGGAGATGATTATCAAATATTATTTACAGCACCTCAAAAAAAGCGATTATTAATTAAGTCAGTTGGAAAAAGAATGAATCAAAAATTTACAATAATTGGTAAAATAAATAATGGTTATAAAAAAAATTTGATAAAACTGGACAATAAGCCTCTAAATATCAGTAAATTTAATGGTTATTCACATAAGTTTTAGCAAGTTAAATATTGCCTTTTATTTCTTTTTTTGTAATGTCCGATTTTTAATATTTACTAACTAATACACAACCAAAGGAATTATGGAAGCTTCAGCATCAAATATACTTCAACTAATTATTTTAGCAGGTTTATTATCAATTGTTTATGGTTTTTTTACAGGAAAAAATATTTTAAGTTCTAGCGCTGGCAACAACAAGATGCAGGAAATAGCTTCTGCGATTCAAGTTGGAGCAAAAGCTTATTTAAATAGACAATACAAAACTATAGCGATTGTAGGCATTGTTGTATTAGTAATAATCAGTTTTTCATTTAGTATTTTAGTTGGTCTAGGATATTTAATTGGAGCAGCTTTATCTGGAATTGCTGGATATGTAGGAATGCTTGTATCTGTTCAAGCTAATGTTAGAACTGCAGAAGCTTCTAGAAAAGGATTGTCCCAAGGACTTTCAATTGCATTTAAATCTGGTGCTGTTACAGGTATGTTGGTTGCTGGTTTGGCTCTTTTAGCAATCGCAGTTTATTATTATTTATTATTATCTTATGGAATTGAAGAAAGAGAGATTGTAAATGCTTTAGTAGCATTGGGTTTTGGTGCTTCATTAATTTCAATCTTTGCAAGGCTTGGTGGTGGAATCTTTACTAAAGGAGCTGATGTTGGAGCTGATTTAGTTGGTAAAGTAGAAGCAGGAATACCTGAAGATGATCCTAGAAACCCCGCTGTTATTGCTGATAATGTAGGTGACAACGTAGGAGATTGTGCAGGTATGGCTGCTGACTTGTTTGAAACTTATGCAGTAACAATAGTTGCTACGATGGTCTTATCTTCAATATTTTTTCATGGCGATCTTAATATGATGGTTTATCCTTTATCAATAGGAGGAGCTTGTATTTTAACATCTATTATTGGAACTTATTTTGTTAAATTGGGTAAATCTAGAAACATTATGGCTGCTTTATATAAAGGATTTATTGTTACAGCTATAACATCATTAATAATTTTATACCCAATTACAGACTTTGTTCTGGGATTAAAAAATACTTATTCAATTTCTGATAAATCATTTACAGGATTGAGTTTATATATTTGTGGAGTAGTAGGTTTAGTTATAACTGGTTTGTTAATATGGGTAACAGAATATTATACTGGAACTAATTATAGGCCAGTAAAAAGTGTTGCTTCATCATCAACTACGGGTCATGGCACAAATGTAATTCAAGGCTTAGCTGTTTCAATGGAAGCCACTGCTATTCCAGCTTTAATTATTGTTGGCGGCATACTATTAACAAATTATATTGCAGGACTTTTTGGTATAGCAATTGCCGTAACAACAATGCTAGCATTAGCTGGCATGGTGGTTGCTTTAGATGCATATGGACCAGTAACGGATAATGCAGGAGGAATTGCAGAAATGTCTAATTTACCAAAAAATGTTAGAAAAACCACAGATGCATTAGATGCAGTAGGTAACACAACTAAAGCTGTTACAAAAGGTTATGCAATTGGATCTGCAGGATTAGGTGCACTAGTTTTATTTGCAGCTTATACCGAAGATATAAAACATTTTTCTAAAGTTGCAGGATCTAAATTAGAAGGAATTGTTGTTACATTTGATTTGTCAAATCCTTTTGTAGTAGTTGGTTTGTTAGTCGGAGGTATGTTACCTTATTTATTTGGTTCAATGGGAATGCAAGCTGTCGGAAGAGCGGGTGGGGCAGTTGTGGTTGAAGTTAGAAGACAATTTAAAAAAATTCCTGGGATAATGAAAAGAAAAGCAAAGCCTGATTATGGTAAATTAGTTGATCTATTAACTAAAGCTGCCATTAAAGAAATGATTATTCCATCTTTGTTACCTGTATTATCACCAATAGTTTTATATTTATTCATCTTGCCAATTGGAGGTCAGGTTGCTGCTTTAGCATCAGTAGGAGCAATGTTGTTAGGTGTAATTATAACTGGATTATTTGTAGCAATATCTATGACTGCTGGCGGTGGAGCCTGGGATAATGCTAAAAAATATATTGAAGATGGAAAATTTGGCGGAAAAGGTTCAGAAGCTCATAAAGCTGCAGTCACAGGAGATACAGTAGGAGATCCTTATAAAGATACAGCAGGCCCAGCTGTAAATCCGATGATTAAAATTACTAACATAGTAGCACTTTTACTTTTGGCTGTAATAGCTGGATAATTATTTTTTTGAAGCTGAGTTCATTTTTTCTCTCATGCTTGTAAATATATTAAATAAAAAGTTGTTTTTTTTAAATTCTTTTTGAGTAACATTTTCAGCAAATTTTAGTTTATTCATTTTTGATTTATCAATAAGTTTTTTTTCAGTCAATATTCCCAAATTATCAAACTTAACTAACAATACATTGTTTTCTTTTATTTTTTTTTTACCAAGACTCCCTAATGACTGGTTAGTTTTTTTTCTTTCTATGTAAAACCAAGTATTTTTGTCAAACATGCTTATTACTGAAGGAGGACCAATCAGTTCTATAATGTCATTTTTGTTACTTTCTTTTAATGTAATTTTGTTATATTTTTTATTCAATGAATTAATTCCATGATTTTTTGAAACTATTTGCGTTGAACAGCTGAACAAAAAAATAAAAAAAAGAAATAATATAAATTTCATATGAACAAAGAATATTTGAATATTTACAACAATTTGGTGAAATTAACTAGAAATAAAAATCTATATTTAGTTTTGAAAAAAAAGGATACTTTTTCTGATAGATTGACTTTTTTATTATTACATTTAAGTTTTTTTTTGAAAGAGTATAAAAAATCAAAGTCTAAAGTATACATACAGAGTATATTTGATTTTATTATTAGACAAATTGAATTATCAATAAGAGAAATTGGTCATGGCGATGTTACAGTAAACAAGAAAATGAAGGAATATGTAAATTTACTATATTCTATTATTGAACAAATTGATAATTGGGATGAATTAATAGTTGATAAAAAAAAAGAAATATTTGCGAATCTATTAGAAATAAAAAAAAATGATGACTATTTATTCAAATATTTCATGAATTTTACTAAATTTTTAAAAAAAAACACTTTAAATCAATTTACAAAAGATATAATAAACCTTAAATTTTAATTATGGCTGTACCAAAACGTAAAACAACTAAATCAAGATCTGGCATGAGACGATCTCATATAAAAGTCAGGTCAAAAAATATAATTGAAGATAAAAAATCTGGTGAATACAGACTATCTCATCATATGGACCTTAAGACAGGATTTTATAAAGGTAGACAGGTTTTAGATCCTAAAGAGTAATATTTATATATGCAAAAACCAATTAACATTGCTATTGATGCAATGGGTGGAGACAATTCACCCTATAAGATTATAGAAGGTATTAATATTCATTCAAAAAATTCGGATGACGTAAATTATAAAATATTTGGAAATAAAAATATAATTGATCCCTTAATAAAAAAAATTGAATTATCAAAATTAAGATATGAGACTTTTCATACAGAAAACTCTATTAAAGATACTGATTCTGCATTAAGTGCAGCGAAGAAAGGAAAGAATACAAGCATGTGGCTGTCTATAGAAAGTGTAAAAAAAAATAATTCTGATGCAGCAGTATCTGCAGGAAATACAGGAGCTTTGTTTGTAATAGCAAAGTTAAATCTAAGTATGATTGAAAATATAGATAAGCCTGCTTTATCAGGTTTGTGGCCGAATAAAAAAGGAATGAATATAGTATTAGATCTAGGGGCAAATATTGAGTGTAGTGAAAAAAATTTGGTTGACTTTAGTTTAATGGGTGCTGCGCTACATAAAGCATTATATGAAAGCGAAGTTCCAAAAGTTGCAATATTAAATATTGGTTCAGAAGAATTAAAAGGTAATATTATAATAAAAAATACATATCAAATATTAAATAATAAACAAAATTCATTTTATGAGTTTCATGGATATATTGAAGGTAACCAAATTATGGATGGCAATGTCAATGTAATTGTTACTGATGGCTTTACTGGAAATGTTGCATTGAAAACAGCAGAAGGAACTGCAAATTTTATTACTTCAGAGCTTAAAAAAACTATTAATTCTAATATAATTGGAAAAATTTCATCACTAATTAATGTAAAAAATCTTAATAAATTTAAAAATAAACTAGACCCCAGATTGTATAATGGCGCAATTTTGCTAGGCTTAGATAAGCCGGTAATTAAAAGTCATGGTTCAACAGACGCAATTGGTTTTGCAAATTCCCTAAAAGTATGTGAAAAAATTATAAAAGGTAGATTGATAGACAAGATTAAAGAAAATATAAATTGATTTATGAGAATCAATTTGACGAAAAAAGAAATAGTTAATGCAATTTACATGCAGATAGGCTTTTCAAAAAAAATTTCAGAAAACTTATTGGAAGATGTTTTTCAAATTATACTAAATAATATTATTTCTAACAATAAAGTAAAGATTGCTAAATTTGGTACTTTTTTATTAAGAAAAAAAAATAGTAGAATTGGAAGAAATCCAAAAACTAAAGAAGAAAAAATTATATCAGAAAGAAATGTGATCTTATTTAGACCTTCTAAAGAATTAAAAAAATTAATAAATGATCAGTAAAGAAGAAGGAAACAAAACTTACAAAACAATTGGTGAAGTTGCTAAATTATTAGGTTTAATAAATCCTAAAACTGGAAATTTATCTACTCACACAATTAGATTTTGGGAAAAAGAATTCAAACAGATAAGGCCAAAAATTTTTGCTGGTAATCGAAGATATTATAATAATGAAACAATAACCATTCTTAAAAAAATTAAATATCTATTAAAAGATAAAGGCATGACAATCAAAGGTGTTAAAAAACTACTTAATTTGACTGAAAGAAATCTTGACGAAACAAACAATATATCTATAAACACATCAAATATTTTGAAATCAAAAATTTCAAAAATTTCTAAATTATTAAAAGATTTAAAAAAATAAGATGGCAAAAAAAACACATATAAAAGTAAGACTAGTTCCTGAGTCTAAGCCTGATAGTCCTTTTTTTTACTACGTAAAAAAACCTGCTGGAGGAGAAAAAGCAAAAATAAAGTTAAAAGCTAAAAAATACAATCCAGCTACTAGAAAACATGAAGTTTTTATTGAGAAGAAACTTCCTCCTCATAGTAAATAAATTATTTTTTTTTAAAATTCCTTTTTTCAAAATCGATAAAAGCATAAATCATATTAATCCAAATTCGTTTAGTAATTTTTGAATCAATATTATTTTTTATTGATTTTTTTTTTATATTTTTAAGGATTTTGTTTATTCTTTCTTTGTCAACAATTTGATTCTTTTTATCCTTTAAAGCTAAGACATTGTTTACCAATTTTGTTCTTTTTTTAATTATATTAATAAGTACATCATCTAGCTTATCTAGTTTTTTTCTTAATTTTATCAGTTTTTTTTTTTTTATTGGCGACATTTATATATATGGATAAATTTATAATTATTATATTTATCGAAATATGTACATAGAAAATAATCAAATTAAAAAATACATTTCTTTTTGGTTAGCAATGATGTTTTGGATTATAGCAATAATGATAATCGTCGGTGGGTTAACAAGATTAACTGATTCAGGGCTTTCGATTACTGAGTGGCAACTTTTTTCAGGATTTTTACCTCCATTAAATGAATCTGATTGGGAAATGTATTTTGAACTATATAAAAAAATTCCAGAATTTAAGTTACAAAATTACGATATGACTTTAAATGAATTTAAAGTAATATTTTGGTGGGAGTGGGCACATAGATTTTTAGGTAGGTTGATAGGCATATTATTTTTAATTCCTTTAATATTTTTCTCTATAAAAATTGGATTTAAAAATTTGATTAACTTATATTTAGTTTTCATCTTAATTTGTTTTCAAGGTTTTGTCGGATGGTATATGGTATCAAGTGGTTTAGTGGACAGAATTGATGTAAGCCATTTTAGATTATCAATACATTTAGTTCTTGCATTCATTATTCTTACATTAATTTTATGGAATTATTTAATTTTAAAAAATATTAAACCACCACTTTTTAAATTGAACATTTTTATTCCACTCTCGTTTCTAATTTTAATTTTTTTACAAATTACAATAGGTGCTTTTGTTTCAGGAATGGATGCTGGCAAAATATATAACTCATGGCCCATGATGGGAAACACTTATTTTCCTAATGACAGTAATTACATGGACTTATTAAAAATATCATCATTTAGCAATCCTTCCTTAGTTCAATTTTATCATCGAAATTTAGCTTATTTAATATTTGTTTTTTATATATTTATTTCGTTTAAAATTTATAAAAGTAAATTAGTTCAAATGTTTTTTGCAATTAATTTATTAGGAATTACATTAATTCTTCAAATTATACTTGGTATTACAACTTTATTATTTGGTGCAGAGATATTCATATCATCAATGCACCAAATTACTTCTATTTTTTTAGTTAGTTCTTCAGTTTATTTATTGTTTTTAAATTGGCAATCTAACTAACAGCTTTTAAATTGGGTTTTCCAGAATTATTTAATGCTTGATCTAAATCACCAATTATATCGTCAGGATGTTCTATGCCAATAGATAATCTTACATAGCCTGGAGTAACTCCGGCAGCTAAAAGCTCCTCCTCAGTTAATTGACTATGAGTAGTTGTTGCTGGATGAATAGCTAAACTTCTAGCATCACCAATATTAGCAACATGATAAAACATTTTCAAAGATTCAATAAATTTTTTACCAGCTTCAACACCACCTTTAACCTCAATTCCTACTAATGCTCCATTACCACCTTTAAAATATTTTTTTGATCTTTTGGCAATTTCTCCTTCATGGAGAGTGGGGTAGATTACACGAACAACATTTTTATGTTTTTGCAAAAATTCAACTGCTTTTTCAGCATTAGAACAATGCTGTTTCATTCTCAAAGGTGCTGTCTCTAATCCTTGAATGATTCCCCAAGCATTATCTGGAGCCAAAGGTGCACCCAAGTCTCTTAATAAGCAAACTCTTGCACGTATTGCAAATGATACATTTGCACCAGTTAACTGAGGCACAACTTCTCCCCATTTAGCTCCACCATAACTCATATCTGGCTCGTTAAAAAGAGGTTGCCTTTTTGGATTTGCTGTCCAATCAAAATTTCCACCATCTACTAAACAACCACCTATAACTGTTCCATGGCCACCTATAAATTTGGTTAATGAATGTACCACTACTGCAGCTCCATGTTCTATAGGTTTGCATATAACTGGAGATGCGGTGTTATCCATAATTAATGGTATGTTATGCTTTCTTCCTATGTCAGATACTTCTTTTATTGGAAAAACTCTAAGATAAGGATTTGGAAGAGTTTCTGCATAAAAACATCTTGTTTTTTCATCTATTAGTTTTTCAAAATTATTTGGATCAGCAGGATCAGCATATCTACATTCAATTCCTAGTTTTTTTAATGTATGAGTAAATAAATTAACTGTTCCACCGTACAAATCTGTTGAACTGATAAAATTATCTCCTGATTGACATACATTCATAATAGCAAATGTTGATGCTGCCTGTCCTGAACCAACTGTTAATGCAGCCAAACCTCCTTCTAGAGCAGCTACTCTTTTTTCTAATACATCATTTGTAGGATTCATTATTCTTGTATAAATATTTCCAAATTCTTTAAGTGCAAATAAATTTGCTGCATGGTCTGTATCATTAAATTGATAGGATGTAGTTCTATACAATGGTACAGCTACAGCAGTTGTAGCTGGGTCACTTCTATAATCACCTCCGTGCAATGCAATTGTTTCTGGGTTTTTACTCATGTTATTTCTCCTTTTTTAGTGATTTAGTTTATCAGGGTGATCAATATAGTTCAAATATCCACGATGATTTTTTAATATTTTTTTTAAAAAAAATTAACAACTAGAAAGACAATTGTTTAAGTTACTACAGTTTAGCAAGAATTACCTAAGCTCTGGAAGTTGATTTTAGATCGAAACAAATATCTAGGTTAATTTACAATTTTTGTCAATATAAATAATATTATTTTGTTACTACAGGATAATGAGTGGTGATGAATTTTTTTAGTACTTTTAAAACTCTATCAGCTTCTTCTAGTAACATCATATGTCCGCAGTTGTCTATTATATCTACTTGACTTCCTTCTATTAAGTTGGCTAATTTTTTACCTTCTTTTACAGGGCACATTTTATCGTCTGTAGCGAGAATTGATAATGTGGGTATTTTAATTGTTTTAGCTGCTACAAACCCATTTTTATAATTATCACAAGCTCTAAAATCTACTCCCAAGGTATCTTTTATAGTTCTTGATTTGGCTAACATTCCACCTGTATTTATATGATACAAACCTGGCACAGGATGTCCACCAAAATGACCAGCTGGTCCATGAGCCCAATCCATCATTAAATCTACTGCCTTTGGGTCGTTATTTTCTGCAAGAGCTAATAATTCTGGATTCATTGGTATTGCTCCAGCACCTCCCATTAAACTTAATGTTTTAATTTTATTTGGATATCTAGATGCACACTCTATAGTAACCAAACAACCTTGAGAATGACCAACTAATGATGCTTCTTTATATCCTACTGCATCAATTACGTTACTTATCCAATCAGCCATATCTTCAATTGATTTTAAACTTTTGCCAGAAGATAGTCCATGACCAGGCATGTCCAAAGCTAATACGCTGTAACCATGGAATGCAAAATACCTTGTCTGAAGCACCCAAGTCATATGAGTTAGGCCGCTTCCATGAACAAAAATAATTAAAGGTTTATTTTTGTCAAATGGTCGTCCACCAGTAGAAGCAAACACCTCTTCATTATTTACTTTAAACTTCATTGATTTGAAACAAGTCTTGGTTTTCTAGCCGCTCTAAAACCTACTTCAAAATCATTTTTAATATCATCTATATCTTCTATGCCAACAGATAACCTAATCATATCATGAGATAATCCAGCAAATTTCAAAGTGGCTTCATCCATTTGTGAATGAGTTCCAGAAGCAGGATGAATGACTAAGGTTCTAGTATCACCAACGTTTGCAAGATGTGAGGCAAGTTTAACATTATTTATAAAAGCTACACCAGCATCTTTTCCACCTTTAATTCCAAAAGCTATCATCGATCCACGTCCATTAGGTAAAAGTTTTTTTGCTAATTCGTGATCAGGATGATCTGGTACACTCGGATGAGAAACCCAAGCAACACTTTCATGAGCCAACAAATATTTAACCATTTCTTCTGCATTTGAACAATGTTTTTTCATTCTTACTGACAAAGTTTCAATACCTTGTAATACATTCCAGGCATTTTGAGGACTTAAACAAGGACCAAAATCTCTCATACCTTCGGCTCTTGCTTTCATAGTAAAAGCAGTTGGTCCAAATTCTTCTGCGAAAGATAATCCATGATACCCCTCGTAAGGTTTGGTCATTGTAGGAAATTTATCATTTTGCATCCAATCAAAATTACCACCTTCAACCAAAATACCTGCCATTGAAGAGCCATGACCAGCCATCCACTTGGTTAGTGAGTGAACTACTAAATCAGCACCATGTTCAAATGGTTTGCAAAGATAGGGGGTTTGATATGTGGCATCAATGATTAGAGGAATACCTTCTTCATGAGCAATCTTTGCTATTTCAGGCATATTCATAAGTTCATTTCCAGGATTTCCAACCAATTCACCAAATATACCTTTTGTATTTTTTTGAATTGCTTTTTTAAAACCTTCTGTATCTCTAGGTTTAACAAATGTGCATTTGATTCCAAATTTAGGTAAAGTTAATCTAAATAAATTTACTGTACCTCCATATAATTGTGATGAAACAACTAAATGGTCACCAGCTTCACATAAAGTCATGACAGTTAAGAAAATTGCGCTCATGCCCGATGAAGTTGCCAAAGCTGCAGTTCCACCTTCAAGAGATGCCACTCTTTCTTCAAGGACTCCAACCGTTGGATTTGAAATTCTGCTGTAAATATGTCCTCCTCTTTCAAGATTAAAGAGAGCAGCAGCATGATCGACATCATCAAATAAATATGAAGTTGTTTGATATATAGGCACTTGTCTAGATCCAGCATTTTTATGTGGCTGATATCCCGCATGCAAACTTAAAGTATCAAATTTATATGTTTTGGGAGAAATTTTCTTTTTTTCTTTATCGCTCATTTATTATCCTCATTGTTTTAATTTTAGTAAATTTATTCTGTTTAACAGTAGTTAAATGTCTTCAATTACTATCAATATTAATATAATTTGACAACATTAGCTTTTATAAGTATTAATCCCGCATTCATGACTAAATTTGTTAAAAATAGTGAGATAAAAAGTGACTGGTATGAAATCGATGCTAAAAATGCTGTAGTTGGTAGATTAGCAACGATTATATCAAAAATAATTAGAGGAAAAAATAAAAATACGTTCACTCCTCACATGGATCATGGTGATTTTGTAGTAGTTAAAAATATAGAACAAATTAAATTCACTGGAAAAAAATTTCAAAACAAAAAGTATTATAAGCACACAGGTTATCCTGGAGGAATTAAAGAAACAACTCCTGAAAGACTTTTTGAAAAAAAACCTGGAGAAACATTAAAACTTGCTGTTAAAAGAATGTTACCAGGAGGAGCTCTTGGAAAAAAACAATTAACAAAATTGAAAATTTATTCTGGCTCTGAACATCCGCATTCAGCTCAAAATCCAAAATTAATTGATTTATCTAAGTTAAATAAAAAAAATATAGTTAGACTTTAAAATGGAAACATCGCCTAATAATTCACAAAAAAATAAATTAAATTTTAAAGACAGCAAATATTCAACAGGACGAAGAAAAACTTCAATAGCTAAAGTTTGGTTAAAAAAAGGTAGTGGAAAAATTTATGTTAACGGAAAAGATTTTGACACTTATTTCAAAAGAGCATCTCATAAAATGCAAATTGTTAGACCATTTGAAATTATCAATCAATCAACAGAATACGATGTTAGATCAACTGTTGTTGGTGGAGGACTTAGTGGCCAGGCAGGTGCTTTGGTTCATGGAATTTCAAAAGCATTACTTCAATTTGATGAAAATTTAAAATCGACATTAAGAAAAGAAAAATTAACAACCAGAGATCCTAGATCAGTTGAGAGAAAAAAACCTGGTCGAGCGAAAGCAAGAAGAAGCTTTCAATTTTCTAAAAGATAATATCTTTTTTTCATACAACTGTTATATTAAATTATGGCAAAGCTTAACGTACTAGTAGCAGGTTCAAACGGTTATATTGGAGTTCAACTTACAAAAATTCTTAATAATCATAAAAAAGTAAATATTAAGTATTTATGTGGAAATTCTTCAGTGGGAAAAAAAATGTCTTATTATGACATATCATTTAAAAAATCTAAACTTCCAAGAATAATAAAATTTAATAAAAAACTCTTAAATGATGTTGATGTTGTATTTACAGCTTTACCTAATGGTGAATCACAAAAAATATCTAAACATTTATTAAGCAAAAATAAACTTATAGATTTGTCAGCAGATTTTAGACTTAATAAAGCAAGAGAATTTTTTAAGTGGTATAAAATTAAACATAAAGCAATTAAAAATATTAATAAAAGTATTTATGCTTTACCTGAATTGAAAGGCAATAAAATTAAAAATTATTCTATAATTTCATGTCCTGGTTGCTATCCAACATCAATTTTAATTCCTCTTGTTCCATTAATTAAAAAAAAACTTATTGATAATAATATCATTATTGATTCTAAGTCTGGTTTTTCTGGTGCGGGAAGAGGAATTCATAAAAAATATAAAAATAAAAATCTTTACGAGTCACTCAGTGCCTATGGTCTTGCTAATCATAGACACAATTCAGAAATACAACAAGAACTTGATTTGTTAACTAATAAAAAAAATAAATTTCAGTTTACGCCGCATTTAACTCCTATGTTTAGAGGTATATTAAGTACAATTTATGTAGATCTTAAAAGAGGATCTAGTATATCAAAATTGAATCAAATACTGAATTCTTATTATAAAAATCAAATGTTTGTTAAGATTTTAAAACCAAACAGCTTTTTGAGCACAAATGATGTTATTAATACTAATAATTGTCATATTTCTGTGTGCAAAAGTAAATATAAAGACAAAGCAATTATATTGTCAGTAATTGATAATTTGATTAAAGGTGGAGGAGGTCAAGCTGTACAAAATATGAATATTTGTTTTGGATTTAAAGAAAATGAAGGATTAAATGCTTAAAAAAATTACTTATATATTAATAATGTTGCTAATTTTTTCTTCTTGTTCAATCGATACGAAAACTGGCCTGTGGGAAAATAAAAAAGAACCATTAAAAAATAAACAGTTATCAACAATTAATTTTGATGAAAATTTATCTTTTGAAGATTATAAAGAAAATATCATATTATACGGAGAAAAAAGTAAATTTCCTAAACTTGATGATAATAAATGAAAAAAAACTTTAATATAGCAATTGTTGGTTTAGGTCAGATAGGTAATTATTTATATAATGAACTAAAAACTAAAAAAAAAGATATTCAAATTAAGACAGGTAAAAAAATTAATATTGTTGCAATTTCAGCTAAAAATAAAAATAAAAAAAGAAAATTTAAAATAATTAAGAAAAATTTTTATAAAAATCCTTTAGAAATATTCAAAAAAGAAAAGGTTGATATATTATTTGAAGCTATAGGTCATTCAGATGGTATTTCTAAAAAAATAGTTGAAACTGCTTTGAAAAATAAAGTACATGTAATAACGCCAAATAAAGCTTTAATTTCCAAGCACGGTGATTATTTAGCTAATCTTGCTGAAAAGAATAAGGTTAATTTAGAATTTGAAGCTTCCGTTGGTGGCGGAATACCAATTTTAAGAACTATAAAGGAAGGTCTAGCAACAAATAGTATATCTAAAGTTTATGGAATACTAAATGGAACTTGCAACTATATTTTAACTCAAATGGAAAAAACTAAAGATAGCTTTTCAAATGTTTTAAAAAAAGCTCAATTGCTAGGTTATGCTGAACCAGCTAATCCTAAATTAGATTTAAATGGCTATGATGCTTTAGCTAAAGTAAAAATATTATCTGCTTTATCTTTCAATAATAAGATTTCAAACAAGAATTGTTTAATGGAAGGTATTGAAAATATTGAAACAAAAGATATTGAAATATCTAATCAATTAAATTTTAGAATAAAATTACTAGGAATTACTGAAATGATAAACGATCAAATTTATGAGAGAGTTCATCCTTGTTTAGTAAATAAAGATAGCTACATAGGAAACGTTAATGGTGTTATGAATGCAGTCATACTTGAGGGAAGACCTGTTGGTGAAACTGTATTGCAAGGCGAAGGTGCAGGGGCAGGGCCCACATCATCTGCATTGATGTCAGATTTGTTGTCTATTTTAAGAGGCAATATTAAGTATCCCTTTGGAATATCTAAAAATAGAAGACTTAATCCTAAAATTTATGATAAAAATAAATATTCAAACCCTTTATATCTTAGATTGGAAGTAAAAGATAAGCCTGGAGTTTTATCTTCTATTACTAAAATTTTGGCTAATCATAAAATTTCAATCCAAAGATTGATCCAAATACCAGATAATAAAAGAAAAACTGCATCTATAGTTATAATCACTCATAACGCAAATGAATTGAATTCAAAAAAATGTTTAACATCTTTTAAATCTAATAAAAATATTATTAAAAATCCTGTTCTAATAAGATTGTTTTAATGGATTTGTATATAAAACTATTTGAAGTTCTTTTCCCTGTTTTTTTTATTGTTGGCATTGGATACTTTTTAGGAAAAAAAAACCCTAATTTTGATACATCATTTATTACTACTTACTCAGGTAATTTTGGTACACCGTCTTTAGTAATTTTTGCTTTATCTGCTGGAGGAGTTACATTTGATATTTTTCGCGAATATTTTTTTTATGCAATCATTTTGTTAACTTCTTTTGGTCTAGTAGGACTTATTTTTTTAGTTTTAATGAAAAAAGATTATATACGTGAATTACCTACATTTATTTTGCCAAATACAGGAAATATGGGTATTCCAATTTGCTTATTTGCTTATGGAGAATTAGGTATGGGTATAGCGGCTGCTATTTCTTCCCTAGTTGTTTTATTACATTTTACTTTAAATATTTTTTTAGCAAAAAGAGAATTTGATTTTAAAGTAATTATTAAGAGTCCTGCTTTTTATGCGATAATTGCTACAATATTATTTTTATATTTTGATAAACCAATTCCACAATTTGTAATGAATACAGTAATGCTTTTAGCTTATGGTATGATTGTAATGATATTAATGTCTCTTGGCATTGCACTTACTCAAATGAAAGTATTTTCATTTAAGGATGCTATAATTACATCAATTGGTAGAGTAATTGTTGGACCAATTATTGGATTTATACTAATTTCTGTATTTAATTTATCTGGATTTGCCGCAGGTGTTCTATTAATCCAATCTTCAATGCCAAGTGCAATATTGTGCTATCTTGTGGCAGCTATGTATTCACCTAAGGAAATAGTAGATAATATTTCTAGTACAATAGTAGTATCAACAATTATGTCTTTAATTACCGTTCCAATAACTGTATTTGTTTCTTTAAAATATTTTAGTTAATGAAAGCAATAGTGCTCAATGCATCTGCGTGGATGATAGTTCCAGTTATGGATGCTTTTGCAAAATATTTAAGTTCATCAATGGATGTTATGCAGATAACTTGGGCTAGATATTTTTTTACGGTTATTTTCACGCTCACTTTAATGATTTTGTTTTATAGGGAATCTTTGGTTTGGACCAAAAAACCTGCTCTACAATTAATTCGAGGATTGATCTTTGTGTTTTCGACTTATTTATTTTTTTATGCAATATCTGAAATTTCTCTTCCCAAAGCGCTAACTTTAGCTTTTGTAGCTCCTATCTGTGTTACTGCTTTATCTCCTTTTTTTCTAAACGAAAAGGTGGGTATAAAAAGATGGATGGCTGTATCCTTAGGATTTTTAGGAACATTGATTGTTATAAGACCTGGTTTTATTGAGTTTAATTTAGCTACTTTTGCTGCATTAGGTAATGGTATTTGCTACGGTTTTTATCTTATATTAACTAGAAAATTGAGTACTTCTGATAACTCCCTTTTAACATTGTTATTTTCTGGAATAGTAGGCACCATTGTAATTAGCCTCTTTCTTCCCTCTGTTTGGGTTAATCCAACTCCAAATCAGTGGATAATGATGGCTATTATAGGTTTTATAGCCTCTGTGGCGCATTTATTTTTAATATTATCATTAAAATATGCTGATGCATCCAAATTGGCTCCATTAGGTTATACTGAAATTATTACAAATATTCTTATTAGTTATTATTTCTTCAAGGAATTACCAGACAATTGGACATATTTAGGTTTATTCATTATTGTTTTGAGCGGTTTATATA
>CACFPS010000012.1 GCA_902568235.1 uncultured Pelagibacteraceae bacterium | reverse complement strand
TCGAAGCAACTATTTTAGTTAATAACTTAGGATATCAAAAATATTTTGAATTATATATTTTTGGTCTTTTTGATAATAATCCTTCGTCAATTAAAAGGTCAAAATTAGTAAGAATGATTAAATTTCAAAAAAATTGTCACTTTAAGGAAGTAAATTACAGAGTAAAAATAAAAAATATATTTAAAGATAAGGATGTTTTTGTATTACCCTCTTACAGAGAAGGTTTGCCTAAATCTGCCTTAGAGGCGATGTGTTATAAAAATGCATTATTACTGTCTAATATTCCTGGACATTCAAAGTTAATTAATAGAAAAAATAATCCTAATGGAATTTTTTTTAAAGTAAGAGATAAAGAAGATTTAGCTAGCAAAATTATATGGTCATTAAAAAATAGAAAAAAAATTCAAAATTTTATGAACAATTCTCATCAAAATTTATTTAAATTTCTGTCAACTAATGTAAACAAAGCATTTTATGATACTATCAAAAAAAAATAATATTTTAATTACAGGTTGTGCAGGTTTTATTGGATTTCATGTAACAAAAAAATTATTAGAAGAAAATTATTCTTGTGTTGGTATAGATAATATTAATAATTATTATGATCAAAAATTAAAAAAAGAAAGATTAAAAGTTTTAAAAACTTACGACAACTTTATTTTTAAAAAAGTAGATATATCAAAAAAAAATGATTTTAATAAATTAAAAAATAAATTATTCTCTATTGTAATAAATTTAGCAGCTCAAGCAGGTGTAAGATATGCGTTTGAAAAACCACACAGCTATATTAATAGTAATATTATAGGTTTTCTTAATTTAATGAATTTTATGAAAAATAATAAAATTAAAAAATTAATTTTTGCGTCTACTAGTTCAATTTATGGCGATATTAAAACTTATCCTTGGTCAGAAAAACTTAATGTCAACACTCCTTTAACAATTTATTCTTCATCAAAAATCTTTAATGAAAATTTAGCATATTCTTACTCGAAGTATTATGGAATACAGTCACTAGGTTTACGTTTCTTTACTGTGTACGGAGAATACGGTAGGCCAGATATGTCAATTTACAAATTTACAAAAAATATTTTAGAAAATAAAGAAATTGTGATTTTTAATAAAGGAGATCATACAAGAGATTTTACTCATGTAGATATTATTAAAGATATATTCTCTAATTTAATTTCTACAAAAAAATGGAAAGAAATTTTCAAAAATAAAAATTTTGAAATAATTAATATAGCGGGCGGAAGTAAGGTAAAGCTGTTAAAATTAGTAAAATTGATTGAAAAATTTTGTGGAAAAAAAGCTAAAAAAAAATTTGTAGGTTTGCAACTAGGAGATATCAAGCAGACAGAGGCTAGCTTAACTAAATTAAAAAAATATAAATTATCAAGAAAAAAAATAACTATTGATCAAGGAATCAAAAGGTTCGTTTTATGGTATAAAAAATATGCTAAATTTTAAATTTATTGGATTAATAGTTCTTTTTCAAATCTTACTATATTTTATTTTTAAAAAAAAAATTTTAAAAAGTATAATTAAGCTAAAATTAATAGATAAGCCAGGAAAAAACAAAATTCATAAATCTAATATTCCTTTAACGGGTGGAATAATTTTATTCTTTTCTCTAATTTTATATTTTATATCTGCATTTTTATTTACAAAAATTTATTCTAATAATGATATTTTTAATGATTCTGTATTAATTTTTTTTATAGGAGGCAGTTTTGCTTTTTTTATAGGTATTGTTGATGATATATTGCATCTTAAAGTCGAAAAAAAAATACTTGCATTAAGTATTTTTAATATTTTGCTATTTCAACAAATAGGTTTTTTTCAAACAAATATAATTATTTTTGATAATTCTTTTTTTGATTTAAAAATTAATACAGCATCACTAGGATTAATTATAAGTATTTTATTCTTCCTATCTTATCATTATGCTTTAGTAATATTAGATGGAATAGACGGAATTTTTGGTTTGTATTCAATATCCATTTTTACAATTTTCTTTTTTTTCTTTGAAATGAATATTTATTTAAGTAGCTTTATACTTTATTTTTTATTAATTTTAATTTTTATAACGATTTTAAATCTAAAAAATGACTTGTTTTTTGGTAATTCAGGATCATTATTAGTTTCAGCTTTGATCCCATATTTTGTATTATATTTTTATAATCAAAGACAAAATGACTATTATTCATTCATTTTCTTAACTTTATTTATTATACCAGTTTTAGACATGACAAGACTGTTTTTTAAAAGGCTGATTGCAAGAAAAAGTCCATTTTCGAAAGACTTAAATCATTTCCACCATTTACTATTAAAAAGATATTCACTTAATTTTTCAATATTTATTTATTTAAGTTTATGTTTTCTCCCATTCTTTATGATAAAATTCTTTTTTATCAATCCAATAATACTGGTTATAATTCAAATTATAACTTACTTTTATCTTGCTGATAAATCTAAACCTAAAAAATCATAATTTTTTTGACATTATTAATTTTTTTTGTATAAAAGCTATGCCTGGTGATTATTGCGAAAGTGTAATACCCGATCCATTCCGAACTCGGAAGTCAAGCCTTTCTGCGCCGATGGTACTTTGCCTTAAGGTATGGGAGAGTAGGACATTGCCAGGCTAACAATCGTGAAAAATTATATTTTAATTACAGGTGGAGCGGGATTTGTTGGTTCGAACTTAATTAAAGAACTAATATTAAAAACACGATTTAAAATAATTAGTTTAGATAATTATTCGACTGGAAAAAAATCAAATCATATCAATAATAAGAGAATAACTTATTTAAAATCAGATACTTCAAAAATTCATATTGTTTTAAAAAAATATAAATCGAAAATAAGCACAACTTTTCATTTTGGTGAGTTTGCTAGAATTTATCAAAGTTTTATAAAATTTGATGAATGTTTTTTATCAAATAATATTGGAACCCAAGCAGTATTCAAATTTTGTTTAGAAAACAAAATAAAATTAATTTATTCTGCAACCTCAGCTAACTTAGGCAATAAAGGAGAGGATAAAAATTTATCTCCATATTCTTTCTCAAAAGCAAAAAATTTAGAATTACTAGAAAATTTAAAAAATTGGTTCAATTTTAAGTATGAAGTAATTTACTTTTATAATGTTTATGGACCAAAACAAATATGTAAAGGAGAAATGGCTACTGTTATTGGGATTTTTGAAAAACAGTTTGCTGAAAACAAACCTTTAACTGTTGTTAAGCCGGGCAGTCAAACAAGAAGATTCACACATATATCAGATACCATTAATGTTTGCTTTGAGGCCTGGAAAAAAAATAAGTGTAGGCATTATAGTATTTCAAACAAAAAAAACTATTCTATTTTTCAAGTTGCAAAAATGTTTAAAACGAAGATTGTTATGTTGCCAAAAAGACAAGGGGAAAGATATTCTTCTGCGTTAATTAATATGAACCTATCAAATAAAGTTCACAAGAGATTCGGCAAAATTGAACTTAAAGATTATATTAATAATTTTATCAAGTCCAAAAAAACTCTTAAATAAAGTTAATTATCAATCTATTATTAAATGATAAAATAAAATAATTAAATTAAAGTAAGTGACTAAAAATACAAACTTAAAAAGAAAATTATTACTAGGTTTACCCTCAATATTAATAACATTAATTCCAATATTTTTAATTACAGGGCCCTTTTTAAGCGATTTATCAGTTTCATTAGTAACAATAATATTTTTGTATATTGTTATTAAAGAAAAAAGGTATGAGTATTTTAATAATTCTTTTTTTAAATTATTCATTCTTTTTTACTTGTATTTATTAGCAAATAGTTTGATGCAAAATCAAAATGTGGACTCTTTAAGAATCTCATTTTTCTACTTTAGATTTGGAATTTTTTCTATTGGCTTAATGTATTTTTTAAATGAGGATAAAAATCTTTTAAGAAATATTTATTATTCGATAATATTTTGTTTTTTAATTTTAATAATTGATGGATTGGTTCAATTCTTTCTCAAAAAAAATCTTCTAGGATTTGAAATAATGAAAACAGACTCCGGAGAACCTTTGCCTAGGGTATCAAGTTTTTTTGGAGATGAAATGATACTTGGCAGTTATCTAAGCAGATTATTTCCAATATTTTTTGGCCTTTATTTTTGGTTCACTAATACTAAAAAAAACTTTTACTTTTTTATTCCAATTTTTATCCTAACTATCATTTTAGTTTTTTTAAGTGGTGAAAGAACAGCATTATTTTTTATAATTTTGTCTATAATAATGATGTCAATATTTATTCCCAATCAAAAAAAAATAGCAAGAATAATATTAGTAAGCTTTATAATTACAACTTCATTAATTTTATCATTTTCAGAAAAAACTAGAGATAGATTTATAAACGTGACTCTATCACAAATAATAAAATCTGAAAGCGGTAATGAAAAATTTTATATTTTAACACGTCAACACGAAGAACATTACGTCTCAGCATTAAGGATGTTTAATGAAAATAAAATATTTGGTTTAGGGGTAAAAAACTTTAGGAATTTTTGTAATGAAGACAGATTTCGTATATCAGATTATACTTGCTCTCCTCACCCTCACAACACTTATGTTCAATTATTATCAGAAACTGGTTTAATTGGTTTTTTATTTATTTTTTCAATTTTTTTGTACTTTTCTTATAAATTAATTATTCACTTAATAAAAATTTACAGAAGTAAATACTTATATAATGATTTAGAAATTTGTTTAATTATTGCCTTTTATTTAACTCTTTGGCCGCTTGTTCCAAGTGGTAATTTTTTTAATAACTGGCTAAATATTATATATTTTTTTCCAGTAGGAATATTTTTATGGAGCAGATCAAACTCAAAAAATAATATACATATCAATTCTAGATAAACTCAACCAGTAGAGGATAAATGAGTATTTTATATCTTTTGAAAACTCTAAATGTTGATTATTTGTGTCAATATGGTATTTGAAACATTATCTAACTTAGTTTATTAAAGCATTAAATTTTATGAAAATTGCAAGCTCACTTAAATCTTTAAAAAAAAGAGATCTTAACTCAAAATTAGTTAAGAGAAGAGGTAGGGTATATATCATTAATAAAAAAAATCCAAAATATAAAGCAAGACAAAAATAGTTTTATGGATTTTGAGAGCCATAAAATTTATGGAATAATTTTACAAAGTTTTTACTTTGGGGATTGGTTGCTGTTTAAAATTAATTATTTTAATGGCAATATATCTTTTATAAAATGATTATTGGTTCAGTATCAGAGAATAGAAATTTAGAAAAAAGAGTAGCAATTACTCCTGAGATTTCTAAAAAATATAAATCTTTGGGAATTAATATTTGTATAGTAAAAAATTATGCATCTCATTTAGGCTTTAAAGATGAAGATTATTCTAAAGAAGGCGTCGAAATATTAGACAACAATAAAGATGTGATATTAAAATCAAATCTTATTTTGCAAGTTAATATGCTCGAAGATAACAAAATTGGTCTTTTAAAAGAAAATCAAACTTTAATAGGTATACTTGATGCTTATTTAAATGAAAAGAAGCTAAAAATTTTAGCAAAAAATAAAGTTAATGTATTTTCGCTCGAATTACTTCCAAGAATTACAAGGGCACAAGCTATGGATATTTTATCATCTCAGGCTAACCTTGCAGGATATAAATCGGTAGTTGATTCATTCGCATACTTTGAAAAAGCAATACCAATGATGATGACTGCAGCGGGCACAATTCCAGCTGCAAAAGTTTTAATAGTTGGAGCAGGTGTTGCCGGTCTTCAAGCTATTGCAACCGCAAAACGAATGGGAGCGATTGTCTATGCTACTGATGTTAGAATAGCCTCGAAAGAACAAGTTGAGAGTCTTGGAGGAAAGTTTTTGATGGTTGAAGGGTCTGAAAATTTTGAAACTGAAGGAGGATATGCCAAAGAAGCATCCACAGAATTTAAAAAAAAACAAGAAGAATTATTAAAAGAAACTCTTAAAAAAATTGATATTGTCGTTTGTACAGCTTTAATACCAGGAAAGAAGGCACCACTAATTATCAAAAAAGATATGATTGAAACTATGCAAACTGGATCAATAATTTATGATTTGGCAGCTGCACAAGGTGGAAATGCAGAATTAACTAAGGTTGATGAAATTGTTGAAAATAATGGAGTAAAAATAATTGGTGAAAAAAATATTTTAAATAAATTACCTGTTTCAGCATCTAATTTATATTCAAAAAATGTTTATAATTTTATAAATAATTTATATGACGAAGGTAAAAAAAATATTAATATAAATATTGAAGATGAAATTATTAGTAAAACTTTGATAAAATAACGATGGAAATAGATCCTTTCATTTTTAGACTCAGCATATTTATACTATCAATATTTGTTGGATATTATGTAGTTTGGAGTGTTACGCCATCTCTTCATACACCCTTAATGTCTGTTACCAACGCTATTTCATCAGTCATAATAGTAGGTGCAATTATTGCTGCCTTAGCAGGATCAGCAGAAAAAATATTTGAAATTTCAAATATTTTTGGATTTCTAGCAATAATATTAGCTGCAGTTAATATTTTTGGGGGCTTTCTAGTCACTCAAAGAATGCTGCAAATGTATAAAAAAAAGAAGAAAAAATAGTAAATTATGTCAGCCAACTTATCTGCATCTTTTTATTTATTATCTGGGATTTTATTTATTCTAGCTTTAAGAGGCTTATCTTCTCCAGAAACATCAAGGCGAGGTAACTATTTTGGCATTGCCGGAATGATTATTGCAATATTAGTAACCTTTCTTTCAGTTGGAGGTTTTAATTTAAACTTAGTTTATGTATTGATTTTTTTATTAATTGGCGGAACTATTGGCGCGCTAATAGCTTTTAGAATTCCAATGACTGCAATGCCAGAGTTAGTTGCTGGATTTCATAGTTTAGTTGGTTTAGCCGCTGTATTTGTTGCAATATCTGCATTTTTAAAACCTGAAGCATTTAACCTAGGAAATATTGGAGAAATTAAAATTGCAAGTTTAATCGAAATGTCTTTAGGAGCATCAATAGGAGCAATAACGTTTACTGGTTCAATAATTGCATTTCTGAAATTGAGAGGAATTATGTCTGGTGCTCCGATTATTTTTGCAAAGCAGCATTATATTAACTTAATTCTAGGTATAGCGATAATTGTTCTAATATTTTATTTATGTAGACATCAATCAGATAGTTTGTTTTGGACAATAATAGGTCTATCTTTTTTAATTGGAGTACTTTTAATTATACCAATAGGTGGAGCAGATATGCCAGTTGTAATTTCTATGCTGAATTCATATTCTGGTTGGGCAGCAGCTGGAATTGGTTTTACGTTGGAAAATACCGCATTAATTATTACCGGAGCATTGGTGGGTTCATCAGGAGCAATTCTTTCTTATATAATGTGTAAGGGTATGAATAGATCATTTTTTAATGTAATATTAGGTGGCTGGGGTGCTGCGGATCAAAATTCAAATAAATCATCCAAAGAACAAAAACCTGTAAAAAGTGGTAACGCTGATGATGCGGCTTTTTTAATGAAAAATGCATCTTCTGTAATAATAGTTCCAGGATATGGTATGGCAGTAGCCCAAGCTCAACATGCACTTAGAGAAATGGTAGACACTCTTAAAAAAAATAATATTAAAGTTACATATGCAATACATCCAGTTGCAGGAAGAATGCCAGGACATATGAACGTTCTGTTAGCAGAAGCAAATGTTCCTTATGATGAAGTTTTTGAACTTGAAGAAATAAATAGTGATTTTGCTAACGCTGATGTAGCATTTGTAATAGGAGCTAATGATGTAACAAATCCAGTTGCTAAAACTGACCCACAAAGTCCAATTTATGGTATGCCAGTTTTAGACGTCGAAAAATCAAAGTCAGTTTTATTCGTAAAAAGAAGTTTATCCCCTGGTTATGCAGGCATTGATAATGACCTTTTTTATAGAGACAATACATTAATGCTATTTGCAGATGCAAAGAAAATGGTTGAAGAAATTACAAAAGCTTTTGATTAATTGTATGATTGAGATTATTCATGAAAAAAAAATTTATTTCATTTTTAACTTATAATTATTTTGCACAAAAATTCCTTTATTATATATTTTTTTTTAATCTTCGAGAATATTTAATAAAATTTTATAATTATTTTTTTAAAAATTTGAATGTAAATCCATATTTTACAAATGAGCTTAAAATAAAAAAAAAATATAAAAATGGCTGGAGTATTATATTTTTGACTTATGATGTAAAAAAAAATTTAACAAAAAAAATATCAAAATATAAAAAGATTTTTAAAAAAAAAAATTATGAAATAATAATTATTACAAACTTTAATAAATCAAAAATCTCATTGAATAAAGTAAAAATTATTAATTTAAATTCTGATAAAATTACACTTGGCAAGAAGAGAAATCTGGCCGTAAAAGTTTCTAACTATAAAAATTTAATAATGACATTAGATTATTTCAAGTTAAAAAAGTTTAATATCAGAAAAATTGAAAAAGAAATTTCTAAAAACGATCTATTAATGCCAAAAATAAAAACTCTAGACAACAAAAGATATTTAGACTGGATGTATCTTGATTACCCAAAAATTGGAAAATCTTTTTGTCCTTATAATATCAAAGACAGGCGCTATATGTATTTTCATGGATCTTATTTAATTTTAAAAAAAAAATTTATAGAGAAAAATTTGTTTTCAAATTATTTGGATCATAAACAGGGAGAGGATGTAAAATGGTCTATCAAAGTAAGAAAAAAAATAAGATTTAATTTAACTAATAATCTAAATTTAATCTTAGAAAGATTTTCATATCAAAGTGAAGTTTTAAATGATAAAAATTTTATAAAAAATAACAAGTCACAAAAAAAATTATAATGCTTAAAAATAAAGTTGTTTTAATAACAGGCGTCAGTAAAGGTATAGGACTAAGTTGTTTAAAATTATGTTTAGAAAATAATGCATATGTAATTGGCGTATCTAGAAGCAAATTAAAACAAAAATTTTTAGAAAAAAAATATAATAAAAATTTAAAGATTTTATATGGGGATATTACAAAAAAAACTACGTTAAAAAAAATTTCTAATTTTCAAAAAAAAAAAAAAATTGATATAAATTGTATCGTGAATAATGCAGGTATTAGATTTAGAAAAAAATTTATAAAAATTGATATTAAAGATTATAAAAAAGTTTTTGATAATAATTTTTTTTCAATTGTTTCACTTAATCAAGAATATATAAAAAAAGCGATTAAAAAAAATAAGATAATTTCTATTGTTAATCTTAGCTCTATTGTCGGAACAAGAGGCTTTGATGAGCTATCTGCTTATGGATCGTCAAAAGGAGCTCTAGATGCTTTCACTAAATGTATAGCAGTAGAATTTCCCAAAAATGTAAGAATTAACAATATTTGTCCTGGATTTACAAAATCATCATATTATGAAAAATTTAAAAGAAATAAAAAGTTACATAATTGGACTTTAAAAAATATACCAATAGGCAGATGGGCAGAAACCGATGAAATTGCGAATTTGATTATTTATCTAATTTCAAATAAATCAAACTATATAACTGGTCAAAATTTTTATATAGATGGTGGATGGACATCAAAATGAAAACTGTTGGATTGATACCATCAAGGCTAAATTCTTCAAGACTTCCTCAAAAGCCATTGCTTGAAATTGAGGGCATACCTTTGGTTATACATACATACAGAAGAGCAAAACTCTCAAAAAAATTAAATGAAGTATTTATATGTTGTGATGATGATCGCATACTAAAAATTGCCAAAAAATTTAATGCTAAAGCAATTTTAACTTCACCTCATCATACTAATGGCACAGAGAGAATATGTGAGGCTTTTGTTAAAAATAAAAAAAAATATGACTTAATTTTAGATATACAAGGAGACGAACCTTTAATTAGTCCTTATCATATTGACAAAGTTATAGATTTTCATAAAAAAAATAGAAAAATTGATATAATTCTACCTCACTTATTAGTTAAAAATTTAAATAATCCCAACATAGTAAAAATAGTTACGGATAAAAAAAATAACGTTTTATATCTTTCAAGAGCTCAAATTCCATTTGAATTTAAAGCAAATACAAAATTTGTAAAAAAACATTTATCAATAATATCCTTTTTGCCTGATGCTTTAATTAAATACTCAAAATCAAAAAAAACAATCTTGGAGAAAATTGAAGATGTGGAATTGTTGAGAGCTTTAGAAATAGGACTAAATATTAAAACACTTAAAATGTCAGGAGATAGCTTTTCTATTGATGTTATGAAAGATTATAAAAATGCAAAACTTAAGATGAAAGATGACAAAATATTTAAAATTTATAGATGATCATAAATTACAAAATCAATAATGAAATTCACAATATTGTTATATCTGATACAATTAAAAAAAATATAGTTAGCCAAGTAGAGAAAGTAAAATCTGATAAAAAAATATTATTAGTCTATGACAATAATATTAATCTTGATATTATTAAAGTTATTCAAAATGAATTTAAGATAATAGGAGTAGATCTAGTTTCAGTTAGAATTTCAGGTAAGAAGAAAAACAAAAATTATAAAATTTTATTAAAAATAATCGATGTTTTGATTTCAAATCAATTTACTAAAAACTCTATATTAGTTTCTTGTGGAGGAGGAGTGGTGGGAGATTTGTCTAACTTTGCGGCAAGTATTTATCTTAGAGGAATGGTTTACTTTCATATACCTACAACTATGACTGCTATAGTAGATAGTTGTATTGGTGGCAAAACAGCAATAAATTATAAAAATGTAATTAATTCAATTGGGACTTATTATCATCCTAAATCAGTTTTGATTTTCAAAGAAATAATAGACAACCTACCAGAAAGAGAATATTTAGCAGGAATTCCTGAAATAATAAAATGTGGGTTAATAAAAAAAACATCATTACTAAAATTTATTGAAAATTTTCATACAGAAATAAAAGAAAGAAAATTTAAAATTTTGAAAAAAGTAATATTTGAGACATTAAAGGTTAAAATTTATTATTTTAAAAAAGACATCTATGAGAAAAATATTAGATTAAACCTTAATTTTGGCCATACATTTGCTCACGCAATTGAAATGGCAACTGATAAATATATTAAAAAGGATTTCTTTAGGCATGGTGAAGCTGTTGGATTAGGTATGATGTGTGAGATCTATTATTCTTATCAAAAAGATTCAAAATTGCTAAATTATGTAAAACAAATTTTGGATCTATATCAATTACCAACAAAAATACTTAGTGAAAAAAATTTTAAAGATAAAGCAAAAATACAGAGTGAAATATATAAAGCTATTTTTTTAGATAAAAAAAAATTAAATAGATATCCAAGATATATTAATATGAAAAAAAAATTTAAACCAAATATCAAAGAAATTAAAAATTTTAATCTTATTAATTTAACAATAAAAAAATTTTTAAATTGAAGAATTTATTATTTATACCCTGTTTTAATGATATAAAAAATTGTGAAAAAGTTTTGTCCGAAATTCACAATGTATGTAAAAATAATTTTGATATTTTAATAATAAATGATGGATCAAAAGGTAAAATAAATTTTAAATCAAATATTTTTAATTTAAAAATAATAAATTTAAAAAATAATTATGGCGTAGGTTTTAGTATTAAGATGGCAATTAATTATGCTTTAGCTAACAATTATAAAAAATTTTGTAGGATTGATTCTGACGGAGAGCATGATCCCAAATATATTGAAGATTTTTTTAAAGAGCTAAATAATACAGATTTTAGTATCGGTAAAAGAAAGATTGTTCATAAAGAAAGAATTTTAAAAACAATGTCAAAAAAAACAATAAACTATTTAATAAATAAACTTTTTAATTTAAGCTTTGAAGACTATAATTGTGGCATGATGGGTTTGGGCCAGAATCCAATGCAAATTATTAAAAAAGGTTACTTGATAAGTTATCCAGAGCCACAAATTATTATGGAATTATGTAATAAAAAATTTACTTACTCAGTTATTCCAATTAATCAAAGAAAAAGATACTTTGGAGATTCTAGTATTAATTTTTTTCGAGGTGTTGATTTTATACTTGTTACATTCTTTTTTATTTTAAACTATATATTAAACAGAAAAAATGATTAAATATATTGCAACAATTTTTTTATTTGTACTTCCAATTTATCTTATTAAAAAAAAATTTTTGAGAATTGAGAATACCTTAATATGGTTATTTTTATTATTTATATTATCTATTGCTAGTTTAAATATTGAATTTATAAAAACCTTATCTCAATATGTTGGAATTGTAAGTCCAGTTAATTTTTTAATTTTTGCAACATTTCTTATTTTTTTGTTTTTATTTTTAAACTTGTTAAAAAAAGTCAGCGAGCTTAACAATAAAATAGAGGATATAGTTATAAAAACTCAAGTTGATAACTTAACAAAAAAAAATGAACAAAAAAAAAAATAGTGCAAAAAGATTTTTCTATAATCATTCCGACATTAAATAGTGAGAAATATCTAGAAGAAACAATACGTTCAATTAAAAATCAAAGTAAATCAATTTTAATAGAATGTATTTTTACAGATGGCGGTTCAATTGATAGAACTTTTGAAATAATTGATAATTTTAATCAAGACAATATAACAAAAATTGTAATTTCAAAAAATTTAGGAATGACAGAAGCTTTAAATGACGGATTTAATCAGGCTAATGGAAAATATCTAACTTACTTGAATAGCGATGATAAGCTAGATGATCTTGCTTTGCAAAACTTAAAAATATCATTTGAATGCAATGAAAATATTAATTGGATAATTGGTAATTGTGAAAATATTGGAAGTAAAAATTATCTGAATAAAATAATAAATTTATATAAAGCAAAATTATTGAAAAAGCTAGATTTACGTTTGCTTCTAGTAAACAATATAATTTCTCAACCTTCTGTTTACTGGAAAAAAGATTTTTTTTATAAAGTAGGTAAATTTGATGAAACACTTCGTTTTAATATGGATTATGACATGTGGATTAGAATGATAAAATTGTCAAAGCCATTAATAATAAACCATCGAATTTCATTTTTTAGAAGACATTCTGCCAGTTTATCTTATAAAAATTCATTTGATCAATTTAAAGAAAAGTTTAATACAATGAAAAAGTATAATTCAAATTTTTTTATAACTCTTTTGCATATAATGTTTTCATTTATAATTCTATTTATTTATAAAATAACAAAATATTAATGATAAATTTAAATAAAAGAGAAAAAATCGAGCATCCATATCCAATCTTTGTTGTAGAAAACATTTTTGACGAAAATTTTCTTTCCGAAATCATTGATCAGTTTCCTAAATATGAAAATTTTATTAAATTTAAAAAAACTATGGTAAATAGAAGATTTTTATCAAATGATAACCCTGATTTTTATGATTTTATAAAAAAAAATATTTTTTGGCAAAGACTTTATAAAGAAATTAATTCTCAAGAATTTTACGATAAAATATTAAATATTTTAGTGGATGTAAATTCAGAAAATTTCTCTCATTTTTCTAAACTTAAATTAAATCAAACTTTTCATAAAAAAAATAAATTAAATTATAATTTATCTTTTTACATAAAAGAATTAACTCAAAAAGTTCCTCGAAATAAAATTTTTAATTTTTTAAGATTTTTATCAAAAAAAACTTTATATAAGAATTATAGATCTAATGAAGAGTTTTGTTATTTAAGATTAGATATTTCATCTGCTTCGAATGGATATTTTAGAAATCCCCACAAAGATAGTGACGGAACCATTCTTGCATTTTTAATATATCTTGAGGATCAGATAAATATTGGTGGTTTTGGAGGAGAATTTGTAGTTCATAATCAAAATATGGAAATTTTTAAAAAATTTGTACCGAAGAAGAACCAAGCTTTATTTTTTTTATCAAATCAAAATTCATTTCATTCTGTATCTAAAATTATAAATGCCAATGGGTGGAGAAAATTTATATATGGAGGATATACATCTAATGATAAAAATATCTGGACGAGAAAATAAATTTTAATTTTAAACTAATTTTTAATAAATACCAAAGTTTTGTGGTCTATAAAATATCTTAGGTTTTTATTGTCTATAAAATATTCATCAACAGCTTTCTTTACACCTGCCCATGTACCATAATCATCTACAATTAGTACACCTCCTCTTATTAATAGTGGATAAAGGTGATTTAATTCATGTTTAGTTGATTTGTAATAATCAGTGTCTAAGATAAGCAAACATATTTTTTCAGGAATTTTCTTTGGTATTGTTTCTTCCACAAGCCCCTTTATAAAGAAAATTTTATTCTTATCGTATTTCGTAGAAAGCAAATTTTTTTCCACATTATTTATATTTTCATATCTATAAAAATTCTTTAAACTGGAACTTTTAGAATTATTATCTAGATATTCATTATAATTTTTTTTTGAATTTATATTTATATCTTCAGATGATGCTGTAGGCATACCTTCGAATGTATCGTATAAGTAAATTTTTTTATCTTCAAGACCATTTGTTTTTAAATAATCACATATAAATCTACAATTTGCACCCTTAAATACACCACACTCAACAATTTCACCATCGATTTTATTACTCACCAAGTAATCTAAAATATTTTCTAAAGTTAAAAAAAATTCTACTTTCTTGGAACTTAAATTTTTACAAGATTCAAATCTCTCCAAAAATGATTTTTTTAGAATAGAGTGATTTAATTTTTTTGCAATTTTAAAGCCAAGAATACCCAAAAAATAATTTATTGTATTTTGCATCATAAAGTTTATATCTGAGCTTAATATTTAACATAAAATATTTTTTTGAGCAAAGTAACACTTGATAAAAACTTAACTGCAATAGAGAACTCTTGGAAATTTAATAGTAAAATTTCTAAAAACTTTGATAGTCACGTAATCAAATCTGTTCCACATTATGTGGATATTCAAAATTATGTTGTATCTTTAAGTGAATGGTTTTTAAAAGAAAAAACAAGAATGTATGATTTAGGTTGTTCAACAGGAGAAACTATAAATAAAATAGCTAACTTGAAATTAAATAACAAAATTGAATTAATTGGAATTGATCAAAGTTCTAAAATGTTAGAAATTGCTAAAAAAAAAAATAATAAAATTAATAATAAAAATTTAAAAATAATTTATGACAAAAAAGATTTAACTAAAATTAAAAATCTTAAAAACAATGACTTAGTATTGTCTATTTTAACTTTACCTTTTTTAAACTTTAAACAGAGAAAAAAACTAATTAAAATAATATATAAATCACTAAACAAAGGTGGAGGATTTATTTTTGTTGATAAAATAAGATCTTCCAACTCAGCTTTTGAGGATATATTCAATCAAGTTTATTTCGACTTTAAACTTCAAAAACAGCTGAATCCAGCACAAATATTAAATAAGTCTAAATTATTAAGATCAAGCATGAATTTACTTAGTGCAAATGAGATCAATTTACAGTTAAATGAAATTGGCTTTAAGAAAAATGATGTTTTCTTTAAATGGTTCAACTTTATAGGCATAATTGGAATAAAATAATTTATTGCTTTTATAAAAATTATTTCGAAAAAAATTTATTTTTATAAATAATAAAAGTTATTAAAATAATTATAACATCGCAAATTTGTTTAATAGTAGCAATTATAATAGCCAATCCATGAGGTAATGAAAAATAGTCAAATGTAATGCCATGTACCATTTGTGAATATCCAATATTTAAAGGTAGAATTGATATTAGATTTAAATAAATAGAAATAAGACTTGATAAAAAAATATTTAAAAAATTATTATCCAATAAATCTGGTCTGATATAATAGATAATCACAAAAGAAATAAAAATGTTAAGTAATAAATTAGCGATAAATAAAGAAAGACAAAAAAAATAATTTTTAAATTTTTCTAACTTAAAGCAAGTTACAATTGCGAATAAAAATATTATAAATTCAAAAATTAACAAATTTGTATTTAAATAAGTATAAGTAAAATAAAAAAAAATAAATATAATTGTTGATAAAACCAATATAATTAAATTAAATTTAAAATAATCATTTAAGTTTAAACCAAAAGTCTTTATTAAACTTGAGTCTATCCAAGCTTTTGATGCAATTGTTGAGGCTGGTAATGCAGTTGATATTTGTGATAAAAATAAGATATTAAATATTTTTTTAAATTTACCTTGTTTTCCAAGAATTTTTAAAAGATAAAAAATTTTTTCTGTGTTAACTAA
>CACFPS010000011.1 GCA_902568235.1 uncultured Pelagibacteraceae bacterium | reverse complement strand
AATTTAATTTTTGAATTTTTACCAAAATAATTAAATTTATTCTTATTCTTAAGAAGATATTTAATTTTTTTATGGAGATCTAGATGATTTTCATTTTTGAATAATAAACCATTAAAATTGTTATTAATAATTTCTCTGGGTCCATAATCACAATCTGAACTTATGCTCGGAAGACCTGCCGCTAAGGCTTCTAACAAAGAATTTGGATAACCTTCAAATCTTGAACTTAGAATATATAAATGATAATTTTTATAATAATTTAATATTTTTTTATTTACTCCTTTTAACTTAACATTTTTTTCTAGTCCAAGTTTTTTTATCAAAATAGAAATTTTTTTTTTTTCAGAACCAATACCAAATATATCACATAAAAATTTTTGATTCTGGTATCTCAAAATTGATAAAGATTTAAGAAGTACATCATAACCTTTTTGTGGCTCTAATCTTCCCACTGAAATTATTTTTAAATTTTTTTTATATTTATAATTATTCTTTAATTTGATTTTATCGGATATAGTATTTTGTATAATTTTTATTTTAGCTTTTTTTAAAAATAGGTAGTTTTCTTTAATTTTTTTTGTTTGGAGTACTATGTAATCTGCATATCTGTAAAATAAAAATTTAAACACTGATATAATTGCTGATCTTTCTGATTTTTTTGGATTATTTCTATCCGAAACAATTTTTAATTTAATTGATCCTATAAATAAAGATGAGATTATTAATGTTATGTTTGTGGTCTCTAAGAAAGAAATTAAAATATCTGGTTTTTGTTTTTTTAAATGTACACTTATTACATAAATTCTTTTAATGAAATTTAAAAATTTAAAAAAAAAATTATTAGTATTTTGTAGTAAATTTAGATTAATTACATCAACTTTTCTATTTATTTTGTAGAAACTTTTTTTAGTTTTTTGAAGCGTCAAAATCAAAACATCATTCTTTTTTGAAAAATGATTAGCAAGCAAGCAAGCATTTCGCTCTGCCCCACCAGAAGACATTGTAGAAATTGCCATGCATATTTTCATAAGTAAAAGTATTGAGATTACAAATTATTTAACATATTACATTTCAAAATGCCAAAAAAGAAAAAAATTTTTATTTCAGTGATAGGAATGGGCTATGTTGGTCTTCCTCTAGCCAACCAACTATCGAAACATTTTAAAACTATAGGATACGATATTAATAAAAACAAAATTCTTAAATTAAAGAAAGGATTAGATGAAACAGGTGAGTTAAAAAAAATTAGTAAAAAATTAAAATTAACTTCAAAATTTGAAGATTTAATAAAAACCAATATTTTTATAGTTTGTTTGCCTACCCCGGTAAATAAACATAAAAAACCTGATTTAAAAATTTTAAAAAACTCATTATCTAAAATTTCAAAAATTTTTAAACAAGATGATACATTGATAATTGAAAGTACATTTTATCCAGGTGCTACTGAAATTTTAGTAAACAAATATCTTGGAAAGAAATTCAATCGGCTAAACTTTGGCTACTCACCAGAAAGAATTAATCCAGGTGATAAAATAAATACTATATCTAAAATAACCAAAGTAATTTCAGCAAATAACAATAAAACATTGAGTCTAATGAGAACTATTTATGGTTCAATTAATAACAATAAAATTTTTTCTGCTAAAAACATTAAAGTTGCTGAAGCAGCAAAATTAATAGAGAATGTTCAAAGAGATCTTAATATTGGATTAATTAATGAGTTAACAAAAATTTTTAGTATACTTAATATTTCTATCCATGATGTACTAGAAGCATCAAGCACAAAATGGAATTTTTTAAAATTTAAACCAGGACTCGTTGGTGGGCACTGTATTGGGATTGATCCATATTATTTAAAGTTTATCTGTGACAAAATAAATTTTAAACCAAATGTATTTATGTCCGCAAGAAACACTAATGAAAGTATGATTTCATATTACTCAGAAAAAATTTTAAAATATTTAGATCAAAAATATAAAATTTTATATTTAGGTGTAGCGTTTAAAGAAAATACAGGCGACTTGAGGAATTCAAAATATTTTGATCTTTTTAAAAATCTTTCAAAAAGTTACTCCGTTGATTATTATGACCCTTTAATTAAAGATGCTAAATTTAAAAATGATTATGTTACAATTTCAAGAAAAAAACCCTATGATGTAGTTATTCTAGCTGTACCACATAATAAAATTGTCAAATTTCTAAGAAATAATATCAGGTCAATCTTAAAAAAGGGTGGTATATTTATAGACTTAAACAATAACTTTAAAAATATTAATAAAAATAGTTATAACTACATAACATTATAATTTTATGAACAAATCATTTAAAAATAAAACAATTCTTATTACTGGTGGAACGGGCACATTTGGTAAAGCTTTTTTAAAACTTTTGCAAAATTTAAAATCAAATAAGCCAAAAAAAATAATAATCTACGCCCGGGATGAGCATAAATTTAATGATATGCTAAATACAAATTTAGTTAGCAAAAATACAAGGTTATTTATTGGTGATGTGAGAGATGAAAAAAGATTAGAACTGGCAACTAGTGGTGTTGATGTGGCCATTCATGCTGCTGCCTTGAAACATGTAATATTTGCTGAGTATAACCCTATGGAGGCAATATCGACAAATATTTTTGGATCCAATAATCTAATTAACGCATGCATAAAAAATAAAGTTAAAAAGTGCATGCTGGTATCTACTGATAAAGCTGTAAATCCAATTAACCTATACGGATCAACAAAATTATGTGCTGAAAAAATATTCATATCTTCAAATAACGTTTCTGCGGGTAAAACAAAATTTTCTATAGTGCGTTATGGAAATGTCTTGGGATCTAGAGGAAGTTTAATCGAAAAATTAAATATCGCAAAAGCAAATAAAGTTAAAATTTTTGATTTAACTCATAAAGATATGACTAGATTTTGGATAACAATAGAAGATGCAGTTGAATTTGTTTATAATTCAATTAACCAGATGGAAGGGGGAGAAGTCTTTGTTCCAAAAATGAAGAGTATGAGAATTGTTGATTGCATCAAAACAATTTTGCCAAAAGTTAAATTAAATAACATCGGTATAAAGCCTGGTGAAAAAATTCATGAAAAATTAATACACGAAGAAACTAAGAATGTTTATGATTGTGGAAGTCATTATGTAATTTTACCAGAGTTTAAATTTTGGACAAAAAGAAAATACAAAATAAATGGAAAAAGAATAAAAGGACTTTTTGAATACTCAAGTAATAAAAATAAAGCCTGGATCAAAGGCACAGAATTGTCGAGTAAAATAATTTGAAAATATACACTTATTCAAAGCAAAAAATAATAAAAGATGACCTTAAAGAAGTTAACAAAACACTTTACTTTAGAAATTTAAGTCGTGGACCATTAATTAATAAATTTGAAAATGCATTATCGAAATTTACCAAATCTAAATATTCAATAGCAGTCAACAGTGGAACCTCGGCATTAATCCTTGCTGTACAAGCTTTATCATTAAATAGAAGTTCATATATAGCAGTTCCTAATATAACATTTGTTGGAACTGCTAATTCAGTTCTATTATCTGGTCACAAGGTATTATTAGTTGATGTTGACGAAAAAACTGGATTAGTAAATGTAGATCTACTAAAAAAAGCATTTAAAAATAAAAAATTTAGTTGTTTTATCAACGTTCATCTAAATGGAAATGTAGAAAATATAAATGAAATTTATAAATTTTGTAAGAAAAAAAAAATAAAAATAATAGACGATGCATGCCATGCCTTGGGCACAAAATATTTATTAAACAGAAAAATGTACAACATCTGTGACAATTCATTTTGTGATATATCAACTCTTTCCTTCCACCCTTCAAAATTAATTACAACTGGTGAAGGTGGAGCTTTACTGACAAATAATGTTGGCTTTTATAAAAAAGCTTTAACCTTAATGAACCACGGGTATAAAAAAAATCTAATTCGAAAATCTGGATTTAGTCATAGTTATTATAAAATTTTTTATCCAGGCTATAATTTTAGATTAAGTGATATTAATTGTGCTCTAGGCTATAGCCAAATAAAAAGAGTGAAAAAAAAAATTTATCATAGAAGAAAGATTGCTGCATTTTATGATACTTATTTTCGTAAAAGTAAAATTTTTGACACAGTTCCAATAAAAAAAAATGTAAAATCAGCGTACCATTTATATCCTTTGTTAATTAGAAAGTTAGAAAAGTTAAATAAAATACAACTTATGTATAATCTTAAAAAAAAAAAAATTTTTACTCAAATACATTATCTTCCTCTTAATAAACATCCTCTATATAAGTCTAAAGATAAAAATTTTTCAGGAAGCATAAAGTACTTTGAGAGATCATTTAGTATCCCTTTACACGAAAATATAAGCCTTATAGATGCTAAAAAAATTGCTAATATTATAGAGAATGAAAGCTCGAAAATATAAAAAATTAATATTCGGAATTGTTGGCTATGGATCTATCGGCAAAGTTCACGCTAAAATTTTAAAAGAACTTGGCTACAAATATTTTATTTATGATCCAAATTTTATAAAAAATAAAGATTACTTACCTCTAAAAATGCTTAATCAAAAATGTAATACTATGATAATTTCCTCTCCGAATGATACACATTTAAAATATTTAAATTATTTTTCAGATAAAAATAAACACATTTTTATAGAAAAACCTTTTAGTCATGAAATAAAAAAAACAAATAAAGTAATTAAAATCTATGAAAAAAATAAAAAAATTATAGGTGTCAATTATAATTTAAGAACTAGGAAGTGTATTAAATTTTTAAAGCATATCATCAATAAAACAAAAAAAATATATTGGGCCAATTTTGTTATGAGCTCTAACGTTTTAAATTGGAGAGATAAATATAATTTTAAAAAGAATTATACACATAAAAGAAAAGGAGGTGGAATCGTTTTTGACAGTATTCACGAAATAGATCTTAATACTTTTTTATTTAAAAAAATAAATTTCATTAATTCTTTTTCAAAGAATCATAATAAAAAATATTTTAAAAAAAATTCTTATGCTTCAATTAATTTGTTAATAGATGAAAGATTTCTATCTAATATTCAGCTAGATTATATTGGTGGTCCAGACCAAAGAAAAATTGAAATTTTGAGTGATATTGGACTTATTAAAACAGATATCAAAAAAAATTCATTAATTATATTTGACAAAAGAAATAGAAAAAAATTATATAAAAAATTCAATCAAGATAAAATGATAGATTATAAAAATATGATTATCAATTTTATTAATTGTATTAAAAAAAAAAAAAATAAAGTAATATGTGATCCAAAAGATGCAATTAAAAATATAAGTATAGCAGTTCAGGCTAATGCATAAGAATTTAGGAATAATTATTCAAGCAAGAACTGGTTCAAGAAGATTACCGAAAAAAATATTAAAAAAAATATTGCCAAATAAATCTTTCTTAGAATATATGTTATTGCGAATAAAAAAATCAAAAAAAGTAAAAAAAATAATAATTGCGACATCTAATAAAAAGACAGATGATGAAATAACAAAGATTAAGTCTAAAAAAATAAATTTTTTTCGTGGATCAGAACAAAATGTACTTAAAAGATATATAAATGCAGCTGACAAGTATGGACTAAAACATATAGTAAGACTAACAGCTGATTGTCCGTTTGTTGATGCAAAACTTATTGATAAATTTGTAAAAAAATATCTAAATGGAAAATTTAATTATCTATCAAACGTAAATCCACCATCTTTTCCGAATGGCTTTGATATTGAAATCGTAAGCTTAAAATTACTTAAAAAAAGTCTTAAATATTTTAATGAAAAATTAAATCAAGAACATGTTACCTATGCAATCAGAAAAAAAAAATTAAGCAAATATACTAAAATTAAATCATTCAATTTTAAAAATTCAAAAAACTTAAATCACATAAGGTTGACCATCGATAATATGCATGATTTAAAAAAAATAAAAAAACTAGCAAAATATATTAATATTGAAGACAATTGGAAATCGATATATTTAAAAAATGTAAAGATAAATAATGAAAAATAACAAAAAACTATTCAAAAGTGCCTTAAAGTATATACCTTTAGCAAGCCAGACTTACTCTAAATCTTATAAAGTTCACTTTAAAAATATTTCTCCTTACTTTTTAAAAAAAGGAAATGGGTGTTACGTTTGGGATGAGGATAATAAAAAATATATTGATTTTATTTGTGGACTTTTGCCAATTATAATTGGATACAATTGTAAACAAATAAATAAAGCTATAATTAAGCAACTAAATAAAGGTATCACTTTTTCACTACCAACAAAGATCGAGACACAACTATCTAAAGTTTTGTGTAAACTTATACCATCAGCAGAAATGGTAAGGTTTGGCAAAAATGGATCTGACGTAACTGCAGCAGCAATTAGACTTTCAAGAGCATATACTAAAAGAAATAATGTAATTTTTTGTGGCTATCATGGATGGCATGATTGGTACATAGGAAAAACAAAAATGTCTATTGGAGTTCCAGAAAAAATAAAAAAATTAACTACTTCCTTTAAATATAATGACATTAATCAATTAGAAAAAATATTAAAAAAAAATCCAAAAAAATATGCAGCAATCATAATGGAACCTGTTTATGACATTGAGCCCAAAAGTAATTTTTTAAAAAAAGTAAGACTTTTAAGCAAAAAGTATGGGTGTTTATTAATTTTTGATGAAATTGTTACAGGTTTTAGAGTCCATTTAAAAGGAGCACAACACTATTACGGAGTAACACCCGACGTATCTTGTTTTGGAAAGGCTATGGCAAATGGAATGCCTATATCTGCAATAGTAGGGAAAAAAAAAATTATGAAAAATTTTGATAAAATTTTTTTTTCTACTACATTTGGTGGTGAAACACTTTCAATGGTTGCTGCTTTAGAAACAATAAAATATTTAAAATCAAAAAAAGTAATTAATTCAATTAAAAAATTTTCGAAGTATTTAATAAATGATATAAATAATATATTAAAAAATAATAAATTGGATCATATATTTATTTTAAAAGGCGTTTGGTGGAGACCATCATTTGGTGTGAGGAAAGGCATAAATAAGAAATATCTTATAGCATTGAGACGCAATTTAATAATTAATAAATTATTGATCGGAAATAGTTTTAATTTTTGCTTCGCTCACACAGATAAAAAAATTTATAAAAAAATATTATTTAAAATTAAAAATGCTTTGAAAGAAACTAAATCTAATAATAATTTTGAAAATTTGAAAATTTATAAAGATGGTGTGAGATCTTAAAGTTGAAGATAACTCATTAAAGTATGAATTTTTGGATCAAATATGTCTGGTTTTCTATAAAAACTCATCAAGCCAGTCTTGACATTTGAGTAATTAAAATGACCAGTTAGCAGTCCAATGAATAAGCTATAGCTACACCTAAAAATTTCATAATTTTTATCTTGAATATTATCTTCTTTCACTAGCTCCACAGTTTCGTCAGCTAAATTCATTCTGTACAAATGATCATGACCAACATCAATAAAAAAGGCTTTATTTGAAATTATATTCATTTTCTTTTGCCACTTTATTTGGTTAAATCTTGCTTTTTTTAAAAGCCTAACTAAATTTTGCTGATAAGACTTGCCTATAAGAAAAATTTCAGAAACTAATTCATTATGAGGAAAATATTTTTCAAGTTTTTCGGATAGAAATTCATCGTCGAATATACTTTTATGTTTAGAAATATGCTCTAAATATTCTTCTTGGTCACGGTGAGTTATTGGAGTAAATTTTGCAGATCTTTTTCCAGTATCAAAATTATACTCATGTCCACAATTTATTAATATTTCTTTGAATTTTTGTCCTTTATTCTTACAATATTCTATTGCCTCATTTGCTGTACCAACGCCGTAATAAGCATATTTTAATGCTTTATCGCCTCCATAAACACAACCAGCCGCAAATGGAAATACCATTTTGGGTTTTGTGCTCTCTATAAATTTGTACATCAGCTCATAATTTTTAATTTTTTTTTCATTAGCTTTACTAGATCTTTCTTCTTCAGAAAGATTTTCATAAAATGCCGGGTAAGGACCTTGATAAGCATAAGGTATCATTGCAAAATCAAAATCAAATTGTTTTCCTATTTTGTTCATTTGATTTTCTGAATAAACTACATCATTTGCGTTAAGCATAGTGATGCCGTCAATTTTGAAAATACCTAATGAGTCAACCTCATAATTTATCTCAGCAGTAAATAACGTGCACTGATCATCATTACTTAGATTAAATGTTTCATTATTTTTACATACTATAACGTTTTTAAATCCTAAAGACTTTATATTTTTTTCTGTAAAATTATTTTTGTAATCAGCACATAGAATAGGTGTTTTTTTATTAAATAAATTAAGTGTAGTTTTATCAAAATGGTCAGCATGTGTATGAGTAATGTATATATAATCTGGATTTATTGATGCTATTTCAGTTTTAGAAAACTTAGTTTCGGGAAAATTATAAAGATTTGTATTTGAAGTCCTATCAAAAGTTATCCATGGATCAAATAGAACAGATACTTTCTTGCCTTTTAGTAAAACCATTGAATTTGTAAAATATTTTATTTTCATAAAATATTTTATAAAATTGAACTTCCTGTTTTTAGGAAATTGCCTTTAGGAGTTCTATCTAATCTTTGAAAATAAAATCCATTTTTTAACTTCCTTTTTTCTACAATTTTGCCAATACAATTTTTAAAGCTCTTTAAAAAAATATTATTTTTATTTTTTTTTTCATTACATTGAATTAAGTATCTAAGAGATATTCTTGGTTTTTTACTATTATTTAATTTGGTGCCATGTAAATTTAAACCATGGAAACAAAAAACTTTTCCAACACCACCAGATATACTTACTTGACTAGACTTCATATGATTGCCTTGAAGATTGCTATAATACCAAATATTTTTACTTTCGCTTGGTCTTAAATAATGAGGATAATGTGTTGATCCGAATTTATAAGTACCAGAAAGAATATTTAATGGTGAATCAATTTTATTTACTTTATCTAAATATATATAAAATGTTACAAATTTTATTCCTCTTGTCATGTCTTGATGAAAATCCACATTTTGAAAGTATTGAACATCTTGATATTCCTCTTTAATATAAGGATTAACATTTGGCCTTCCTATATCTTTAGTAAAGGATAATGCCCACTTTGGGTGCATTCTTCTTGGTACTGATCTGATAATTGATTTTTTTTTTATGATATAATCTTTGCCAACAATGGCCTCTACACACTTCTTAAATTTTTTAGATTTTTCAATAAAATCTAAATTTAAATTAAGATTAAAAATTGCATTATGATCTTTCTCGCCAGGCGAATAATTTTTAAATCTCCCTTTTTTTAAAAACTCTTTTTCATTTTTGTAAAAAATTTTTTTACTACAAGGTCTTTTTTTATTGATATAGTCTCTCAATATTAAACAATCTTTTTTGTTTAAAATACTACCAAAATCAAAATAGCCGTCTTCTAAAAATTTTTTTTCAACATTCTTTTTTTTAATCATAATTTTTTTAAATTAATATGTTTTTAATATTTTTAAAGAATTATTTGAAATTTCTTAAAATAAAACAAGTTTGTATCAAAACTATTTATAAATTGTGGAGATATTGTGTGGTATCAAAAATACATATCTGATCGAGTGTTTATAGACAATAAAAACTTACTTAAATTGAGTTACATTTCAGTTTTTATCTTCTATATATAAGTACTTTTAAAAATGAGTTACAAAAACAATAAGCATATAATTATTACAGATAGCTATAATATTATAAAAAAACAAATATCAAAAAAAAAACAAAATATTATAAGCTTTACACCTGAAAATAGTTTAAAAAATAAAGTAAGAAATTTTTATTCATTTTTAAATTTTTCAAAAAGAAAAAAATTATTATTAAAATCAGAAAAAATATTTAAAGAATTTTATAAATTATTAAAAATAGAAAATAACTTAGCATTAAGAAAAAACTTAAGTAGAACACTTTATGGCTGTATTGGAGCTTATCAATATTTTGATGCGGTAAAAAATATTGCCAAAAATAAAAAAAAAATTACAATTTTCACAGAAGACAAAAATATTAACGAACTGTTTAAATTTGCATTACCTTTTAAATCAAAGATTCACTATAATTATAAAGAAGCAAATAAATTAAACTATTTAAAAAAATCTGATTTACTTAAATTGTTTTCTTTAAAAGAAATTAAGTTTTATTTTAAAAAAAAATATATTAAAAAATTTAGTAATATTGTAAATTTAAAAAATAATACATTTATACATTTAGCCACAGAACCTTTTTATCTTGAATTAGATGATTTTTTAAACAAATATTCTGGTACAAAATTATATAATAAAGAAAACTATTCTCTCACAAAAATTAATTCTAATAATGTTGATATTGAAAGAACTATAAATATTGCTTTAGATAAAATAATTTATAAGTATTTTGAAAACAACATACAATTCAAAAATTATATTGAATTTTATTTCAAATCATTTTTAAAAGAATACCAAAAATATTTTTTACTTCATCAAAAAATATTTGACAATCAACCTAATAACTTATTTTTTTTAACAAGAATTATAAGAGGATCATTCCAGACATCATTATATGATTATGGAAAAATAAATAAAAAAAAATTTCATTGGATTAGCTTTCAACATGGGCATGGAATTGAAATATCAAAAATCCATAACAAAGCTTTATTAACTAAAGAAGAAACTCTAGCTGATACTTTTTTTGTTTTTTCAAAAGTAACAGAGAGTAAAAGAAAAAAAAATATTTATAAAAAAAACAATGTAAAAATAAAAAAAATAGGTTTTAATCATAATTCTAAGACACTTCGTAAAGTGCCTATTCACGATATATTATATCTTTCAAATCTTAATCAGGAATTTGGGCAGCACGAAATAAATATTTCAAACATGAACAATGCCGAAAAACTTATTTTCGAAAAAAAACTAATTGTGGAGGTATTTTCCAATATAAAACACAAAGTTCTCTTTAAAGAATACTCAGGGTCAAAATACAGTATAATTAAAAAAAACTATATTTCAAAAAGAATTTCTGGATATGATAATATAATTTATTTTAATAATTCTATAAATGCATCCAATATATATAAAAAATCTCATTTAATTATCACTTCTCTCGCTACAAGTGGCTTAGGTTCTATCGTTCAGTCAGAAAAACCTTTCATATTTATAGATATAAGAAATGTTTATCCTATTGATCATGAGTTAATAGAAAGTTTTAAAAAATATTTTTTTTATTTTAAATTTGAAAAAAACATTTACAAAAAACTTAAAAATTTTTTAAACCAAGATTTAAACTATATAAAAGAGGAATGGGAAAGAAAAAAAACAAAAGAAAGAACAAATTTTTTAACTAGATATTTTAATTGTCTTGATAGAAAATATGTCTTAAGCAGTTTAGAAAAGAATATTAAAATTATTTCAAAATAAAAATTTATGAACAAAAAAAGTAGACATTTTTTTTATCAAAAAATACCAGATTTTATATCAAAACAAAAAAATAATTTAAGAATTGATCAGGACCAAATGCGTTTAAAATGGTTTTTGCAAAATTTTAAAATGAAAGAAGCAAGAGTGTTAGATGTTGGTTCAAATTTTGGGTATATGTGTTTAAGTGTTTCTAAAATAAGAAATTATGAATGCACTGGTTTTGAGTCTGAAAAGCAGGTGTATAAATTTTCTGAAAAGCTTAGAAAAAAATCAAATTTAAAAAATGTTTTTTTTTTTAATAAAAAGCTTCAATTTATGAATTTAGACAATTTACAAAACTATGATATTATATTTCTTCTAAATGTACTTCATCACGCAGGTCATACTTATGACAAAAATAGAATTCAATATTCTCAAAAATGGATAAATTACGTAATTAAATATTTAAGAAAAATAAGAAAAAAAAGTAAATATATTTTTTTTCAAACAGGAAATGTAAATTTTGGAATTAATTATTTTGATAATAAAAAAACATTTAAAGTAATTCCAGAAATAATGAAAAAAAGTGGATGGAAAATAAAAAAAATTGGGATTATTAAAAATTTTAATAAAAAAAATCTAAAATACGAAACATATGAAAGAAAAAATATAAATAAAATTCCAGTAATTATGTGTAAAAGAAATACGAAATCAAATCTCGTTGAATACAAAATAAAAAATAAAATTATTTTTACACATAAAACTGGTTTTTTACAAAGACCACTTTGGATATGCGAAAGAGTGTAAATTCAATTATATTTTTTGGTGGATCAAATACGCAATCGTCTGCTGTCAAACAGCTTAAAAGTTTAAATTATAAAATAATTTTAATAGATAAAAATAAAAATTGTTTTTGTAAAAAATATTGTGATTATTTTATTAATATTTCCCATTCTGAAAGCAAAAAGATAAAAAATAAAATTAAAATTTTAAAAAAAAAAGAAAAACTTAATGTAAAAAAATATTATGCTATTTCTGATATAGCTTATAAAGCTATAAACAATATTTTCAAAATAAAAGAATATGAAAAGTTTATTTATAAAAACAATACAAAAAATTTAATTCATAATTTTTTAGATACTCCCAAATTTCTTATTTTAGGTAAAAAGAGAGAAATATTAAAAAATTATATAAGTCTAAAAAAAAAATTTAGAATGTTCTTAAAAAAAACAGAATGGTCTAAATTTCTTCTTAAGCCCTCTCACGGTATATCTAGTTTAGGAATTAAAATATTCAAAAGCACTGAATTTTCAAACAATTTAGACAAAAATTTTAAACTTCTAATTAACAAATTGAGTGACAAAAATGAGTATTTTATAGAAGAATTTATAAATGGAAAAATTGTTAATATCGATTTTATTAAAAAAAAAAGAAACTATATTTTTTATCCAATAATTGAAAGAAGTTCATTAGCCTTTAAAAATGATAAATCGCTATTAACTGTATTACAATATCATTCAAATTTAAAAATTGAAAAAAAAATTTTTAGAAAAATTTCTTTTCTATTCAATAAAAAATTTAAAAATTATAATGGACCTGTAACATTAGATTGTATTATTTATAAAAAAAAAGTCTTTATAATTGAAGCAAGTCCACATTTTCATAATATAAAATTTTTAGATTATCTTTTTCAATTCAAAGGTTTTGTAGATATTGAAAATCAAAAAAAAAATGAATCTACTAAAATATTAAGAAAAAATGTTTATGGAGGCTATTGTCATTTCTATTCACAAAATTCTGCTTCAAAAAAAATTATAAAATATTTAAAAAAAAATAAACTTAAAATTTTCCACGATATATTTTCAAAACCTGGAAAAAAAATATTTTTTAGGAATCTTAAAGTAAAAAAACCAAATTTATCACTATTATATTACAAAGCACCTAGTAAAGAAAAGCTATACAAAGTAAATAATTACATTCAAAGAGTGTATAAACTTTATTAAAATTTTATTTTAAATGAAAAAAAAAAAATTAAATATTCTTATATCATCTATAGGGGGTTTATTTATATATGACGTTATTGAAAGTTTAAGAAAATCAAAAGAGTTTGAGTTTAGAATTTTTGGAATTGATAAAGATATATCCGCATATAACAAAAGTTTATTTGACGTATTTTTACAATCCCCAGATGTTAATAAGAAAGGAAATCAATATAAAAAATTTTTTTTTAAAATAATACAAAAGTTTAAAATAAACTTTTTTTTACCATTTTCTGATGCTGAAGTAAATTTTATTATTAAAAATAACAAACAAATAATAAAAAAACTTCCAGAGTTAAAAATCTCTTTTGATATCATAAAAAATAATAATATATTTATAAATAAAGAGAAATTTTATTTGTTTTGCAAAAACAATAAAATAAATAGTTTTAATTATGAAGTTATTTCAAATATAAAAAAAATAAAAAAAACTTCTAATAAAAAGCTAATTTTAAAAAAATCCTTAAGTTCTGGATCTAGGAATATTTTTTTAATTGATGAAAAAATTAAAAAACCATATGAAATTTTAGAAAAAAGAAAAACGCTTGTTGTAAATTTTAATTTTATCAAAAAGCAGAAATTAAATTCTCGATATATTTTAATGCCATACCTTAATGGTAATGCTTATGATGTAGATTGTTTATCTCAAAATGGAAAAGTCATTAAAATTTTGGTTAGAAAAAGAATGTTGCTTAATGAATTTATGTACTATTCTTCTGGACATAAAATTATAAAAAATAAAGGTATAGAAAAAAAAATTCAAAAAATAATTAAGCTTATTAAATTTAGCGGGTTATCTAATTTCGATGTTATAAAAGTTAATAATAAAATTAATATTATTGATATGGCTGCAAGACCAAGTGGATCAGTATCAGTTGGAAAATTTGCAGGATATAATTTTGTTCTAGATTTAATCAAATTGACTTATAAATTTAAAATTAAAAAAAGTAAAAATAGTATAAATAAAATTATAAAACCTTTTTTGATGTTTAAAAAATGTTATAATGTTAAAAGAATAGAAAAATATGTTCCATATTATTTGGATCAAAATAAATTATGAATAATATTAAAATATTTGATACAACATTAAGAGACGGCCTTCAAACGCCCTCAATAAATATTTCTGATAAAAATTGGGTTAAATTAGGTGTTCTGCTTGATAAACTAGGTGTTGATATAATTGAAGCTGGGTTTCCAATAAGTTCAACCAAATCTTTTAATAATATGAGAAAAATCTCAAAAAAAATTAAAAATAGTATAATTTGTGGACTTAGTAGACACGAAATGAAGGATATTAATGCAGTTAATGAAGCTTTAATATTTGCAAAAAAAAGAAGGCTTCATCTTTTTATACCAACTAGCAATATACATTTAAAATATAAGCTTGAATGTAATTATAATGATGTAAAAACAAAAATTGTCAAAAGTTTAAAATATGCACAAAATTTTTTTTCAGATATTGAATGGTCTTCAGAAGATGCAACTAGGTCTGATAAAAAGTTTTTGGCTGACTGTTTAAGTTTAGCTGTAGAAAACGGTGCAAAAACAATTAATATTGCTGATACAGTTGGATATATATACCCAAATGATTTAGAGGAATTAATAAATTATTTAAAAATTAATGTAAATAATTTTAGTAAAGTAAACTTTTCTGTACATTGTCATAATGATTTGGGCATGGCTACAATGAACTCATTAAAAGCTATTGAAAATGGAGCAAATCAAGTTGAATGTACATTAAACGGTATTGGAGAAAGAGCAGGAAATGCTTCTCTGCAAGAAATAGTCATGAACTTAAAAATTAGATCAAAAAAATTTAAAAAAAAAACTAATATAAAATTTAAAAACTTGTTTAAAACTTCCATTTTTTTATCAAAAGCAGTTGGATTAGAAATAGGAAAAACAGACCCTATTATTGGTGAAAATGCTTTCACTCACGAGTCAGGAATTCATCAGCATGGCATTATTAAAAATAAAAAAACATATGAAATTATAACTCCTGAATTGATTGGAAGAAAAAGTGGTGTTTTAACTTTAGGAGTTAACTCAGGTATGCATGGATTAAAATACCATCTTAAGAAAAACAAAATTAAGATAAAAAACTTATCTAAATTTTATAAATATTTTAAAAAAAGGTCTGCTAATTTAAAAGTAGTAGATAAATTTATGCTATTTAAAATATCAAACGAATTTAAAAGTAAAATAATTTAATAATTGACAAAGTGAAAAACGTTCTAATATCATGCGTAGGTGGAATGTTAATTTATGATTTTGTAAAATCATTAAAAAAAAATAATAATTACAAATTCAAGCTAGTAGGAATTGATAACGATGAAAAAGCTTATAATAAGGTATTATTTGATAAATTCTATAAGTGTCCTAAAACAACTCACAAAAAAAAGTACTATAATTTTATAAAAAATATAATTAAAATTCATAAAATTGACTTTATTTTTCCACTTTCTGATAATGAAAATAGATTTTTTTTCAAGAATAAAAAAAAATTAATTAAATTATTTCCAAAATTAAAACTTCCATCAAAAATTCAAGATATCTTTTTATCAAAAACTAAACTTTATAATTTTTGTGACCAAAATGATATAAATGTAAATAAATTTAAAATAATTAATAATTTAAAAGAATTAAAAAAAATTTTAAGCAAAAGTAAAAAAAAATATATTCTTAAGCAATCAACTGGTCATGGTAGTAATGATACATTTTTAATAAATGAAAAGAGAAAAAAAACTAGACAACTTTTAGCAAATAGAAGATGCTACGAGTTAAATAAAAAAAATTTATTTAAAATACTTAATAAAAAGTCTGGAATGATATTAACAGATTACTATAAATCTGATATTTTTGATGTAGATTGTTTATCAAAAAATGGCAAGGTTTTATTAATGGTTGTAAGAAAAAGACTATTAACAAACAGTTTTTTAAATTATTCAACAGGACATAAAATTGTTAAAAACAAAAAAATTGAGAAATTAATTATTAAATTTGTTAAATCTTCTAATTATACTGGTATTAGTGATTATGATGTTATTAAAAACAAAGGAAAATATATGATAATAGATGCAAGCTCAAGATTTAGCGGCTCTGTTGGCGCTTCTCTTTTGGCTGGTGTAAATTTTCCTTTAGAATGTATAAAAATGAATTATGGAAAACAAGTTTCTAAACCAAAAATTGATTATAATTTAATTACAAAAACTTTTTTTAGTTTTGATGAAAATAATAAGAATGATTACATTGAAAAATATCTTCCTAAGTTAGAAAATCAAATAAAAATATGAAAAAAAAAAATATCATAGTTTTTGCAGCTCATCCAGATGATGAATTATTAGGATGTGGAGGTACTATGAAAAAATATTCAAAGAAATTTAATTTAATAGTAGTTTTTTTTACTAAGGGTATAACAGCTAGAAGTAAATATAATAAAAATTCAGATATAGATAAATTAAAAAATAACTGCATAGAAAGCAATAAAATATTAGGTACCAAAAAAATAATTTTTTTAGATTTCAAAGATAATAAATTAGATAGTTACCCAAGACTTGATGTTGTAAAAAAAATTGAGGAAATCGTATCCAAGTATAAACCAGAACAAATATTTACTCATTTTTTTGAAGATCTAAATGTTGACCATGAAATAGTATCTAAAAGCGTTATCACAGCATGTAGACCCTTAAAAAAAAATAAATTTTTAAAAAAAATATATTTTTTTGAAGTTTTATCAAATAGCGAATGGTCGCCAAAAAGAACTTTTCAACCAAATTTTTACTCGGATATCTCTAAATTTATAAATCATAAATTAAAAGCAATGAGAAAATACAAAACTGAAATTCAAAAAAGTCCACAACCAAGATCGATTCAAAGTATTAAAGCATTGGCAAAAAGTCGTGGTAGTGAAGTAAGCTTAAATTATGCTGAAGCGTTTTATCAATTTAGAGAAATAAATTGAAATCTTTCAAAAAAATTTGGATCGGAAATCATGAAATATCGGATAATAAACCCACATTTATAATTGCAGAAATAGGCATTAATCATGAGGGTAATTATAAAAAATGTTTAGAATTAATTAACAAAGCTAAACTAGCAGGTGCCAATGGTATTAAATTACAATTAGCAAACCCAGAGAGTAATTACAAACGTGGTTCAAAAAGTTTTAAAATTTATAAAAAATCAGAATTTTCATTAAATCAAATTAGAAAAATTTATAAATATGCTAAAAAAAAAAAAATAATTCTTTTTTCCACAATGGATGATTACTATTTAGAAAACGTTAAAATAAATCAGCAAATATACAAAATTTCATCTAGCCAATTTAATAATTTAAAATTAATTAAAAATATTTTAAAAAAAAATAAACCATTATTAATTTCAACAGGAATGAGTGAAAGCAATGAAATTATAGCGCTTTCCAAATTTTTAAAGCAAAAAACAAAAGTTATATTTATGCATTGTATATCAAAATACCCCTTAAAAAATTCAGAATGTAATCTTTCAATGATAAATTATTTAAAACAAAAAACAAAAGGTATTGTTGGTTATTCAGATCATACTAAGGGCACATTTGCATGCGAAATTGCTTCTATGTTGGGGGCAAAAATAATTGAAAAGCATTTCACTTATAATACCAAAAGAAAAGGATTTGATCATAAAATCTCTTTGGACTATAAAAATTTCAAAAAAATGGTCAAAAATATTAGAGATTTAGAAGATATGCTTGGAAGTGAAAACTTAAATAATGCTATTAAAAAAAGTAAAAAAATATCAAAACAAAAAAGATCCTATTTAATAGACCGTGATTTAAAGAGAGGGAGTATTTTAAAATTAGATCATGTAATCACCAAAAGAATTGGTAAAAGCGAAAGTATAAATAATCTATTTAGATATTTGGGAAAAAGAATAAAAAGTAATACGCTTAAAAATACTGAAATAAAAAAGAAAATTTTAGTTTAAATATAGTTTTGAAAAAAAAAAATATAGTTTTTTTAGATTATCACTCCAATTCAGGATTGGGACATTTGAATCGATGCAAATATTTAATTAAATATTTAAATTTAAGATCTGTAATTATTGTATCAGAGAAAAAAATACACGGAAAAGCTATAAAAAGCATTAATAAAGATTTTGATAAATTTTTATACACAAATAAAGAACGTTTCAACATAGCTATAGTAGACAGTTACAAAATAACTATTGAACAAGAAAGAATGATTAAAAAAATTTCAAACAAAGTAATAACGATTGACGATTTAGCTGAAAGAAATTTTTTTTGTGATGTTTTGATTAATTA
>CACFPS010000010.1 GCA_902568235.1 uncultured Pelagibacteraceae bacterium | reverse complement strand
TAAATTTAGATCACCTCCAGGAATGGAAAGTGAAATTTTTGCAGAATTGGGTGCAAAACCTATTGTGATGGATTTTGGTGAAGTGCCAACTGCATTACAAACTGGCTTGATCGATGGAGCGGACTACTCTAATCTTGCAAACAACTTTGCGGGTGGTTTTTATGATGAAAACCCACATGCTACTTATCCAGGATTTCACTCTATGCCTGCGGACCACTTAGCTTGTAATAAAAAAGTTTGGGATGGCTTAAAACCGCATGAGAGAGGTGCAATCTTGGCTGCAATAGAAATAGCTGGAAGATCAATAACTAGTATAGTAGAGAGAAAAAACCTTGAAGCTGTAAAAGCATTAAATGCTCAAGGTGTTACTCTTCATGATTTTTCTAAAGAAGATAGAGCAACATTTAGAGCTGCTGCTATGAAAGCTTGGGAAAATTGGAAGACTAAATCTCCAGAAGCTAAACAGCTTATCGAAATGCATCAAGATTACATGAAATCGATAGGTTTACTATAATCTTATCCTAGATTAAGATTAATAACTAAAAATATTAAGAAGGGCTCATATTGAGCCCTTCTTTTTAAATTTTTAATAGAATTTTATGAGGGACAAAGGTTTAGAAGAACAGACAAAAAAAGTAGCAAGTAGAGACGATTTTCCTATTACTTGGTTTGATAAAATTACTTTAGCCATCTCTCATTCAACAAAATATATTATCCCAATAATTGTAGCTGTAATGATGTATGAAATTTTTATGAGATATGTAGTTTTTAAACCGACAATGTGGGTAAATGAACTTTGTTTGTGGTTAGCAGGCGTGATTTATTTAGTAGGTGGAATTTATGCAATGCGACTAAGATGTCATATAAGGATCGTATTACTTTATGATTGGGTTCCACGAAGCGTACAAAGAATTTTTGATTTAATAAGTACAATTATTATAGTTTTGTATGCAGCTGCATTAATTTATGGAGGATGGGCAGATGCTTATATTTCCTTTACGAGTTGGGAAAGATTTGCAACTTTTTGGGACCCTCCAATTCCAGCAACAATGAAACCTTTGTCTTTAATTTGTGTTGGTTTAATTGCTTTACAAGCAGTTAATAATTTAATCTTAGACTGGAAAAACGAAAAAGAAATTCAATACGATCCCGCGAAAGATTTAAAGTAAATGGATATAGGAACACTATCACTAATTGTACTTTTTGGTCTTCTTGTATTAATTGCTATTGGAGTTCCTTTAGGGTTTGCCTCAGGTGTTATGGGCGCCGTGATAGTTATGGTTAATATAGGTCCTCATGCATTAGGCATATTATTATCTAGGTTTTATTCATTACTGGTAACCTATTCATTTCTATCTGTTCCCTTATTTATTTTTATGGCCTCCTTGCTCGAGAGGTCAAATATTGCAAAAGATTTATATGATGCTCTTAATGCGTGGTTAAGAAAAACGAGAGGCGGAGTTGGTGTAGTCACAGCGATAATGGCAACAATAATGGCTGCAATGAGTGGCATTATAGGAGGAGAAATTGTTTTACTTGGGTTAATTGCTTTACCCCAAATGTTAAGATTGAAGTATGACCAAGATATGTCTATTGGAATAATTTGTGCCTCTGGATCATTAGGTACAATGATACCACCATCAATAGTTTTAATTATTTATGGATTAACAACAGAAACATCTATAACAATGTTATTTCAAGAAGCTATAGTTCCTGGATTAATGATTTCAGGATTAATAATAACTTACATTATAGTAAGAACACGTTTACAACCACAACTTGCTCCAATTAGTGAAGAACCGGGACTTACTATAAAAGAAAAATTAAAATATTTGCCTGGTTTTTTAGCTCCTGTAGCCATAGTTATTATAGTATTGGGATCGATTTATTCTGGTATAACTGGAATTACCGAAGCAGCAGGAATGGGAGTTGTTGCAACAATGTTTATTATTTGGACTAGAAAAGAACTAACTTGGTTTTTATTTAAAGATGCACTTACCAGAACGTTTAAAGCAACGGGCACAATTATTACAATAACATTTGGTGCTACTGTTTTAGCAGGAGCATATTCTTTAGCAGGTGGACCAACATATGTTGCGGAGATGATTTTAGGGTATGATTTGCAGCCAATGGTTATAATTGCAATGATGATGTTGATATTTTTAGTATTAGGAATGTTTATGGACTGGGTAGGAATTGTTTTGTTAATTATGCCTGTTTTTTTGCCAATAGTTTTAAAATTAGGATTTGACCCCATTTGGTTTGGAATTTTATTTTGCGTAAATATGCAAGTTTCTTTTTTAAGCCCTCCTTTTGGCCCAGCAGCATTTTATTTAAAGTCTGTAACACCTCCTCACATAACTTTAATAGATATATTTAGAGGCTTTGGTCCATTTATTTGCTTACAATTGATTGTACTTATAGCGGTAATGTTCTTTCCTGAACTTACTCAAAACTTCCACGAATTTATTCCAAGAAGATAAATGAAATTTATAGGGTTTATAGGAACAGGCCTCATGGGTTTTCCTATGGCTAAAAACTTATTAAAATCTGGGTTTAAAGTTAAGGCGTATAATAGATCAATAGAAAAAGCTAAACCATTAAAAAAATTTGGAGCTGAAATTTCAAAATCAATAAAAGAAGTGGCTAATAATTGTGATGTTATAATTACAATGTTAACAGATGACAATGCAATAGATGAAGTGATGAAAAATCAAGATTTTATAAAAAATATTAAAAAAGGATCAACAGTTATTGATATGAGTTCTGTTAATCCAAAAACAGCATTAACACATGGTGAAAATTTAAAATCAATAAATGTTAATTATTTAGATGCGCCTGTTTCGGGTGGAACAATAGGAGCTGAGGAAGGATCATTAGCTATAATGGTCGGAGGCGAAAAAAAAGTATTTGAAAATTGTGTTGAGATTTTAAAAAAAATGGGAAATCCTACGTTAGTTGGGCCAATATCGAGTGGACAGGTTTCAAAACTAGCCAATCAAATTATTGTTGGTCTCACAATAGGAGCGGTGGCAGAAGCAGTAATATTGTGTGAAAAAACTGGAGCAGATCCAAATAAAATGATTGAAGCTTTAAAAGGTGGATGGGCAGATAGTAAAATTTTACAAACACATGGAAAAAGAATGATTGATAAGGATTTTACACCAAAAGGAAAAACTTCAACTCATTTAAAAGATATGAACAATATTTTAGAATGTGCAAAAAATTCCAATACAGAATTACCTATTTCAAATTTAGTTAAACAAATGTATAAAACTTTAGTTGAAAATGGACATGGCGAAGAGGATCACAGTTCATTATATAAAGAGATTAAAAGGATAAATAATGAGTAAAAGATTACATGGAAAAAGCGCAATTGTAACTGCCGCAGGACAAGGAATTGGAAAAGCAACAGCAATAACCTTTCATAATGAAGGAGCAAAAGTAATTGCTACAGATATTAATGATAAAACTCTTACAGATTTACATGAAGAATACCCTGACATCAAAGTAAAAAAATTAGACTCTACTGATAATTCAGCAATAATAAATTTTGTAAAAGAAACAGTCGAAATAGATATACTGTTTAACGCAGTTGGATTTGTTCATCATGGAACAATATTAGATTGTGAAGAAAAAGATTGGGATTTTTCTTTTAATACAAATATAAAATCTATGTACTTTATGTGCAAAGCAGTGCTTCCAAAAATGTTAGAAAAAAATGGAGGTAGCATAATTAATGTTGCTTCAGTTGCATCAAGTATTAAAGGACTTCCAAACAGATTTGTATACGGTGCCTCCAAAGCGGCAATTATAGGTTTAACAAAATCAATTGCATCAGACTTTGTTAAGCAAAAAATTAGATGCAATGCTATAGCACCAGGAACAGTTTTTACACCCTCATGGGAAGATAGAGTTGAACAAAGTCCAGACCCGGTTAAAGCAAAAAAAGATTTTATAGCTAGACAACCTATGGAAAGACTTGGTACTGCTCAAGAAATTGCAAACTTTGCTATATATTTAGCAAGTGATGAATCTACATTTACAACAGGCAATACTTTTTCTGTTGATGGTGGAATGACAATATAAAAAAGAAAAGGAGAAAAAATGAAATTATTACGGATTGGACCTAAGGGAAAAGAGAAGCCAGCAGCAATAGATAAAGATGGAAAAATTAGAGATATTAGTTCACATATAAATGATTTAAATCCAAGTAATCTAAATTTTGATACAATATCAAAAATTCAAAGCGCAGATTTGTCTAATCTGCCTGAACTTTTATCTAGTGAAAGAATTGGTTCTTGTATTACAAATCCAGGAAAGTTTGTTGCCATAGGTTTAAATTATTCTGATCATGCAGCTGAAACTGGTGCTGCAGTTCCTACGGAACCTATAATGTTTATGAAGGCTCCAAGTTCAATTTGTGGTCCCAATGATGATGTGGAAATTGTTGCAGGATCAAAAAAATTAGATTGGGAAGTTGAACTTGGAATAGTGATAGGGAAAGATGCAAAACATATTTCAGAAAGCCAATCTCAAGATCATATTTTGGGATATTGTTTAGTTAACGACGTAAGTGAAAGAGAGTGGCAAATTGAAAAATTAGGACAATGGGTTAAAGGCAAATCACATGATACTTATGGACCAATAGGACCTTACTTGGTTACTAAAGATGAAATTAAAGATGTGAATAATTTAAATATGATATTAGATGTTAATGGTGAAAGGATGCAAACTGGAAATACAAGCACCATGATATTTAATGTTGATATTATTGTATCTTACGTAAGTAAATTTATGTCACTCCAAGTAGGAGACATTATTACAACAGGAACGCCCCCAGGAGTGGGAATGGGCAAAAAACCGCAAGTGTTTTTAAAATCAGGTGACAAAATGAGATTATCAATTGATAATCTGGGAGAACAGAACTCTAAAGTAGTGCCTGTATAATAATAGTGAAAATTATCTCTATCAAAAGTCATGTACTAAGATATGAGTTAGAAAAAGAACTAGGTTATTCACAGCAATATTACAAATACAGAACCGCTCATCTTGTAGAAATAGAAACTGATGAAGGTATTACAGGATGGGGCGAGTGTTTTGGACCAGGAAATATTGCTTTAGCTAACAGATATATTATTGAAAAAGTTATCCAACCTTTAATAAAAGGAGAAGACCCAACTAACAAAGAATATATTTGGCACAAAGTTTATAATCTTCTTAGAGACAGTGGACAAAAAGGAATGCCAATCCAAGCATTATCAGGTATTGACATTGCTTTGTGGGACATTCTTTCCAAAAAAGCAAAATTACCTCTTTATCAATTAATAGGTGGAAAAACTAATAATCAAATTCCTGTGTATGGTTATGGAATGATGTTGCAAAAAAAATCAGTAAACGAATTAATAGAACTCTTTAAAGATGAAGCAAAAAAAATTAAAGAAAAAAATTTTAAAGCAATGAAGATGAAAATTGGTTTAGGCCCACAAGATGATTTAAAATTAGTGAAAGCAGTGAGAGATGAAATTGGAGAACAATTTAAATTAATGGTTGATGCAAATCATGCTTACAACAAAAATGATGCCATGTATGTAGGAAAAGGACTAGACGAAATGGATATTTTTTGGTTTGAAGAACCTGTGGCTCCAGAAGATTATGAAGGATATAAAGAGTTAAAAGAAAATTTAACAACTAGTATAGCAGGTGGAGAAGCTGAGTTTACAAGATTTGGTTGGAATCAATTAATAAACAATAGATGTATAGATATTGCCCAGCCAGAAGTTTGTGGACTAGGAGGAATTACTGAATATTTAAAAGTTTCAGCTTTGGCTCAATCTAATTTTATACCAATTGTTAATCATGTTTGGGGTTCAGCTTTAAGTGTAGCTGTAAATATCCATCTTTTAACATCTATGCCAGATATGCCTGGAGGATTATTTTCTGCGAAATCAATGTTAGAGTTTGATACAACTTCAAATAATATTTTTATTTCAGATTTAGCAGAAGAAAAATTTTCTATTTTAGATCAAGTTAAAAATAATAATGGATATGTTAAACCACTAGAAAATATTGGAATTGGCATAAACCCTAATAGGGAGTTTATAAAAAAGTGGCAAGTTAATGAGTAAACTATTCACTTCAGAACCTAAAATACTTTGGAATTTAAAATGCAAATTAGGCGAAGGAACTTTATGGGTAAAAGAACATAATTCAATTTATTTTGTTGATATAAAAAATAAAAAAATACTTATATTTAACACTAAAAATAAAAAAAAAAAAATTGTTAGAGTTAATAAAGAAATAGGTTTTATAGCACATATAAATAAAAATATTTTTATATTAGGGCTTCAAGGAGAACTAAGAATAATTAATCTAAAATCAAATAAAATTATAAAATCAATTCAAATTGAAAAAAATATCAAATTAAACAGAATTAATGATGGTAAAACGGATCCTAGTGGAAGATTGTGGTTTGGTACTATGGATAATTTAGAGAGAAATCTAAAAAAAGGTTCATTATACTGTTTAAATAAAAATCTTAAATTAAAAAAAGTCGATACCAATTATTATATTACCAATGGACCTGCGTTCATTAATACAAATAATTTTTACCATACAGACAGTCGATCGAAAAAAATTTTTAAAATAAAAATTGATAAAAATTTAAATATTGTTGAAAAAAAAATATTTAAAAAATTTAATAAAAAAATAGGTGCACCTGATGGCATGACATTAGATGTTAATAATAATCTCTGGGTTGCCCACTTTGGTGGAGCAAGAATTTCGGTTTTCAGTAATAAAGGTAAAAAAATACATAACATTAATTTACCAGCAAAAAATATTACAAATTGCACATTTGGAGGAAAAAATAATTCAAAACTATTTATCACATCAGCAACTAAATCTATGAGTAAATCAGATTTAAAAAAATATAAATATTCGGGTGCTTTATTTACAATAAATACAAATACAAAAGGATTCATTCAAAAAAAATATTATTTAAGTAGAAATTTATTAATATGATTGAAATTTTAATAGCTTTAGGTGCTGGTTTAGTAAGTTTTTTGTCGCCATGTGTTTTACCGCTCATTCCAGGATATATTTCTTATATTTCTGGAAGTTCATTAAGTGAACTATTAGAAAAAAAAAATATTAATCTTTTTCCCATAGTATTATTTACTGTTGGCTTTTCTATTGTATTTATATGTTTTGGTGCAACAGCATCTTTTTTAGGTTCAATAGTATTAGATAAATCTTATGAACTTAGAATTGTAGCTGGAATACTTATAATAATATTTTCACTTCAAATAATAGGAATTATTAATTTAAAATTTTTAAATTATGAAAAAAGAATTCGGACTAAAAAAAATACTAATGGTCTAAGTTCAATGTTTGTAGGAATGGCATTTGGCTTTGGCTGGACACCATGTATAGGACCTATATTAGGCTCTATCTTAGCAATTGCATCTGTTGAAGAAAGTTTAAATAGAGGAATAATATTACTATTTTTTTATTCTCTTGGTTTAGCAATTCCTTTTATTATTTCTGGTTACTTAATTCAAAAATTTATGATTTTTTCTAAAAATTTAAAGTCAAAAATGAGAATAATTTCAAAAGCGGGTGGGGGAGTGTTACTTATTACCGGATTACTTATTATTACTAACCAGCTTCAAGCCTTAGGATTTTATTTGATAAAATATATTCCTGCTCTTCAAAGCCTTGGATAATTTAAATAGCAAATTTTCTTTTTAGGTGTCTTAACTTGCCCTCAGTACTATCAAAATCTATATAACAACCTTGTAAAAATCTTTTTCCTTCTTTGGGGTTAAATTTTGTTCTTCCATGTAAGACTCTATGATTATCCATCATCATAAGATCTTTAGGTTCTAATTTAAATTCTATTCTATTTTTTTCTGAATTATATAAATCAGATAATTTTTTTCTCGCTTTGTAATATAAGTCTAGTTTATTCTTTTCTAATATTGGAACATAGTCTAATCTTGGACTAAATCTTACTTGTTTAAATTCTTTATTTTCATCCAGATGAATTAATTCAGACCAATCTTCTAAAACAACATTTTTATCAGTAAATTTAAATCTGACTTTAATTTCGGATAAAACTCTATAAGCTTCAGGATCTTCTTTTTTAAGATTTTCAGTTACAGTATATCCATCTACAAGTGTCGAAAGGCCTCCTTTTACTTCATTTTCGATACAATGAAGAATTTGAATACATGGAACTGGATTTCTATAAGGGTTATCTGTATGAGGGCTTAAGTGTAAAGTTGTATAGGCCAAGTCATTTGGGTTTGATTTTGATTTAACATTAAAATATTCTCCAAAATTTGTTCTCCTCACACTACCAATTGAGTTTGCAAAATTGATAATATAATTATTTTCTGTGGGTACATTTTTTATAATTACAAAACCATATTTATAAAAGGAGATTAATAAATCATGCATTTCTCTAGACTCTATGAAGCTTTCATCATAGTTATAATTTTTTATATTTTTTAAACTTGAGTCCCATTTAATTTTTTCTATTGATTTTATAACAGTATCTTTATTTGAAAATTCTAAAGCAATTTTATCTATATTGATTGTTGAACTAACACCATCATTGAAATTAATTTCAAGAAATCCATTACTAATTGTTGCTTTTTTTATAAAAACTTCACTATTCATTGCCGAAGGATCAAATAATCTTTGTTGAGTACCTTTATCCAAATACTCTTCTCCATCGACTCTTTCTCTTAGCCAAAACGGGTGAATTTCTTGTTTAGAACGACCATTGTTAAAAATAACTTTGTTTTCGTTCAGCTCTATTTTCATAAGTATTTAAGAATTATGCAAAATTTATCTTTAATCAAGATAAATAAAATAGTATGTGCATTAGATGTTGCTAAATAAATTTAAAAATAATAAAGAATTTCCTAATTTTTTAAAGCTCCTGGCAAAAGATTTAACCAAGTTTTATAATATTAAGCTAAACAAACCTTTTAAAGTTGATAATAAAATTAAAGGAAGGGGATATGATCCAGTTACAACGGCTGACAGGGCATTTGAAAAATTTATAAGAATGAGAATTAGCAAAAAGTTTCCAAACCATGAAATTATCGGCGAAGAATTTGGACATAAAAAAACAGAAAGTGATTTTTCTTGGGTAATAGATCCGATAGATGGAACGAGATCTTTTGTAATTGGCAATCCTACATGGAGTAATTTAATTTCTTTAAATTATAAAGGAAATCCAATATTTGGATTAGCTAATTTTCCAAAATTAAATAAGTTTTATTATAACTCTTCTTTTACAAAGGCTTACGTTTTTGAAAATAATAAAAAAAGAAAACTTAGGATTAATTCAAAAATTAATTTTAAAAATGCTAAGTTAGCTGCAGCTTTTCATGGAACTTTATCTTTAAAAAAGCAATTAAAAATAAAAAAATTTATAAAGAGAATGCAATTTCCTTGCTTTGATGCTCTAACTTATTGTCAGTTAGCCGAAGGTAAAATTGAAATTGTATCTCAATGTGCAAATAAGATTTGGGATATTCATCCAATTATTCCTATAGTAAGAGCTGCTGGAGCAATAGTTACTACATGGGAAAATAAAAATCCTATATTAGGTGGAAATATTGTTGTTTCAAATAATAAAAAAAATCATAAAGAAATATTAAAATTATTAAAACCAGTTACATGAAAAATATAATCATACTTCAACATATTAAAATTGAAGATCCAGGTTATATAAAAGATTTGATGATTGAAGATGGTATAAATCTTACAACATTTGAATTGGATGAAGGTGAAAAAATTCCAGATAACCTAAGTAAATTTGATGCAATGTTTTGCATGGGAGGACCCATGGACACATGGATGGAAAAAGATTATCCATGGTTAATTGATGAAAAGAAAGCGATCAAAAAATTTGTTGTAGATTTAAAAAAACCATACTTAGGTTTTTGTCTTGGATGTCAATTACTTGGAGAAATAGTCGGAGGAAAAGTTGTAAAATCAAAAAATCCAGAAATAGGAATGTTAAATATAGATTTTTCTGAAAATAAAAATAATGATTTGTTATTTTCTGAATTTCCCAAAAAGATTACATCTTTACAATGGCACTCTTATGAAGTTCAAGAATTAGAAAACAATAAAGATATAACTTTGTTGGCCTCTTCTCCTGAAACAAAATATCAAATATTCAAATATAAAAATCTTGCTTACGGAATTCAATTTCATATTGAGGTTAAAAAAACGACTGTAGGAGAATGGGGATGTGTACCGGAGTACAAATCTGCTTTGGAAAAACAACTTGGCGAGGGTGCTTTAGAAAAATTTGATAAGGATTCCCAGAAACATATGCCTACAATGAACAATTATTCTGAAATTTTATACAATAATTTCAAAAAATTGATTAAATAATACTTGTAGTTTGTGTAAAATTTAGGTTAAATTTTGAATAATAATTTCGTAAAGGAGGGTAAATGAAATCTAAATATTTCATTAAAATTTTATTGACGATTTTTTTTGTTTTTGCTTCAACACAAACATTTGCAAAAACTATTAAATGGTCAATGCAAGGAGATAGTTTAACATTAGACCCACATGCGCAAAATGAAGGACCTACAACTCAGGTATCTAGGCAAGTCTATGAAGCTTTAGTTACTAGAGGATTAGATATGTCAATAGGACCTCAGCTTGCAACAAAATGGGCAACAGTAGATGAAAACACTTGGTACTTCTATTTAAGAGAAGATGTAAAGTTTTCTAATGGTCAAAAAATGACATCTGAAGATGTTGTGTTTAGTATATTAAGAGCAAAACAACCTACATCAGATTTTAAAGAATATATTAGTACAATTTCAGGAGTTAAAGCAATTGATGAATATACTGTTCAAATTAAAACAAGTAAGCCAAATCCAATTCTTTTAAACCAATTGTCAAATATATTTGTAATGTCTAAAGAATGGTGTCATGAAAACTTTGCTGTTGTTCCGCAAAATTGGGATGCATCACAAGAAACATTTTCTGCTGTTAACGCAATGGGAACTGGGCCATTTAAAATTACATTAAGAGAACCAAATACAAAAACTGTTTTTAAAAGAAACAAAAAATGGTGGGGATCAATGAAAGACAGTAAAGTGACTGAAATACAGTTGCTACCTATTAAGAACGCAGCTACTAGAGTTGCTGCTTTATTGTCAGGAGAAATTGATTTAGTTACTGATGCACCTGTTCAAGATTTAGCTCGTATAACAAGTTCTGCAGGACATAAAGTTGAAAGTACTCCACAAATGCGTACAATCTTTCTAGGAATGGATCAGGCCGCAGATAAACTAAGAACAGGTAATACTGGAGACAATCCATTTAAGAAGAAAAAAGTAAGACAAGCTCTTTACCAAGCAATTGATATAGAGGCTATTAAGAAAAAAGTTATGAGAGGTTTAAGTGAACCAGCAGGAATTATAACTTTTCCAGGCGTAAATGGTTATACAAAAGAACTTGATAAAAGATTACCTTACGATGTGAATGCAGCAAAAAAACTACTAGCTGATGCAGGTTATCCAAATGGCTTTGAAGTTGAGTTAAGATGTCCAAATGATAGATATGTAAATGACGAAGCAATTTGTACAGCTGTTGTTGGAATGTTAGGTAAAATTGGAGTTAAAGTAAATTTATTTGCTCAAACTAAAAGTAAACACTTTAAAGAACTTAAAGATAATCAAGGTGATTTTTACATGTTAGGCTGGGGAGTTCCTACTTTAGATAGTCACTATGTATTCCATTACTTATATGAGTCAGGCGCAAGCTGGAACAAAGTTAACTTTAGCGATTCAGAAGTTGATGCAGCAATTAGAGTTATGGAAGGTGAAGTTGATCTAGAAAAGAGAAACGCAGCTATTGCAAATGCTTGGAAAATTGTAAGAGATAATATTGCTTATCTCCCTTTACACCACCAAGTTATTTCTTGGGCATCTAAAAGCGATGTTGATGTTCCAATAAGACCGAATAACGAACCGTTATTCCGTTTTGCTAGCTTTAATTAAATAAATTTTTACAAGCCCTTTATAAAATAAAGGGCTTGTAATCAAAAAACCTTTCTAAAATTGATAAAATATTTTTTAAAACGTCTGTTTCAATCTGCTATGGTAATGTTAGTAGTTGCCTTTGTCTCCTTTTCGCTTTTTAATTTTGTAGGTGACCCAATTAACAACATGGTAGGAGAAGAAACCTCCGATGAAGAAAGAGCAGAACTTAGAGAAACATTAGGATTAACAGACCCTATATACGTTCAGTTTTCAAGGTTTGTAGTAAATGCATCAAAAGGAGAGTTTGGAATATCCTATCAGTTAAGAAGACCAGTTTCTGAGCTGATTTCTGAAAGATTACCAGCAACAATTGAGCTTGTTTTGGTTTCAGCTTTAATTGCACTTGTATCTGGTACTTTATTGGGAGTTTATACAGGCATAAATCGAAAAGGCTTTTTAAGTGACGCTATATTAGCCATTTCTTTGCTGGGTGTCTCACTCCCCACATTTGTAATTGGTATATTATTTATTTATCTATTTGCAGTAATTTTAGGAGTATTACCTTCTTTTGGTCGAGGAGAAGTTGTTAGCCTTGGTTATTGGTCCACAGGTTTTTTAACTTTATCTGGACTGAAAGCTATAATTCTTCCTTCTGTAACTCTCAGTCTCTTTCAAATGACTTATATCATTAGACTTGTTCGAGCAGAAATGATGGAAATATTACAAACAGACTATATTAAATTTGCAAGAGCAAGAGGTATAAGTGAAAAAAGCATTCATTATAAACATGCGTTAAAAAATGGATTAATACCCGTAATTACAATTGCTGGAATAAACATTGGTACTTTAATTGCATTCTCAATAATAACTGAAACTGTATTTCAATGGCCTGGTATGGGATTTTTATTTATTCAAGCTGTTCAATTTGTAGATATACCTATTATGTCTGCTTACTTAGTTTTCATAGCATTTGTTTTTGTGATGATAAATTTCATAGTTGATATCTTGTACTATTTTATCGATCCAAGAATTAGAGTTAAAGCGGAGGCTGTAAGTGGATAATAAAAAATTAACTTGGTTCAACAGGGTTAAGGATAGCGATATTTACTATAGTTTTATAAAATCACCTACAGCTATTGTTTCTACTTTTATATTAATTCTAATTTTCTTCTGCTCCTTTTTTGTTGAATTTGTAACACCATATAATCCATTTGACCCATCGTCATTATCTTTAATGGATGCTTTTACTCCACCTTCATGGACAGAGGATGGTCTTGCTAAATTTATTTTAGGAACTGATGGGCAAGGCAGAGATATGTTCGCGACGATTCTTTATGGATCACGAATTTCATTAATCGTAGGTTTTTCCGCAGTTATATTTGCTTTAGTGTTAGGAGTGGGACTGGGATTAAGCGCAGGGTATTTTGGTGGAAAATACGAAATGATTGTTATGAGACTAACAGATGTACAGTTAACTGTACCAAGTATTTTAATGGCTCTTTTAGTTGATGGTATTGCACGTGGAATTATTTCAAGAGAATTGCACGATGAAATGGCAATTTACGTTTTAATTTTTGCTATAGGTATTTCAGAGTGGCCTCAATTTGCAAGAGTATCAAGAGCCGCTACTTTGGTTGAAAAAAATAAAGACTATGTTTCTGCTTCAACAATTATTGGAGTTTCAAATTTAATTATTATGTTTAAGCACATCCTGCCAAATATTTTAAGACCAGTTTTAGTAATTGGAACAATAGGACTTGCACTAGCAATAATAGCTGAAGCTACACTAAGTTTTTTAGGAGTTGGAGTTCCACCAACAACACCCTCATTAGGGACATTAATTAGACTTGGTAATGATTTTTTATTTTCCGGCGAATGGTGGATTACATTTTTTCCAGCAATATTTTTAGTTATATTAGCATTTTCAATTAACTTACTAGGAGATTGGATGAGAGATACTCTTAATCCAAAATTAAACTAATGACATTTTTAAAAATAAATAATTTAAGCGTTAATTATGAAATGCGAAGAGAAACAGTTTATGCAGCAAAGAAAGTAAATATAAATGTTGAAAAAGGTGAAATACTTGGTCTGGTAGGAGAATCTGGTTCTGGAAAAAGTACAGTTGGTAATGCAATAATTAATCTTATAGATGAACCTGGTAAAGTATCTGGTGGATCAATAATTTTAGATGGAACAGATATTTATGAAAATCCTGAAAATATTCTTAAATTAAGAGGAAAAAAAATAGGTCTTATTTTCCAAGACCCTCAAACATCTTTAAATCCTATACTTACAATAGGAGAACAATTAATTGAAACAATTCAAACTCATTTAAAATTAAGTACAGAAGAATCAAAAAATAGAGCTATTAACTTGTTAAAAGAAGTAGGAATAAAAGATGCTGAAAAAAGATTTGATAATTACCCTCATCAATTTTCAGGAGGAATGAGACAAAGAGTTGTTATTTCTCTAGCCCTTTGCTGCGAACCTGAACTTCTTATAGCTGATGAACCAACTACAGCACTAGATGTTTCAATACAATCTCAAATTTTAGATTTAATCAAAAAACTAACCAAAGAGAGAAATTTGGCAGTAATATTAATTACTCATGACATGGGCGTTATTTCAGAAACAACAGACAGAGTAGCAGTAATGAAAAATGGAGATCTTGTAGAAATAGGACCAACAAAAGAAATATTAACTAAACCTAAAGAGATTTATACAAAAGCACTTGTAAGCTCAGTTCCTCCTACAAATAAAAAAATAGATAGATTTAAAATAATCGAAAAAGAAAATAAGAGCCAAGGTGAAACTAATATTAAAATTTTAAATAGATGGACAAAAAAAGAAATTATTAATCAAGATTTAGTTAAAGTTAAAAATTTAAGCAAAACGTTTGATGATAGTTTTTTTATAGAAAGCACTAAAAACTCTGTCATGGCTGTAGACGATGTATCATTTAATATAAAAGAAGGAGAGTCATTTGGATTAGTTGGCGAAAGCGGTAGTGGTAAATCAACAATAGCAAAAATGATTGTAAATTTATATAGCCCAAGCGCCGGAGATATTGATTTTGATAATGTTTGCATAACAAAAATTAATAGCAGTAAAGAGATGATGAAGTTTAGAAAACAAATACAAATGATATTTCAAGATCCATATTCTTCATTAAATGGAAGATTAAAAGTTAAAGATATAGTTGCAGAACCAATAAAACTTCACAACTCTTCAATAAGTTCAAAAGAAATAGATAGTTATATTTATGATTTATTAGAGTCAGTTGAGTTAACCCAGCAATCAGCTGAGCGTTACCCTCACGAGTTTTCAGGAGGCCAAAGACAACGTATATCAATTGCTAGAGCTTTAGCAACACAGCCAAGATTACTAGTCTGCGATGAACCTACTTCTGCTTTAGATGTTAGTATTCAAGCACAAATATTGAACTTATTAAAAGACTTGCAAGAACAGTTAAATCTGACAATTTTATTTATTAGCCACGACTTACCTGTAGTAAGACAAATGTGTGATCAAATAGCAGTATTAAAAAATGGAAAACTTTGTGAAGTATCAAAGACTGAGGAATTATTTAATAAACCATCACACGAATACACAAAGGAATTATTAACTTTAATGCCAAAAATAGAATCTATTTATAATTAATGAACGAAACAATTGTCAGCAAAACTTCAGAATATTTCAAAAAAAAAGGTATAATTTTACCAAAAATTTCAGAACTTTGTGATCCTCATTTAATTAGCGAAGACATATTAAAAAGGTTAAAAAATATCGATAAGGATGCTATTGATCCATTGAACCTGTTTCGAGTTCATTGGTTTAATAATAGAAATCATAGTGATATTTCAAAAATACCTGAACATATTGTTTTAACAAATGAATTTACAGGCGTTGAAGCAAAAATTATTGTTAATATAGGAAGACTGTTTCCCCTTATTACGGCTCATAAAGTATTAGCAGCCTATGGATGTTTGCTTCCTAGAATATTAAATGGTGATTTTGATTATACAAAACATAAAGCAGTATGGCCATCAACTGGAAACTATTGTCGTGGAGGAGTTGCTATATCAAAGATTTTAGGACTAAAAAGTGTAGCAATTTTACCTGAAGGAATGAGTAAAGAACGTTTTGATTGGTTAGAAAAGTGGGTAGAAGATCCTAAAGATATTGTTAAGACACCAGGCACAGAAAGTAACGTAAAAGAAATATACGATGCCTGTAATGAGTTAAAAAAAGATCCAAATAACGATATTATCAATCAATTTTCAGAATATTATAATTATGCAATACATCGAGCAGTTACAGGACCTTCTTTAGAAAAAACTTTTTTAGAAATTAAAAAAGATACAAACTTAAAACCAAGATTTTATGTTAGTGCATCTGGATCAAGCGGTACTTTAGCAGCAGGAGATTATCTTAAAGATGCTTTGGGAACTTTAACAGCTGTAGTCGAAGCTCTTGAATGTCCGACGTTACTAAAAAATGGTTACGGGGAACACAATATTCAAGGAATCGGAGATAAACATGTTCCATTAATTCACAATGTTATGAATACTGATTTTGTAGTTGATATATCTGATAAAGCTACTGACAATTTAAATTTAGTATTCAACTCTCAGGTTGGCAGAGAATACTTAATTAAGTCATTAGGTTTAGAGAGTTCTTTGGTAAAAAAATTACCTGAATTTGGTTTTTCAAGTATTGCAAATATTCTAGCGTCTATAAAATTAGCCAAATATATGAATTTAGGAAAAGAAGATGCTATTTTAACAGTAGCCACAGATGGTGCAGATCTTTATTTATCAGAATTAGAGAAAACGAAAAATAATTTTCAAGGAGTTTTTGATAACAATGCATGTGCAAATATATACGAAAAGTACTTAAAAAACATAGATACAGAAAATATGCTTGAATTATCTCAAAATGATAAAGAAAGAATATTCAATTTGGGATATTATACTTGGGTTGAACAACAGGGCGTGAGTCTAAGTGATTTTGAAAAAAGAAAAGACCAACGATTTTGGCTTAATCATTATAAACATATGATTTCTCTAGATGATAGAGTGGAAGAATTTAACAAACTTTAATTAAATATAAAAAAAGGAGGAAAATGGCAATCTTTAAACCAATCCAAGAAAATGAAGCTAAAGGTAAAGTTAAAGAAATTTTCGATGAAATAAAAAGTGTGAGACAAATAACAGAAGTCCCAAACTTTTGGAAAAACCTTGCAAATCACCCTGAAACATTGGAGAGAACTTGGACTTCACTAAAACAGGTAATGAAAAAAGGAGCCCTTGATCCAGTTGTTAAAGAATTAATTTATGTAGCAGTTTCTGTAACAAATGGTTGTGAATACTGTATAAAATCTCATAGTTTGGCTGCAAAAAAAAAAGGAGCTACAGATGAGATGCTTAATGAAATGATAGCTGTAGTTGGGATGGCTAATGAAACAAATAGATTAGTAGAGGGATATCAAGTTGAGGTAGATGAAATTTATAAATAATTAATCTATAGGATAATTCCAAGCATCACCACCAACAACTTTAGATATTGCTGAGAAATCTTTAGTGTCATTTCCTTCTTTACAGAATTTATCATAAATTTCTAAAGCGATATTAGCAAGTGGAGTAGAAGCATTTACTTGTTTTGCACATTCATTTGCTAATTTTAAATCTTTATTCATCATACCTGCAGAAAATCCTGCTCGATAATTATTATTTGATGGAGTTCCCTCAATTAAACCAGGCAATGGTGGATAAACTGAAATTGGCCAACTATTTCCAGATGCATTTTTCATAATTTCATGAACTTTTTTAATATCTATATTTAATCTTTTAGCTAACATTAAAGACTCAGAAGCTGCAATCATTGTTATTCCTAAAGACATGTTGTTACAAATTTTTGCTCCATTGCCACTTCCAAGATCACCAGCATGAAATATATTTTTTCCCATAATTTTTAAAAGCGGAAGAGCAATATTATAAGCATCCTTTGTTCCACCTACCATTATATTTAAAGTTGCTTTTTGTGCTCCCATAACACCACCACTTACTGGGGCATCAATCATTTTAATTCCTTTTTCGGTAGCTTTCTTTCCTATTTCAATTGAAGTTTGAATATCAATGGTAGAACAATCAATAAGAAGACAATTTTTTGATACTTTATTAATTATACCTTTGTCTCCCAAATAAACTTCCTTAGAATTTTTACCTTCCGGAAGCATTGTGATTACAGTTGTTACTTTATTTGTAATTAAATCATCTAAATTTTCTACTACATTTAATTTATTTTTTTTTGCTTTTTCGATCATTTTTTTTGAAACATCAAAGACTTTAACTTCTTTCCCTGCTTTAACTAAATTTTGAGCCATTGGATTGCCCATATTTCCAATTCCAATGAACACTATCAGTTCAGACATATCATTCTCCTTCTATTTAATTTGCTCTACCTAATAAATTAACAATTAAGACGCCAGCTATAATTAAAGCAAGACCAATAATAGTATAAAGATCTGGCATTTGATTAAATTTATACATTCCAACTATTGTTGTAGCAATAATACATAATCCAGCGAAAGAAGCATAAGTAATCCCAACAGGAATTGTTTTCATAACAAGAGACAGTGTATACATACATCCAACAATAGTTATTGCTGTTAAAGCACTAGGTATAAATAATGTAAAACCTTGAGCACCTTTAGCAAAACCGTTTGCAGCTGTACCTAAAACGACTGCTACTAATAAAATTACATAAGCACTTGCATTAGCCATTAAAAATTATTTATATTTATCCTCTATATCGTAATATTCGTTAAAACCGACAATTTCTCTTAGTTCAGAAAATCTAGTAACATTTTTATTATATGTTTTATTTTTCATATTTATTAAACATTCTTGCATAGTTTTTACAGAAGCGCTCATAAGCGTTAAGGGCATTACCGCTATTTTATAACCAATTTCTTCTAATTCATTTATATCTAAAAAAGGAGTATCTCCGTCTTCAATTAAATTTATCATGTGATGCCCAGGAACCTCTTTAATAACTCTTTTCATGTCCTCTTTAGATTTAATTGCTTCTATGAACAATATATCTACTCCTAATTCTGAAAAAATTTGCATTCTTTTGATTGCATCATCCAATCCTCTTGTAGCAATGGCATCTGTTCTCGCCATTATCAATATATCTTTATTGTTTTGATTCCTTGCATCTACAGCAGCTTTAATTCTAGATTTTGCTTCGTCTATATCTACAACATCTTTTCCTTTGGTATGTCCACATTTTTTGGGCCATTTTTGGTCTTCAATCATTACTCCAGCAGCTCCTGCATCAGCATAGCCTCTTACAGTCCTAAATACATTTACAGAATTTCCATAACCTGTGTCTCCGTCGAATATAATCGGAATATTTGTTGCATTTGAAATATTTTTAACTTGCTCTAACATTTCAGCAAATGAAATCAAACCAGTATCAGGCATACCTAGTTTTGTAGAAGATACACTAAAACCAGACATAAAACCTAATTCAATTCCTGCTCTTTCAATTAATTTTGCTGATAAGGCATCAAAACATCCAGGCATAATTACTATACCTTTTTTATCTAAAATTTTTCTTAAAGAATCAGATTTTTGTTTAGAACTTTTATTAGAAAACATAATTTTTATAATTTAAATGGTATATATAAAGCAAGGTCTGGGAATAAGTAAACAACAAAAACAGTGAACAACATAATTATTACAAAAGGGATAACTCCTTTTGCTATCTCAGACATTTTTGCTTTTCCTATAGCCTGAAGTACATAAATGTTAAGACCAACTGGAGGAGTAATTAATGCACACTCAATCATTAGTGTAAAAATGATTCCAAACCAAATTAAATCAATATTCATTGCAGCAATAGAGATAGAAAATATAGGCATCATAATTAAAATTAATGATAAAGTTTCCATTATAAAACCTAAAATTAATAAAGTAATTGCAACAACGAATATAAACATTCCTTGCTCAGTTATATTTGTAACAATAAATGAAGATAGATCCTGAGGAATTCTATATAACGAAATAGCTTTTCCAAAAATTTTAGCACCAGCAATGATCACAAATATTGTCACTGTAGTCTTCATTGTCTCAAGCCCAGCTTCAATAAAACCTTTAAAGTCTAATTTTTTTTTAACAACAACGTATACAAACGAAATTAGAAAACCTATTCCACCTGCTTCAGTAGGAGTGTATATTCCAGCATAAATACCCCCCAACATTATAAAAGCCATTAATAATACTGGTAAACCTTTTTTTGTATATTTTATTTTATCTTCAAATGAAGTCTTAACGTTTTGAACTTCTTTATTAAAAAAAATTACATAAAAAATTGAAAAAATAATAAAAAAAAGCGCCAAGACTATTCCTGGACCTATACCAGCTAAAAACATACTTAGTACAGACTCTTCAACTACAAAAGCATACACAATCATTGGAATAGAAGGAGGTATTAAAATTCCTAAAGTTCCTCCAGCAGCTAAAATTCCTAGTGTAAAATTCCTATGATAACCTCGATTGATCATAGCAGGAAAAGCAACTGTAGAAATAGTAGCTGCTGTAGCTACTGAAGATCCAGATATAGCAGCAAAAATACTACACGAAACAATAGTTGCTATAGCCAAACCCCCAGGAAAGTTTCCTACCCAGCTTTGTGCAAAATTAAATAAATCTTCTCCCACTCCTGCTTTTAAAAGAATATTAGACATCATTAAAAACATTGGCACTGCAAGCAATATAAAATTATCTGCTACACTATAAAATGTCTGAGGAATCATAAGAGGAGAAATATCTCCAAGCAACATTAGTCCTAGTCCTAAAGAACCAAGACCAAAAGCAATAGGAACTCCTAAAAATAGTATTGAAAACAGTACAAACAGGATTATTGCAACGATCATTTAACAAAATTCCTTATATATTTAATAGCTTCTAAAATTACTCTTAAGACTAAAAATGCAAAGCAGAGTGGAATAGCAAATTCTGTTAAAAAAGATGGAACATCTAAAATAGTAGAACTAGTTCGACCAACTTTTAAAGAATCATATGCAATTATCCATCCATAATAGACAACAAAAGAACTAAAAATAAGAATAAAAATAAAACTGATAAAGTCTAATATTTTTTTTCCTTTATCATTTAATCTGTCATAAATTACAGTTATTCTAATAAAATCATTTTTATGAAAAGAATAAGTTAAAGCAAGATACGTTGCCCAAATTTGTAAAAATCGAGACACTTCGTTAACCCATATGGTTGGTGAGTTAAACAGGTATCTCATAATTACTTCGTAAGAAACGATAAATCCTATTGTAATAAACAAAGCTGACGCTAAGTAGCCTGAGTATTTTACAAGTTTATCGTAGTAATTCATAAGAAAACCCCGCAACTTTAAATTGCGGGGTTATTTAATATTAGATTATAGATTATTAGCAGCTTTTACTAATTTATCTCCAACTCCACCAGCTCCGCCAGTTCTAGAAATATAATCATCTATTACTGAAGAAGATGCTTTTTTAAGAGCAGCAGTTTCTGAACTTGATAATTTAACAATGTTCATACCATTTGCTTTTGCTTCTTTATAAGCGCCTGCTTCTATATTTGCCATATCATCTCTAACAGCTTTTTCAGCAACTTTTGAAGCCTCAGCAATTGCATCTCTTTGTTTTTGACTTAAAGATTTAAGCCATTTATCATTTGCAACAACTACGAATTCAATATCTCCATGATTAGTTACTGTTAAAGTATCCATTACTTGATAAAGTTTTCTAGATTTAACACCTGACACTCCAGTCATACCTGCGTCTACAGTATTTCTTTGATAAGCTAAATATTGTTCTGAGCCAGATATTAATGCAGGTTTACCACCTAAAGAGCTTATAAAGGCTCCTAAAGTTTTTCCAAAAACTCTAATTTTCTTATCCTTAAAATCTGCAGGTGTTTTCATAGGACCACCGTTTGAAAGCATAATAGCTGATCCATAAGCTTGATAATACAGTGGTACGGCACCAGTTGATGCTATTGCCGGATCAAGAATAGATCTAATTTCCGATCCTGCTTTAGTAGCTTTTCTAATTTTTGCTTCTGAGTCAAACAAGAAAGGTAAGTAAAAAATATC
>CACFPS010000009.1 GCA_902568235.1 uncultured Pelagibacteraceae bacterium | reverse complement strand
AAAGCCGTCGGAACAGAAATGATCGAAGATCATATTTCTTCGGTAAATTTAAAATCTAAACCATTCGAAGCAATTGGAGATGGAGGTCAAAAATATACCGCTGATACAATTATAATTTCAACTGGAGCTCAAGCTAGATGGTTAAATATTGAGTCTGAACAAAAATTTAGAGGATTTGGTGTTTCCGCATGTGCAACATGTGATGGGTTTTTCTTTAAAGATAAAACAGTAGCTGTTGTAGGTGGTGGAAATGCTGCCGTGGAAGAAGCTATGTTTCTTACAAAATTTGCAACAAAAGTACAATTAATTCATAGAAGAAATTCTTTAAGAGCTGAAAAATTACTTCAAAAAAAGTTAATTGAAAACAAAAAGATAGAAATTATTTGGGATAGCGTTGTTGAAGAGGTAATTGGAGATGATGAGCCGAAAAATGTAAAAGGATTAAAAATTAAAAATGTAAAAACAGATGATATTAAAGAACTAAAAATAGATGGTCTTTTTATTGCTATTGGGCATGACCCAGCAACACAATTATTCAAAGATCAATTAAGTATGGATAAAGAAGGTTATTTGATAACTAAACCAGACTCCACTGAAACAAATATACCAGGAGTATTTGCTGCTGGCGATGTAAAAGACAAAATTTTCAGACAAGCTGTAACTGCTGCGGGAATGGGTTGTATGTCTGCTCTAGAGGCTGAGAAATTTTTGTCTTCTTCAAATTAATTTAAGGTTTCACAAAAAGACTTTATTCTCTCCATCGCTACTTTTAATTTTTGCATAGATGTGGCATAAGAAATTCTAAAATGGCCCGGCAAACCAAAGGCCGATCCTTGAACCACTGCTACATTCGATTTTTCAAGAAGTTTTTCAACAAATTCAGTATCAGTTTTTAATTTCGTTTTCTTTCCTAGTAATTTTTTACAACTAGGAAAAACATAAAAGGCGCCGTTTGGCGTCAAACAATTTATTCCTTTAATTTTATTTAAGCTTCCAACAACAAAATCTCTTCTTTTTTTAAATTCTTTAGATCTTGTTTTTATGAATTTTTGAGTTCCGTTTAAAGCTTCAACCGCTGCTGCTTGGCTTACAGATGATGGGTTTGATGTTGACTGAGATTGAACTTTGCGAATAGCCTTGATAATTTCTTTTGGACCACCTGCATAACCTATCCTCCATCCCGTCATAGCGTAAGATTTACTAACACCATTCATTGTAAGAGTTCTATTTTTTAAATTAGATATTTGAGCAATAGTAAAAAATTTGGATTTATCATAAGTAATATGCTCGTAAATATCATCACTCAATATATGAATTTTTTTGTTTTCAATTAATACTTTAGACAATTTATTTATCTCAGCTTTGCTGTAGCTTGCTCCCGTAGGATTTGATGGAGAATTAAATATTATCCATTTTGTTTTTTTGGTAATGGCTTTTCTTAATTTTGAAGGAGTTAATTTAAAATTATCTGCCTCACTACATTTTATAATTTTTGGCTTGCCCCCAGCTAACAAAACCATATCGGGATAAGAAACCCAAAAAGGTGCCGGAATTATTACTTCGTCTCCCTTGTTTAAAGTTGCCATAAAAGCATTATAAAGAACTTGTTTGCCGCCTGTGCCGACAGTTATTTCTTCTGCAGAGTATTTTAGGTTATTTTCTTTTTTAAATTTTTTTATTATCGCATTTTTTAAAGCTGGAGTTCCATCAACTGCGGTATATTTAGTGTCACCAACTCTTATAGCTTTTATCGCAGCATTTTTAATATTGTTAGGAGTGTCAAAATCTGGTTCACCGGCCCCTAAACCTATAACATCTTTGCCTGCGGCTCTTAATTCTCTAGCTTTTTGAGTTACGGCTATAGTTGGCGATGGTTTTATTCTCTTTAAACTGTCAGATATTATGCTCATTGAAATATGTTTTTATTTTAATACGTTGTTTAATATATGCAAAACACTTATCAAGATTTAATTACAGATATACAGAGTAAAAATCCAGAAATTTCAGGAAAACTCGAAGGCGGCAAAAAATTTAAAATTAAATCTAACTTTAAACCAGCAGGAGATCAGCCAGAAGCAATTAAAAAATTGGTTCAGGGCGCAAAAAAAAATCAATTTAATCAAGTTTTGCTTGGAGTAACAGGGTCTGGAAAAACCTTTACCATGGCAAAGGTTATTGAAGAAACTAATAGACCTGCATTAATTTTAGCTCCAAATAAAACTTTAGCTGCTCAGCTTTATGGGGAAATGAAAACATTTTTTCCAGATAATGCCGTTGAGTACTTTGTTTCATACTATGATTACTACACTCCCGAAGCATATGTGCCAAGATCAGATACATATATTGAAAAAGAAGCATCAATCAATGAACAAATAGACAGAATGAGACATTCAGCTACGAGATCACTTCTTGAAAGAGACGATGTTTTGATCGTTGCCAGTGTATCTTGTATTTATGGACTTGGTTCAGTTGAAGCATATAGTAAAATGACTTTAACTCTTCAGAAAAATAATGACTATAACAGAGAACATATAATAAAATCTTTAGTTGCCCTTCAATATAAAAGAAATGATCAAAATTTTTTTAGAGGCACATTTAGAGCAAGAGGAGAATATTTAGAAATCTTTCCTTCTCATTTAGAAGATAGAGCTTGGAGGCTGAGCTTATTTGGAGATAAACTAGAAAAAATTGAAGAATTTGACCCTTTAACAGGAGATCAAGTAAGAGATTTAAGTTTAGTTAAAGTATATGCAAATAGTCATTACATAACTCCAAAACCAACAATCGAACAAGCAATAATAAATATAAGGAAAGAATTAGAAAAAACTTTAAAAAAACATAAAGCAGAAAATAAATTATTAGAAGCTCAAAGATTAGAAGAAAGAACTAAATTTGATTTAGAAATGATTGAAGCAACAGGCTCATGCGCCGGAATTGAAAATTATTCAAGATTTTTATCAGGAAGAAAGCCAGGAGAACCTCCGCCTACTCTATTTGAGTATTTTCCTGATAACACTTTAATTTTTGTTGACGAAAGTCATGTAACAGTTCCACAATTAAATGGAATGTTTAAAGGCGATAGATCAAGAAAAAGTACTCTGGCAGAATATGGATTTAGACTTCCATCATGCATGGATAATAGACCATTAAAATTTGAAGAATGGGATTTAATGAGAACTCAAACTGTTTTTGTTTCAGCAACTCCTGGACCCTGGGAGCTAGAACAAACAAAAGGAAAATTTATTGATCAAGTTATTCGTCCAACTGGATTGATTGATCCGCCAGTTGAAGTTAGACCCGCTAAAAACCAAGTTGATGATTTGATGCATGAGTGCAAAAAAACAATTGAAAAAAATCATAGAGTTTTAGTTACAACTTTAACAAAAAAAATGGCTGAAGATTTAACAGAATATCTTCATGAGAATGGCATTAAAGTTAGATATTTACATTCCGACATAGATACTCTTGAAAGGATAGAAATTATGAGAGATTTAAGATTGGGTGTCTTTGATGTTTTAGTTGGAATTAATTTATTAAGAGAAGGTCTTGATATTCCCGAATGCGCTTTAGTTGGAATATTAGATGCAGATAAAGAAGGATTTTTAAGATCTGAAACTTCACTTATACAAACAATTGGGAGAGCTGCTAGAAATTTAGATGGTAAAGTAATTTTGTATGCTGATAAGGAAACTAAAAGCATAAAAAAAGCTATTAAGGAAACTGAAAGAAGAAGAAATATTCAATTAACTTATAATAAAAAAAATAAAATAAGCGCCACTTCAATCAAAAAAGAAATCAGTGATATTCTAGAAAGTGTTTATGAAAAAGATTATGTAAAAATTGGAACTGGGGCAAATGTTGGTGGAAATCTCAAAAAGCATATAAAAGCTTTAAATAAAAAAATGAAAGAGGCCGCTAGTAATTTAGAGTTCGAAGAAGCGGCAAAAATAAGAGATGAAATTAGAAAACTTGAAAGTTCTGAGCTAGAGATTACACTTAATCCAAAAGTAAAAAAATATAGTAAAAATAACAAAATTTACCCTAAAGGAAGATCTACTATGGGTATGCCTGGAACCAGAGCTCAAAAAGGAAAAAAGAAATGGAAGCAAATAAAATAATTATTACAGGTGGTGCCACAAGAATTGGAGCTGCAATTGCTGAAAAATTATCTGGAACAGGAAAAGAAATTATAATTCATTTTAATAGATCTAAATCTAAAGCTGAAAAATTAAAAAAAAAATTATCGAAGAATAAAACAAAAGTTTTTTTAGTTAAAGGTGACCTAAGCAAAGAAGAAGATGTAAATAAAATAATAAAATTTGCCAAATCTAAATTAAAATACTTTGATTGCTTAATTAATAACGCGTCACTATTTAAAAATGATAAGCTTGAAAATTTCACAACCGATAGCTGGGGAAAACATTTAAGAACAAATTTAAGAGCGCCAGCACTTTTATCAAAAGCATTTGCTAAAAATATTAAAGGGAAAAATAACAATATAATTAATATTATTGATCAGAGAGTTTTTAAACTAACTCCCTATTTCTTTTCATATACGATAAGCAAAACTGGACTTTATACTCTTACTAAAACAAGCGCTATGAGCCTTGCTCCGGATATAAGAGTAAATGGCATAGCTCCAGGTCCTACATTAAAAAATAAAAGACAATCCGAAAAACACTTCAAAAAACAATACATGGCAACCCCTCTTAAAAGACAAGTAGACGTTGAACAAATCTGTAATGCCGTTGACTTTTTTATTAAAAATAGATCTATTACAGGACAAGTAATATCAGTCGATAGTGGTCAAAGTTTAAATTGGCAAACTCCTGATATATTAGGATTAAAAGAATGAAAAAAAATAATCTTAAAGTAGTTAAGATAGACAAAAATAAGAGTTTATTTAATTACGAAAAAAAAGTTTTAATTAAAGACTTAGTATTAGATTTAAAGCTTGGCTATTATGATTTTGAGAAAATCAAAACACAAAAGGTTAAGTTTTCATTGGAGATCGACTACGAAGATAAAAAACCTTCAAATGATAAAGATCTTAAATCAATAGTTAACTACGCAAAAATTGTGAAATTAATAAAAAAATTGGTTAAAAATAAACATTATAACTTTCTTGAAACATTGGCTGAGGATGTTTTTGATGAGCTATTTAAAGACAAAAGAATTGATAAAATATCTCTTCGAATTGAGAAATTAGAAATTATGAAAGATTGTTCATCTGTTGGTATCCAAATTTCTAAAAAAAGAAGTAATGCTAAGCTCTGAAACTGGAAAAGAAGTAATTAAAAAAGAACTACCCTTAATGCCAAAACTTCCTGGGGTATATAGGATGCTAAATTCTAAAAACGAAATTCTTTATGTAGGCAAAGCTAAGAATCTTACTAATAGATTAAAAAGTTATGTATCAGAAAAAAATCACATAATAAGAACTGAAAGAATGTTATCTCAAACAAAAAAGCTTGAGATAACTACCACTTCAAATGAAAGTGAAGCTTTGCTGTTAGAAGCAAACTTAATCAAAAAATATAAACCAAAATACAATATCCTCTTAAGAGATGATAAATCTTTTCCATTTATCTTCATTGGTAACAAAGAAAAATGGCCTCAGATCAAAAGGCACAGAGGTAAAAAAAATAAAGATGGATTTTATTTTGGTCCTTTTGCTTCAGCTGGATCGGCAAACTGGACAATAAAAATGATTCAAAAAATTTTTCATCTTAGGGTTTGTGATGATACAGTTTTTAAAAATCGAGAAAGACCATGTATTTTGTATCAAATCAAAAGATGCTCTGGTCCATGTGTTGGTTATATTAAAAAAGATGAATATAAACAAACTGTAGAAGATGCGATTGAATTTGTTTCTGGTAAATCTAGAAAAATTCAAAAAAATCTTTCACAGCAAATGGAAAAAGCCAGTGAAGTATTAGATTTTGAAAGAGCTACAATTTTAAGAGATAGAATTAAATCATTAAATATAATTCAATCTTCACAAAGAATTAATGAAGCAAATTTAATAGAAGCAGATGTTATTGCTGGATATAAAGAGTCTGGAAAAACTTGTATTCAAGTTTTTTTTTATCGATCAAAACAAAATTGGGGTAATCAAGCTTTTTTTCCAAAACATGATCCTGATGAAAGTCTCAATGAGATTTTAAATTCATTTATTTCTCAATTTTATGAAAATAAAAGTGTACCAAAAACAATTATTATAAATGAAGAAATTAAAGAAAAAACTTTAATCGAAAAAACTCTCTCAAAAAAGGAAAATAAAGAAATAAATATTTCTGTAGCAAAAAAAGGATCTAAACTTAAAGTTATAAATCAAGCAATAAAAAATGCTAAAGATAGCTTAAATAGAAAACTTTATGAGAGCCAAAACAACAAAGACTTGTTTGATAAGGTTTCAAAAAAATTTGATTTAGAAACGAATGTAAGTCTTATTGAAGTATATGATAACAGCCATATCCAAGGAACTAACAGTGTTGGAGCATTAATTACTTTTGGTGAAGAAGGATTTATTAAAAAAAGATATAGAAAATTTAATATTAAAATAAAACAAAACGAACAAGATGATTATGGAATGATGAAGGAAGTCTTGAATAGAAGGTTTAAAAAAGCTATTCAAGAAAAGGATAATTATTTATCTTTTCCAGATCTTGTTTTAATTGATGGTGGTAAAGGTCAATATTCTATTGCAAGAGAGACTTTAAATGAGCTTGGGCTTCATGATATTCCAATTATAGCTATTGCAAAAGGTAAACATAGAAACAGAGGTGATGAAACTTTTTTTCATAATGGTAAAAGCTTCAAATTTCTAAAAAATGATCCAACTCTGTTCTTTCTACAACGAATAAGAGATGAAGCTCATAGATTTGCTATTAGTGCGCATAGAGCTAAAAGGAAGAAAGGGATTAGCAAATCTCTACTGGATCAGATCGAAGGCATAGGTTCTATTAGAAAAAAAGCATTATTAAACCATTTTGGCTCAGCTAGAGCAGTAGAATCTGCTAGTTTAGATGAAATCAAAACAGTTGAAGGAGTTGAAGAAAAAGTTGCAAAAACAATATATAATTTTTTCCACGAATGAAAATTAAAGTTCCAAATTATTTAACAATAGGAAGAATTATAATTGTTCCTATATTTGTTTTTGCTTTTTATCTTCCTGGATTTTATGGAGATGTAATTCCTTTTGCATTATTTGTTTTAGCTTCATTTACTGATTTCTTAGACGGATTATTGGCAAGAATGTATAAAGAAGAATCCAAGTTAGGGGAATTGTTAGACCCTATTGCAGATAAAATTATTGTTGCAACGGCTTTAATTCTATTAGTAATGGATGGAACAATAAGAAATTATGAAGTAATTGCTGCAATAATTATTTTAACAAGAGAAATTTTAATTTCAGGTTTAAGAGAATTTTTGGCCAAGGGAAAAATTAATCTCCCAGTGTCAAATTTAGCAAAGACTAAAACTTTTCTACAAATGTTTGCTATTTCTGCATTACTCACGGGAGAAACTGGAAATAAAATAATCAATTTTCAAGACTATAATGCTCAAACAATTGGAATTATTCTTTTATGGTTATCTGCATTCCTTACACTTTATACTGGTTATGATTACTTAAGAAAAGGAATAGACCATGCAATTTCTGAGGATAGCAAAGATTAGGCTGCTTTTTTTTTTCTTACTAACTTTCCATAGCTTGCGGACAAGTCTAATATTAAATCACATACTTTAAAATTATTTTTTTCAATTTGGGAAACTGGTGTTATTTCTGCTGCTGTTCCAGTTAGAAAACATCCTACAAAATTTGATAATTCTTCTGGTGTAATTTTTCTTTCATGAACTTTTATATTTTTAGATTTTGCAATCTCTATTACAGTTCTTCTAGTTATGCCGTCTAAAAAACAATCTGCGATAGGTGTGTGAAGTTCTCCTTCTTTGTCTTTAAAAAAAATATTTGCACTAGTGGACTCTGCGACATTTCCTTCGTGGTCTAACATGAGAGACTCGCTGTAACCTTTTCTTTCAGCCTCATGCTTAGAAAGAGTACAAATCATATATAATCCAGCTGCCTTACTATCCCACGGTATTGTATTTGGCGCTGGTCTTCTCCAGTTTGAAATATTTAATTTTATTCCTTCATTTTTTAATTTAGGATCAAAATAGTCTCCCCATTCCCAAGTAGCTATTGCAACATTGATTTTTGTATTTTGTGCCGAAACACCCATCATTTCACTTCCTCTCCAAGCAAATGGTCTTATATATCCGTTCTGAACATTTTGAATTGTAATTATTTTTTTACATGCATTATTAATTTCATCTTTCGTATAAGGAATTACAATGTCCATTCTTTTAGATGAGTGAAAAAATCTATCCGTATGTTCTTCTAACTTAAAAATTTCGCCCTCATATACTCTTAATCCCTCAAAAACTAAACTTGCATAATGGAGTCCATGGCTGATTACATGAAGCTTTGCATCCTGCCAATCAATAAGTTCATTATTGTACCAGATCTTACCTTCTCTTTTATCGTACGATGTCATTAAATAATTTTTTTAAAAAATATCTTTGTATATATAATATGTCAATATAACTTACCATTATGAAAAAACTTTTATATCTTAAAGATGAAGAATTAAAACAATATATTGAAAAAATCTTTATGGGATACAGAGAAACTGTATCAGATGTCAAAAAAGTTTTGGAAAAGCATTCTATAGGTGTGGCTCACAACAAAGCAATTCATTTAATTTCTTTGTACAGAGGCATTACTATTTCTGAACTTCTTAAAAAACTTAAAGTAACCAAGCAAAGTCTTAATAGAGTTTTAAAAGACTTAATCAAACTAAATGCAATAATGTATAAAAAAAATGAAAAAGATACTAGAATTAAGCATGTATTTTTAACTGAAAATGGAATTAATTTGTTTAATGAAATTTTTTCAACACAAAAAAAAAGAATTTACAAAGCTTTTGTTAATTCTAAATCCAGTGAAGTGCTTAGCTTTGATAAGGTATTAAAAAAAATAATTAATGGAAAATTTTAAAGCCCATATTTTAGTCGTAGATGACGATGATGGAATTAGAAATCTTGTTAAAGAGTATTTAAATCAACATGAATTTTTAGTAACTACTGCAAATAGTGCAGAGGATGCATTTGATAAAGTAAAAATTATTAAGTTCGACCTTATAGTTTTAGATATTATGATGCCGGGAAAAAGTGGATTAGAATTTACAAAAGAAAATAAAAATCAAATTAATACTCCAATTATTTTACTAACCGCAAAAGGAGAGGCTTCGGAAAGAGTTGAGGGTCTTGAATTAGGAGCTGACGATTATTTGCCAAAACCATTTGAACCTAAAGAATTAGTTTTAAGAATAAAAAATATATTAAATAAAACAAATATTAATAATACTAAAAAAATTATTGAATTTAAAAATTTAAAAATAGACTTAAATAAAATGTTTATTTATCGCAATAATAAAAATCTTAAAATAAATAACACTGAAAAAAAGATATTAGAAAAAATGATTAACTCTCCTGGTAAAATTTTTAAAAGACATGAAATAGGAAAATTTATCAATTTAGAGAAAGAAAGATCAATTGATGTTATTATTACAAGGTTAAGAAAAAAGATAGAAGAAAACCCAAAGAGTCCCAAATATTTGCAAACCATAAGAGGAGAAGGATATGTTTTATGGATTGAATAAATTGATTAAAAATCTACTCCCTAAAAGATTATTTTATAGAGGTCTTTTAATAGTTATAGTGCCAGTTGTTGTTTTGCAAATCACAATTTCTTTAGTTTTCTTTGATAGCCTCTGGATAAAATCAAATAAAGGTATGACAAAATCCTTGGTGAGTGAAATCGTAACTATTATAGATATATATAATAATGAAAGTGAATATAATAAAAAAATTGTCACTGAATTATATAATAAAAATTTTAGATTTTCCGTTAGATTTTTAGATAACGAAAAATTACCTGATATAAAAGTTGAGAGATGGTTCAGTCCAATGGATAGAACTTTGAGAAGAGAATTAAAATTAAAGTTTAACGATTACTGGTTTAATACAATTGCCTATGAAGAAGTGGTTGATTTAAGAATAAAATTTAGAGATGGTGTTTTACAAATATTTTTTCCAAAAGATAGAGTGCAACCATCATCTTTTAGAATATTTGCTCTATGGATTACTTTTCCTGCTTTTTTTATGATCGCAATTGCAATTATTTTTTTAAAAAACCAAACTAGACCAATAACAAAACTAGCTGAAGCCTCGGAAAAATTTGGAAAAGGAGAAAAAATTGAGGAATTTAGACCGTCTGGTGCACTGGAAATTAGAAAAGCGGGATTGGAATTTGACAAGATGAGAGAAAGAATTTCTAGACACTTAAATCAAAGGTCGGAAATGTTATCTGGTATTAGCCACGATTTAAGAACGCCTTTGACTCGAATTAAGCTCCAACTTGCTATGATAACAGATACAAAACTATCAAAAAAATTATCATTAAATGTTGATGAAATGGAAAAAATGTTAAATGAATATCTCCATTTCTCAAGTACTAAGGCAAAAGATAAAACTGAAACTTTTAATATTTCAGAACTTATGGAAGAAATAATTTTAAAATATGAAAATTCAAATATATTTTTATCTACGAAACCCAGAATTTACTTTGATGGACGAAAAAATTTAATAACCAGATGTATTAATAATTTGCTAGATAATTCTTTAAAGTATGCAAATAAAATTGAAATCAACTTAGAAAAAGAAAATACAAATTTATTAATTTCAATTTCTGATGATGGCCCGGGAGTTCCAGAAACTGAATATAAAAACATTATAAAACCTTTCTATAAAATAGATAAGAGCAGATCTGAAACAAAGTCTAGCGTTGGTTTAGGTTTGGCAATATCCTCTGATATAATTAAATCTCACGGAGGTGATATTGTATTTAATAAATCTCATCTAGGAGGATTAAAAGTTAAGATCTTTTTGCCTGTTTAGTTTTTCGCTTTGATTTGATTTTTTTAATTTCATTTACCTGATTTTCTAGCTTACTTATTCTTTTATTTAAAATGTCAACCTCTTCTTTACTGACAAGTTTCATTTTAAAGATGATTTCATCCCTTTTAGATTTCAAAATATTTAAAATCTCATCGGTCAAATCTTTATAGTTTACCATTCCTTGTTCTAAAAGTTTAGCAAACTTATCAAATACATATCTTGATTTTGACATAATAATTAATTAACAAATTTATAATATAATACTAAAATTTAAATTAGATGTTTATAAATAATTTTGATCCTGTTGCTTTTCAAGTATTTTCTTTAGATATAAGATGGTACTCTTTATCATACATATTTGGGTTAATTTTTGGATGGATTTATTGTCAAAAAATTTTAATTAAAGATAATTTAAAAAAAAAGCTTTTTGATGACTATATACTATACATAATTATAGGAATTATAGTTGGGGGAAGACTTGGATATGTTTTAATTTACAATCCAATTTATTACATTGAAAATTTAAAAGAAATTTTAATGATTTGGAATGGAGGAATGTCCTTTCATGGAGCTTTGGCAGGAATTACTCTATCAACTATTATATTTTGCAAAAAAAATAATGAAAATATATTTTATTTTTTAGATTTAGTTTCACTAAGTGCACCTATAGGAATATTTTTTGGCAGAATATCAAACTTTATAAATTCAGAATTATATGGAAGAGAAACAGATGTTGTATGGTCTGTAAAGTTTATTCAGATTGATAATCTAGATAGACATCCTTCGCAAATTTATGAGGCTTTTTTTGAAGGAATTATTTTATTTATAATTTTAAATTTTCTGTATAATAAATCAATTTTTAGACCTGGAACAATATCTTCTTTGTTTTTAATTTTTTATTCAATATTCAGATTTACAATAGAGTTTTTAAGAGAGCCTGATGCTCACATTGGACTAGTCTATTTAAATATGACTATGGGTCAAATTATAAGTATATTAACTATAATGATTGGTTTAATTTTAATTTATTTTCCTAAAGATGTTAAAAGATAATACCAAGGTACCACTAGATAAATTCATTGAAAAATCTTTATTTGATAAATCAAAAGGTTACTACATGGTAAAGAATCCAATAGGACACAAAGGAGATTTTATAACATCTCCAAATGTTTCTGTAATGTTTTCAGAAATGATTGCAATATGGCTAATTTCTTTTTGGAAAAAAATAGGTTCTCCAAAAAAAATAAATATCGTTGAGCTCGGTGGGGGAAATGGAGAAATGATGTTCCAAATAATAAAAACTATAAAAAAGTTTGAAAAATTTGAACAATCTGCAAAATTTATAATATTAGACAAAAGTCCTTTTCTAAAAAACATACAAAAGATAAAAATGAAAAATATGAATATAGTATGGACTGAAAATATAAAAAAAATTTCAAAACATCCAACTATATTTTTAGCAAATGAATTTTTCGATGTATTTCCAATAAAGCAATTTACTAAAAAAAAAAATTTATGGTTTGAGAAACATATAATTTATAAAGACAAAACTTTTAAATTTTGTGAAAAAAAAATTATGAAACAAAATGTAGAAAAATTACTTGGTGAGAAAATTGCTAAAAATCAAAAATTTTTAGAATTTTCTAAATCTGGTTTACAAATGTTGGATGCTGTATCAAAAAAAATTAAGAACCAAAATGGTGGCTTATTAATTATAGATTATGGATACAAAGAAAAAAAAATGTTTGATAGTATTCAGAGCATAAAAAATCATAAAAAAACAAATTTTTTAGAAAATCCATATAATTGTGATATTACACACCTTATTAATTTTCATCTTTTTAGAAAAAAATTAAAAAAAAATAAATTAGATTTTATTAAACTAACTTCGCAAAGAGAATTTTTGATAAAAATGGGAATAAAGGAAAGAGCAGAAATCATTAGTAAAAACTTACCCTTTTCTTCAAAAGTAGATGTATATTTAAGAGTTAAAAGACTGATCGATAATAATCAAATGGGTTCCTTATTCAAAGTTTTGTTGGCTACAAAAAAAATTAATAATTTTAGCTTGGGATTTTAAATTGATTAAATCTAATTTAATTAAAAAGTATGATTATATTTCCCATGGATTTTTTAATAAAATCGGTGGATATTCTAATGGAATTTACAAAAGTTTAAATTGTGGTTTGGGATCAAAAGATAAAAAAAAGAATGTATATAAAAATTTAAGAAAGGTTTGTAATAAAATTGGTTGTAATGAAAAAAATTTAGTTTTATTAAATCAAGTACATAGTGACAAAATTCACTGTATTAGAAAAATTACAAAAAAAAAAATAACAGGCGACTCACTTGTCACTAGTAAAAAAAATATTGCCATAGGAATACTTACTGCAGATTGTGCTCCAATACTTATTTTTGATCCAAAAAAAAAAATAATTGCAGCAATACATGCTGGATGGAGAGGTGCATATAAACAAATAATTCAAAAAACAATTAAAAGTTTAAAAAAAAAAGGAAGCAAAACTAAAGATATAGTTGCAATTGTAGGGCCGTCAATTGCACAAAAAAATTATGAGATAAAGAAAGATTTTTTAAAAAAATTTTTAAAACAAAATAGTAAAAATATAATCTTTTTCAGATTTGTAAAAAAAAAGATTTTTTTTTCTCTCAGTAAATATATTAAATATCAATTAGTTAATTGTGGAGTAAAAAAAATAGAAGTAATAAATAAAGATACATATTCAGAAAAAAATAATTTTTTTAGCTCAAGAAGGTCTTTAAAAAATAAAAATAATGATTATGGTAGAAATATATCTTTAATTATGATTAAATAGGGCATTCTCACAAATGAAAATTCTAACTGGCAACAGCAACAAAAATCTCAGTCAAAAAATATCCAAACATTTAAAAACAAAACTAGTTCATTCTAGTATTAGAAAATTTTCTGATGGAGAAATTTACATAGAAATTAATGAGAATATTAGAGGCAATAGTATTTTCTTAATTCAGTCTACATCTGCCCCAGCCAATGATAATTTAATGGAATTACTATTATGTATTGATGCATTAAAAAGATCTTCTGCAAAAAATATTACTGCTGTAATTCCTTACTTTGGGTATGCTAGACAAGACAGAAAGGTTGCTCCTAGAACATCTATTTCGGCAAAATTGGTATCTAATTTAATTACAAATGCAGGAGCCAATAGAGTTGTTACTGTTGATTTGCATGCAGGTCAAATACAAGGTTTTTTTGACATTCCAGTTGATAACTTATTTGCTACGCCAATTTTTGCAAGACACGTAAAAAAAAATTTAGGCAAGAAAAATTTGATTTGCGTAGCTCCTGATGTTGGTGGAGTTGAAAGAACAAGGGCTCTTGCAAGAAAATTAGACATTGGCATAGCCATTATTGATAAAAGAAGACCTGCTCCAGGAAAATCTGAAGTTATGAATATAATTGGAAATGTTAAAAACAAAACTTGTATAATTATAGATGATATAATCGACTCTGGGGGAACAATAGTAAATGCGGCACAAGCTTTAATAAATAGAGGAGCAAAAGAAATACACGTTTATATAACTCATGGTGTCTTAAGTGGCGAAGCAGTAAATAAAATAAAAAAGTCTAAAATAAAAAAATTAGTAATTACAGATACAATCGATAACTATGATAAGATAAAAAAGACTAAGAATATACAAGTATTAACAATATCTAATTTATTGGCAGAAGCAATAAAGAGAATTTCTAATTCAACTTCAGTCTCTGATTTATTTAAATAATTTACTTGTAAATTTTAGATTCATAAGTTAAAACCCCCACTTTATGAATTTAATCCAAGCAACATGAATTTAATCCAAGCAACAATTAGAGAAACCAAAACAAAGGGTCAGGTAAACACATTAAGAAAAAAAGGTGAAGTTCCTGGCATTATTTATGGGGGGGAAAACTCAAACGAAAAAATTTCTCTTTCAAAAAAAGAAATTGTTAACTTAATTTCAAAAGAAAATTTTCTTTCTAATGTAATTTCAATTAACTTAGATAACAAAGAACAAAAAGTTTTACCTAGAGATATAGCTTTTGATAATATAACAGATGAGCCAATACATATTGATTTTTTGAGAATTGTTAAAGGAGCTAAAATAATTCTAGAAATTCCGGTTAAATTTATTAATCACGAACAATCTCCTGGTTTAAAAAGAGGTGGAGTGCTAAACATAGTAAGAAGAAAAGTAGAATTGAAATGTCCAACAGAAAATATTCCTACTGAACTTATTGTAGACTTAAATGGATTAGATATAGGTGCTAGCATAAAAATTTCTTTTATAAATTTACCAGAAAATGTCACTCCAACAATACAAGGACGTGACTTTGTTATAGCTACAGTAGCAGCGCCAACAGTGGTTAAAGAGCCAGAAAAACCTGCAGAAGAGACTGAAACTGAGGCTTCTGAAGGAACAGAAACAACTGCCGAAGGTGGCGACAAACCCACTGAGGGCGATAAACCTTCTGAAGGTGATAAAGCAGCTGAAGGCAAAAAAACTGAAGATAAATCTGCAGATAAAAAAAAATAAATCATATTGTGAAACTTACTAAAGATTAATTTTATATGTTGTTGCTTGTAGGTTTGGGTAACCCAACACCCAATAGTCAAAATAATAGACATAATATTGGTTTTAAAGTTGTGGATGCTATTAATCAAAAGTTTGGGCTTTCAAAACAGAAACCAAAATTTAAAGGTCTTCTCACTACAGGAAATATTGGTGATAAAAAAATCTATGTGATTAAACCTTTGACCTTTATGAATAGTTCTGGAATTTGTATTAGAGAATTATTAGAATATTTCAAAATTGAGTCAGAGAATGTTATTGTATTTCATGATGATCTAGATGTTGAATTTGGTAAAATAAAAACAAAATTTGGAGGGTCAAGTGCAGGACATAATGGAATTGCCTCAATTGATAAATTTATTGGCAAAGACTATTCAAGAGTAAGGATTGGTATTGGAAAGCCTCAAAACAAAATGTCTGTTTCTGATTTTGTCTTAAATGATTTTAATGATGATGAAGAAGAACTTCTAAAAAAAATTACAAATAACATAATAGAGTCACTGGCTATACTAATTGATAAAAAATTAGATCTTTTTTCAAGTACAGTTAATAATAATTAAATGGGTTTTAAATGTGGTATTGTAGGTTTGCCAAATGTGGGCAAGTCTACTCTATTCAATGCTCTCACAAATTCAAGCAAAGCACAGGCAGAAAATTTTCCATTTTGTACAATTGATCCAAACATAGGAGTAGTGCCAGTTCCTGATGAAAGATTAGATAAACTTTTTAATATATCTAATTCAAAGAAAAAAATTTATACAACAATATCTTTTGTAGATATAGCGGGACTTGTAAAGGGAGCATCAAAAGGAGAAGGATTAGGCAACAAATTTCTCTCTCATATAAGGGAAGTTGATGCAATTATTCATATGATTAGATGTTTTGACTCTGACAATATCCAAAATGTCAATTCAACAATTGATCCCATAAGAGATTTAGAAATTATCGAAACAGAGATGAAACTTGCAGATTTAGAATCCATTCAAAAAAGATTAGATAAGAAAAATAGTAAAAATATTGAAGAAGTTCAGATAAAAATACTAAAAAAAGCCTTGGAATTAATAAATAATGATAATGATTTAAAATTAATCGAAGAGGAATTTGACAAAAAAAATATAAAAGAATGTGGATTACTATCAACAAAATCAAAACTTTATGTATGCAATGTAAATGAACAAAGTATAGAAAAAGGAAACAATTATACTGAAAATTTTATAAATAAATTTGGTAAAGAAAATACATTAATTATTTGTGCTGATATTGAAAACCAAATAAATCAACTCGGTGATGAAGTTGAAAAAAAAAATTATATGAAAATGGTTAATATGAAAGAAACTGGACTAAACTCACTAATTAAAAAAGGATATAATTTGCTTTCGCTAGAAACATTTTTTACTTCTGGTCCTGAAGAGTCAAGAGCATGGACTATAAGAAAAAATTGCACAGCACCTAATGCTGCGGGAGAAATTCATACAGATTTTGAAAAAGGATTTATAAGAGCTGAAACTGTGTCTTATGATGATTTCATCCAAAACGAAGGTTGGATTAAATCAAAAGAGTCAGGAAAAATGAGACTTGAAGGAAAAGATTATATTGTTAAAGATGGAGATATATTAAACTTTAGATTCAATACGTGACCAAATCTTCTTCATGCTAAAATAAACAAGTACACTTAAAATTAATAAATATAAAATAACTCTAAATCCAAACTTATGTCTCTGCTCCAAATGAGGCTCAGCAGCCCACATCAAAAAATTTACAACATCTTTTGACATTTGTTCAGTAGTTGCCTCTGTGCCATCAGAATATTCTATTAAATTATCAGACAAAGGTGCTGACATTTTTATTTTATTTCCATACATGTATTTGTTGTAATAAACACCATCATCAAGTTTTATATCCGCAGGAGGATCTTCATATCCAAGCAACAATGAGTAGATATAATTTGCTCCATCTTTCCTTGCTTTAACTAATACTGACATATCTGGGGGATATGCTCCTCCATTTGCAGATTTAGCTGCTTCTTCGTTTGCATATGGCATTACAAATTTGTCAGAAAGTCTTGCAGGTCTTGTGAACATTTCTCCATTACTATCTGGACCATCCATAACTTCAAAATTAGATGCAATTGCTTTAGCTTCCGCTTCTGAAAATTCAGGCCCTCCTTTTTCAGTAAGATTTCTATAGCTTAAATACTTTGCTGAATGACATGATGCACACACCTCATTATATACTTGATAGCCCCTTTGTAATGATGATCTATCAAATTTTCCAAAAAAACTTTTAAAGCTCCAATTAACTTTTAAAAGTTCTTGAGAATTTTTTGCCATAACTTTCTGATTATTAAAATTTATTAACAAAACTAGAACAAACAATAATTTTAAAATTTTTTTCACAAATTCTTTCTTATATTATATGTATCTTTTGTAGCAGCTTCATTTGGAAACCCTCCCAACACTGGCTCTGCAATGCTTAGAGGAACTTCAAGAGTTTTTTCCTTAAATCCTAAAAATGGAAGAATTATTAAAAAATGAATAAAATAATATCCCGTTGCAACTCTAGCTATTACTAGGTATGTGCCTTCTGCTGGCATCGCCCCCATATATCCTAATATTATTACATCTGCTACAAGGAACCAATAAAACTGTTTATAGATTGGTCTAAATATTGCCGACCTTACTTTTGAAGTATCCAACCAAGGCAAAATTACTAAAACAAAAATAGATGCAAACATTGCAATAACTCCAAACAATTTATCAGGAATTGATCTCAAAATTGCATAGAAAGGTAATAAATACCACTCAGGAACTATGTGTGCCGGAGTTACTAAGGGATTTGCTTCAATATAATTATCAGCATGTCCTAAAATATTTGGAGAATAAAAAACAAAAAAAGCAAATACAATTAAAAAAAGCAGTAAAGCAAATAAATCTTTTATTACAATATATGGATGAAATGGAACAGTGTCTTTAGAAGGTTTTTTTAAATCAATTCCAATTGGATTATTATTTCCAGGAACATGTAATGCCCAAATATGAAGAATTACCAAACCTAAAATTAAAAAAGGTAAAAGATAATGTAAACTAAAAAACCTTGTAAGGGTTGGATTGTCAACTGCATATCCTCCCCACATCCAATTAGTAATGCTCTCTCCCACCAAAGGAATCGCGCTAAATAAATTAGTAATTACAGTTGCTCCCCAAAAACTCATTTGACCCCATGGAAGAACGTATCCCATAAAGGCAGTTGCCATCATTAAAAAATATATAATCATCCCAATAATCCAGATTACTTCTCTTGGGGACTTATAAGATCCGTAATATAAGGCTCTAAAAATATGTATATAAACTGCAAGAAAAAACATAGATGCACCATTTGCATGAACATAACGAATTAACCATCCATAATTTACATCACGCATAATATGTTCAACACTTTCAAATGCTAAATCAGCATGAGCTATATAATGCATTCCTAAAATAATTCCTGTAATGATTTGGGTAATCAAACAAAAGGTTAGTATCCCTCCAAATGTCCACCAATAGTTTAAGTTTTTGGGTGTTGGATATTCTTTAAGATGATTTGAAAGAGTCAGCAATGGTAAACGATCATTAAACCATTTTCCTAATTTTGAACTTGGTTGGTAATCATGATCACTCATTTATTTATCCTATTTTAATAGTTTTGCTATCAACAAATACGTATTTTGGAACTTCGAGGTTTGTTGGGGCAGGACCTTTTCTTATTCTCCCCGATGTATCATAGTGTGAACCATGACAAGGACAAAACCAGGCATTATAATCTCCTTTATCTGTTAAAGGAACACATCCTAAATGAGTGCATACTCCTAACATTACAAGCCATTCGGGATTTTTTGCTCTATCTTCATCTTTCTCTGGATGTTTCAAATCTTTTAAATCTACTGCTCTTGCGCTGTCTATCTCTTCCTTTGTTCGTCTTTTAATAAATACGGGTTTACCTCTCCACAAAACAGTTATGGATTGGCCTGGTTGAACTCCGCTTATATCCACTTCAGTACTTGCTAAAGCTTTTACTGATGCGTCTGGGTTCATTTGGTCAATTAAAGGCCAAGCCGCTACCCCTACTCCTACCGCACCAGCCGCAGTTGTTGCTGTTAGAATAAAATCTCTTCTATTTGGCTTTTTGTTATCAGATTCAGACATCTTTATTATTTTAAATCACCTTTATTATATGATTACATATAAGAAAAGAGATATTTTTCTAGAGCAACAATGACACACAAAAAATCATTTTCGGTCCCTAAAATTGCGCTTTATGAGCCTGATATTCCTCAAAATACTGCTGCTATAATAAGAACATGTTCTTGCTTAGGAGCTATACTCGAAATAATTGAACCATGTGGATTTTTATTCAATGATAAAAGGTTTAAAAGAATTGTTATGGATTATTTGGATGAAAGTAAAATTAAGATTTATAATAGTGCAGATGAATTTTTTAACGAGAAAAAAAATGAAAGAGTAATATTAATGACAACTAAAGCAAAAAAAAAATATACTAATTTTAAATTTAGAAAAAATGACACTCTATTATTTGGAAGAGAATCCGCTGGTGTGCCTGAAAAAGTCCATAAAAAAGTAAAAAATAAAATTAATATACCAATGGTTGAAAATAAAAGATCATTAAATTTAGCAACTTCAGTAGCAATCATTCTTTCTGAAAATTTAAGACAAACAAATTATTTATGGATCAAATAATTAAAAAAAAATTAGCAAGAAATTGGTTTAAAACAATGCAAGAGGTGTTATGTCAAGAAATAGAGGTTCTTGAAGGAAGATCGTCTAAGTTCAAAATTAAAAATTGGGAAAGAGGAACGGGGTCAAATGAAGGTGGTGGTCAATATAGAATTCTCGAAAATGGAAAATTATTTGAAAAAGTAGGTATAAATTTTTCTGAAGTGTATGGCAAATTTTCAAAAAAATTTAAAAATAATATACCGGGAACTAATAAAAGTTCTAAATTTTGGGCATCTGGTATTTCTGTTGTAATGCATATGAAAAATCCTCATATTCCTGCTATGCATTTTAATACTAGATATATTTTTACGTCTCATGGTTGGTTTGGTGGGGGAATGGATGTAACCCCATCTATTAAGGATAAAAAACTCGAGAATTGGTTTCACTCAGAGCTAAAAAAATCATGCAATAAACATAACAAAAATTATTATAAAAAATATAAAAGATGGTGTGATGAATATTTTTATCTACCTCATAGAAAAGAACCAAGAGGTATTGGGGGTATATTCTTTGATTATAAAAAAAACAATTGGGAAAAGGATTTCGCTTTTGTAAGAGAAGTAGGAATTACATTTAAAAATATCTTTAGAGAAATTATTTTAAAAAAGAATAAAAAAAAATGGACCAAAAAAGATAAGGAAATTCAATATGAAAAAAGAGGTAGATACATAGAATTTAATTTACTTTATGATAGAGGAACAAAATTTGGGTTACAAACTGGAGGAAATGTTGAAGCAATTTTAATGTCTCTACCTCCCATTGCAAAATGGAAATAGATTATGGAAAAAGAACCAATTACAGTTAATGGATTAGAAAAATTAAAAGAAGAGTTAGTTTTTTTAAAAGAAATAAAAAGGTCAGAAATTATAGAAGCTATAGCAGAAGCTAGATCGCATGGTGATCTTAAAGAAAACGCAGAATATCATGCAGCAAAAGAACAGCAGGCACACAACGAGGGTAGAATCCAACAAGTTGAAGATATTATTGCTAGAGCAAATGTTATAGATGTAACAAAAATTAATAATGAAGGTAAAGTTATTTTTGGATCTACGGTATTTTTACAAAACTTAGATACTCAAGAAAAAATAAATTATAAAATTGTAGGTAAAGATGAAGCTGATCTTAAGCAAAAACTTCTTTATTTTAAATCACCAATTGGAAAAGGGATAATAGGAAAGAATAAGGGAGATTTAGTTGAAATCTCTACTCCAGCTGGAATAAAAAACTTTGAAATTATTGATGTAAAATATATTTAATTTGAAAAGATTTTTTCTATTTCACTGTCAGAAATTTTAAAACTATTTTCCACCCAAATTTTCTCAAGATTTTCAAGTTTTTCTCCTAACTCTCTGCCCTCCTTGATATTATATTTTTCCATAATGTTTTTTGCCTTGATGGGGAATAATGGTTTTTCTTTTTTTTCGAAATAACTTTTTAAATTAATAATTTTTTTGTTATTTTTATTAAATTTTAACAAATAAAAATCAATTAAATCTATTAAATAAGATTTACCATTATAGTAAAAAAGTTTTTCTAAATTATCTTTTGAAAAAATATTTTTATCAATATTTTTGGTTAAAAAATCCTTTAAAAAAATAATTCTTTTTTTGGCTTCTTTAGAAACATTATATTTATATAAAAAATATTCAGCATTATCAGTCTCATCAACAATTAGTAAGGCTAGTAGAAAAATAAAATCTTTTTTTGGTAAAATATTTTTATTATATTTATTCAACTTTTTAAAAACATTTAAATTTTTTAATTGTGGAAATATTAATAAAAGCAAATCTTGAGAAAAATCATCTTTATAAATATTTAAAAAACCATTTGATAAAATTAACTTCTTAAACTCGTCAATTAATCTTTCTTTTGATAAATTTATAATTCCACCTATATTTTGTTTAATAACTTTTTTAATTTCAGGATCATGATCTTTTTTACTATAATTAACAAAAAATCTTAAATATCTCAAAATTCTGAGATAATCTTCTTTTATTCTTTTATCGGGATTACCAATAAATTTTATAACACCTTCTTTAAGATCTTTAACTCCATCATTGGGATCAAATAAATTTCCATCTGCATCTGAATAAATAGAATTAATTGAAAAATCTCTTCTTAACGAATCTTCTTTCCAATCTTTTGTAAATTCTACTAAAGCATGCCTCCCATCTGTTTTTATATCTTTTCTTAAAGATGTTATTTCGAAATTTTTTTTTTCAATACGGGCTGTAATAGTTCCATGTTCTACTCCAGTTTCAAAATAATTGATTTTGTTTTTTTCTAATGCTGTCTTTACCTCTTGTGGATTAAGATTAGTTGCTAAATCAATGTCGTCGAATTTCTCGCCATTTAAAATTTTTCTAACACATCCACCGACATATCTAATTTCACTTTCACTATTGAAAGAATTTATAGCGTTAAATATTTCAGAAATGTTAGTATCTTTTTGAATATTTTTAAATGATAGCTCTTTTGATGTTCTCTCTCTTTTCTTGTTTAAAAGTTTTATTAAAAATTCTTTCATAATTGGCTGGGGTGCTAGGATTCGAACCTAGGATGGCGGTACCAAAAACCGCTGCCTTACCACTTGGCTACACCCCAAAATTAATTTCGTATAACATAAAAAAAAAGCTTTATATAGTTTTAGATAAAATACACCAAGATTTTTTATATTTTTTTTTTAATATTTTTTGTGCATTTTTTGCCGCATTTTTAGAACCAAAATAGCAAACTAATGCAGATCCCGAACCCGTCATTCTGATGAATAAAATTTTATTTAAATTTTGCATAAATGATTTCATTCTTTCCAATTTAGGATATTTTTTGAAGGCAGAATTTTCTAAATCATTTTTTAAATTTGATAAAAATAGTCTATCAAATTTTTTATTTTTTTTTTTTTTAAATATTGTTTTAGAATAATTTTTTACGTTCTTATAAATATCTTTTGTAGAACACCCAAAATGAGGTTTTATAATTAAAAGTTCATATGAAAATTTATTTTTAAGATGCTTGAAATTTGAATTTCCAAAAAAAATTGAAGGACTTTTTTGCATGCCAATAATAACATCTGAGCCAATTTTTCTTGTAATTTTTACTATTTCTTTTGAAGATAACTTAAGTTTTGTATTAGTTAATAAATATTTTAATATCGATGAGGCGTTCATTGATCCTCCTCCCATTCCCGATTTTTGAGGAATATTTTTTTTTACTTTTATAAAATATTTTTTATTATTTAGTTTTTTTTTCAAATCTAAAATTTTTAGTAATTTTAAAATAGTATTATTTTTTTGGATTCCTTTTGAAAATTTACCTAAAAAAATTATCTTATGCTTATCTTTTTTATGTTCACTAATAAAAATCTCATCATGTAGGTCAATAAAAGAAACTATACTTTCAATTTTATGAAATCTAGATTTTAGTTTTCCAAGAACTCCAAGTGATAAATTTATTTTTGCATATGATCTAATTTTGTGAAATTTCATGAATTAATTTTTTTTAAGCCGTTTAATAACTTCTGCTTAATATCTTTTTTCATCTCCTCATCAGTTTCTTCGTTATTTAATGCGCTTTCCCAGAAATACTTTGCTTGCAATTTTCTATTTAAATGCCAAAGAACATCTCCGTAATGATCATTGGCTATTGGGTCATCTGGCAATAATTCTACTGCTTTTCTTAAATATCTTTCTGCTTTTTCATAATCTCCAACCAAATAATATCCCCATCCTACAGAGTCTATTATGTAAGGATCATTTTTTTTTTGCTTATAAGCTTTATTTAACATTTTTAATGATTCATCAATTTTATAACCTCGTTCTAACCAACCATAGGCGAGATAATTTAATACATAGGGATCATCAGGTCTAATTTTTAATGATTTGAGTAAATCTTTATCGGACTGTTCATATTTTCCTAATCTCTCGAAACTGCCCCCTCTTCTATATAATATATCTGCGTAAGTTGAGGAATTTTGGTCCAATTTTGATAGTACTAATGAATAGTATTCAATAGCTTTATTATATTTTTTAAAACTTTTGTAAATATTACCTATATCATAAAGAATTTTAGTAGAAGGGTTTTTTAATTCTTTAACTTTTTTATTTAAATAATCTAAGGATTTTTTTTCATTGCCTTCATCGGCATAAATTTGTGCAATTTTTTTTATTTTGTACCAGTAATAAACTTCATCTTTTTTATTAAATTTTTTTAAAATTTCTATTGTTAAATCAAAATTTTTTTTTAAAAAAAAGTTCTCAGCAAGAAGTGATAAATTAAAATAGAATTTTGGATTAAGGTAATTTGAAATATTTAAATAAAAATTTGATTGCTCAAATTTATCTTCTGATGAGTAAAGATTAGATATTAAGAAAAAAAACTCAGCTAATAAATCATTTTCATTATTACATGAAAAATATTTACTAAATTGACTTGTGTTTTTATCTTCTATCCATTTTTTAGCCTGTGAAATTAATAAACTGCTTCTTAAAGGATCTATGGTATTAGATATTTCTTTCGCAGTTTTCAAATCTTTATTTTTAATAATTTTACTTAAATAGAAAAATAAATATCTGGAGTAATCACCTTCGGCAGAATTAATTAAATTTATAAAATATGAATTTGTTTTTGATGTATTTAGATAGCAATTTTGGAATGCCTCAGTAATTAAACTTAAAGTTCCAAAATCTTTGTTTGGCTGCTCTAATTTGTTAGATTTAAATAGATTGGTGTAACTTTCTAGGATCTTAAAAATGATAAATTGATAAGTTGTTTTATCTTGAAACATTTCAATTTTTTTTAATCTTAACGAGGTTTTTTTAAAATTTTTTTTATTTAAGCTATCTAGTGCCAACAATAAGTTAGCTTCAAAAAAATCCAAATTTTTTGAACTCTTTGACAATTTGATTTGTTTAATCGCTTTTTTTACTTGTCCATCTAAAACTAATGAAAATACATATTCTCTCAAAAAATTATCATGATTTTCTATTAAGGCTTTCGAGTCTTCAAAATATTTTAGAGCCTCTGAATTTTTTTGATTATCATAATATAATAAAGCTGAAAAATAACTTGATAGATGCTTCTGGTTGAATTCGCTAGCTTCTAATACTTTAGAATAAGATGTGCTTTGATATAATAAAGTTAATAATAAAAAAATTATTTTAAATCGCATAAGATATTTTATGACCTTAGAAGACAAAAATCAAAATGACATAGTAAGCTCAAACACAAAGAATTCTCTGGATATTAAGTATGTTTTTAGTGACAAGCCAATTAATAGATTTAAAACTAAACCAAAACTAGAAGATAAATCAACTTTACTATCTAAATTAAAGAAAGAAATTGAAAATATAGAAAATTGCGAACTTAAAAATAGCTCAAATAAGATAGTTTTTAGCGATGGAAATGATCAAAGCAAAGTAATGATTGTTGGTGAGGGACCGGGCCACAAAGAAGATGAAATAGGAAAACCATTTGTTGGAGATGCTGGAATGCTTTTAAATAAAATGTTGAAAGCAATAAATGTCGAAAGAAACCAAGTTTATATTACTAATGTTGTTAACTATAGACCTCCCAATAACAGAAAACCAGAACCAACTGAAGTAAAAAGATATTCAGAATTTTTAAGAAAACATATTTCAATAATTGACCCTAAAATATTAATATTAATGGGCAGCACTGCGATGGAGTCTTTATTTGGCTCAAATATAAAAATTACAAAAGAAAGAGGGAATTGGAAAGACATAATTATTAATAATAAAACTTACCTTTGCATTATAACTTTTCATCCTGCTTATCTATTAAGGCAACCTGAAAACAAGAAATACTCATGGATAGATTTAAAAAAAATAAGAAAAAAAATTGACCAATTAAATTTAAGTTTATAAATTGTTAAAATGATAGAATTACATAAAAGATATATAAAATGGTGGCAAAAAAAATTTAATATAACAGACTATGTTGCTTTATGGTTAACTTTCATTAAAGGGTTAATTATCGGTTTGTTAGTTTACCATTTCTTCTTAATTTAATGAAAAAGATTATTGCTGGTGTAGATGAAGTTGGTAGGGGCAGTTTAATTGGACCCGTTTATGCTGCAGCAGTTATTCTGAAAAGCAATATAAATAAAAAAGAACTTAAAGATTCAAAAAAGTTAAATAAAAATAAAAGAGAAGCTTTAGCAAAATATATTAAAAGAAATTCAGTTTGGGCCATAGGTTCTGCTTCCTTAAGGGAGATTGAAAAAATAAATATTTTAAATGCAAGTTTGCTCGCCATGAAGAGGGCAATTATAAAATTAAAAAAAAAACCTACATTAGTTTTAATTGATGGAAATAAAGTTCCAAAAATTAAAAATTATAAACTTAAATTTATAATAAAAGGAGATCAAAAAATTTCTGAAATTTCTGCTGCTTCAATAATTGCAAAAGTTTCAAGGGATCGTCTGATTGCAAATTTATCAAAAAATTTTGAAAAATATAATTGGTTAAAAAATGCTGGATATGGTACCAAAGATCATATGGAAGCTATCAAAAAATTTGGCGTAACAAGATTTCACAGAGAAACCTTTAAGCCCATACACAATATATTGAGTCCAAAAAAAATTAGATAACAATAGGACTGAAATTAATTCAATCACAGGTTGACGTGGACTCATAGCTGGAGTCTAATTGTTTTTTATAAAATGATTAATCCAAAATTAAAAAATAAAATTATTAACGGAGATAGTATAAAAGAATTAAAAAACATTCCCAATGAAAGCTTTGATTTAATCTTTGCTGATCCTCCTTACAATTTACAGTTAAAAAAAGAATTAAGCCGACCAGATACTTCTAAAGTAGATGCTGTAAATGACAAATGGGATAAATTTGAAGATTTTAAAAGTTATGATGAATTTACATCACGATGGCTTTTAGAATGCAAACGTGTTTTAAAAAAAGATGGAACAATTTGGGTAATAGGAAGCTATCACAATATATTTAGAGTAGGTAGTAAAATTCAAGATATGGGATTTTGGATATTAAATGATGTTATTTGGAATAAAAATAATCCAATGCCAAATTTTAGGGGAACAAGGTTTACAAATGCCCACGAAACACTTATTTGGGCATCTAAAAGTGAAAATTCAAAATATACTTTCAATTATCAATCACTTAAATGCTTAAATGATGATCTTCAAATGAGATCTACTTGGAATTTGCCAATTTGCAATGGTAACGAAAGATTAAAAAATAATGGAAAAAAAGTACATTCTACTCAAAAACCTGAAGCATTACTTCATAGAATTATATTAGCTTCATCTAATAAAAATGATTTTGTTCTAGACCCTTTTTTAGGTTCTGGAACTACTGCCGTTGTATCAAAAAAATTAGGCAGAAATTATCTTGGAATTGAAAAAGAAAAAAAATATTTTGAAGCTGCTGAAAAAAGAGTTAAAAATACAAAATTAATTGAAAATGAATTATTAGACACTTTACAAAATAATAGATCAAAACCTAGAATACCATTTGGATCGCTAGTTGAAATGGGTGTAATAAAACCTGGAACTGAGATATACGATCAAAAGAAAAAGATTAATGCAAAAATTTTAGTTGATGGAAGTATAAAATATCAACAATCTGAAGGATCAATTCACAAAGTTGCAGCAAAAATTATTGGTGCTGAAAGTTGCAATGGTTGGACTTTTTGGCATTATCAGTCTGGCAACTCATTAAGGCCTATTGATGAACTTAGACAAAGATTGAGAACTTCATATTAATTTCTATAAATTTTTTCCAAATAACTTTTTAAAAATCTTTCATTTTTAGTCAAATATTTCAAAGAAATATTTCTCACAAAGGCAAAGAATGGATTTTTTAGATTAAATGCTAAATGATTTAATTTTGATCTACAGTTAACAGATTTAATTTTAATTATTCTTTCTCTATAATATTTGTCACTTTCATTCTTAATATCTGCAAATAAATCATTTGATGTTTCGATTGACTGCGAAGCACCCTGTGCAAACGAAGGTGGAAAAGAAAATAAAGCATCTCCAACAAAAAATACATTTTTTCTTTTAATAATCTCTAATTTTTTGCTTACATAAATTGGAAAAGCTTTAATGTTTTCTAAATTATCATTTAAATTTATAAAAGCATTTTGATTAATTTGACTGATAAGAGATTGTAAAAAATCATTATTTTTGAATAATTTTTCATCTTCTGCTTGTTTTTTTGATAAATTTTTTTTAATGATAGATACAAAATTATATTCTTTATTCTTATTAACGGGATAAATTACAAAGTGAAAATTTGGACCCATAAAGATCGAAATATCTGAATTATTATGGGTTTTGATATTTCCTCTTAAGGCTACTGATTTAAGAAACTTAGGATTTGTGTCTTTGCCTGCAATAATTGATCTTGTGTTAGAAAAAACGCCATCGGACACAATAATATAATCAAAATTCTCATTTAAATTATTAGAAAAATTAACTTTTAGTTTTTCACCATATTCAACATCTTTTAACTCAATATTATAATTAATTTTGCTATCTGGAACTTTATTCAAAAAAAATTTTATTAATGTAGATCTTTTTAAAGTTGTATAACGATTACTTTCTTCATTGAATCTGGTAATATCAATATCACAAATTTTATTATTATTTTTTGCATCTATAAAATTTACTTTATTAGGAAACGACACATCGTGAGCTTTTAAGTCTTTAAAACCAATTTTATTTAACAATTTGATACTATTAACTGAAAGTTGTATTCCATAACTTTCATCTAAATTAAGCGTTGGTCGTTTTTCATAAATTTTATAATCAAAGTCTGAGTCCATTTCTAGCAAATTGGCAAAATATAATCCTGAAATACCTGCTCCAATAATTGCTATTTTTTTCATTAAATTTTGTGGATTGAACTAAATATTTTTTTTGTAAAAGAAGGTAAAATTTTTGATTTAGAATTATTTTTTTCTAATAAAATTTTATTTGTTAAATTTGGTATTTTATTAATCTTATTCAAAATTATTTTCATATCCATATTGGATAACTTAATATTAATTTTTTTATTATTTGAAAATTTATATTTTTTTTCGTTAACTTCTTCCATAGGAAAAATTGGCATGTTCTTCAAAAAATTGAATTTGTCATTTTTTATTAATAAATATTTATTATTTTTTTTATAAATTTTTGCTTCAAAATATTTGATTTTGTTAAATTTGTTTTTTGTTTTAATTTCAAAATCTTTCTTTCTAAAGGAAATACATTTTTTTGATATAGGACATTGCAAACATAAGGGGCTAATAGGCTTACACACTAAAGCTCCAATTTCCATAATGGCCTGGGCATAATCGCTAGATCTATTTGACTGTCCAAAAAAATTTTTTTTAATATTTAAATACTCTTTTGTTATTTCATTTTCTTTTTTTAAATAAAAAACTCTCTTCAATATTCTTTCAACATTTCCATCTAATGGAATAATTTTTTTGTTAAAAGCAATTGCCATTATTGCCCTCGAAGTATAATCGCCTATTCCAGGCAATGATTTAAGTTTATCAATTGTGTTGGGCAATTTGCCGTTATAATATTTTAAAATATCAACAGCTGTTTTTTTTAAGTTTCTTGCTCTTGAATAATAGCCTAACCCTTCCCAACATTTCATCAATAAATTATCATTTACTTTAGCTAAACTATTTAGATTTGGGATTTTATCTATAAAATTAATAAAATAGGGTATTACAGTTTTAACCTGAGTTTGCTGAAGCATAAACTCACTTACTAAAGTAAAATATTCTTTCTGCTTTTTGGAAACTTTTTTTCTCCATGGTAAAAACCTTTTATTATTATCATACCAATGTAGAATTTTTTTTGATATGTTTTCCCTATTCATATGAGTCTCAAATATAATAGTAAGCAGAGATACAAAACCATTCAAGGTTTAAGATCTTTTAAAGATACTTTACCCACAGAAGCTAAAAGAATACTTAATAAAAAAGGCAAGATTTATAGTGAGACCTTAGATAATTGGAAATATTTGGTTGGAAAAGATTTATTTAAAGTTTGCTATCCAAAATCTTTCAAAGGTTCAAATAAAATTAAAGGAAGTTGTTTGAACATTATGGTTAAAAGAGGTAGCGAAGTTGATCTAGAATATTCAAAAAAAGATATAATTAAAAAAATAAATACTTTTTTTGGCTATCAAGCTATTGATATTATAATGTTAAATACTTTTGATGGGCAGCATGAAAAGTTAAAAGACAAAAACTCTCTGGATGCGACAAAAAACAAACATATTAACAAGATAAGAAATATTAGAAATGACAAGATTAAAAATTCGCTAATCGAATTAAGTAAATTATTTAAACAAAAATGAAAAAAATATTATTAAGTTTATTTTTTATATTTTCCGTTGGAACTACGATTTCTAACGCTGAAATTAAACCAATAATGGAAGGGAATACATATGCAAAAGTTAAACTCATTGTATTCGAATCTCTAACCTGTAGTCACTGTGCAAACTTTCATAAAAATGTATATCCTAGTCTTAAGGAAGATTTTTTAGACAAGGGGCTTGCCTCGATAGAATTTAGAAGTTTTCCATTAGATTTGGCAGCATTTAATGCATCCAAAATTGCTCATTGTAAAAATGATGGAAATTCTGAAGTTCTTCATTACTTATATTTGAATCAAGATAAATGGATTAAGGGAAGCACAATTGATGATCTTAATAAAAATTTAGAAAAAGTACTAAAGGACTCTAGTTTTAGTCTCAATTTTGAAAAGTGCATAAACGATAAGAAAATAGAAGATTATATTTTAGAAGACCGAATCAACGGTGCAAAAAAGTTTAAAATAGAGGCAACACCTACATTAATTATTAATGGTGAAACGTTTGAAAATCCCACAAACTACAAAAAATTAAAAAAATATTTAGAAAAACTGATATAAGTAAATGAATGGAGTTTAAAAAAATCCAGTTAAATGGATTTAAGTCATTTGCTGAAAAGGCCAACTTCCTTATTGAGGAAGGCCTAACAGGTATTGTTGGTCCAAATGGTTGTGGAAAATCAAATATAGTAGAATCTTTAAGGTGGTGCATGGGAGAAACTTCAGCGAAAAGTATGAGGGGATCTGGAATGGAAGATGTTATTTTCTCAGGTACTTCAAATAAACCATCAAAAAATATTGCAGAAGTTATAATTAGTCTAACAAATGAAAATAAAGAAGGTCCTATTCAATATAATGAACTGGATCAAATAGAAATCAGAAGAAAAATTGAAAAAGATAAAGGTTCGAAATTTTATATCAACAACAAAGAAGTAAGAGCAAAAGACGCACAAATGTTTTTTGCAGATCTATCAACTGGAGCACATTCTCCATCATTGATTAGTCAAGGAAGAATTGGTGCACTTGTCACAGCAAAACCTGCTGACAGAAGAACAATTTTGGAAGAGGCCGCAGGAATAGCAGGTTTACATGCAAGAAGACATGAGGCTGAGTTAAGACTCGGTGCTGCAGAAAATAATTTAAAAAGAGCAGATGAATTAAGAAGACAACAAGAAAAACAATTAGTAAATTTGCAAAAACAAGCAGAGGAGGCAGTAAAATACAAGTCTATATCTGAAGAAATTAAAAAGGTTGAGGCAGGATTATACTATCTTAAATTAAGAGAGATAGATCTTGATATTAAACTAGAAAATGAAATTAATTCTGAGGCAGATGAACAAGTTAAATTATTTAATGAAAAATTAAATGAAATTGAAAAGCAAATTAAAACAGAAGTAAGTAAAGTTACTCCAATAAGAGAAAAAAATATTGAAAATCTATCAAAAATACAAAGGCTAAATTTAGAACTTAAGAGCTTAGACGAAGAAAGTGAGAGAATAAGCGAAGAAATAGAATCTATTAAATATTCTCTTAAAGTAATCAACGAAGACATAGATAGAGAAAAAAGTATCGTAATTGATGCAAATTCTAATGAAAAAAGACTGAGTGAGGAAAAAAATGAATTAATAGAAACGGACTCAAAATACCTCGAGACTGAAAATTTATCGAATCAAGATTTGGTGGATGCTAGATCAAGATTAAAAGGAGAACAAGATAGAATGGATCATTTACTTGAAATTCTTGCTTCAGAAAATATAGAAAAAAATATAGAAAGCTTAAACTCAGCAAACAAACAAATTGAAAAAGCTAAATTATTAATTT
>CACFPS010000008.1 GCA_902568235.1 uncultured Pelagibacteraceae bacterium | reverse complement strand
CCAAAATAAGATAATCTTCTCCAAATGACAAAACAACCAAGAGGACCTGTTACAAATGCAACCCCTATACCCGCAGCCAATGCTCTTATAAAAAAATCATCAAACATTTAATTTTTCTTTAACTCTTCATCATTAGAATGAACATGATCATGTTTATGCTCATAATGTGATAATGTTTGAGAAGCCTGCTCTCCAAAAAGAGCTTTATATTCATTATTCCTTGCAACATCACTTGGTGTACCTGAACAACAAACATGTCCATTTAAACAAACAACATGATCTGTAGCACTCATAACTGTATGCAAATCGTGAGATATTAATAAAATACCACAGTTTAATGTATCAGAGATTTTTTTAATTAATTCATATAAAGCTATCTCTCCAGTGAAATCAACTCCTTGAACGGGTTCATCTAGTACTAATAAATCTGGTTTTTTTGAAATAGCTCTAGCAAGTAAAACTCTTTGGAATTCTCCTCCAGATAAATTTCCTAAATTTTTATTTTTAAGATGCACAACTCCTGTTAATGATAAAGCCTCATTTATAGCATCATCTTTGAGATTTTCAGTTAAAAGCATAAAATCATTAACTCTTAATGGCAAAGTCCAATCAATCGAAATCTTTTGAGGAACATATCCAACTTTATTTGTATACTTTTCAACTTGTCCTTTTATTTTCTTATAGATACCTAAAGCTATTTTAGCCGTTGTGCTCTTACCCGATCCATTAGGACCTATTAGGGTAACAATTTTTCCTTTTTCAACTACTAATGAAACACCTTTGACAAGCCATTTGTCATTTTGCTTAATTCCAACTTCGTTTAATTTTACTAATATATTGTTTTCTATACTCATTAATATTCTCTTGACTTATTAATGTTATATTATTACATAATGTTATAATATAACAACCAATTAAAATATAACTATGAAAAATCTAAAAAAAACGACATTAATATTTACAATTCTATCATTTTTAACCCTTTTTACATCAGCAAATGCTGAAATAAAAGTTGTAGCATCTATTAAACCAATTCATTCATTAGCAAGCTACCTTATGGATGGCGTAAGCAAACCATCGCTGATAGTCGATGGATACGCATCACCACATGGTTTTGCATTAAAACCATCTCATGCAAAAATGTTGCAAGAAGCAGATATTATATTCTGGGTAGGTGAAGATTTAGAAAATTTTTTAGAAAAACCATTAGATTCAATTGCAAAGAAAGCAGAAAAAATTGAGTTGTTGGAGGCAAAAGGTTTAAACAAGCTAAAATTTAGAGAAAGAAATATTTTTGATGGTCATGATGATCATGGACATGACGACCACGGTCATAAGAAAAAAGATGATCACGACGATCATGATGATGATGGTCATAAGAAAAAAGATGATCACGACGATCATGATGATGGTCATAAGAAAAAAGATGATCACGGTCACGATGATGATGGTCATAAGAAAAAAGATGATCATGATGATCATGGTCACGATGATGATGGTCATAAGAAAAAAGATGATCATGATGATCATGATGATCATGAAGGACATCACCATGGTGAATTTGATCCACACATTTGGCTAGATCCAATTAATGCAAAAATTATTTTAAATGAAATGGTTGAGCATTTAATAGAAAATGACGCAAAAAATGCTTCTGTTTATAAAAGTAATTTAGAAAAAGCACTTAAGGATATCGATAAACTTACAATGGAAGTAATGACTGAATTAAATCAAAGCACATCTTCTATAGTTTTTCATGATGCCTATCAGTATTTTGAGGAAAGATTTAATGTAAATGTTTTAGGCGCATTTACAGTTAATACAGACGTTATGCCAGGTGCAGAGCAATTAGCTGAAATCAGAGAAATAATTGAACATGATAAAGTTGCATGTGTATTTTCTGAGCCTCAGTTTAATCCAGACATTATCAAAGCTGTTGCTAAGGATATGAATATTAAAACAGGCGTTATAGACCCATTAGGAGCAACTCTTAATCCAGGTAAAGACTTATATTTTGATTTAATCAAGAATATGTCTAAATCCTTCAAAGGCTGTTAATTAAAAAATTGAACTTTAGCCATAAATAATATTTAATATTATATATGGCTACTGTTTCTTTAACCTTAGACGAGATTTTTGATTTAGCAAAAAAAACTTTATTAGCTAATGGATGCGATGATGAAACTGCATCTATTCTTGCTGATTTAATCATGAAAGCTGAAAGAGATGGTTCTCTTTCTCATGGTTTGTTTAGATTACCCGCTTATGTAACTGGATTAAAAGGTGGAAAAATAAATGGCAAAGGAAAACCAGAGATTTCAAAATTAACACCATCTGTTATCAAAGCTGATGGGAAAAACTGTTTAGCACCTATGGTTTTAAACAAAGGTATCCCTGAATTAGTTAATGCAGCTAAGGAAAATGGTGTTGCTGTTTTAGCAATAACAAATTCTCATCATATGGCTGCTATGTGGCCTGAAACAGAAGCAATAGCAGAGCAGGGGCTTGTTGCCTTTGCTTGTACATCCTATAAGCCTGCAGTGGCTCCTGCGGGCGCTATAAAACCCTTGTATGGAACAAACCCAATATCTTTTGCATGGCCAAGAAAAGGAAAAACACCAGTTGTTTATGATATGGCGACTGCATCTATGGCAATGGGTGAAGTTCAAGTAGCGAAGAGGGAAGGCCATAAAGTTCCTTTAGGAACAGGTCTTAATAAAGAAGGTAAAGAAACAACAGATCCAGGTGAGATAGCAGATGGTGGTGTTTTATTGCCATTCGGAGGCTATAAAGGCTCAGGGATTGCGATGATGGTAGAACTGCTTGCTGGAGCCCTAGTTGGAGATAATTTTAGTTTTGAGACAGCTGAGAAGGATAATAATGATGGTGGTCCTCCTAGCGGTGGAGAATTTATTTTAGCAATATCTCCAGATAAAATATCTAACACTGATTGGGATAAACATTCATCAGAATTTTTTGATAAAATGAAATCCATGGAAGGAGTTAGACTTCCTGGTGAAAGAAGACATAAAAATAGATTAGATAAAGGACCAAGAAATATTAATGAAGAATTAGTTAAAAAAATTAAATCGTTAAGCTAATTCTAATTCAATGGGTGTATGATCTGAGGGTTTATTTCTTCCACGTGGATACTTATTAATTTTAACATCTTTAATTATATTTATTAAAGAATTTGAAACAAGAAAATGGTCTATTCTCATACCATTATTTTTTTGCCATGCTCCACTCGTATAATCCCAAAATGTATATCCTTCCTTATCTGGATAGATATGTCTGTAAGCATCATGAAAACCAAGATTGATTAATTCTCTTAATCTTTTTCTTATTTCTAATCTAAACAAAGCATCATTTTCGTAGTTTTTAGGATTATGCACATCTTCAGCAGCAGGTATAATATTAAAATCTCCAGCAATTATTATGTTAGAATTTTCTTTTAAAATTTTCTTAATCTTTTTAATTAAACTATCTAACCAATAAATTTTATAATCATATTTTTCTGTATCTACAGGATTGCCATTAGGAGTATAAATATTAATTATTTGGATATTTTTATTTTTAAATTTAAGGTCAGCGGTAATAATTCTTGATTGTTTTAACTTATCTTTAAAAATATCATTATTGATATTTGAAAGTTTTTTTTTAGAAATAATTGCAACACCATTGTAACTTTTTTGACCAAATACATAATTTTCGTATTTTAAACTTCTTATGTCATCATAAGGATAAGTTTCATCAGGAGTCTTAATTTCCTGCATCATTAATACATCGGGACTGAATTTTTTTATATATTCTTTGATGTTTTCAATTCTAGCTCTTACGGAATTAACATTCCAAGAACTAATAATCATTAAAGTGAAAAAGAAACGCCGCAACCGCAAGAAGATTTACTTTGCGGGTTATTTATTTTAAATGAATCTCCGATTAATTCTTTTACAAAGTCTACTTCTGAACCTTTTAATAAATCGGCCGAAGTTTTATCTATTAGTATATTTTCATGGCACAAATCATCATCTCTTTGAGATTTATCGAAAGAAAAATCATATTGAAAACCAGAACAACCGCCTCCTTTTATGGCGATTCTAAAAAAAGAACCCTTCTCTTTAGATGATAAGAGATGATTTATTTGATTTATTGCTTTTTCTGTAAATTTAATTTCTTTAATCATGTTTTAACACTGATATTACTAATATAATTATATTTTGCCATTTTTAAAGAATGAAAAATTATTCAAAATTAGGATTATTTGAAAGCAAAGGCAGGCTAAATTATGAGCCTAAAAACCATTATAGAACACCTTTTCAAAGAGACCGAGATCGTATAATTCATTCAGCTTCATTTAGAAGGCTGAAACATAAAACCCAAGTATTTGTAAATACTGACGGTGACCATTATAGAACTAGAATTACCCACTCCATTGAAGTTGCTCAAATAGCAAGAACAATAGCTAAATATCTAAATTTAAACGATGATTTAGCAGAAACTTTAAGCTTGGCACACGATCTTGGTCATACACCATTTGGTCATGCTGGAGAAAATGCATTAAATGAATGTATGTTAAACTTTGGTGGTTTTGATCATAATTTGCAGACACTTAGAATAGTTATGTTTTTAGAAAATAAATATTTAAAGTTTAAAGGATTAAACCTCACTCTTGAAACATTAGACGGATTACTAAAACACAACGGACCATTTTATGATTTTGATAAACTTGATTCTATTATTGGCCTTAAAAAATTTAAAAATAAGATTAAGTTCCAGAATAACACTTCATTAGAGGCCCAAATAGCAAATATTTCAGATGATATAGCTTATAATAATCACGATATACAAGACGGAATTAAAGCTAAATTATTTACGTTAAACCAGTTAACTGAAATTAATTTTTTTAAAGAAATATACAAATCTTATAAAAAAAATATAAAGAGAGATAACAAAGATATTATTATTTATCAAATTATAAGAGATTCAATAAATTTAATGGTAAAAGATATAATTAAAAATTCAATCAATAATATAAAAAAATACAAAGTAAAAAAGTTATCAGATATTCAAGGTAGCAAAAATCAAATTGTAATTTTTTCAGAAAAATTTAGAAGTATTGAATTAGAAATTAAACAATTTTTAAAAATTAAAATGTATAATAATAAAAATGTTATGAAAAAAAATGACAATGGTAAAAAAATAATAAAAAATCTATTCAAAATTATTTTAAGTAAACCAAACAAATATATTAAATCTGATGCTTTAAAAAATGATAAATATAGAACAATATCAGATTATATTTCGGGCATGACAGACAGATTTGCTATACAACTTTATAAATCATTAAAATGAACATATTTGAAATATATCTTGAAAAAATTTTAAAATTAATAAAATTAGCAAATGAAGATAATTTATTAGAACTTCCAGAAAATTTATCTGGAGTAAATGTAGATATACCACCATCTAAGTTTAATTGTGATATGTCAACTAATGTTGGCATGGTTCTATCTAAAGCTAATAATAAACCACCTTTAGAAATGGCTGAAATGATTGCTAACATTATTAAAAAAAATGATGATCAAATAGAAGAAATTAAAATTGAAAAACCTGGTTTTATAAATTTAAAGTTCAAAATAGTTTTTTGGAATAATTTTCTTAAATCTATTATTAATAAAAATAATTATGGATCAAAAAAAGTTGATAACCCAAAAAAATTTCTAGTTGAATTTGTTTCTGCTAATCCTACTGGTCCACTTCACGTAGGTCATTGTAGAGGAGCTATATTAGGAGATGTTATATCTAATTTACTGAAATTTAATAATCACAATGTAACAAAGGAATATTATGTAAATGATTTTGGCAACCAAATATTATATTTTACAAAATCGGTTTATTTAAGAATTCGTGAAATATTATATAAAGAAAAATTTCCCATTGACGATAAAGATCTTTACCCTGGAGATTATCTTATTGATATTGCGAAAAATTTAATTGATCAAAATAAAGATATTAATTTTAATAATTTTGAAAGTATTTCTAATGAATTAACTAGACTATCAGTAAAAGAATCTCTTAAATTAATAAAATTTAATTTAAATAATCTTGGAATTTCGCACGATAATTTTATCAGTGAAGCAAATATTGTAAAAAATAAAGAGGTTGATGAAGTTGTAGAAAAATTAAAGAAAAATCAATTTGTATATTTAGGCAAAATAAAAGCTCCAGAAGGCGAAGAAAATGAAAATTGGGTTGAACGAGAACAGTTGCTTTTTAAATCAACTGAATTTGGTGATGATAAGGACAGGGCATTGCAAAAATCAGATCAATCGTGGACATATTTTGCAAGTGATGTTGCTTATCATAATACAAAATTAAAAAAAAATTTTGATATTCTAATAAATATCTTAGGCGCAGATCATGCAGGTTACATTAAAAGAATTACTTCTGCTGTCGAAGCACTCTCTGGTGAGAAAAATAAATTAATTTGTAAAGTTGGACAATTAGTAAAACTTATTAAAGATGGCAAACCTTTCAAAATGTCCAAAAGAAAAGGTGACTACATTACCGTTGAGGATTTAATCAATGAAGTTGGTAAAGATGCTACTAGATTTATAATGTTAAATAGAAGTAATGATGTAGAGTTAGATTTTGATTTTACAAAAGTTAAAGAAAAATCAAAAGATAATCCTCTCTACTATGTTCAATATTGTTATGCTCGTATTTCATCAGTTTTTAGGAATTTGAACAAAAACATTAATGATGAAATTAGTATTGTTAATTTTGATTTTAATTATTCAGAAGATGAAGTTAAAATATTTAAAAAAATATCACAGTGGCCAACATGTGTTGAGGTTGCAACAGATAAATTGGAGCCTCACAGGATACCTGTTTATCTTTATGAGTTATCTTCTGAATTTCATGCATATTGGAATATGGGTAAAGATGATAAAACAAAAAGATTTATTGATCAAAATAATGAAATTGAAGATAGTAAAATTGTTCTTTTAAAAATTATTTCAAAAGTTATTAAAAATGGAATGAATATATTGGGTGTTGATACACCTGATAAAATGTAATGATCAGAGAGCTAAAATATTTATTTTATTTAATCTTTATATTTTTTTTTATTTTTTTTATTTTAAGATTTTATTTTTCTGATGAAAATAAAAAAAAAACATACAGATCACTTTCAGAAATAGATATAAAAATTCAAAATTTAGATAAAGATCTAATTTTATTAAAAAATAATACTGAAAATATTATTGAATATGTTGAATATAATAAAGATAAAAAAACAAAAAAGTATTCTTTTTGGGAACTTATTTATAATGACTAACAAAAGACATAGAGCATTTATTTGCGGCATTAAAGGTTTACATTTATCAAAAAAGGAAATTCTTTTTTTAAAAAAATATAAACCTTGGGGAATTATTTTATTTTCAAGAAACATTAAATCTATTAAACAAGTGCAAAATCTTACCCACTCAATTAAGAAACTATTTAATAATTATAATTTTCCAATTCTAATAGATGAAGAGGGAGGCCGTGTTTCCAGGTTAAATAATTTCATAGATAATTCAATATTCTCAGCAAAATATTTTGGTGATTTATTTTTAAAAAATAGAAAAAAATTTAATTTATATTTTAGTGTTTATGTTAAGCAAATTTCTTATTTACTTAAAACTTTGGGCATAAACATTAATACTGTTCCAGTCTTAGACATTAGAAGAAAAGTATCTAATATGATTATTTATGACAGAGCTTATTCCGAAAAAGTTAAAATAATAAGTAAAATTGGTGATATTTGCATTCAAAAATTTCATCAAAATAGAATTGTTACGGTTATTAAGCATATCCCTGGTCATGGATTGGCTAATGTAGATAGCCATAAAAAACTACCTATAGTTAACAAAAATTTAAATTATTTATTGAAAAATGATTTTTACGCTTTTAAAAATAAAAGCTCATTGATTGCGATGACAGGTCATTTGTTATTTAATAAAATTGATCCTGAATACAATGTAACTTATTCAAAAAAAATAAATAAGCTAATCAGAAATAATATTGGTTTTAAAAATTTAATCATTACGGACGATTTATCTATGAAGGCCTTGAAAGATACCATGTCTCAAAGAGTAAAGATGTCATTCATCGCAGGTTGTAATTTAGTATTACATTGTAATGGAAATATTAAAGAAATGGAAATAGTTGCAAAAAACTCACCAAAAATTAATAAATTTATATTAAAAAAAACATCACAATTAAATGAAATTATAAGATAGAATTAATTATGGAATCAAATGATTCTTTAGCATTTAATATTGAATTAGCAAATTATACTGGATCTTTAGAAGTTTTGCTAGATTTGGCAAAATCACAAAAATTAAACCTTGAAGAAATTTCCATCACTAAGTTGGCTGATCAATTTTATGAATTTATTACTAAAGCAAAAAATTTAAATTTAGACTTAGCTTCAGAATATCTTGTTATGGCTACATGGTTAACATATTTAAAATCAAAATTGTTACTTCCAGAATCTGAAGAAGATGAATTCAAAGCTTTAGAAGTTGCTGAAAAGTTAAAACTTCAGTTAAAAAAATTAGAACTCATAAGATTATTATCTTCTAGAATGTTAAAAAAAAAAAGACTTGGTAGAGATGTATTTATGAGAGGATCAAAAAATGTCATGAGTTCTATATATGATTCAAAATACTCTCTTACATTATTTGAAATCTTAAAAACATATTCTCATATTATAATGACAAAAGAATTTCAAAGTTTGAATATTCCAAAGTTACCAGTTTTTACTACTGAAGATGGAATTAATAGAATAAAAAAATTTTTTGGAAAATTAAATGATTGGATAGAACTTTCAGAGTTAATACCTAAAAATTTTAAATTTTCTAAAAATTTAAAAAAAACTGGAAATGCCGGTATTTTTGCTGCAAGTCTTGAGTTGGTCAAAGAAGGAAATATTTCTATAAAACAAAATGAATTATTTGAAAAAATTTATGTAAAGGAAAAACAATGAGCAAATTAAAAAAAAATAATATTGTTAATTTTCCTGAAAAGATGAGTTTAGAGGAAAGAGAAGTTGAAGCAATAGTATTTGCTGCTGCTGAACCTCTATCTGTTGAAACGATTGAGTCAAAATTATCAAAAAAAACTGATGTATTAAAAGTTTTGGATAAGTTAAAAGATCATTACAAAAATAGAGGTATAAATTTAATTTGTATATCAAAAAAATGGTCTTTCAGAACCTCTGAAAACTTATCTTCTATAATGTCACAGCAGAAAACTGTAGAAAGAAAATTATCGAAAGCTGCTATTGAAACTCTAGCCATCATTGTTTATCACCAACCTGTTACAAGAGCTGAAATTGAAGAGATTAGAGGTGTAGCTTTTGGAACCAATACTCTTGAAATCCTAATGGAATTAGATTGGGTAAAACCCAAGGGAAGAAAAGATGTAGTTGGGAAACCAATATTGTATGGTACAACTGATGAATTTTTAAGTCATTTTAATCTACAAAAATTATCTGATTTACCAAATATAGATGAACTGGGATCTGCTGGCATGATTGATACTTCTAGTATTGATTCTTCAATATTTGGAACAGGAAAATTTTATAAAGAAAAACAGGAAGATAAAAAAGAAAATATTTATTCAGATATTGATGAGATGTTAAGTGGAACTCTTAAAAGTGAGGAGTCCGAGTAAAAAAGTTACTTTAAAAAATATTATTATAAGGATATAAAGAATTATGGGTATAAGTTTTTGGCAAATAGCTATAGTAGTAATTTTATTAGTTTTACTATTTGGGAGAGGTAAAATTTCTAGCTTGATGGGAGATGTGGCTAAAGGTATTAAAAGTTTTAAAAAAGGCATGGCTACTGATGTATCTGAGGATAGTCAGCCAAAAAATATTTCTGATAACCAAGACTCAAATAACCAAGATTCAAATAATCAAGACTCAAATAATAAAGAGTAATCAATGCCACAAATTGGCTGGTTCGAGATTTTAATAATTGTTTCATTGGCAATAATAGTTGTCGGACCAAAAGATTTTCCTGTAATGTTAAAAAAAATGGGTTCATGGATCGGAACAATTAAGCGATACGTGAGAGATGTTCAGTCCCAAGTTACTAATATAGCTGAAGAAACAGTTGAAAATGAACCAAATAAACAAAAAACTGAAACTGACTTAAAAAAATCACAAAATGAATAACAATAAAGAAAAAGAAGGAAGCTTCATAAGTCACCTAACTGAACTTAGAAAAAGACTTATAAATTCTTTTATATTTTTAATTTTACTTTTTATACTTTGTTATTTTTTTTCAGATTATATTTATGGTTTCCTAGTAGATCCTTATGCAGAAGCTGTAAAAAACGATAATGTTGAGAGAAGATTGATATTTACAGCTCTGCAAGAAACTTTTCTTACATACCTGAAGGTATCTTTTTTTGCAGCATTTTTTATTACTAGCCCATTTATTTTAATTCAAGTTTGGAAATTTATTGCTCCAGGTCTTTATAATCATGAAAAAAAAGCGATTATACCTTATCTTGTATTAACACCTATACTTTTTCTTTTGGGCGGAATGTTGGTTTATTATTTAGTTATGCCACTAGCTATAAAATTTTTTTTGTCATTTGAAAGCTCTGGATTGAGCACAAATTTGCCCATTCAATTAGAAGCTAAAGTTAATGAATATTTGTCATTAGTTATGAAATTGATTTTTGCTTTTGGTTTAAGTTTTCAATTACCAATAGTTCTTAGTCTTTTGGCGAGAATTGGTGTTGTTAATGCTACCTTTTTAAAAGAAAGAAGAAAATATGTAATAGTAATAATTTTTGCTGCCGCTGCAATTTTAACACCTCCAGATCCAATTACTCAAATAGGATTAGCTATACCTTTATTAATTTTATATGAATTATCAATTTTTTCAGTAAATATAATAGAAAAAAAAACTAAAGAAAAAAATGCACAATATTAAAGATTTTAGAGATAATTTTGAAAATTTTAAAAAAATACTTAAATTTCGAAATTATGAAAACAATTTAGATGATGTTCTGCACTTGGATAAAGAAAATAGAAATTTAATTCAAGAAAAAGAAAAGCTTGAAATGGAAAAAAAATCTATATCTAAAACAAAAGATCAATCATTATTTGTTAAATCAAAAGAAATTAGTTTAAAAATTGATAAATTAAGTAAGAAACAAAAAGAAATTAAAGATAAATTAGATATAATTTTGAAAGCTATTCCAAATATTCCATTAAAAGATGTGCCTCTTGCAAAAGATGAGATTAATAATAAAGAAATTTCAAAATCTGGAGAAATAAAAAATTTTAATTTTGAACCAAAATCTCATTACGAAATCGGTGAAAAGTTAAATATGCTAGATTTTGATCTTGCAACCAAAACTACTGGTTCAAGATTTGTATTTGTAAAAGATAAACTTGCAGCTTTAGAAAGAGCCATATCTAACTTTATGATCGATACGCACACTCAAAAAAATGGATATAAAGAAATTTCGCCTCCATTAATGGCTACTGAAAATACAATGTTTGGTACAGGACAATTGCCAAAGTTTGAAGATGATCAATTTGAAATTAAATTTGATGATAAGAATGATCGCAAATTTCTTATTCCAACAGCCGAAGTTATTTTAACTAATATGGTAAAAAATCAAATTTTGAATTTAAAATCTTTACCATTACGATTAGTTGCATCAACACCTTGTTTTCGAAAAGAGGCTGGTAGCTACGGTAAAGATACAAAGGGGATGATTAGGCAACATCAGTTTTATAAAGTAGAGTTAGTGAGTATAGTTGAAAATAACAAGTGTAACGAAGAGCTTGAAAGAATGACAAATTGTGCAACAAAAATTTTAGATGATTTAAATCTTCCATATAAAAAAATTATTTTATGCTCTGGAGATATGGGATTTAGTGCTGAAAAAACTTATGACATTGAAGTTTGGCTTCCTTCAGAAAAAAAATACAGAGAAATATCTAGTTGCTCATCTTGTGGAACTTTTCAAGCAAAAAGAATGATGGCTCGTTATAAGAATAATGAAAATAAAACTGAATATGTTGGAACATTAAATGGTAGTGGATTAGCAGTTGGCAGAACATTAATAGCTGTCCTAGAAAATTATCAAACTGAAGATGGATCTGTTATCGTGCCTGAAGTATTAAGACCATATATGGGAAATATTGACAAAATATCCCTCAATTAAGAGTTGTCATTAAAAATAAGATGGTATAAATAATCGTTAACTTAAAAGGACTTTTATGGACGCAGGAATTGGACAATTTATACCTTTAATTTTGATTTTTGTAATTTTTTATTTCTTTTTAATTAGACCTCAACAAAAAAAAGTTAAAGAACATAAAGCCATGGTTGAGAGCCTAAAAAGAGGAGATAAGGTTATAACCTCGGGAGGTATAGTGGGTACCGTGGAAAGAATTATAGACAATGAAAAAGTTGAGGTTAAAATTTCTGAAAACGTTAATGTAGAAGTTGTTAGAGCCACAGGTATACAAGGACTTGTAAATACCGCTGAACCTAAAAAATAACCTTAAAAGAAAGTGTTATATTTTTCAAAATTAAGAGTTATTAGTGTTATAATTTTTTCTATAATTTTATCTTATTTTGCTATATCAAATTTTTTTAAATCTGATGATGATTTTTTTTCTAAAAATATAAAGCTTGGTCTTGATCTACAAGGTGGATCATACTTGCTATTAGAAATTGATAATAAACCTGTAATTACACAAAAACTTCAATCTAAAGTTATTGATTTAAAAAAATTTTTTAAAAATGAAAATATAACTGTAAAAAATTTTTCTATTAATGAAAATTCTATTTTCTTTGAAGCCGATAAATCAAAATTAGAAAAAGTTCAAAGTTTACTTGATGATGATAAGAGCGAAATAAATCCTTATTTTCAACAATATAAATCTCATCAGTTCAATGTTGAAATTAAGGATAATGAATTTAAACTCACTTATTCAAGATATGGCCTTGTATTATTAAAGAATTCATCCTTAGATCAGGCGATTGAAATTGTTAGAAGAAGAGTTGATGAAGTAGGCACTAACGAGCCCAATATTCTAAAAAGAGGTAATGACAGAATATTAGTTGAATTACCAGGATTAGATGATCCTGGTAGAATTAAGTCTTTATTAGGAAAAACTGCAAATCTTACATTTCAATTTATTACATCTTCATCTGAAGAATCTTTTGGTACAGAAAAACTAATGTTTGAAGATGGAACTCAAGAAGCGGTAGTTAGCAAAAGAATTATACTTAGTGGAGACAATTTAATTGATGCTACCCCTTCAATGAATTCTCAAACAAATGAAACTGTTGTTTCATTCAATTTAGATAGGGTAGGAGCAAAGAAATTCGGTAAAGCCACAAGCAAAGGTGTTGGAAAGAGGCTAGCTATCATCTTGGATGGTAAAATAATTAGTGCTCCACAGGTACGAGAACCAATAATTGGTGGATCGGGTCAAATATCTGGTAATTTTACCTTTCAGTCAGCAACAGATTTGGCATTGCTATTAAGGTCTGGAGCATTGCCCGCTCCATTAAACATTATAGAAGAAAGAACAGTAGGTCCAGATTTAGGTCAAGACTCTATAGATGCAGGCATTTTATCTTTAATCATAGGATTTTCTTTAGTTGTTATGTTTATGATTTATAAATATAAGATTTTTGGAATAATTGCTAATCTTGCGTTAATTACAAACCTATTACTTTTAGTAGGTGTTTTAACTTTATTTGAAGCTACATTAACATTACCAGGTATAGCAGGCATAATACTTACCGTTGGTATGGCTGTTGATGCTAATGTTTTAATATTTGAAAGAATTAAAGAAGAACTAAGAAACGAAAAAAACTCAATAATTGCATTTGATGCAGGTTATACTAAATCAAGGACAACTATATTAGATGCGAATATCACTACATTAATAGCTGCATTCATTCTTTTCTTTATGGGATCAGGGCCTATAAAAGGATTTTCTGTTACTCTTGGAGTGGGAATACTAACAACGCTTTTTTCAGTTTATTTTATTGCGAGAATATTTACAAGTTTTTATGTAATTAAAAATAAAGATAAGGAAAAATTAATATAATGAGCAATATTCAGTTTAACAAATTTTATAAAAAATTTAATATTCTTTCATCGTTACTAATAATTTTGTCTCTGATTTTACTTATTTTTAAAGGATTAAATTATGGAGTTGATTTTAAAGGTGGCACATTAATAGAATTAAGAACTGATAAAAATTCATCAAATATTTCAAATATACGAGACAGTTTTAATCAAATGAATCTTGGAGATGTATCCGTTAAAAATTTTGGAAACGATAATGATTTCATTGTTAAATTTGAAAAGCAAAATTCAAATGATTCAAATTTTATTGAAAACATAAAAACAAAGCTGAGCAGTTCTATTGGGTATGTAGATTTTAGAAGAGTGGAAAATGTTGGTCCGAAAGTAAGTGCTGAATTATTAAAATCAGGAATAATTGCAATAGCTTTATCCTTAGCTGCTATGCTTTTGTATATTTGGATAAGATTTGAATGGCAATTTAGTTTGGGTGCAATTGTAGCGTTGTTTCACGATGTTATAATAACACTTGGTGTATTTTCATTATTTTCTTTAGAAATAAATCTATCTATTGTTGCCGCTATATTAACAATTGTGGGTTATTCGATGAATGATACAGTTGTAATTTTCGATAGAGTAAGAGAAAATTTAAGAAAGTTTGCTGATATCAAAATTTATGAACTTACTAACATTTCAATTAATGAAACTTTATCAAGAACAATTATTACATCAGTCACAACATTATTGGCATTATCATCAATTTATTTTTTTGGAGGCGAAGTATTAAAAGGATTTTCTTTAGCTATGATTTTAGGTGTAGTATTTGGAACATATTCATCTATTTATATAGCTAATCCTATATTGGTTTTTTTAAAAGTAAGTCAAAAAACTATTGTAAAAGAAAATAAAGATTAATATAAATTTTGAGCAGCCACCATAGTTAATAACATTGGTAGAGATAATAGTGTATTAGTTCTAGAGAATAACATTGCTGTTTTGGCAGATTTAGCTTTGACCTCAGGTTCACATTCAACAATACCTAAAGCTCTTTTTTGATTAGGCCATATTACAAACCATACATTATAAGCCATAATCAAACCCAACCACATTCCAATACCTATTGCAGTATTTTTGCCTCCACCAGATCCTATTCCTAATGTCATTGCCTGGTGAATATATCCGTTTAAATATCCTAAGATTAATCCAGATATTATTGTCAATAATGCGGCCCATCTAAACCAAAACAATGCTGCGGGAGCAATTATTTTTCCTATTGCTGGTTTTTGTTCATCAGGAATTTTAGCCATATTAGGTATTTGAACAAAATTAAAATACCATAATAATCCAATCCACATAATACCCATTACAACATGGATGTATCTGAACAACCAACTCCAAAATAAAATATCAAAATCAAATCCACCGTTACCTACATACAAAAAAATTAATAATAATAATGAAATAGCTAATGATAGGTGAACAGTCTTACTTAATGATTGAAGAATCGATATCATAATAAATTTATATATTATTTTTTTGTTAATTTTAAGCTGTTTTTTTATATTTATTATCTAATAAATTTTTAAGAAATTTGCCAGTATAACTATCTTTAATTTTCGTAACATCCTCAGGTTTGCCTTCAGCTATAATGTTTCCACCCTTAATACCACCTTCAGGACCCATATCAACAATATAGTCAGCAGTTTTAATTACATCTAGATTGTGTTCAATTACAATGACAGTATTACCAATTGAAACAAAAGTATGTAAAATTTCTAATAACTTTTTTATATCATGTTGATGAAGACCTGTCGTTGGTTCGTCTAAAATATACAAAGTTCTTCCTGTGGATCTTTTTGATAATTCTTTAGCTAATTTAATTCTTTGAGCCTCTCCACCCGAAAGTGTTGTGGCTTGTTGACCTATTTTTATATATCCTAATCCAACTTTTTTAAGTGTAAGTAATTTAGTTTTAATATTGGATATATTTTCAAAATACTCACAACCCTCATCTACAGTCATATTCAATACATCAGCAATACTTTTATCTTTGAATTTTATTTCTAAAGTTTCTCTATTATATCTTGTGCCTTTGCATTCATCACATGTAATGTATACATCTGGTAAAAAATGCATTTCATAAGTAATTACACCATCTCCTTCACAAGCTTCGCAGCGACCACCTTTCACATTAAATGAAAATCTTCCAGGTTTATAACCTCTGCTTTTAGATTCAGGCAAATTTGTAAACCAATCTCTAATAGGACCAAAAGCACCCGTATATGTAGCTGGATTAGATCTTGGTGTTCTGCCTATAGGTGATTGATTAATATCAATAACCTTATCAATTAATTCTATTCCTTTAAAACCTCTAAAAGGTAATGGTATTTTTCTAGATTTATTATTGTTTAAAGTAAGATTTAGAGCATTATATAAAGTTTGGAGAACAAGTGTTGATTTTCCACTACCTGAAACTCCTGTAACACAAGTAAAACTACCTATAGGAATTTTTAAATTTACATTATTTAAATTATTTCCTGATGCTCCGTTAATTTCTAAAAATCTACCATTTTTTGCAAGCCTTCTATTTTTTGGAATGGATATAAAGCTTTTGTTTGATAGATATCTTCCTGTAATACTGTCATTATTGTTTATAATTTCCTCAAATGTACCTTGAGCAACTATTTCACCGCCTTTATTTCCAGCTTCAGGACCTAGATCTATAATATGGTCAGCATTTTCCATAGTTTCAATATCATGTTCGACAACTATAACTGTATTTCCAAGATTTCTTAATCTTTTTAGAGCGTCAATTAATTTTATATTATCTTTTTGATGCAAACCAATTGAAGGTTCATCTAAAACGTACAAAACGCCTGTTAATCCTGAACCTATTTGTGAAGCAAGTCTTATTCTTTGCGATTCTCCACCTGATAAAGTTCCTGATACTCTTGATAAAGTTAAATAATCCAAACCAACATTTAATAAAAAATTTAATCTTTCGTTAATTTCTTTTAATATATGTTGTGCTATTTTTAATTGCTTTTTATCTAGGTTATTTTCTAAATTTTTAAACCATTTTTTTGCATCTAGTATGGATTTTTCAGTAACTTCACTTATATTTAATTCATTAATTTTTACGCACAAGGCTTCATCTTTTAATCTAAGACCATTACATCTTTCACATTTTGTATCAGATTGATATTGTGATATTTCTTCTCTCTTCCAATCACTATCAGTCTCTAAATATCTTCTTTCTAGATTATTTATTACACCTTCAAAAGTTTTTTTATGTGAATATTTTTCATAACCATCGTCATAAAAAAATTTAATTTCTTCTTCATCGGATCCATAAAGAATTATATCTTTAATTTTTTTAGGAAGTTTTGACCATTTATCGTTTAATGAAAAATTAAAATGTCTAGATATTGAAGCTAGTGTTTGCGCATAATACATTGATGTTGATTTCGACCATGGTTCAATTGCTCCATCAGCTATACTTTTTTGTTCATTAGGAATTACTAATTTTGGATCTACATTTAATTTAATTCCGATACCTTCACATTCTTCACAAGCACCATACGGACTATTAAAAGAAAACAATCTAGGTTCTATTTCTTCAATTGTAAAACCACTCTCTGGACAAGCAAACTTTGTAGAAAATATTATTTTTTCAGTTTTTCTAAATTTTTTAGGAAGAGTTTCATTTTCATATTCAGCAAACAAAAGTCCATTTGCAAGATTGGTAGCTGTTTCCACACTTTCTGCCAGTCTATTACCCAATGATGAATTTATAACAACTCTATCTACAAGAATTGATATATCATGTTTTAATTTTTTATTTAAGTCTGGAACTTTTTCTATATCATACAGCTCATTATCAATTTTAATTTTTCTAAATCCTCTTCTTTTATAGTTTAAAATATCTTTTTTATATTCACCCTTACGTCCTCTAACTACAGGAGCGTAAAGATAAATAGTTGACTTTTTTGGGAGATCTTTAATTTTATCTACTATTTGACTTATAGTTTGCGATCTTATTGGCTTTCCTGTAAATGGTGAATAGGGTATTCCAGCTCTTGCATATAGAACTCTCATATAATCATAAATTTCAGTCACAGTAGCTACTGTTGATCTTGGATTTTTTGATGTATTTTTTTGCTCTATCGATATAGCTGGACTTAAACCTTCTATTAAATCAACATTAGGTTTTTTCATTTTGTCTAAAAATTGCCTTGCGTAGGCTGATAAACTTTCAACATATCTTCTTTGGCCTTCAGCATAAATTGTATCAAAAGCTAGTGACGATTTTCCTGATCCAGAAAGACCAGTTATAACAACAAATTTATCCTTTGGAATTTCTAACGAAATATTCTTCAAATTGTGCTCTTTTGCACCCTTAATAACTATCTTTTTAAGCATATTTTTTGTTGCTTTAGATTAATAAAATTAATATTCAATCTTAATTAGTGTTATAAATAAACATATCAAATTATATAAATATTATGGCAGGAAGCTTAAATAAAGTACTTTTAATTGGTCGATTAGGCGCAGACCCAGAAGTTAAACAAATGGTAAATGGCAAAAGCGTTGCAAGGTTAAGTTTAGCAACTAGCCAGTCTTGGAAGGATAAGAATACTGGTGAAAAAAAAGAAAAAACAGAGTGGCATAGAGTGGTTGTATTTAACGAAGGATTGGTAAATGTTGTTCAACAATACTTAAAAAAAGGAGCACAAGTATACGTTGAAGGTCAATTATCAACAAGAAAATGGAAAGATGAACAATCTGGCCAAGATAAGTATTCAACTGAAATTTTAATTCAAGGATACAATTCATCTTTAACTATGCTAGGAGGAGGTGGTCAAAATTCCATTCCTTCTCAAGACTCTAAAAAAAATTTTGATGATAGTACTCAGATCCAAAATGATTTGGATGATGATATTCCTTTTTAGTTTTTATGCAAAAAAACGAAGCTTCTAAAGATTTGAATATTAAATCAATCTCAATGTATGATGAGATGAGCTCATCATATCTGTCTTATGCTATGAGCGTAATAATTAGTAGAGCACTTCCTGACGTGAGAGATGGTCTAAAACCAGTGCATAGAAGAATACTTTATGCTATGCATAAAGGAGGCTTTGATTGGTCAAAGCAATTTAGAAAATCAGCACGAATAGTTGGAGATGTAATTGGTAAGTATCATCCACATGGAGATCAAGCTGTTTATGATGCTTTGGTAAGAATGGTGCAAGATTTTACTATGAGTTTACCTTTGATAGATGGTCAAGGTAATTTTGGATCTATTGATGGTGATCCACCAGCAGCTATGAGATATACAGAAACTAGACTTGCAAAAGTTTCTCAATATTTAATTGATGATATAGAAAAAAATACAGTCTCATTTAAAAGCAATTATGATGAAACTGAACAAGAGCCAGTTGTATTACCTGCACAATATCCAAATCTTTTAGTAAATGGAGCAGGAGGTATTGCTGTCGGAATGGCCACAAGTATACCTCCTCATAATTTAGGTGAAGTAATAGATGCAACGTTAGCTCTTATAAAAAAAAAAGATATTAAAATTAATGAATTGATGAAATATATACCTGGCCCAGATTTTCCTACAGGAGGTTTAATAATTGGAAAAGATATCATTAAACAAGGTTATAAAACCGGCAGAGGTTCATTTAAAATTAGAGGAGATATTAATGTTGAAAATTTAAAAAATGGAAAAGATAGACTGGTAATAACATCTATTCCTTATCAAATAAATAAATCAAACCTTAATGAAAGAATAGCAGAACTGGTAAGAGATAAAAAAATTGAGGGAATTAGCGATATTAGAGATGAGTCTAACAGAGAAGGCATTAGAGTAGCTATAGATTTAAGAAGAAATATAGAACCTGAAACAGTTAAAAGACAGCTTTACAAATATACTTCCATTGAAAGTTCTTTTGGATTTAATACTCTTGCTATCGTAGATAACAAACCAAAAAATTGCAATTTAAAAGACTTTTTAGAAAATTTTCTTAAATTTAGAGAAGATGTAGTAATTAAAAAAACAAAGTATGACTTAAAAAAAGCTGAGGAAAGAGTTCATATTTTATTTGGACTTTCTGTAAGCGTAGAAAATATAGACAAAGTAATTAAAATAATAAGATCTTCAAAAAACCCAGATGAAGCAAAAAAATCATTACTTAAAACAAAATGGAGAATTAATAAATCTTCCAAACTTATTAAACTTGTTGAAGGTAAAAATAATAAAAATCCATATTCTTTGTCTGAATATCAAGTTTTGTCAATTTTAGAGCTAAAATTACAAAAATTAACTGCTCTTGGAATTGATGAAATTGAAATTGAAATAAAAAAATTAGCTGAATTAATAGTTAAATATAAAAAAATAATAAATTCAAAATCTGAATTATTAAAAGTAATAAGTAATGATTTAGAAAAAATTAAAGAAAAATTTACTTATCCTAGAAGAACTAAAATCATCGATGCTGTTTTAAATTACAATATAGAAGAAACAATCCAAAAAGAATCTGTTATTATTACAATTACTTTACAAGGCTATATTAAAAGAGGAGCTTTAAGTAATGTAAAACAACAAAAAAGAGGTGGAAAAGGCAAATCAGGGATTAAAACTAGAGGTGAAGACTCTGTTGTTCAAACATTATCTGTAAATACACATACTAATTTATTATTTTTCTCTACAGAAGGATTATCATACAAAATTAAGGCTTGGAAAATTCCTGAAGGATCAGCTTCATCAAAAGGCAAATCCCTTTTTAATATTTTACCATTAAAGAGTCATCAATCAATTAGTTCAATAATGCCTTTTCCTGACGAAGAAATGGATACAAAAAATAGGCATATTATTTTTGCCACAAGTAACGGGAAGATAAGAAAAAATAATTTAGAAGATTTTACCTCTATCAATTCTTCTGGAAAAATTGCCATGAAACTAGACGGTAACGATAAAATTATAGGTGTTAAAATATGTAAGGATGATCAGGATATAATATTAAGCACAAAATTAGGAAAATGTATTAGATTTGAATCAAGAAAATTAAGGGTGTTTAAAGGCAGATCTTCAAAAGGCATTAGAGGAATTAATTTATCAGATAAAGACTCCATTGTTTCATTATCTATAATAAATCATGATAATAAAAAAAATTTAAAAAATAAAGCGACTCAAGTTGAATTAAAAGCAAAAGAAAAATTTATTTTATCAATTACAGAAAATGGTTATGGAAAAAGAACATCTCATTATGATTTTAGAGTGACAAACAGAGGTGGCAAAGGCATAATTGGGATAGTTAATTCGGCAAGAAATGGAAATGTTTCATCATCCTTTCCTGTATATGAAGGTGATCAAATATTAATTTCTACCAATAAAGGTCGAGTAATTAGAACTGCAGTTAAGGAAATAAGAGTTGCTGGCAGAAATACCCAAGGTGTTAGAATAATCAAACTTACAGGCGACGAAAAAGTAGTTTCTGCAATTAAACTAGAAGATAATTTAATTTAATGAAAAATATAGCTATTTACCCCGGTACGTTTGATCCAATTACTTTCGGTCATATTGATGTAATTAAAAAATCTTTAAAATTTGTTGATAAAATTATAGTTGGTATTTCTAATGGCAACCAAAAGAATTTTTTATTTTCTATGGAAGAAAGAATTAATATAATTAAAAAGGCATTATTTAATGATCTTAAACTTCCTAGAAATAAAATAACTGTAATAACATTTAGCTCTCTAACCACAGAATTATGTAAAAAATATAATTCAAATATTATATTAAGAGGTTTAAGAGCAGTTTCAGATTTTGAATATGAATTTCAATTAGCCGGCATGAATAGAAAATTAAATAATAAAATAGAAACAATATTTTTAATGTCAGATGTAGAAAATCAAATAATTTCTTCTAAATTTGTTAAAGAAATAGCTCAACATAAAGGTAATCTTAAAAAATTTACAACAACCAGTACAATAAAATCACTTAAGGAAAAATATGATTAGATTTTTATGTTTGTTTTTTTTTTCAACTTTATTTTTAACCAATAACATTAATGCAAAGGAAAATATAATGATTTTAAAACTTAAAGATGGCGATGTTAAAATAGAAATGTTTAAAGATGTAGCACCAAATCACGTAAAAAGAATAACCGAATTAGCCAATAGCGGAAAATATGATAATGTAGTTTTTCATAGAGTGATAGATGGATTTATGGCTCAAACTGGAGACGTTCAATTTGGAAACTCTTCATCAAATAATTTTGATTTAAGTAAAGCAGGCATAGGTGGATCAAATCTACCAGACTTAAAGCAAGAATTTAATAATATTCCTCATGAAAGAGGAACATTATCTATGGCAAGATCATCTGATCCAAATAGTGCAAATAGTCAATTTTTTATATGTTTTGAAAATGCTTCATATTTGGACAGACAGTACACAGTATTTGGTCGAGTAATAGAAGGTATGGAATTCGTAGATAAAATTAAAAAAGGCGATGGACCCAATGGATCTGTCACAAATCCTGATAAAATTATAAGCTTTAAGTCTAAATAATCTAATTAATGAATGACATTAAAAAATTTAGTTTTAATGTTAATCACACAGATAATCATGCAAGAATAGGAGAGATAAAAACACATAGAGGAAATATAAAAACTCCAGCCTTTATGCCTGTTGGAACTCAAGCTACAATAAAAGGCGCTTTCATAGATGATGTTATCAATACAGGTAGTGAGATAATTTTATCAAATACTTATCACTTAATGATTAGACCTGGTTTGGATAGAATTAAAAATATTGGTGGGCTTCACGAATTTATGAATTGCAAAATTCCAATTTTAACTGATTCCGGAGGTTATCAAGTAATGTCATTATCTAAATTAAATAAAATTGATAGAGAAAAGGGTGCTATCTTTCAATCTCATATTGATGGTGAAACTTTCATACTCAGTCCTGAAGAAAGTATTAGAATTCAAAAAGGGTTAAACTCTGACATCGTAATGGTTATGGATGAGTGTCCAAGAAAAAATATTAATTATAATGAAATTAAAGTTTCAATGGAATTGTCTACTTACTGGGCTAAAAGATCTAAAGATGCTTTTGGATTTAATCCACACAAAGGTCTTTTCGGAATTGTTCAAGGAGGATTGTTCGATGATCTAAGAAGTCAATCTTTGATTAATTTAATGAATATTGATTTTGATGGTTATGCAATTGGTGGTCTTGCTGTAGGCGAAACACAAAATGAAATGTTTAAAGTCTTAGACGGATTAAAAAATATACTACCAAAAGACAAACCTAGATATTTAATGGGTGTTGGAAAGCCATCAGATATTCTAGGTTCTGTTAAAAGGGGGATTGATATGTTTGATTGTGTCTTACCTACTAGATCAGGAAGAACTGGTTTGGCATTTACATGGAATGGTCAAGTTCAAATACGAAATTCCAAACACAAAAAGGATAATGAGCCACTTGATAAAAATGTGTCAATATTCAATCTTAACAAGTATTCTAAAAATTATTTAAACCATTTATTTAATACAAATGAAATGCTTGCATCAATGATTCTTACCTTAAATAACTTAAATTTTTATCAAGAGCTGATGAGAGAAATAAGAAAAAATATAAGAAATGGAACATTTAATGAATTTCATGACAAGTATATAAAAATACTTTAATTTTTAACATTGATTAATAAAATAAAATCAATATAAGAAACGCCGTTGGGCCCTTAGCTCAGTTGGTAGAGCAATTCCCTTTTAAGGAATGGGTCGTTGGTTCGAGTCCAACAGGGCTCACCATCTCTAATCTCTATGATAAAGGTGGATATTCTAAAGTAACTTTGTTTATCCATTCAGTTATTTTATTTATTCTATTTGTTGATGACGGATGAGTACTCATGAATTGAGGGGGCTCTTTACCTTTGTTTGACTCTCTCATTCTTTCCCATATTTTAACTGTTTCTCTTATATCGTACCCAGATAGTGAAGAGAAAATTAAACCCAAGTAATCAGCTTCGCTTTCTTGTTTTCTGTTAAATGGGTTCATGATTCCTATTTGAGATAACAAGCCAACTGTATTCATTCCAGTGGCTTGATTTACTTTAGATAATTTGCCTCCAGTAGCTATATCTATAATTTGAGTTCCTGTGTTTAATAAAACACCTCTGCTAGCTCTTTCAACTGAGTGTTTTGCTACAGCGTGGGCAATTTCATGACCCATTACAGCAGCAAGACCGTCATCGTTTTTTGTTATATCCAACATCCCAGTATAAAAAGCAATTTTGCCGCCCGGCATGCACCATGCATTTCTCACTTTTTTATTATCAATTAAAATATATTCCCATTGAAAATTTGTTGTTGGATCAGGCATATTATTTTTATCAAAATATTCTGATATAGAATTTTCTATTTTTGAACCTATTTCAACAATTTTATTTAAACTTTCTTTATCATCACTTAATTTTTCTTTTTCTTTAATTTTTTCATAAATTGCTGCAGCTTGAGCGTTTAATTTTGATTCTGGTATTAACTTTAATTGGCGTCTTTCTGTAATTGGTGTTGTGGCACATGAATGAAAACCTAATGAAAAACAACCACAACCTAATAAATATATGAAATTTCTTCTATTCACTTTTAATTATATTTATAATACATCTGTTAAATAATCACAATTATATATATGAGTTCATTTAAAAGAAAAAGAATATCAATCCTTGCTAGATTAAGAAACTATTTTATAACAGGTATTGTTGTTTTAGTTCCAATTGGAATAACTTTATATTTAACAAAATTTTTTATATCAATTTCATCAAAACTAATACCACAAGGAATAAATCCAAATAGTTATTTGCCTTTTGCAATACCAGGTCTTGAAATAGTGTTGTCAATTATTTTTATTACTTTGATAGGTGGCTTGTCATTATCTTTTATAGGAAAGAAATTTCTCCAAATTTTTAACGATATACTAAAAAAAATTCCAATTTTAAGAACCATATATTCAGCAATAGGTCAAATGACTGAAACATTGGCACCAAAATCTGGCAGTTCAAAAAAAAGCGTTGTATTAGTTGAATATCCAAGAAAAGGATCTTGGGCTGTAGGCTTTGCAACAAAAGAAAATAAAGGTGAAATTTCAAAAAAAACAAACACTGAATTAGTAAATGTTTTTGTTCCAACAACACCAAATCCAACAAGTGGCTTTTTATTAATGTTTCCTAAAAGTGAGATTGTTTATTTAGATATGAGTTTTGAAGAAGCCTCAAAATTTATTGTTTCCGCAGGTACATCTGATAGCAATTCTAAATAGATTCATTAATTATTGAAACTTTATCATATAACTTTATTAATTTATTATAACTTTCAAAATTAAAGTTATTGTTTTCAATTTTTTTTATTTGACTTTCTGCGAGATAAAAAAGATCTTTGTGCTGCATTGGATCTGCTAAATTATATTTTTTTATACCACTTTGCTTAAAGCCTAATATGTCACCGTAACCTCGTATTTTTAAATCTTCTTCAGCAATTTTAAAACCATCATTATTATTTTTTAGTATTTTTATTCTTTTACGAGCATTTTTGCTTAAATTTGATTTAAAAATTAATATACATGTTGCTTCTTTTTCTCCTCTTCCCACTCTTCCTCTTAATTGATGCAATTGTGTTAATCCATATTTGTTTGCATTTTCTATCACAATAACGTTAGCATTAGGGAAATCTATACCAACTTCTATTACTGTAGTTGAAACTAGAATATCAGTTTTTTTTTCACTAAACTTTTTTAAAACTAAATCTTTTTGATTTTTACTCATTTCCCCATGAATAATATCGACTTTTTCTTTAAAAATTTTATTTAATGTTTGATATTTTTTAACTGCAGATTGATGATCTATTTTTTTAGAATCATTTATTAAAGGACAAACCCAAAATATTTGATTTTTATTTGAAATTTCTTTATTAATAAATTGAATAACTTCTTTAATCTTAGATTCATTTTTACTGTAGGTTTTAATTGCTTTTCTACTTTTAGGTTTTGTTTTTATTAAAGAAATATCCATGTCACCATATATTGTCATCATCATAGTTCTTGGAATGGGAGTAGCTGACATCACTAGCACATCACAATTATCCCCTCCTTTGTCAGAAAGTTTTTTTCTTTGAACAACTCCAAATTTATGTTGTTCATCAATGATAATAAGACCTAAATTATTATATGATAATTTATTTTGAAATAATGAATGAGTTCCAACTAATATATTAATTCTATTATTAGATAAATTATTTAAAATTTTTTTTCTATTTCTATATTCAGTTTTGCTAGTTAAAAGATCAACATTACAATAATTTTTAAAATTTTCTTCAATATAATTACAATGTTGAGCGGCTAATATCTCAGTAGGTGCCATTATAGCAACTTGGTATCCTGCTTTTACGGCATTTAAAGCAGCAATAATAGATACAATTGTTTTTCCAGATCCTACATCACCTTGTAGCAATCTGAACATTTTTTGCTTCGATTTCATATCATTGTTAATTTTATCTAGTGCTAAAATTTGATCATCGGTAAGTTTAAATTTTAAATTTTTTAATATTTCATTTTGATAATTTAAATCAAATATTTTATTTTTTTTTTTTATTTTTTTTATTTTACTTCTGATTTTTGATGATAGTAGAAAGTTAGCAAATATTTCATCAAAAGCTAATCTTTTAAAATACTTGCTGGATCTAACTAGATTAATATCGTTATTGTGAATTTTTATAATAGATTCTTTCCAAGAAACATTATCAAAAATTTTTGAAATTTCTACTGGCAACCATTCATCTAAATCTGGAAGGTTTTTAAGCACATTGTTAATTATTTGATTATATTTATTTAAAGTTAAACCTTCTGTTAGACTATATTTATAATCTTTATTAATAAATTTTGAGTTATCAGAATTAACTAGCGTAGGATTTATAAATTGAAATTTATTTCTAAAATGTCCAGCTTTTCCTTTTATTAAAACTTCTTTGTTAAGAGGTAATATTTTTCTTATATATCCTTCGTAACTATTAAAAAAAATACATTCTAATTTATCATTATTTTTCTGACATATAACTTTATTTGGCAAGTTTTTAATTCTTGGAAAGTTATATTTTATAGGAACAACTTTAATATTATAAATTTTGCCTACTTGAAGATTTTCTATTTCTGTATCTTCAGAAGTTTCAATTTTTGCTAATGGTAAATGCCAAAGAAGATCAAATATTGTAAATATTTTTTTTTTATTTAATAAACTTGTAGTTTTTTTTCCAACACCATTAATTGCATTAATTGATGATAATAAATATTCAAAATTACTCATTAAATATATATATATATGTTTATAAAAAATGAATTCAAATAAACAAAACATAATTAATAAGATAATTTATAGATCTCAATATAGAGGAACAAAGGAAATGGATATTTTTATGGTAAAATTTGTTAAATCAATAGTAGAGAAACTATCTATTGAAGATCTTAATGATCTAGATTTATTTGTTAACATGAATGACGAAGATATTAAAAAAATTATTAACGGCGAAAAGAGATTTAATAACAATAATATTTTAAAATGCCTAAAAAATTTTAAATAAATGGCGGAGAGACTGGGATTCGAACCCAGGAAAGAGTTGCCCCTTTGCCGGTTTTCAAGACCGGTGCTTTCAACCGCTCAGCCATCTCTCCATAAGTTAGTTTTTATATGTAAAATTTTCAATTAAACAACTGTTTTTTTAAGTATTTAACATATTAAAATTATGTAATAGTTATTTTCAATCTCAATGGATAATAAAAGTTTCAATAAAGGAATATTTTTAACTGCACTAGGTTCATTTTGGTGGGGTTGTTTTGGCGTGATATATTTTAAATATATTTCATTTGCTGGTCATATCGAAGTTGTAATTCACCGAAGTGTTTGGACTACAGTAACACTTTTAATTACTACATTCATTTTTTCAAAGTGGAAAATTTTTTTTGAATTAATTAAAGATAAAAAAAAATTATTTATACTTTTGATATCAGGAATTTTGATTTTTACTAATTGGGCAGTATGGATATTTGCAATTTCAACAAATCGAGTAATAGATGCAAGTTTTGGTTATTTTATAATGCCAATTATAAGTGTTTTTTTAGGTTATTTTTTTTTAAAAGAAAAAATTTCTAATAAGGGTATAATTTCTATATCAATTGTTATATTTTCAATTTTTTATTTAGTTATCACAGATTTTAAATCAATACCTTGGGTTGGTTTAATTGTTGCTTTAAGTTGGAGTACTTATAATTTAGTTAGAAAAAAAATTAATGTTGATACTGATATTGGTTTACTAATTGAAAGTCTATTTATTTTACCATTTGTGTGTTTAGCATTTTATATTATTACTAAAAATAATTTTAACGACTTTGATTTATCAAATCCATCTTTGATGATAATTTTAATGTTAGCTGGCCCGATGACTGTGATTCCTTTATTTTTGTATGTAAGGGGAGTTGAACTTTGTGGTTTAGGACCAACTGGTATGATTTTTTATATAACTCCAACTTTTCAATTTTTATTAGGGTATTTCTTATACAATGAGCCTATATATTTTGAGAAGTTGCTAAGTTTCTTTTTAATTTGGATTGCTGTATTTATTTACTTAAAAGATTTATATGAAAAAAATTAATTTATTTATTTTATTTTTTATTTTCTTAATCAAATCTACACATGTTTACTCAAGTGATGATTTTGATGTATGGAAAAAAAATTTTATAATTTATGCAAAAAAGAAAGGCATAAGTTCTAGCACTGCAAATAATTTAATAAATAACAGTAAATTCTTACCAAATGTAATTAAGTATGACAGATATCAACCTGAATTTTACGAAGATACAAAAACATATATTTCAAAAAGAACTTCAAAAAAAAAATTGAATTCTGGAATAATGCTATATAAAAAAAATAATAAAATTATAAATGACATTTCAAAAAAATTTAATGTTGATGAAAAATTACTATTGTCCTTAATGGGAATTGAAACAAATTTTGGAACATATTTGGGTAAAATGGATATTATTTCATCTTTAGCAACACTAAGTTTTGATAAAAGAAGAAGTGATTTTTTTACTGAAGAATTGATTATTTTATTAAAACTTGTTGACAAAAAAATTATTGATCCAAAGACTTTATATGGTTCATGGGCAGGTGCATTTGGTAATTTTCAATTTATGCCCTCAACTATTAAAAATTATGCAATAGATTACAATAATGATGGATTTATTGATTTAAAAAATACAGAGGACTCTTTTGCTTCTGCAGCAAATTATTTAAATAACTTAGGTTGGAAAAATGAAATACCTTGTTTTTATAAAATAAATTTAAAACCTGATATACCTGAGAAATATTTAAATACATCTGCGAAAAAATTAAAAAATACTAAAAAAGTTATATATTTTAAAAAATTTATCAAAGACAGTGAATTTTTAAATAGATTTAATGATCTTGAATCTGCTATAGTTACACCTGATATTGATATAGTTGAAAACGCAAATAAATTTTCGCCAGCCTATATAGTTTTTGATAATTATAAGTTAATATTAAAATGGAATAGGTCTTTAAGATTTGCTCTTGCTGTATGTACTTTAAGGAACCATTTTTTGAATGAATTATAAAATCTTAATTATTTTTTTTTTGTTTCTTCATTCCTGTGAAACTAGAGTTTCTAATATTGAATATAAAAATTTAAAAAATTATTCAAATAAAGGTTTTGCTTTAATTTATTCGAAAGATCTTTATAAAAAAAAAATAATATCAAAAAAAATAAACGAAAGATCATTAGTAGTTTTTAATCATAATCTTAATATCGATACTCAAGTTAAAATAACAAATTTATTAAATAATAAATATTTATTTGCGCAAGTGGGAAAAAAAGCTGAATTTCCGATTTTCTACAATTCTGTAATATCCCAAAGAATAGCAAAAGATTTGGCAATAGATCCAAATGAACCTTATATTAAAATTCAAACTTTAAATTCAAATAATAGCTTTATCGCAAATAAAGCTAAAACATACGATGAGGAAAGAACAGTTGCAGATAAAGCTCCGGTCAGTGGAATTATAATAAAAAATATAAGTATCAATAATGATAAACCTAAAAAAGAAGAAGAAAATAAAATTAATAACTTTAAATATATTATAAAAATTGCAGATTTATTTTTTGAAGATTCGGCAATAATGCTAAAAAAAAGATTGACAAAAGAATTTAATTTTAAAAATGTTTATATTAAAAAATTAACAGAAAATTCTTTTAGAGTTTATAAAGGACCATTTGAAGATTTGGACTCTATAAAAAAAGAATTTAATGATATAAACAAACTTAATTTTGAAAATATTGAAATAATAAAATTATAACAATGATGAAAAAAATAATATTATCTTTATTTCTTGTATTTATATCCAATAAAGCTGTTGCAAATTTTGATATAAATGCCGAAACTGTAATTTTACAAGATTATTTATCAAAAAAAATCCTTTTTGAAAAAAATGCAGATTTACAAATTTATCCTGCTTCAATAACAAAAATAATGACTTCAATTATAGCTTTTGAATTATTAAAAAAAAATGAATTAAGTTTAGATGACAAATTTATAGTATCAGAAAATGCTTGGAGACATTCAAGCTCAGGATATTCTTCTATGTTTATTATGATTGGAGATGAGGTTTCAGTTAAAGACCTTTTACTGGGAATAATTGTTGCTTCAGGAAATGATGCTTGTGTTGCTTTAGCTGAAGGCATAGCCGGAACAGAAGATGAATTTGCTATCATGATGACTGAGAAAGCAAAAGAAATTGGGATGGAAAATACAAATTTCTCCAATTCTTCTGGAATACCTGATCCTGATAATTATTCAACAGTTAGAGACATCATGATTATGTCAAATTACTTAATCAGTCATCATCCTCAATTTTATGATTATTTTAAAATTAAGGAATTTACTTGGGATAGAACGGGTGGCGATCCAATAAAACAGGGAAATAGGAATCCCTTATTATATAAAAATATGGGAGTCGACGGTATAAAAACAGGTTATTTGGCAGCTTCAAAATTTTCTTTAGCAGCTTCAATAAAAAGAGGAGAAAGAAGATTAATAGGCGTGGGAAGTGGTTTTCTTACAAAAAATTCTAGATCAAAAGAATCTGCAAAATTGCTTACTTGGGGAATCACTACTTTTGATACTTATCAAATTTCAGAGAAAAAAAATGTATTTGCTAAATTAGAAGTTTGGCATGGTAAAAAAAAATTTGTTAATGTATACACAAACGAAGACATTTACAAAACTATCCCTAAAGCTAAAAAAAAGTATATGAAAGTTAAATTGGTTTATGAAGGCCCTATACAGGCACCAATTAAAAAAAATGATAAGTTAGGCAATCTAAAGATATATTATAAAGATGAAATTATTGGGGATCATGGCCTCTATGCATTTGAGGCAGTAAAAAAACAAAATTTTATATCTAGAATCATCAGCTCAATTAATTTTTTAATATGGGGCGATGTATAAAAAACCAGTAATTATATTTGAAGGTGTAGAGGCTTCAGGTAAATCTACCAATATAAGAATTGCATCAAATTATTTAAAAAGTATCAAAAGAAGCTTTGTAAAAATTAGAGAACCTGGTGGCAGTAAATTTTCAGAAAAAATAAGAAATATAATACTTAATAAAAATTCAAAACTTAATATTAAAACTGATTTATTGCTGATGCTTGCTTCAAGATCTGAAAATATGGATAAAATAATAAAAAAAAATTATAAAAAAAAGATCATACTTATCGACAGATTTTCAGATTCAACATTTGCTTATCAACATTTCGGAATGGGTTTGGAATTTAAATTAATATCTGAAATTAACAAATATATTGTTGGTGAGTTTAAACCAAATTTAACTTTTCTTAGTGTGGTTAAAAATAATGATATGAAAAAAAGATTATGTTCTAGAAAAAATAGAAATAAATATGATAATTTCACATATAATTTTTATGACAAAGTTCAAAAAGGATATCTAAAATTATCAAAAAATAAAAAAAAATATATCATCTTAGACTCAAGCAAATACAATATTAATGACATTACTAATAAAATAATAAATTCTTTAAAAAAAGTTATATAAATGAATCAATTAATTGGACATGAAAAAATTTTTAATCATCTTAAAAATCTTTATGAATTTAATAATTTGCCCAATAAAATTATAATTAATGGAAAAAAAGGTATTGGAAAATTTCACTTAGTAAAAAAATTGTTAAAAATTATTTATAAAGATATTAACAATTCTGAAGATTTAATTGAAAAAATGTCACATCCAAATATTTTTTACATACATAAATATTTAGATAAAAAATTTATAGACATTTCACAAATTAGAGAAATGATAAAATTTCAAAATAACTCATCTTTTAATAACAAAATAAGATCAGTTGTTATTGATGATTTAGAATTTTTAAATACCAACTCATCTAATGCTCTACTTAAATCTTTAGAGGAGCCAAACAATAATGTTATGTTTTTTTTAATTAATAACTCAGAGTATAAAATTTTAGAAACTATTAATTCTAGATGTATCGAGTATAAGGCGCTATTAAATGCAAATGAAATTAAAGATATTGTAAATAATTATTTTAATGAAAATATGTATGATAAATTATCTAAAGATTTTTTTTGTTATTATAATTCACCTTCGTTTTTAATTTCCTTAATTAATTATATGAATGAAAACAATATTGATATTGAAAATATTACGATCAATAAATTTTTTTTTAATTTCATTAATAATAAACATTATTTAAAAAATTCTTTTATTTCGGTAAATTTAAATTATTTTATTGAATTATTTTTTTATAAAAATATTTATTCAACTGGTAATATAACTTATAATATCAAAGATTATTTCTATAAAAAATTTGCCGATATAAAAAAGTACAATCTTGACTTGGAAACATTTTTTTTAGAATTTGAAGAAAAGTTATTAAATGAATAAAAATTACTACATCACAACACCTATCTATTATCCGTCAGCAAGACCTCATATGGGTCATGCTTATTCAAGTATAATAGCTGATTTTTTTGCTCGTTTTAAAAAAATTGATGGTTACAAAGTTTATTTTTTGACAGGAACTGATGAACATGGTCTAAAAATTCAAAGAGCTGCTGAAAAACAAAATAAAGATCCAAAATCCTTTTGCGATGAAATAAGCAAGACTTTTGAAAATTTATCTAAATCATTAAACCTTTCTAATACAGATTTTATAAGGACTACTGAAGATAGACACAAAAAATCTGTGCAAAATCTTTGGAATATTTTAGAAAAAAATAAACAAATTTATCTTTCTAAATATTCAGGATGGTACTCAGTATCAGATGAAGCTTTTTATAATGAAGATGAGGTTGAGGAAAAAGATGAATTAAAAATTGCTAAATCTTCTGGATCGATAGTTGAATGGGTTGAAGAAGAATCTTTTTTTTTTAAATTATCTGAATGGCAAAAACCATTATTAGAATTTTACGATAAAAATAAAAATTTTATTCTTCCAGAAAGTAGAAGAAATGAAGTTATTAGTTTTGTTAAAGGCGGCTTAAAAGATTTATCTGTCAGTAGAAAAACATTCTCGTGGGGCATTAAAGTACCAAGTGATGAAAATCATGTAGTTTATGTATGGCTAGATGCCTTAACTAATTATTTGAGTTCATTAAAATATCCTGATGAAAATAATAATTTGTTTAAAAACTTTTGGCCTGCCGACTTGCATATAATAGGCAAAGATATATTAAGATTTCATGCAATATATTGGCCTGCATTTTTATTAGCAGCAAATATAGAGCCACCCAAAAGAGTTTATGGTCATGGATGGATACTTTCTGGTGATATGAAGATGTCTAAATCTAAAGGTAATATTTTAGATCCCTTAGAAATTATTAATAATTATGGGTTAGACTCTCTAAGATACTATCTTTTAAAAGAAGTATCTTTTGGTAACGATGGAAATATTTCTGAAGAAAAATTAGAAAATTGCATTAATAGTGATTTAGCGAATAATTTTGGTAACTTGTGTCAGAGAGTCTTGTCATTTGCAGAAAAAAACTGTTCATCTATTATACCAAAACATGATTTCAATAATGATGATTTGGTAATCTTAAATTCTTTGAAAGACTTAAGTAAAATTAGATCTTTTATTGATAATCAAGACATTAACCAATATATGAGTTTTATTGTTGATCGACTTTTTGCGTCAAACAAATATTTTAATGATCAAGAGCCTTGGAAAAAAAAAAATGATAAATTAAGATTATATACAATTGTTTATACTGCAATTGAATTAATTAGAAAAATTTCAATCATTTTATATCCTGTAATGCCTCAAACTTGTATTAAAGTTTTAAATACTTTCAATATTAAAGAAGATTATATTGATTTATCATCCTTGGAAAATGATGATTTTTTAAAAGAAAAACTTAAAATTAGTAAGTTAGATATTTTGTTTAAAAAAATTGATAAATGATCGACTCGCATTGCCATTTAGATCATGAACCATTATTTAAAAACTTAAATAAAGTTTTAGATAATTCAAAAAAAATAGGTGTTGAAAAAATTTTAACTATTTCAACTACAAATGATAGCTATAAAAGTGTAAAAAAAATAGTCGAGTTAGATCCAATAATATTTGGTTCTATAGGTATACATCCTCATGAAACAGAAAATGATAGTATGAATATTAATTTTATTATTGATGAATTTAATAATAATAAAAAAATTATTGGAGTAGGCGAGACTGGTCTAGATTATTATTATAAAAATAGCAATAAAAACAAACAAATTGAAAGTTTTAAAAATCATATAGAAGCTTCAATAAAATGTAATTGTCCCATTATTGTTCATTCTAGAAATGCTGAAGATGATACTTTGAAAATATTAAGAGAGTATTCAAAATATAATCCAAAAATTTTAATGCACTGCTTCACTGGCAGTAAAAAATTTGCTGAAAAACTATTAAAGTTAAATAGTTTTTTTTCAGCTAGTGGAATTATTACATTTAAAAATAGCAAGGACTTGGAGTTAACTTTTAAGTCTATACCTAATGAAAATATTTTAATAGAAACAGATAGTCCTTTTTTAGCTCCAACTCCAATGAGAGGTAAAAAAAATGAACCAAGTTTTGTTCAATATACGCTAAAACATTTAGCTAAAATTAAAAATATTGATAAAAATAAAATGGACTTAATTACATCAAACAATTTTAATAAACTTTTTTTTGAAAATGACAGTTAGATTTACCATTCTTGGATGTGGTAGTTCACATGGGGTACCGCGTTTAGACGGTGATTTTGGAAAATGCAACCCAAAAATTAAAGAAAATTATAGAAGTAGATGTTCAGCTCTCATAACTTTTAATAACATAAATATTTTAATAGATACATCTCCTGATTTAAAATCACAACTTTTAAATAATAAGGTAAAAAATATTGATAAAGTTTTTTATACGCATATGCATGGTGACCAAACTCATGGTATTAATGAACTAAGAGTCTTTTATCTAAAAAATAAAAAAAAATTAGATATATTTGCTGATAAATCTACATCGACATATTTGTTAAATTCTTTTAATTATTGTTTTAATAATAATTATGGTTATCCAGCAATTTTTAATTTAAACAAATTAAAAAATAAACATGTTGTTAATAATAATAATAAAAATCTTATACTAGAATCCATAAAAGTTAAGCATGGAAAAATTAATAGCATTATGTATAAAATAAATAATACTTGTGTTTATGTAAGCGATGTTAGTAAAATTTATTCAAAAGATTTAAAAAAAATAAAAAAATTAAAGTATTTTATCGTTGATTGTTTAAGATATAATCCACATCCATCACATTTTAATTTAAAAAATGTATTTGATTTAGTCGATATTATAAAGCCAAAAAAAACAATTTTGACAAATATGAATTATGAAATTGATTATAAAGAAATAAAAAAATTACTACCTAAAAATATAATTCCAGCCTATGATGGAATGAGTTTTTTAATATAGTAATTGTTCGATTTTATTTGTTATTTTTTTAGATGTTGGTTTTGTAAAAGATGCATAAGTTTCTTCTATTTTACCATCCTTGTTAATCAAAATCTTGTGAAAATTCCATTTTGGTACTGCTGATTTACCATAATTAATTTTAGCCCATTTGTAGATTTCATGAGCGCGGTCTCCCTTGACATCCGTTATAGTAGATATAGGAAAATTAATATTAAAATTAATTTCACAAAATTTTTTTACTTCATCATCATTTTTTTTTTCTTGATTAAATGAATTTGATGGTACTGCTAAAACTATCAGTCCTTTAGATTTGTATTTATCCCATAATTTTTGCAGATCATTATATTGCTTTGTAAATCCACAATAGCTAGCAGTATTAACTAAAAGTACTACTTTTCCTTTGTAATCATTAAAATTAATTATTTCACCTACTATATTATTAATTTTAAAATCGTAAAATATCTTTTCATAATTTGCCGATAAAGGATTTTTAAAAAAAAACATAATTGCAGTGATACTAATTAATATCAATTTATTCATAGATTTAATTATTTATTAGGCGTAAGTAAGATTAAAAAGTATCCAGTTAAAGTGGATAATAATGACCCAGTCAATACTCCAATTTTAACTCCGTCTAAATATTGAATATTTTCAACAAATGCCAAGTTTCCAACAAATAAACTCATTGTAAAACCTATGCCTGTTAGAATTCCTACACCATAAAAATTAAACCAATTAGAATTATTAGGCATTTGTGCCACTTTAAGTTTAATAGATACGTATGAAAAAATAAAAACACCTAATTGTTTGCCAACAAATAACCCTAAAACTATACCTAGGGGAACATTATCTAATAATGAAGAAATCGATAAACCTTCCAAAGAAACACCAGCATTAGCAAATGCAAATAAAGGCATAATTCCAAATGCAACATAAGGGCTAATTGTGTGTTCAATTTTAATTAATAATGAAAAATCTTTTTCATTTTTTCTATGAGGGATGGTCATTGCTAATAGAACACCAGCAATAGTAGCGTGTACACCTGAATTATGTGTAAAGTCCCATAGAAATATCCCGACAATTAAATAGGGTAAAAATTTTTTTATATTAAATTTATTTATTACTAATAAAATTATGAACGCAAGCAACATTAAAGTTAAATATTTTATATTAAGATCTCCAGAATAAAATAAAGCAATTATAACTATAGCACCAAGATCATCTATAATAGCTAAAGCTGTTAAAAAAACTTTTAGTGATAGTGGTACTCTTTTACCTAAGAGCGAAAGAACTCCTAATGAAAATGCTATATCAGTAGCGGAAGGTATGGCCCATCCATTTAATGTTTGACTATTTCCTAAATTAATAAAAATATAAATTAGAGCTGGCACTAACATTCCTCCAACGGCAGCTATTATTGGAAGCATTGCTTGTTTAATATTAGATAATTCACCTTGTATAAATTCTCTTTTAATCTCCAAAGTCACAAAGAAAAAAAATATTGCCATTAATACATCGTTAATCCAATGAATTATACTTAGCTTTAATCCAAAATTATTAATACCAATAAAAATATATTTTTCTAAAGTATTAAAATAAAAATTTGATAATTCTGAATTACTAATAATTAATGCAACAATAGCGCTAAATAATAAAACCAAACCACTCGCAGCTTCAAGTTTAAAAAATCTTTTAAATGATTGAGTTATTATTTGAATCATTTAAAAAAAAAGGTTTTTGGAAAATAAAAAAATATCATTTAATGATTGATAAAGATTATCTAAAATAGGAATTATGGCTGGTATATAAACAGAAATTTTTAGTTTAAATGTATCAAGGATAATTATTATTGCTGTTATTGTTATTAATAGAACTAATAAATATGAAACTATATTAATATTATTTTTTTTAGAACTAACTATATAGTTATTTTTTGTTTTGTTTTTTAATGTTTTATTTTCAGAAACATTATTAATTTGATTTATAATTGACAAATCTTCATTTTCATCTTCAGAAAATTTATCTTCTCTATTTATGATAAGATTTTCTTCTTTAAGTAAAAAAGGATCTTTGTTTAATATAAAATGCCATTCAAAGCCGCAACTACCACATTTAAGTAACCTGCCATTTTCAGGTATCAAATTTGCATTTAAATTAAATTTTTTATTACATTTTTCACAATTTACGATCATATCTTCTTATATATTAAAAATATTTAAATTTCTTATTATATTATAATTATTATACTTTGATTATTTTTTTATCTACTGTATTAGTATTTCCATCGGGGCGTAGCGCAGCCTGGTAGCGCATCTGGTTTGGGACCAGAGGGTCGCAGGTTCAAATCCTGCCGCCCCGACCATTTATGAAAAAAGCAAAAATATATAAACCTAGTAAAACAGCTATGCAATCAGGTGTAAAAAAATTCGATAAGTGGATTATTGAATTTATTACAGAACAAACTGGTACCAACCCTTTAATGGGTTGGGAATCATCATCTGATACATATAGCGAATTAAAATTAGAATTTAAAAATAAAATTTTAGCAATAGAATATGCAAAAAAAAATAATATAGATTTTGAAGTCATTGAACCAAAAGCAAGAAAAATGATTAAAAAATCTTATGCAGATAATTTTACAAAATAAATGTTTAGATTTTTTAAAACAAGTAAATGGTTTTATTGGTCATGGATAGGGTCTGTTATTATTTTAGGATCTCTTTGGGTGCAGGTTGAAATTGATGTAAAGATAAATGAATGGTTTGGTGTTTTTTATGACATGATTCAAAAAGCACTTGCCGAACCAAATGCAATTACAATTCAAGAATATTTTGCAAGCTTATTGTCATTTATTACATTAGCAGGTATGTATATAGCTGTTTATGTAGCCATTAGTTTCTTTACAGCACATTTTTTATTTAGATGGCGAACAGCCATGGTTGAATGGTATCACTCTGTGTATGACAAGGCGCGAAATATCGAAGGTGCTTCTCAAAGGGTGCAAGAAGATACAATTAAGTTCACAAGAATTATGGAAGGATTGGGTACAAGTTTTATAGAATCTATAATGATTTTAATTCAGTTTGTACCAATACTATTTGGCTTAAGCATAGGTATTCCAATTTTCTTTTTTGGTGAATGGGAATATGGGCTAATAGTAGGAGCCTTGATTTGGACTATAGGTGGTACTATTTTTTTAATTGCACTTGGTTGGATATTGCGTTTAGTTGGTGTTGAGTATGATTTGCAAAAACAAGAAGCGGCATATAGAAAAATTTTAGTTATTGCTGAAGATGATGGTAATGTAAGACCAAAAAAAATTAATGAATTATTTGATGATGTTCGTAAAATTCATTTTTTAAGTTATTTAAGATACCTATATTTTAATATAGGTCGTATTGCATACTTACAGGCAAATGTATTGTCGGCATATGTTTTTTTAGCACCAGCCATTGTAGCGGGTGTAGTTACATTGGGAGTTATGCAACAAATTATAAGAGCATTTGGAAGAGTTGAAGGATCTATGCAATATCTATTAAAAGCTTGGCCAACCATTATAGAACTTGCTAGTGTTTATAAACGATTGAGAGAATTTGAATCAAAATTAATAATTCCACAAGATAAAATGTCACCAAGATAATATTTAATTTTTATGCTTGATAAAAATTTAGTTAAAAATTTTATAAAAATTTCCTCTCTTAGCGCAATAGCATGTTATCCTCATATTGGTAAAAAAAATAAAGAGCTTGCTGACAAAGCTGCCACCGATGAAATGAGAAAAAATTTAAATAAATTAGATATAAATGGAGAAATCGTTATTGGAGAAGGAGAACTTGATGAAGCGCCAATGCTATATATTGGTGAAAAATTAGGTACCGGCAATGGACCATCAATAGATATAGCAGTTGATCCTGTCGAGGGAACTAATTTTGTATCAAAAAATCTTCCTGGAGGCTTGGTTGTTATTGCCGCTTCAAGAAAAGGATATTTATTTAAGGCTCCAGAAACATATATGGAAAAATTAGCTGTAGGCAAAGACATACCTTATGATGCTGTTGATTTAGATTTTTCAGTTGAGGAAAATATTAAAAATATATCTGAATCAAAAAATAAGCCGATTTCAAATATTACCGCCTGCATACTTGATAGGCCAAGACATAATAAAACTATAAATGATTTAAAAAAATTAGGAGTAAATTTAAAGCTTATTACAGACGGTGACGTTGCTGGAGCTTTACTTGTAAGCGATGAAAAATACAATGTAGATATTTTTCTAGGAATTGGTGGAGGTCCTGAAGGTGTACTGGCGGCATCCGCCTTAGATGCTGCTGGATGTAAGTTTCAATGCCGTTTTTTATTTAAAACAGAAAATGATATCAGAAGAGCTAAAGAAATGGGTATTTACGATTTAAATAAAAAATATGAATTGCATGAAATTATAAAAGGTGATTCTTTATTTTGTGCTACTGGCATTACATCTGGTGATTTAGTATCAGGTGTAAAAGAAAAAAATGGAAAATTTTATACGGAAACATTGGTTGCTCAGAAGGGATCAAATATTAATATTGTTATTAATGAAGAAGCAAATACTTGATTATTTATGATAATTGAAATAGAAAAAGCTCCTTTGGTCCCTTCGTCTATCGGTTAGGACACATGGTTTTCATCCATGAAAGAGGGGTTCGATTCCCCTAGGGACCGCCATTATTTTGTAATTGATTTAATTTATTATAATTTAAATTCCAGAGATCAATCCAATTTTCATTAATTGCCGGCACGGCTCTAGATAAGTGATAAGTTAATGAATTTACAGGTGCCAAACAAGGAACTTGTTCAAAAATTTGATGAAATGGTTTTTCAAAAGGAAAATTTTCAATTTCTCCAACTTGTCTTATTTTATTTTGAAATTTATATAAAATAGATTTGGAAAATATTAAGGTCAATAAACTTTCGCCAACATACCTCCATCTAAATTCTTTTCCTATAAAAAGAGACGTTTGATATTCAGAGTCATAGTAAAAAGGATAATCAGAAGGACATAAGAAAATATCTTTATTTAATATAGTTGAAATTCTTGAATATGTAAAAATTATTTCCTCAATGGTTTCTTTTTCAAAAAGATAATCATCTTCTATGAAAAAAATTAGATCTTTTGCTTTTTTAGCTTGATCACAACACTCTAAATAAGAACCTCTATTACCTTTAATTTTTGATTTGTAAAAGTTAATTTTAAAATTATCATTATTTAATATTTTTTTTAGCTCAATGTCGAAATTATCATTCGAATTATCTGATATTAAATTTATATTTATTTTAATATTATTTTTTTTTAAACATGACAAAATAGATTCTTTTAAACTTAAGATACAAACTTTGATCAATGTTTCTTTGTTTATATCTGGAATAATTCTTTTCCATCTATCGGATGAATTCCAAAGAGAATTTGAAGGCGAATAACGAAAAAAAATATCTAAAGAATTAATTTTTCTTTTAAGATCTAAATATCCTGATGACAATAAAAAAGATTTATCATTTATTTTAAAAAAATTTTTAGAATTATTTTTATAGTTTGGATTAACAATATTAAGTGTTTCTTTTTCGAAAGCGTATATATTTAATAATTTGAGAAAGAATCTTTTTAATTTGCTTTGTTTTTTGTATGTTCTTGGAAACATAATTTAATACCTCTATACAAAATTTTATAAAGTTATATCTTTTTTTCTATAAATATAAATTATAATGAAATACTTTGTTTATCTAATTATTACTAAAAGAATCAGCAAAACAATAAGTTATGTCGGATATACAAAAGATTTAAAAAAACGTCTTAATTTGCACAATAGTTCAAAAGGAGCAAAATTTACAAAGGGAAATAAATGGCTATTAATATATAAGAAATCATATTTATCAAAAAAATTGGCCATGAAAGCAGAATATAAGTTAAAAAAAAATTACAAATTTAGAACAAAATTAAAAAGTAATTTTTTAAAAAAATGAAAATTGCAATTTTATTACCTTACAAAGAAGACTACTCTTCAAAATACGCTGGAGCAGTATCAATACATGTTGCAAATTTATATAATTGCTCAAAATTTAAAAATTATATTTCAATTTATGGTAATACAAATAATTCTAAGTATCTTTCTTCAAGTTTTAAAAATATTAAAATTAAAACAAATGTTCTAACAAGTAGTAATAAAAAATATTTAAATAAATTTATTTCTATACAAAAAGTTTCAGAACCTAATATTATAGAAATCCATAATCGTCCTAATTATGTAGAAAAAATTGTGAATAAATTAAAGTCTAAAATAATTTTATATTTCCATAACAATCCTTTAACAATAGCTGGATCTAAAACTTTAAAAGAAAGAATTTATTTATTAAACAATTCTGAATTTATTTTTTTTAATAGCAATTGGACAAAAAATCAATTTTTTAAAAATTTAAATGAAAATGATTATGTAAAAAAATTTGGAGTCTGCTATCAATCTACAATTAAGACAAAAGTTAATTTAAATAAAAAAAAAAATATTATTACTTTCGTTGGCAAATTAAATTCTGCCAAAGGATATGATATTTTTGGTCAAACTATTGTCAAAATACTTGATAAATATAATAATTGGAAGTCAGTAGTTATCGGGGACGAGCCTAGAGAAAAACATTTTTTTAAACACAAAAATTTAAAAATATTAAGCTTTAAAGATAATAAATATGTTTTAAATTTACTTAAAACTGCAAGTATTTCTGTTGCCTGCTCAAGATGGGAAGAACCTTTTGGAAGGACAAGTTTAGAGGCTTCCAGCATGGGATGTGCAACAATAATAACTAATAGGGGAGGGTTATTAGAAACTACAAAACATCCAGTTATACTAAATAAGTTAACAGTTAAAGATTTATTTATTTTAATTGAAAAATTAATTCTTAACAAAAAACTTAGAACAAAAATTCAGAAATTAAATTACAATTCTTTCAAGCTTACTCATCAATATGTATCTAGAATCATCGATAATCAAAGAAATATTATATTAAATAGATTATTTGATAAAAACTTCAGCATTACTAAAAATTCAAAATTAAGAGTGATACATATAACTAATTTTAACTTTAGATACTTTGGCAGACTTCAATATAATACAGGTATAAGAATTAATAATGGACTTATTAGATGTGGTCATAATGTATTAAGCATATCTGATAGAGATTTAATAAGTTATACTAAAAGTTTCAGAGATCCTTCTGGATCAAAATATCTTAATAAATTAATTTTAAATTCAATAGATAATTTTAAACCTGACTTAGTAGTTCTTGGACATGCGGATAGAGTAAATCCTGATACACTAAATGAAGCAAAAGATAAAAATAAAAATTTAAAAATATCTCAATGGTTTTTAGACCCTCTATCAAAAAATGGTCCCGATTATGCTAAAAATAAATTAAGAATTCTAGATAAACATAATGTTTGCGACTCAACTTTTATAACTACACATCCACATGCTTTAGATTTTAAAATAAATAAATCTTTTTATATGCCTAACCCATGTGACAAGTCTTTGGATTATTTACAAAATTTCAAAAAAAAGCAGGAATTTGATATATTTTATGCAATAAGTCATGGTGTTCATAGGGGAATATTAAGAGCCGGAAAAAAAGATGAGAGAGAAGTTTTTATAGATAAACTTAAGAGAAAATGTTCAAATATTAGTTTTGATACTTATGGTATGTTTGGAGTTCAGCCTGTTTGGGGTTATGAGTTTTTAAAAAAATTATCGAATTCAAGAATGGCTTTAAACTTAAGTAGAGGAAAACCAATAAAATATTATAGCAGTGATAGAATTGCCCAATTAATGGGCAATGGTTTGTTAACTTTTATTCATTCAGATATTCAATATCAAGATTTTTTTGATGATAATGAAATGATTTTTTACAATGATATTTCTGATCTATCAGAAAAAATTAAAAGATATACAAAAAATGATAAAGAATGGAGAAAAATTGCATATAAAGGTCATTTAAAATATCATAAATATTTTAACTCTTCTATTGTTGCTAAATACATTATTGAAAGAACTTTTGGATTAAACTCAAAATTTTATTGGGATTAAATATTTTTAATGTCAAAGGTATTAGTATTAAAAAACGATAGAGCAGGTGATCTTTTTACTTCTCTTGACTTACTATCGACATTAATAAGAGAAGAAAAAAGTGTTAAAATATATCTTTCAGAATTGAATAATTCATTTAATTTTTTTTTTAAAAATATTGAATTCAAAACAATTAACTTTAATTTAACTTTAAGAGATAAGATAAGTATTCTAATTGATATATTTTTAAATAAATATGAAAAGATTTATATTTTGACTCCTAAAAATTTTTATTTTTTTTTACCTATTATTTTTAAAAAAATTAAATTCTATGGAATAGTATATGATGGAAAAAAAAGAAATAGACCCAATATTTATTTTAGAAAATTTTTATATAAATATGAAATTGTTAAAAGAAATAAAATAAATAAGTATAGTTATAAACAATTGCAAGAGAAACTTATAGATGAAACAGTTAAACTTGATAATAATTATTCAAATTTATACATACCTAAAATAAACATTAAATTTTCAAAATTAATTCCTCACAAATATATTTTTTTTCAATTTAGATATAAATTTTTTGAAGAACTTGATTGGAAAATTAATGAATTTAAAATATTTGTAAACTTTTTAAGACAAAAATATGATAATGTTTTGTTTTGCACTGACATAGAAAAAAATTTAAAGACTAGTTTTTACAATAATTATTTTGAAAGAAATTATTCAATTATTGATTTAAATTATAATAACAAAATAAAAAAAAATAATTGTAATAATATTTTTTTTTTAAAAGATTTATCTGGTTTAGATATGTTTTATATTATCAAAAATTCATCTCTTTCTATAGCAAAAGAAGGTATTGTAAGTCATATTGCTTTTTTTCATAATGTTAGATGTCATAATCTTTTTAATTTTAAGTTAAAAAATCGTGATGATATTATTCATCAAAAAATTAGTTATTCTGAATGGTGTAAAGGAATGAAGTGTAGTTTTTCATTTTTAAATAAAGATATCTATAAAACTTTAAAAAAAATTAATAAACAGATTTAATGAAGTATAAAATTTATTTTGTAGAAAAAACAATACCATTTAATGCTTCTGATTTTGATAAACCAATTATCAGCGGATCTGAAAAAACTTTAATTAATATTTCTAATGAATTAGCAAAAAATGACATGTTTAATATTAAAGTCTTTAATTTAACTAAACAAAATAAAAAAATCTATAATGTAGAATGGAAAAATATTAACCAAATTTCTAATGATTATAATCCAGACATATTAATTTCAATGTCTGATGCAAAATTATTATCCTTATTTAATTGTAAAAAAAAATATCTATGGTCTCATAGTGTTCAGTCTTTAGAAAAATTTATAAGAAAAGGTCAATTTTTTCCATTCTTAAAAAATAGACCTACATTACTGCTTGAAGGAGATTATCATTATAAAACAAGGAGTTTCATTACTTCATTTTTTGGAAAAAAAATTATCCCAATAGCAGTTGATTATGAATTTATAAATGAAAAAATTGATAATAATTTTATTCCAGAAAGAAATGCAATTTTTACCACAAGATCAGACAGAAATTTAAATTTTTTAATTGATTGCTGGAATGTTATTTCTTCTAAAGTTAAAAATGCAAAATTATATATAAACCCTCCATTTCATTTAAGTGAAAATCACAAGAAATTAGGTATAGAGATTAGAGAGAAGGGCTCAAAATCTCATTTAATTAAAGATCTTATGAAATGTAAAATAATGCTAAATCCAGGTCATAAAGGTGAAGTGTTTTGTTTAGCTGCTGAAGAGGCCAGAGAATTATGTGTGCCTATTGTGACTATGGGTTACGGGTCCTTAAAAGAAAGAGTTGACCATGGTGTGTCTGGTTATATTGCAAAAAATAAAAAAGAATTCATTGATTATTCAGTAAAAATTTTAACTGATGACAACGAATACCTAAATTTAAAAAATAACTTAATTAAAAAGAGAAATTCAAGGTCTTATAAAAATGTTGCAAAAGATCTTCTGGATATAATATATGAAAATTGATGATTTAGCAATATTAGTAGGTGGTAGAGGCACTAGACTTGGAAAAATCACAAATAATGTACCTAAACCATTAATTAAAATTAATGACAAGCCTTTTCTAGATTTATTATTATCAAAACTTATTAAATACAATTTTAAAAAAATTTATTTACTTTGTTCATATAAAAAAAAACTTTTTTTTCAAAAATATAACAATTTAAAAATTCATAATTCTAAAATTATTTGTATTAATGAAGGTAAACAAAAAGGCACAGGTGGTGCTCTCTTCAAACTTAAAAAATATGTTAAAAAAAATTTTATTATGATAAACGGTGATACCTTTTTTGATGTAGATTTAAATATTTTAAAAAAAAAAAATTTAAAAAGTAAATCAATTTTTGTTGCATTATCAAATGCAAAAAAATCTAAAAATAATTATTTAATGAAAAATTTAGGTTTAAAAAAAAACCTAGTATTTTTACCTCAAGAAAAAACAAATATGATGAATGGTGGAATATATATTATTAATAAAAAAATTCTAAAAAAAATTAAAAATAAATACTTATCTTTTGAAACTGATGTTTTGAACAAACAAATTATTAACCAAAATGTAATTGGTGAATATTTTGATGCAGATTTTATTGATATTGGTTCAAGATTTAAACTTAATTATTTAAAAAAAAATAGTAAATTCTTAAAAAACAAATGTTTTTTTTTAGACAGAGATGGAGTCATTAATAAAGATGTTGGCTATTTAAAATCTTATAAAAAATTTATTTTCTTAAAGGATGTTTCTAGGGCTATCAAGTTTTTAAATAATAAAGGTTTTCTAGTAATTATTATTACCAATCAGGCTGCTGTTGGTAAGCAAATTATTTCTGAATATAATCTTAAATATATTCATAATAAAATGAAAGTATCTTTATATAAAAAAAATAATTCTTACATAGACGATATTTATTATGCTCCATATTACAAACATTCAAAGATTTTAAAATATCGAAAAAATAGTTATGATAGGAAGCCTTTTCCAGGAATGTTTAAAAAGGCAATTAAAAAGTGGAACATTGATGTTAAATCTTCCTTTTTTATTGGTGATAAATTAAGTGACAAAATTGCAGCCAATAAAGCTAATTTAAAATTTTATTTTAAAAAAGATATCTCCTTATATTTACAAGTAAAAAATATAATTACTTAAATTAAAATTTAATTTTGTTTAACGCATTATTCTTAAATATATTAGCTTCTCTAATATATCTTCTGACCATTTGAGTTGTTTTATGGCCTGTCATTGCCATAATACTTCGTTCATCAGCTCCAGATTCAGCTGCAACAGTTGCGAACCCTGATCTTAAGCTATGACCTGCAAAATCTTTATTTTCAATTCCTGCTAAATTTAGATACTCTTTCATTAACAAAACTACGGATTGGTCAGTTAATCTTTTGTCTGTTAAAGATAATCCTTTAGAAAATCTTCTAAAAATAGGCCCAGATTTGATTTTAGAAATTTCTAACCATTTTTTAAGATTAATTACTGGGCAATAGTTTTCATTGGTGAAGAAGGGCAGTCCTTTTATCATTCCTTCACCAAATTGATCAGTTTTTGATCTTTTTATAGTGATTTTGAGCCCTTCTGGTACAAATTCCAAATCTTCATGATCAATTGAAATAAGTTCAGTTCTTCTAAATCCACCTCCAAAACCAATTAAAATTATTGATTTATCTCTAAACTTTTTAATATCCTTTATTTTTTGTTCATCTATTTTATTAATTAATGATTTTAAATGATTGATTAATATAGGTTTTTTACCTAATTGCATACTACCTTTTATTCTTTTAATTCCCATTAAATTTTCAACAATAATTGGATGTTTTGTATCCAAATAATGACCTTTGAGTTTATGAACCATGCTTATTGATACTAATCGTCTTCTTAAAGTGCTGATTTTTGAATTTTTAGAAAGATGGGTTAGGTATAAAGACACTATTTTAGGCTCTGATGGCAATGAATTTAATCCATGCTTTACACAAAATGCTCCAAAATCTTTAAAGTCTGATTTATAAGCTCGTAAAGTGTTATTTGCTTTAGAGCTTTTGAGGTTATTTAAAGTTTCCTCGTGAAGCGATTTTAGATCAGTAGTTAGCTTATTCATAAATTACTAATGATAACAATTAATTATCATTACTAATATATTAAGTGATTATTAATGTCAATATAATAAATTCAACAAATGATTAAAAATTCAAAACAACATCTTATTGAAGCTAATGAAACTTATTTTCAGCATTTTAGAACTGCTATAAAAATAGGCCTAATTTTAATTTTGGGAGGTTTTCAGGCCTTATTACATGCCATAATACCTGGAATTCTAAGAAAATCTGCTAGTAATAAGATTAAAAAACTTAATGAATTTATAAATGATAGAAGTTGATATTATATAAAATATGCCAAAATACATTTTGATTGGACTTTTGGTGGTAATAATTACATTTTTAATAATTAATAATTGGCCAAAACTCCAGGAAACTACTAAAAACAAGATAATAGCATCAATTTTTGGCATAATTGGTTTGGGATTTGTGATATTAATTTCACTCTTAATATTTTAGTTTAGGTTTTCCCCACTATTCTAGCCTGTTAAAAACTAAATAAATTCAACAATAAAGTGATACATACAACCTACCCTCTCTGATATTGTAAAAATGAATTAAGAGGCAACTCTTAACTGACCATCTGGGGAAAAATCGAGAGATTCAAGATCAGAGGGCAGAAAACTCTGCGGAGTAGCGCTAAAATCGTAGAGTGAAAGGCATGGCGGTAGCGCATACAACGACGTGCCAAAACTACTGTTCTTTGCACCCTAAAAAGTGCAAGGAAACAGGGTTTTTTTTCCATTTTATGATCCTCAAAGGAACTAAATTTCAAATAAAAGTCTGGAAATACTTAAAGACTATAAAAAAAGGTCAAATTAGAACCTACTCAGAAGTTGCAAAAGCTATAAGTATGCCAAAAGCAGTAAGAGCTGTAGCAAATGCTATTGGAAAAAACCCTTATGCCCCTAAAATTCCTTGTCATAGGGTTATTAGATCAGACGGGTCATTAGGTGGATATTCTGGTCCAGGAGGAATAAAAACAAAGAAAAAACTGCTTAAATCAGAGGGAATTTCCTTCTAAAAGTAGCTAATACCAACAATTTTTGTATTATTTACTATATATAGCTAATATTTATTTATTACAGCCATAAGTTGCACCATAAAATAGACTACGCTTAAAATAGCGCTATCTATGGCCTTTTAAAAGCTATATTCAGATACTGCAAAGCTGTTTAAATATACATCGTTTTTATTATGTTTAATTCATTTTTTAACTATATTTTCAATTTAATTGTATAAATTAATCTCTATTTTTTAATGTATTTCTTAAAATGTATAAATAATTAGCTTTTTTACAAACGGCCTATCTTAAATTGTTTGTG
>CACFPS010000007.1 GCA_902568235.1 uncultured Pelagibacteraceae bacterium | reverse complement strand
GTAGTAACACTCATAACTGCAGATGCTATATGGGCATATCTTCCTGCAGGCACATAACAACCAGCTGTATTTACAGGAATTAATTTTTGTCCTGCATACAAGCCTTCAGAAAGCTCTACTTCAAAATCTTGTCCATAATTTTTTAATTGAGCTTCAGCAAATTTTCTTACTCTTTCATGTGAAAACTGTACGTCATCTTTAGTTTTTTGGTCTAAGTTTTTTTTAATTTCTTCTATTTTTTCTTTTGAAACAATTACATCGCCTTCATACTTATCAAATTTTTTTGAAAGTTCTTTACATCCTTCTTCTTTTGTTGTTTCTATATCTCTTAAAATACCTTCTACAATTTCTCTTGTTTTACCATCATCAGTAGAAGATGTTTTTGGTGATTTTTTTAAATATTGTATTGTCATTTTTTTGATTTATTAAGCAGTAAACTATCCTTTCAATACACTATTAGTCAAGTGCAACTACTGCAGCAGCAATTGAAGCTAGTCTTGCTGTTGGATCATCAGATCTGCTAGTAATTACAACTGGAACTTTTCCTCCTACCACTACTCCAGCAGCACAAGCTCCCATAAAATAAATCATCATTTTAACAAGTGCATTTCCTGTTTCTACATTTGGAACTAATAGAACATCTGCCTCTCCTGCTACTGCATTTTTTATTCCTTTAATTGCAGCCGACTTCTTAGAAATACTATTATCAAATGCTAGTGGACCAAATATTTCAGCATTAAGACTTTCTTTTTTAGCCAAATCAGTAATTTCTTTAGCTTCAACCGAGCTTTGTATGCTATCCAAAACTTCTTCTGTAGCTGATAAAATTGATATTTTAGGTCTTGGAATATTTATTCTATGACAGAAATCTATTACATTTCTCAATATATTCATTTTAGTTTTTATATTTGGATTAACATTTAAAGCTCCATCTGTAATTATTAGAGGTTTATCATCTTTCTCTAATGTCATATGCCATATGTGACTCAATCTAGTTTTTCCTATTAAATTATGCTCTCTTTTAAAAACCTCCTTCATCAAGACGTCAGTATGAATGTGGCCTTTAACTAATAGTCTTACTTTTTTTTTTGAGGCCATTTTTGCAGCAACTTCTGCAGTTTTATTTTCATCAGGCTCATTGACAATTTCATATTCAGAAATATCAAATTTTAGTTCATCTGCGCATTTTTTAATTTCTTCTTCATTTCCAACAAATATAGGAATAATTAAATTTTCTTTAATAGCATCAATTGTCGATAACATTGGCAGAGGCTTGCCCGCGTTTACTATTGCTGCTTTTACACCTCTTTTTTGGTGAGCAACATCTAGAAGATTTATAGGACAAACAGTAGATTTATCTGAAATCATGAGAGATTTATTATTGTTTATAGTTCTAAATTGCAATTATTTTTTAATGTCTAATTGATAAAAATAGTTTAAATTCTTAAAAAATATGGAAGTAGTAACAAAAATAGCTCCTTTGGCATTAGCTTTAATAATGCTGGGATTAGGCTTAGGCCTAACAACAAAAGATTTTTTAAGGGTTATTAATTACCCTAAAAATTTTATTATTGGTTTTGTTTGTCAGTTAATAATTTTACCAATAGTAGCATTTATTTTGATCAAAGTTCTTGGAACTCCTACAGAATTGGCAATCGGTGTAATGATTATTGCAGCAGCACCAGGCGGCATAACATCAAATGTTTTAACAAAATTTGCAAATGGAGATGTGGCTTTGTCAATTTCCTTAACAGCAATTATAAGTATCATTAGTATTATAACGGTTCCTTTAATTGTTTTTTCTTCTGCTAATATTTTAGGAACTTCATTGATTACGGAAAATATAAGCTTAACTGGAACTGCATTGAAAATGGCAGGAGTTGTAGCTGTGCCAGTAATAATAGGTATGATAATTAGAAAATTTGCAGATAACTTTATTAGCTCAAAGATTTCAATAATTAATAAAATTACAGCATTTTTATTTCTAGTTGTTTTTATTGCAATTTGGATAGAAGAAAAAGAAAATATTTTAAACTATTTAGCTCAAGCAGGATTGGTAGTATTAATTTTAAATATAGTAATGATGTGTATTGCTTACTATATTGCAAAAAGTTTTGCATCTGGAATTGAACAAAGAAAATGTATAGCCCTTGAATGTGGACTTCAAAATGGAACTTTAGCAGTTTTTGTTGCCACTCAAATTTCTAATGATATTATTTTTGTGATTCCGACAGCTGCATATGCTCTTATTATGTATATAACGGGCTTTGCATTTATGTACATAGTTAGAAATTCTAATTAAGATTTATTTGATTAAAAGTTCTTGTAATAAAATCGCTTATAGACAAGAGTGTTTCCTCTTGCCTCTTCACTAATTCTTTATAATTTTTTTCACTTAGTTTTAAATAAAATAATTTTTTTTTATCCATTTCAATAAATTTACTTTTAACTAGGTGTTTTAATTTTCTAACAACGGTAGGCCTAGGTATTCCTGTAATATCAGAAATAGACATTGCATTTATTCCTACAATATTTTTTGTTCGAACTTCGGATCTCCATTTTTCAATATATGAGTCTAATTCATTTAATTTTGACGTGATATTTGAGTTTGTATTAAAAACTATAGTATTCATTATTAAAAATAATTCTAAATCCCCAAAATAACTTTGCCATCTATATGCAAGTGCAAATAAAAATTTATAATATTGATACCAACAAAATGAAAAGTTTAGTTTTACTAATTTTGAAACTTCTTCTGTATCTAAATATCTTTTTTTTAATTTATCTTTTTTTAGCACTTTAGTAAAAGCAGAAAGAAGAGAGGAAACATTATGCAAATTAACAACTGGTTGGACAGAATTGTATGCAAGTCTGTTAATTGTTACTTTTTTACCTACCTTTGTTATTATTCCTTCTTCTTGTAAAGAGATAATTTTTCTTCTTACACTTTCTTTAGGTATATTAAGATCTTTTGATATTTGCATTATATTAATTTTAATAATTTCTAAATCTTTTGTTTTATAAAAAGAATCGTAGGAAATATTAATATTATTTCTTCTATAAAATTCAAAATCCTTATTTACAAAGTAAATTAAAACTAAATATTTGTTTAAGTCGTTAAACACTTTATAGGAACCATTAAACCATTCAGTTGTTAATTTATAAAAATATGGACTTATAATTTTAAAATTTTTTTTCAGGACAAGATTTACGGTCTCTTTATTTAGCTCTTCTCTTATACTTGGTAAAGTTCTCATAATTTTGCAAATAAAACCCAATTTGAACATTAAAAAAAATTTTGTCAACCCATTTTGAACACTAGCTTGTTGGCGTATATTTTGAATTTATGATTATATTAAATTATAAAAAATGAGTATTGAGACTCTAAAAAATAATTTTAATAAGGACATTCCAGTCAGCAAGGTCAATGTAGAAGTCCTTAAGAATAGAATTATTGAAAGAAAAAAAAAAGAAAAATTCCAAAGTAGAATTATTTTAGGTTCCTTAGTCCTTTCTGTAGGATTGATAGGATACTTTGTATCATAAGAATAATTTCTATCACTTTAATTATTTAATATTTTTAATTCATTCAGCACGGTTTCGTTCATTTTAATTTCTCTTTTATAGTTATAATTAAATCTTTTATATTTATTTTGTCCAGGATATAAAATTTCTTTTACTCCTTTTAATTTAGGCAATCTTCTAATTCTTTTGATATTTTCATTTATTCTTTTATTAAAATTTTTTACAAAAATATTAGCTTTCATAACAATAAATAAGTGCCCAATATTTTGAGGACCGCTGAAATCATCAAATGGATCTTTCACTTTTCCTCCATGGTTGCCGCCGGTAAAAACACCACTTAATATATCAACCATCCACGCAAGTCCCGAACCTCTGAATCCTGCTATAGGCAATTGTACACCTTCCAAGGCTTTTCTAGCATCAGTTGTTGGTTTACCAAATTTATCCAAAGCAACACCTTCAGGAATTTTCTCTCCAGTTCTAGAAGCTACTCTAATCTTTCCTCTGTTTATCATTGAAACAGAAGTATCTAATATAAATGGAATTTTGGAATTTGTTGGTGTACCAAAACATATTGGGTTTGTACCAAACAAACTTTTTAAAGCACCATGAGGAGCTATTGCTGGTGGAGCATTAGTAAATGCAAAAGCGATTAAATTTTTTTTAACGGCTTGTTCAGCGTAATAACCTGACAATCCATAATGACCGCTATTTTTTATTCCTACCAATCCAAATCCAGTTTCTTTTGCACTTTTGATAGCTTTTTTAATCCCAATATCTGCAGCAACAAAACCAATGCTATTATTTGCATCTATATGAGTAATAGATTTTGAAATTTTTTTAATTTTTATTTTAGGTCTAGGATTTATAACTTTTTTTTTAATTCTATCGCAATACATTTTTAGTCTTGACAACCCGTGAGAAGGAGCTCCTACTAGTTCTGCGTTAACAAGAGCTTCTGCACAAATTAAAGCATGTTTTTTTGACAATTTGTGTTTTACAAAAATTTTAGTAATTAATTTTTTTAATTTATTTTTTTCCATTATTTTTAATTTAAATTATTAAACTATAAATTGTATTTTTTTTTAAACTTAATTTAATACCCATTTACTTAATTTAAAGTGTAATAAAATTATAACAATTTTGTAACATTTAGAATGATTTTAAACTATATTTTGCTTATAAAAAAGGAAGGGAAATATGAAAAATATAATTAAATTTAGTTCTATTGCTCTATTTCTTTCATTTGCTTTATTTAGCTTTGCAAACAAAGCCTCAGCAGCAAAATTAACGTTATATTGCAGTGTTGAAATTGATGTTTGTGAAATGCTTGAACAAGCTTATGAAAAAGCAACTGGAACAAAAGTTGCTATGACAAGAGCAAGTAGTGGTGAAACATTTGCAAAAATTAAAGCAGAGTCATCTAATCCAAAAGGCGATGTTTGGTTTGGTGGAACTGGGGACCCACATTTAACTGCAGCACAAGAAAATCTTACAGAAGAATATAAATCTAGTCATTTCAATGATTTATTGCCTGCAGCTCAAAACCAGGCAAAAAATGCCAGTTATAAATCTGTAGGTATTTATGTTGGTGCTCTAGGATTTGGCTATAATAAAGATCTTTTAGCAAAAAAAGGATTGCCAGCTCCTGCATCATGGATGGATTTAACTAAACCAATTTATAAAGGTGAAATCCAAGTGGCAAATCCAAATTCATCTGGAACTGCTTACACAACTTTAGCTACAATTCTTCAAATTTTTGGAGATGATAAAGGTTGGGATTATATGAAAAAACTTCATGCAAATATAAATACTTATACTAAATCTGGTTCTGCTCCAATTAAAGCAACTGGAAGAGGTGAAAACCTAATTGGTATTTGTTTCCAACACGATGGTGTTAAACAAACTAAAAAAGGTTTACCTGTTGTAACAGTATCTCCAGCTGAAGGAACTGGATATGAAGTTGGATCAATGAGTATCATTGCAGGTGCGAGAAATATGAAGGAAGCTAAAAAGTTTTATGACTGGGCTTTAAGTCCTGAAATTCAAACTATGGTTTTCACTTCAGGAAAATCTTTACAAGTACCAGCTAATACTAAAGCACAAGCTGATCCTGATGCTCCAGACTTATCAACTATAAACTTAATTGATTACAATTTTAAAGTTTATGGAGATAAATCTACAAGAGCTAAACTGTTATCTAAGTGGGATAACGACGTTTCTGTAATTCCTAGATAAGGAATTAAATGAGAGGACTCGTCGTTTGTTGGGTACTTATAGGTGGATTAGGTTTCTTTATCTTTCCTTGGTATGTAACAGGCGATGGGTTTTTCTCTATAAATTGGATTTTAGAATATTCTTTAGAAGATTACGGCTCTGCACTTCCACAAGTTTTTATAAATAAAAAGTATTGGCTTTTACCTTTATTTATTCCATTATTTTTTCCTTTAATCACACTAAGATTAAATCAAAGTAGTCAGTTATATTCTAAAATTTTTTTATATTCAGGATTAGTTGGTTTTTTTTATTTTTTCCTTCAAGGATTTTCAATTGGAATAAGAGGATGGAATTTTGAAATTTTTCAATCAATTTTTGGAGATGTAGAAAACCAATTTGGAGTAGGATCTGGTGCCGTTTTAACTTGTTGTACGTTTATTTTTTACATAACTCATGGTCTAGCATCAAGAGGATGGTTAAATGGTGATAATTTTATAGTTGGTAGTATCGGAAGTATCATTATTTTAGTTTCAACTTTTGTTTTTTTCCCAATTTTTAGAATGTTTGCTGTCGCATTCAAAGGAACCGAAGGTGGTTATGAAATAAGCAACTTTTCTAGCAAAATATTCAATAAAGGAATTTGGGGACTTGATTGTCTTTATAGTGATTATGCCTGTGGAGTTTTTTGGAATACGGTTACCATGGGAACCTTAACTGCATTTTCATCAACAGTTTTAGGTTTAGCTTTTGCTCTTTTAATAGCAAGAACAAGTTTCAAGTTTAAAAAAACAATAAGAATATTATCTGTTTTACCTATAATTACTCCACCGTTTGTAATTGGTTTAGCAATAATAATTTTATTTGGAAGAACTGGTGCGGTAAGTACTTTTCTTGAGTGGGCATTTAATATTGAACCATCTAGATGGATTTACGGTTTACCTGGAATTTGGTTTGCACAAACACTTGCTTTTACACCAATTGCTTTTTTAGTTTTAATAGGTGTTGTTGAAAGTGTCAGTCCGTCAATGGAAGAAGCTTCTCAAACATTAAGAGCATCTAAATGGCAAGTTTTTAAAACTGTGACATTGCCTTTGATGAGACCAGGTATAGCTAATGCTTTTTTACTCGGATTCATAGAAAGTTTAGCTGATTTTGGAAATCCTTTAGTATTAGGTGCTGAATACGATGTGTTATCAACCGAGATATTTTTTGCAATTGTTGGAGCACAATATGATGAAACTAGAGCTGCAATTCTTGCGATGGTTTTGTTAGCAGTTATTTTAGTTATTTTTTATCTTCAAAATCAATGGTTAGGAAAAAAATCTTATATTTCTATTTCTGGAAAAGGGGATAGCGGAGTACATCCTGAAATTCCAAAAACTACAAAATGGATAATTTATTCAACGGTGCTTCCATGGGCGTTAATGACTTTTATAATTTATATAATGATTATGTTTGGTGGATTTGTTGAAATGTGGGGTATAGATCATAGTTTTACATTAAGACATTATATTGAAGCTTTCAGCATTGATTGGGTAAAAGATAGAGGTATTTTATGGACTGGTACAGCATGGAATTCATTTAATGTAACATTCATGATTGCAATTATTTCTGCAGTTCCTACTGCCGCTATTGGTATTCTAACCGCTTACTTGCTTACAAGACATAAATTTAGAGGAAAAAATGCTTTTGAATTTGGAACAATGTTAAGTTTTGCCATACCTGGAAGTGTAATTGGAGTTAGTTATGTTTTCGCATTTAATGTACCACCACTTGAAATGACGGGAACAGGAATAATTTTAGTAATTGCTTTTGTTTTTAGAAATATGCCTGTAGGTGTTAGAGCAGGAATAGCATCTATGAATCAACTTGATCCTCATTTAGATGAAGCTTCATCAACTTTAAATGCATCTAGTTCACAAACATTTAGAAATATAATTCTTCCATTGCTTAAACCGGCAATTACAGCCTCATTAGTTTTTAGTTTCGTGAGAGCAATGACAGCAATAAGTGCTGTAATTTTCCTAGTCAGTGCAAATTATGATTTGGCAACATCTTACATATTAGGAAGATTAGAAAATAACGATTATGGACTTGCAATTGTATATTCTTCAGTATTAATTGTAGTTATGTTAATCACAATTTTAATTATGCAATTATTAATAGGCCAACGTAAACTTGGAAGAAGAGATCAAAATGCAGCAATTTTACAAGGAAATTTAGGATAATGAAAAAAGCAGAAGTAAAATTTGTAAATATTACGAAAAAATTTAACGAAACTGTAGCCGTAGATAATGTCAGTTGTAGTTTTGAAGCTGGAACTTTAACAACTTTACTTGGACCTTCTGGATGTGGAAAAACTACTTCACTAAGAATAATTGCAGGACTAGAGCGAGCTACAGAAGGTAAAATATTAATAGACAATGAAGATGTTACTATACTTCCAGCAACCGATAGAGATGTTTCTATGGTATTTCAATCTTACGCATTGTTTCCGCATATGAGTGTAATTGAAAATGTTTCTTATGGATTAAAAATGATAAAGGAAAAAAAAGAAGAATATACAGAAAAATCTATAGAAACTCTTAAATTAGTAAATTTAGAAGGATATGAAAATAGAATGCCATCCGAATTATCCGGCGGACAACAGCAGAGAGTGGCTGTTGCTAGAGCTATAGTATTAAAACCAAAAGTTTTACTGTTTGATGAACCTCTTTCGAATTTGGATGCAAAATTAAGAAGACAAGTTAGAGAAGATATAAGGGAGATACAACAAAAACTTGGTGTCACAACAATTTATGTAACACATGACCAAGAAGAAGCGCTAGCTATATCAGATAAAGTAATTGTAATGAATAATGCTGTTATATCTCAACAAGGGAATCCTAAAGACTTATATAGCAATCCAAAAAATAAATTTGTAGCAAATTTTATTGGTGATGCAAATGTAATGAATGCAAAAATCGATAACAAAGAAGGTGACTCATATAAAATAAGTTTAGCTGAAATGAAAGTTAATATTAGCACTAATGAAAATTTAAGTGAAAATATACCAGTAGCCATAAGACCAGAAAAAATAAAGATTAATAAAAATAAAATTGAAAATTGTATTTATTCAAAGGTAACAAATGCATCGTTTGTAGGAAGCAATTATCAATATATAGTTAGTTCAAAAATTGGAAAAATTTATATTGTTTCCAATGATATGGAAAACGTTTATAGCGTTAATGATGAAGTATTTCTATCTTTTGATGATAAAGAAGTAAAAATATTAAATAATTAAATCCATTTTCCACGACCTCTATCATCGTAAGGATTAAAATTTACACCTCTTAAAAATTTTCTCAAATCTTTAATAAATAAATCAGGCTGCTCTAAAGCTCCAAAGTGACCACCTTTTTTCATATCAGTCCAATGTATAATTTTGAAAATTCTATCAAGATAAGATTTTGGCGGCCATTCAGACATTTCTTTTGGGAACTTAGCAATACCAGTTGGAATTTTAATTTTTTTAAAATTATTTGGAAAATATCGTCCACCTTCTTCTCTTCTTCCAAAATATATCCAGCTAGATGTATTAAATGAATTGGTAATTAAATAGATCATTATATTTGTTAATAAAACATCTTTAGAATAAACGCTCTCTAACCTATTCTTCTTTATATCCGACCAAGAATAAAATTTTTCTAAGATCCAAGCAGCTACACCAACTGGGCTGTCATTCATAGAATAACTTAAAGTTTGAGGTTTTGTTGCCTGAATCGTTCTATATCCATCTTGCATTATTTGAGCTTTGTTAAACCTTTTTTCCCAATCTTTCTCAATTTTATTTTGCGGTCCTTTTGGGTGTCTCATAGTGAGACAGTTAATGTGAATTGCTTTACAAGATTTTGAATTATCATGACCTAACCAATTACAAATAGTTGCCCCCCAATCACCTCCTTGGGCAATATAATTTTTGTATTTTAAATTTTTTGTCATAAGTTTATTCATAATTTTTGCAATTCCTCTTGGTCCCAAAGGTTTTTTAGGAGCATCTGAAAATCCAAAGCCAGGCAAAGAAGGAACAATTACATCAAAAGCATCTTCTTTTTTTCCTCCAAATTTTTCAGGATGAGCTAGTTTTTTTATAATGTCCAAAAATTCTACAATACTACCTGGCCAGCCATGCATAATTAATAAAGGAGTAGGATTTTTTCCACTACCTTTTTCTCTAATGAAATGAATTTTAATACCATCAACTTTGGTGGTAAAATTAGAAAAACTATTTATTTTTTTTTCCTGTTTTTTCCAATTAAACTTTGAAGTCCAATATTTTGAAATTGATTTTAAATATTTATAATTAGTTCCATGAGTCCAGCCATTAAGTTTTTGAATATCTTTCCAAGGATATTTTTTTACTTTAGAATAAATTTTATTAATTGTATTTCTAGATACATTAACTCTATATCTATTTATCATTCTAACTATGACTTATCCAAATAGTTTTTGTTTGAAGAAACGAATTTAGAGCCTCTGTACCTTGATCTCTACTTAGTGAGCCTGATTGCTTATAACCTCCAAATGGAGTTTTAATATCTCCTTCAGAAAAAGTGTTTACTGATACAGTTCCACAAGGCAAGCTTTTAGCTAGATGAAATGCTCTGTTTATGTCTTGAGTAAATACACTAGCATGTAATCCGTATTTAGAATTACTAGCAACTTTCAAAGCTTCTTCATCATTTTTAACTGTTAAAACACCGAGTACTGGTCCAAATATTTCTTCTTGAGCTATGGTCATATTTTCTTTTAATCCATCAAATAAAGTTGGCTTTGCATAAAAACCTTTTTGCTTATTATTTGAAACTCCTCCTGATAAAAGTTTTGCTCCCTCATCTATTCCTTTTTGGATATATCCATCAACAGTTTGCAAATGTCCTTTTGAAATCATAGATCCCATATTTGATTTTAAATCTAATGGATCTCCTACTTTTAATTTTTTAACTTTTTTAATAACTTTGTCTAAAAATTCATCTTTAACTTTTTTATGAACTATCTGTCTCATATTTGCTGAACAATTCTGTCCACCATTCCAAAACGCAGAATTAATAGCGTTATCAATTAAATCATCACTAATTATAGCATCCTCTAAAACTATAAATGGACTTTTTCCTCCCATCTCTAATGCGACAGGTTTTAAATTGCTTTCACTTGAGTATTTTAAAAAATAACCACCTACTTCAGTTGAGCCTGTAAAAGAAACTGCATCAACATCTTTGTGTCGACCTAAAGCTTCACCAACATCGCCATAACCTGGGAGTACATTCAAAACTCCATCTGGTATTCCAGCCTCTTTTCCAATTTGAGCAACTCTAATCGCTGTAAGGGGTGTATCTTCTGCTGGCTTAATTATTACTGAACAACCAGCTGCAAGAGCTGGTGCCATTTTCCATACCGCCATCATTAAAGGAAAGTTCCAAGGAACAATTCCAGCAATAACTCCTATTGGTTCTTTAACAATTAAACTAGTAATGGATGGTTCTGTTGGACCAATTTTTCCAAATACTTTATCAATTAATTCTCCATACCATTGGAAATGCATTGGCGCATCATTTGCAACTTCATTAATGCAATCGGTGATAAGTTTACCTGTATCTATACATTCTAAAACTGAGTTTTCATCACCATGTTTTCTAAGTAATTCAGCAAATTTTAATAAAACTTCTTTTCTATGTTCGGGTGAACTTCTAGACCAAACTCCACTATTAAAAGCTTTCCTTGAAACTTTAACTGCTAAATCAACATCTTTATGATTACATTTTGCAACAACACAAAGTTTTTTACCAGTTGCAGGATTGATTGTTTCAAACTTTTTACCATCAATTGCATTTACATATTTGCCATTAATGAATGCTCTTCCTTCAAATTTAAGTTTACTGGCTATTGCTTTATATTTGTTACCTGAGCTCATAAATTTCTTCCTATCAATTATATTTTATATTATTTCTAAATTTTTAATCTAAGGCACCTTTAGATTAAAATAAATATATTAACTACGACATTATGTACACAACTTTGAATTGTATAAGTTTCTTTTTTGTATACTTCAGACTCATTTTGAATTTAAATATTGATATTTAAATTAATAACTAAGAGGAGATAAATTATATGTTTATTAAAAAAATTTTTAGGACATTGCTCACAGGATTTGCAATTGCCTTCTTTGCCCAAGCCGCTTATGCCGAGATAACTCTTAAGCTCGGGACTACTGGTAGATTGGGTATGCCAATAGGTGACGCCATAGATCAGGCTCTGATACCAGCTATGGAGAAAGCATCTGGTGGTAAGATGAAAATTGAGCCACATTATCAAAGAAGCTTATGCTCAGAGCAAAAATGTGGTGAACAAGCTAACCAAGGACTTATAGCTTTGTGGACTAGTTCTACCGCAAACTACGGTAACTTTGGACCAGAGTTAGCAATTTTTGATTTGCCATTTATTTTCAAATCGCTAGAGGACGCTAAAAGAATATCAGATGAATGGTTAGCTGAAAGACAGTGTAAACTAGCTCTTGAAAATGCTGGTCACATTTGCCTTTCTGTATATTCAAGTGGAGGATTTAGACAACTTGGAAATGCAACTAGACCTGTTCATGAACCAGATGATATGAAAGGACTAAAATGGCGTACTACTAAGAGTCCAGTTGAGTTCATGCTAGTTAAAAATTGGGGTGCAACACCAACACCTTATGACTGGAGCCAATTATATCAAGGTCTTCAATCAGGTGTAGTTGAAGGTCAGTATGTTGCTAGTCCATGGCAACACGTAGCAAAACTCCATGAAGTTGCGAAGTATTTCACTGAGATCGGAGGAATGTGGTCAGGAAACATTCTAGCGATGGATGCAAATCAGTATAATGCATTGTCTGATCAACAGAGAAAATGGTTACACGAGGCAGCTGATGCTTATGGAGAAAAAGTAAACGAGTTAGATGCAGCTTGGATTAAGAATGGTGAAGATGCAATTAAAGCATCTGCTAAAGAGTGGTATGTACCAACTGAAGCTGAAATGACTAAATGGAGAGCAGGTGCTATCGGTGCTTGGTTAGATGCCAAGGGTACTTTTGAGCCAGAAGTTGCCAAAAGAGTACTTTTAGAACAAGGAATGGATGGATTTGTAGCTCAGTTAGAGAAAGCTGGGGCTCTGTAAATCGTTCAACGAAAAACTGTGTAAAGATCATTTAGTTCAATATTTAGAACTAGATGATCTTTACCTAAAACAAATCATAACATATAAGTATTTATGGAAAGTATTATTCTACTCGTAGTACTCCTTTTTTTAATTTTATTGGGTGCTCCCATTGGCTTCATATTAATATTGATACCATTTGTTTATATTCTATTTACCGACGCTGTACCGCTTGTTTTGATCCCTAGTCAAATGTTTACTGCTATTGATTCAGTTCCATTAACTGCAATTGCGTTCTTTATGCTGACTGGTGAGTTAATGACAAGTGCTACGATTACTGACCGGTTAGTAGCCTTAAGTAGGGCATTAATTGGACGTATACGAGGGGGGTTGGCCCAAGTTAATGTTCTTGTGAGCATGTTTTTTGCGGGGATGAATGGTTCCGTGGTAGCAGATACAGCTACAGTTGGAGCATTAGTATTACCAGCTATGAAAAAAGCTGGCTATCCTGCTGCGTTTTCGGCTGCGGTTACAGGTGTAAGCTCCACCATAGGAGGGATAATTCCACCTAGTATCATGATGATTGTACTTGCTAACTCGACTGAGATTTCGATTGCATCACTATTTGCTGCTGGGATTATTCCGGGCGTGTTGATAGGTATTGTGATTATGATAATCAACCATTACTTCGCAATCAAATATAACTTCGAGCGCAGTGATGAACCATTTTCGATACGTCGAGCCGGTAGAGAATTATATCGATCCTCGTTCGCCCTTCTGATACCTTTAGTTTTAGTGGGTTCAGTAATGGGTGGCGTAGCATCTGTTGTCGAGGCTGGTGCTATCACAGCAATGGTTGCGTTATTTACAGGTGTATTCGTTTATCGAACTATTAAATGGAAAGATTGCACCGGTGCTTTTCGTCGGGCATTCCGTAATTCGGCAATGGTTTTTATAATCATAGCTGCGTCAGGACCCTTCAGTTGGTTGCTTACTTCTCTGGGTGCAATCGGTGATCTTGAAAACTGGCTTCTAAGCCTTACGGATTCCCCTATGATTTTTATTTTAGCCGTGATTCTATTCATATTTCTTCTTGGAACGGTAATGGACTCCGCGGTAAACATTATTATAGTTGGCCCAGTACTAGTTAATGTTATGGCTCAAGCTGGCTTTCCTGAGGTACAAGCAGCTATCGTTGTAATAGTTGGCTTCTTAATAGGATCAGTAACACCACCTGTTGGTGTCGCGTACTTTACCGCTGCAACAATAGCACAAGTACGTTTAGAAAAGGTTGCTGTTGCGTTAATTCCTTATCTAGTTGGGCTGTTTTTACTTTTATTTTTTATCCTCATTATTCCAGAGTTGACCATGTTTCTTCCAAACCTATTGAGTAATTAGCGATATGTTAAAAATTTTTAACAACATTGACCGTTTTATTCATCGTATATTAGAAGCTATGTGCTCACTCTTATTGGCTGCGATGGTTGGTTTCACTCTTTATAACGTTACCATGCGATATGTTTTTAATAACCCTCCTGTTTGGGGTGATTTACTAACAGTATTAAGTAATATTTGGTTGATGTTTATAGCACTTTCTCTGACAGCTAGAGATAATGAACACGTAGCTTTAAATTTAATTTATGAAAAATTACCAAATAGACTATCGCTATATATACGTCAGTTCTGGAAAATTATGATTATGGTAATTGGTATAGTCATGATAATTTATGGAGTTGAACTTGTAGAGGGTATGCGTGGGAAGTATTGGGAAATGTGGTATTTTGAAATTAGTTTCCAAGGTATTGAGTTCAAAGAGAATTATATGCCAAAGAAATACGCAGTTGCAATCTTGCCGTTAGCTGGATTTTTGACGACCATTGGCGCAGCTATTAGTTTTCTAAAAAAGGTCTAGTTCTTTAAAATGTGTCTGATTAACCTTTGCCTCTCCAAGGTATAGTTTTGTCTATTATTTTTCTTAAAGTTATATCAAACAAAAGACCCAACATCCCCATAATGAAAATTGTTATCCAAATAACTTCGTACTGAAAGTATTTTTTAGCAACGTTTTCAACAAAACCAATACCTGTTGTACCTGCTAAAAACTCAGCAGCCACCAATGTTCCCCAACACATTCCAACAGCCACTCTAATTCCTGTAAGAATTTCAGGTAGTGAATTAGGGAAGATTACATGTCTTAAAATTTGTTTTTTTGAAGCTCCTAAAGAGTGAGCTGCATGAATTTTTGAAAGTTGCGTTCCAGAAGCACCAGCTCTAGCAGATATAATCATGATAGATAGCGAGACCATGAATAATAAAAATACTTTACCAGTGTTATCAATACCTAGAACAGAGATAATTAATGGAGCCCAAGCCAAAGGTGGAACTGGTCTGTATAATTCTATTAAAGGATCAAAAAAACCTTTTGCAAATCTATTTAGACCCATAAACAATCCTAAAGGCACTCCAATAATTATTCCAAAAACTAACCCTAAAAACACCCTTAAAAAAGAGTCCCAAATATGCCCGTATGGAACAGGGATTTTAAATAGTTTAAAGTCACCAGTTACAATTTTAAGAACTTGTCCTTTAAAGTTTTGTTCAACAACACCATCATTTGTATGAATAGGGTATTCACCTGGTAAAATATCTGCAAACCAATCAGGCAAAACGAAGCCCACTATGGAGCTTACATCAATCATATCTATCCAAAGAAGTGGAATATTTTTGTAACCAACGCTAGGTTTTGACATTAATATAAATTTATTAAAAGTGTCTGAAGGTTTAGGTAACCATCTTCCTGAACCTTGTTCTGAACAACTTGTACCGCTTGAAACAATTGTGCCTGCAGGAAATAAAATTATATCAACTAATCTTAAACCACCTTGCTGATCTTTTTGCGTATTATCAAATTCTATAATTGCAGTTTTCATTTGGTTTAATGCAGTAGGAGGATAAATGCTAGCGTATTCAATTCTTCTTGCAATTTTAACAATATCTTTTGCGTAAGTTGAAGCTACTTCGTCAGTATCATTTAAACTTTTTCTATAGGCTTTAATTTCGTCTTTTATTTTTTTAATTGAATTTTTAAATTGTGGGTTATGATTTCTTAATTTAAAGAATTTATCATTTATAATTTTAAGCTCTTCTGCTGCAACGTGAAATTTTAGACCTCTATTTGTTTCTGGTACCATCGGAACTTCTATTGTGTTTTCTATGGATCCGGTTCCCGTTCTTACTGTTATTATACCCCAGCTACCTTGCTCTGAAATAGCATTTTGTCTTTCAATTTTTTGTTCTGCTGTTTCAAATGGATAATCTTTCTTTTGAAAATTAGAACTTAGAATTTTTATTTGTTCAGTTAACTCTTTAATTTCGAGCTTTGTACTCATCTCCATTAAATCTTCATTGGTTAATAATGGGATTAATTGTTTGGTTTGATTTATATAACCAACCAAAATATTTTTTTGTTGATCACTTAAATCTGGTGAACTTTGTATTTCATTAGCAACTCTCTCAAGATTTTTATTCTCAATTTTAATTATTGAAGTACTTTTAAATTCTCTTTCTTCAATAGGGAATTGATATTTTAATCCTAATAAAGACTCGTTTACCTTAGCTACTTGGCATAATTCATTTGCTGATTTTGGATAAAAACCTTTTGCTATATCCCAAGAATAATAGAGCCAAATTAGTAAGATTGCACTACTTCCTACAATTATCCAGTGTGTACCACCTTTAGCTCTTTCTGGATTGCCAAAAACTGCATCGACTTTTTCTGTTTTAATTAATCGCCTCCCATAAAGGATACATCCAATAATTGCCACAAAGATTAAGACTGTTACAAATTGGGTTAACATTTAATTTTCTTTCCCCATGATTTCTTCTTCCATATTCCAAATCATGGATAAAATTTCCTCTCTTTTTGATGAAAATTCTTTATTTTTTTTAATTTCTCTTAAGTCTTCTTTTAATCCCATTTCTGCAAAAGGAAGATTGTACTCTTTATGTATTCTTCCTGGTCTTGGTGCCATTACATATAATCTTTCACCAAGCAACAAAGCCTCTTCAACTGAATGAGTAATTAAAATTATTGTTTTTCCTGTTTCTTTCCAAATTTTTAAAACTAAAGACTGCATCTTCTCTCTAGTTAATGCATCCAGAGCGCCTAAAGGTTCATCCATCAAAATCAAATCAGGATCATTGATTAAGCATCTGGCAAGAGCCACTCTTTGCTGCATACCACCAGATAACTGATAAGTAGGAGTGTTACCAAAACCTTTTAGCCCGACAATATCTAGCCATTCTTCAACTTTTTTTGCTGTTACTTCATGACTTTCTTTTTTCATTCGAAGTCCAAAGTTCACATTTTCAGCGACTGTTAACCATTCAAACAGAGCACCTTGTTGAAAAACCATTCCTCTTTCAACTCCAGGCCCATCTATCTCTTTTTCATTAAGAGTAATTTTTCCAGAGGTGGGTCTTAAAAATCCAGCAGCTATATTAAGCAAAGTTGTTTTTCCGCAACCAGAAGGTCCAAGTACAGTGAGTAATTCACCTTTTTTTAAAGTAAAACTTACATCTTTTAAAGCGTGAACTGTTTCTCCTTTAGGACTTTTAAAAATCATATTAAGATTTTGAGAAACTAAATCGCTCATAAGACTAACTTTATATTTGAATTTTTACTAAAAAAATAGGCACCAATTAATTAAATTGGCGCCTATTAAATTTTCTTTCTCTATGAATTATAGAGGTAAGAAACTAGTGTCTACAGCTCCATCAGGTGTTCCCATACCTTTTAGGAAACCATCAAGATTACCACTCTCCATAGACTGTTTAGTTTCTTCTGGAGTTAAAAATTTAAATCCACCAATAGTTTCTTTCATATCAGCAAGTTTCATTTCAGCGTCTTTAGCTATTACGTTTAGGTCTGATTTACCCATTGCGTATCTTGCATTAGCTTCGTGAGTTACTTCGATGAAAGTTCTTAACATTCCTGGATTTTCTTTCATGAATTTGTCAGTTACAGATGTAATATCTATACCCAAGATACCAGCATCTCTAGCTTCTTGAACAGTTAAAAGTCTTGAACCAACTGCTGTTGCTGCTTTGATAGAGTTACCACCAAACAAACAAGCCATAACAACATCGCCACTTACTAACGCAGCAGCTCCTTCTTCAGGATCCATTTGAATAACATCCATTTTGCCTCTGTCAGCTCCAACAACTTTCATACTTTCGTCAAAAACGTATTCAGCCATTGTTCCTAGTGGAACTGCAACTTTTTTACCTTCTAATTCAGATGCATTTGCTTTTGTAATTCCAGATGCATTAGAGGTTACACAAGTAGTACCACCCATTCCATATTCCATAGCAATATCTACAAGTTTTAAAGGTGCATTAGATTTTACAGCGTTGATAAAAGGTACTAAACCTTGTGAGTACGAAATATCGATATCTCCTGCCAACATAGCATCAGTCATAGCTCCACCATTTGTGAAATTTGTCCATTTTACAGGTACACCTAATGCTTTTTCATATGTGCCTTTCACTTTATCTTCTTGGTTTGGAGTTGGCCATTCTAAGAAGAAAGCAACTCTAACTTCATTAGCAGCAGCGTTAGCAGCTGATATTGATAAGTTAAGAGCAAATAAACTTCCAAGAATAAAACTTATTATTTTTTTCATTTTATCTCCTGTTAATTAAATTTAATTTACGGGCGATATTAAAGTTCATTCTCAAGCTGAAGTAAACTATGAATTATTTAAACATTAATGATTAAAAGGCGTCTATACAATCTATAGTTGTACTAAATCATTAAGTTTTTATTTTATGTTTAATTAAAAGAAATTAGTCTAAAAGAACAATAATTTAAGAAAAAATATGAGTTCAGAAAAACCGGAAATACCAAATTCACTTAATGAACATTGGATGCCATTTACATCCAATAAAGACTTTAAAGAAAATCCTAGATTAATTACAGAAGCAAAAGGTGTTTATTTAAAAAATCATCAAGGGAAAACCCAAATAGATGCTAGCTCAGGATTATTCTGCAATCCCCTGGGGCATGGCAGAGAGGAAATTATAAGCGCAATTACTAATCAATTGAAAAAATTAGATTATGCTCAACCTTTTCAACAAGGCTTTGGAGGTTCATTTGAACTTGCAACAAGAATTTCTAAACATACGCCTGGAAACTTAAATAGAATTTTTTACACAATGTGTGGATCAAGTGCAGTAGAAACTGCGATCAAAATTTCAATTGCTTATCATAAGGCAAATGGCCAAGGTGAAAGATTTAGAGTAGTTGGTAGAGAAAGAGGATATCATGGGATGCATATTGGAGGAACTTCTGTAGGTGGAATGGTTAACAATGTTAAAACATTTGCTAATGTTTTAATGCCTGGAGTTGTTCATATGAGACATACACATTTACCCGAACATAAGTTTGTATCAGGACAACCTGAAACGGGAGCTGAACTTGCAAATGATCTTGAAAGAATTTGTGCAAACTTTGGATCAGAAAATATATCTGCTTGCATAGTAGAACCTATTGCTGGATCAACAGGTACATTAGTTCCACCAAAAGGATATTTGCAAAGATTAAGAGAAATTTGTGACAAACATGGAATATTATTAATTTTTGATGAAGTCATTACTGGATGGGGAAGAACAGGATCTCCTTTTGCATCACAAGAATATGGAGTTACCCCAGATATCATGACCATGGCAAAAGCAACAACTAATGGAATAGTTCCAATGGGTGCTGTTGCTTGTAAAGAAGAAATTTATGATACTATTATGGAAGCGTCTCCCAAAGGTACAATAGAGTTATTCCATGGATATACATATTCAGGAATACCTATTTCTGTAGCTGCAGCTTTAGCAGTACAAGATATAATTGAAAAAGAAGACATTTTTAAAAGAGCAAAAGAAATGACACCATATTTCCAAGAAGGATTAATGTCTCTTAAGGATTTAGAAGCTGTTGATAATATAAGAGGATATGGAATGATGGGTGGAATTGATATAAAAATGCATAAGAAACCTGGGGCAGCAGGATTTACTACTTTCAAACATTGTTATGAAGCTGGAGTAAATTTTAAAGCGACAGGAGACTGTTTAATTATTGCTCCAATGTTTATTTGTGAAAAAAAACACATTGATGAAATAATCGAGAAGCTTAGAACTGGAATATCCAATTATTCCAAAAGTAAAAAAAATTAATTTAATTTCATGAAAATCGGGGTTCCAAAAGAAATAAAACCTCAAGAAAATAGAATTGGTTTAACTCCAGAAAGTGTAAAAGTTTTAACCTCTAATGGTCATGATGTTTTGGTTGAAAATAACGGAGGTTTTGAGGCTGGTTTTGATAATGATCAATATAAGTCTGCAGGTGCAAAAATTATTGATAAAGCAGAGCATATTTTTAATGATGCGGAAATAATTGTTAAAGTTAAAGAACCTTTGTCTAATGAAGTTAAAATGATAAAAGAAAACCAAATTATTTTCACTTATCTTCATTTAGCAGCAGCAAAAGAATTAACTCAAGGATTAATAAATTCAAAATCTATATGCATTGCATATGAAACAGTAACAGATAACAATGGAAGACTTCCTCTGTTAGCCCCAATGAGTGCAGTAGCAGGAAGAATGTCAGTTCAAGCAGGAGCTCATTGCTTAGAAAAAAATCAAAAAGGCAGAGGTATACTGTTAGGTGGAGCACCAGGTGGAGATCCTGCGGAAGTAGTAATTCTTGGAGGTGGTGTAGTTGGTGAAAATGCTGCAATTATAGCCACAGGAATGAGAGCAAAAGTTCATATTGTAGATAAATCTGAAGCTAGACTGAAACAATTAAGTGAAATTTTTGGTGATAAAATTATCCCTCAATTAAGTGACAAAATAGATTTAGAAAAATTATTATCAAATTGTGATTTATTAATTGGCGGTGTTTTAATACCGGGAGCAGAAGCTCCAAAACTAGTTACAAAAAAAATGATAAAAAATATGAAACGTGGATCAGTTATTGTTGATGTAGCGATTGATCAAGGAGGATGTGTTGAAACAAGTAAACCCACTACACATGCTGATCCAACTTATATTGTTGATGATGTTGTTCATTATTGTGTTGCTAATATGCCTGGTGGAGTACCCAGAACTTCTACAATTGCATTAAATAAAGCTACTTTACCATTTCTATCTAAATTAGCTGATACTGGGTACCAAAAAGCATTGTTAAATGATCCAAATTTTTTATCAGGATTAAATATATTTAAAGGTGATGTTACCTACAAAGCTGTGGCTGATATTTTTGGTTATAATTTTATTAAACCCAATGAAATAATTTAAAATATTTATAAATTTTAGATTATTTGTTTAATTCTTTTAACTCACTATCTACCATTTCTTTAATAAGATTATTGATACTTATTTTAGGTTTCCAGTTTAATAGTTTTTTTGCTTTTTTAGAGGAACCAATCAATGAATCAACCTCCGTAGGTCTGAAATATTTTTTACTAATTTTAATAATTACTTTGTTAGTTTTTTTATCAATAGCTTTTTCGTTAACTCCTTTTCCTACCCATTTTATATTTATTTTCAAGTATTTAGCTGTTAAATTTATAAAATCTTTAATAGAATATTGCTTTCCAGTTGCTATTACAAAATCTTCTGGTTTTTTATATTGTAATATTTTCCACATTGCTTCTACATAATCTTTAGCATGACCCCAATCTCTTTTTGAGTAAATATTGCCTAATGATAAATTTTTTTGTAGGCCAAGTTTTATTTTAGCTAAACCCATTGTAATTTTTCTAGTTACAAATGTTTCTCCTCTTAAAGGAGATTCATGATTAAATAAAATTCCATTGCAAGCATGAATATTATATGCTTCTCTATAATTTATTATTATCCAATGCGCATATAATTTTGCTACTCCGTATGGGCTTCTAGGATAAAATGGGGTTTCTTCATTTTGAGTTTGAGATTTTGATTTTCCATAAAGCTCTGATGTAGAAGCGTGGTAAATTTTAATTTTCTTTTCCAAATTTGCTGACCTGACTGATTCTAATAACCTTAAAACACCAATTGCATCAGAATTTGCTGTGTATTCTGGAATTTCAAAAGATACTTTTACGTGACTTTGTGCAGCTAAATTATAAATTTCATTAGGTTTAACTTTATTAAGAATACTTGTTAAACTCGATGCATCTGTCATGTCTCCATGATGGAGTATAAATCTTTTATCATGTAACTGTTTATTTTCAAAGAATTCGTCTATTCTTTTTGTGTTTATTAAAGATGTTCTTCTTTTAATTCCATGAACTTGATAATTTTTTTTTAATAGAAATTTAGTTAAATAATAACCATCTTGACCAGTGATTCCAGTTATTAAGGCTTTTTTCATAATTTTTTTTGTTTTATATTTAATAATAAATATAACTATCAAATATCAATGGAAAAAAAAACTCCAGATTATTCAAAAGTTGTTATTATTGGCGGCGGTGTTGCGGGAACATCGTGCGCATATCATTTAGCTAAATTTGGTTGGAAAGATGTTGTTTTATTAGAAAGAGATCAATTAACATCAGGTACAACATGGCACGCCGCAGGATTAGTTGGTCAATTAGGAGCTACTTCCACAATTACAAAACTTAGAAAATATTCCTTGGATCTTTATAAAGAACTAGAAAAAAAAACTGGTCTATCTACAGGATTAAAACAAAATGGAGCTATTACAGTAGCTTCAACAAAAGAACGAATGCAGGAGTTATTGAGACAGGCAACGACCGCACAACTTTCTGAAGTTGAAGTGAAAATTTTAAATCAAAAACAAACAAAAGATTTATATCCAGTTTTACATAACGAGGATTTAATAGGCAGCGTTTATATGCCAAAAGATGGACAAGCTGATCCCGTTGGAGTAACAAATGTTTTGGCTAAAGCAGCAAAAATAGAAGGAGTTCAAATTTTCGAAAAATCGCCAGTAAAAAAAATATTGGTTAAAAATAAAAAAATATGTGGAGTTGAAACTGATAAAAAAAAAATTGCTTGTGAGTATGTTGTGCTTGCAACTGGAATGTGGTCAAGACAAATAGGTGAGGATATTGGAGTGAGCGTACCTCTATATCCAAATGAACATTTTTATATAATAACTGAGCCAATGAAAGATCTTCCAAAAGATCTACCAGTACTAAGAGATTATAACGCCTGTCTTTATCTAAAAGAAGATGCTGGAAAAATGTTGGTAGGAATTTTTGAACCAAATGCAAAACAAGCATTTGCCGATAAAGGAAAAGTACCAGACAATTTTTCTTTTGGTGAATTTCCTGATGACTTTGATCATTTCGAGCCATATCTTATAAAATCTTTTCATAGATTGCCAATGCTTGCAAACGCTGGAATAAGAAAATTTTTCTCAGGCCCAGAGTCTTTTACACCCGACACTCAGTATCTTTTAGGAGAAACTCCGGAGGTCAAAAATCTTTACACTTGCTGTGGTTTTAATAGCATAGGTATAGCTAGTTCAGGAGGAGCCGGAAGAGTAACAGCAGAATGGATTATTAATGGTCATATAAATGAAGATATTTTTTCTTTAGATATAAAGAGATTTCAAAATTTCCACTCTTCAAAAAAATTTATTATGGAAAGAGTTTCTGAAACGTTGGGAGATTTATATGGAATGCATTGGCCGTACAAACAGCATAAAACAGCAAGAAATCAAAAATTATTACCATACCATGATGAACTAAAAAAAGCAGGGGCTTGTTTTGGTGCTGCTGGAGGTTTTGAAAGACCAATGTGGTATTCTATTAATAATGAGGAGCCAAAATACAATTACAGTTTTAATTATCAAAACTGGTATCCATCACTAGAATTTGAAACGAAAAATGCAAGAAAAAATGTAGGTCTTTTTGATTTCTCAACTTTTTCTAAATTTGATTTAAAAGGAGTTAATGTACATACTGAACTTCAAAAATTATGTACTGCTAATATAAAAAATGAATTTGGTAAAACTACATATACCCAGATGCTTAACGAGGTTGGTGGTATAGAAGCTGATATAACAATAGTTTGTTTAGATAAAAATTATTTTAGAGTCGTAGGTTCTGCCGCAACAAGAGAGCATGATAAATATCATTTAAATAAATACTTATCTGACAATATAGTACTTACCGATGTAACAGAAGAAGTTTGTTGCTTAGGACTTTTTGGTCCCAAAAGCAGAGAAATGATCTCAAGCATCAGCAAAGATGATTATTCTAATGAAAAATTTAAGTTCGGAACTGGAAAAAATATAAAAATTAATGACATAAACATATGGGCGCAAAGATTGTCTTACGTCGGAGAACTAGGATATGAACTATATGTTGATAAAAACGATGCAAAAAAACTTTATAATATAATCATTGATAATGGAAAGTTATTTAATCTATCTCATTGTGGAATGCATGCGATGGACGTGATGAGAATGGAAAGTGGTTTTTTGCATTGGGGACATGATATTTCTCCAGAAGAAAATCAGTACCAAGCAGGTCTTAATTTTACAATTAGTTATAAAAAAAATATAAATTTTATCGGAAAAGAGGCTCTTCTTAAAATTAAAGACAAACAATTAGATAAACAAATGATGTTTTTTACTTTAAAAGAAAGCATACCAGGAAAACCATTGTTATTACATGAAGAGCCAATATATTTAGAAGATAAGATTATTGGCAGAACAACTTCAGGTAATTATTCATTTTGTTATAATAAAAATTTATCATTTGGTTACATAAATTCAGGAAATACTTTTGAAAACCTAAAAAATAAAAATATTTACATTGAAGTTGAAAAAAAAAAGTATTCCGCTGAAGTATTACAAAAACCTTTAAATCAAAAAAACTATAAAAGTTAATTTACTTTATAAAAGTATCGTTGAATTGTTTAGACACTCTAACAAATGTAGTACATTTGCTTAATTGCTTTAATGATGGCGCACCAACGTAGGTGCAGCTACTTCTTATGCCTCCAAGTATATCTTGAATTGTATTTTCGATTTTTCCTCTATACTTTACTCTTACAGTTCTTCCCTCGCTACTCCTGTAAGATGATAAACCACCATAATGTTTATTATTTGCAGTGTCTGAACTTGAACCATAAAACTCAATAAATTTAGAACCATTTGACTTTACAATTTTGCCTTTTCCCTCGTCATGTCCAGCAAACATTCCACCAAGCATAACAAAATCTGCTCCACCTCCAAAACCTTTCGCAACATCGCCTGGACAAGTACATCCACCGTCTGCAATCATATGAGCACCTAAACCATGAGCCGCATCAGCACACTCTATAACAGCACTTAGTTGAGGGTAACCGACTCCTGTTTGAATCCTAGTAGTACAAACACTTCCAGGACCTATACCAACTTTTACAATATCGGCTCCGCTAAGTATTAATTCTTGTGTCATGTCTGCAGTTACAACATTACCTGCTATTATTGTTTTAGTTGGGTATTTGTCTCTTACTGATTTTAAAAATGCACTAAAGCGTTCAGAGTAACCATTAGCAACATCAATACAAATAAATTTTATAAAATTATATTCTTTTAAAATTTTATCTAAATTTTGAAAATCTTCTTTTTTTATCCCAATGCTTAATGCAATATTTGGATAAATTGATTTAATTTTTTTAAATTGTTTTATTTTTTTTATATCATGTTGCTTAGTTAAACATGTAATCATCCCATAATTAGATAATTTTTCAGCTATACCCAATTCTCCTACGCCATCCATATTTGCAGCCATTATGGGAATACCTGACCATTCATTATTGCTGTATTTAAATTTATAGGTTCTTTTAAGATCTACGTCTTTACGACTTGATAGCGTACTTCTCTTTGGTCTGAAAAGTACATCTGAATAATCTAGTTTAAGATCTTCTTCAATTCTCACAAACTCGAACTTATACAGAGCGTCTAAAGAAATTCAAATTATATTTTAAAAATATACACAATAATAATTCAATATTTACAACCTTTATTAGACTGACAGATAAAACCTATAATGTTAGAATATTTTTTTGGAGACAAAAAAATAGGAGGGAATGATGCAAAAATATAGTGGACGTTGTAGATGTGAAAAAATAACTTTCGAAATAAATGGTGAACCAACATGGAAAGTTAATTGTAATTGTAACTGGTGCCAAACGACAAGTGGAAGCGCGTTTAGATCATTTGTAATATTCAAAGATGATGATATTGCTTATCAGGGTGAGAGACCCTCTTCTTATGAAGATACAAAAACAGAACACGGTAGACCAATGTCAAACTTATTTTGTTCTACTTGTGGGACAATAGTTGGTATTAAAGTTCCTATTATGGAAGGTCGTCAACACATCTCTATTGGCACAATAGACCAGCGTAAAGACATAAACATCACTTGTAATATTTGGGGACAAGAAGCTCTTCAATTTACAGGTTATTCAAAAGATGCTGAAGTTTATAAGACAGGTTATTGGGGCGGTACAGGAGAAAAAATGGAAGTAAAAAAATAAAAAATTAAAGCAATCTTGTTTGAACTAAAAAATAAAAGTAGTATATATCAATACGAATAAGATGGCGGGGTAGCTCAGTTGGTTAGAGCGCGGGACTCATAAGCCCGAGGTCAGTGGTTCGATCCCACTTCCCGCTACCAAAAATTATGAAAGATATTTATATAACCTGGGAAGATTATCATAAAAAAATTGAGCAACTTGCTAAAAAAGTACATGATGATAAATGGAATTTTAACCAAGTAATCTGTATAGCAAAAGGTGGATTAAGAGTTGGCGATGTTTTTAGTAGATTGTTTAACGTTCCTCTAGCCATCCTTTCAGTTGAGTCATATCATGGCAACAGTGATGATGTGAAAAATCAACAAGGTCAATTTACATTTTCTAGAGACTTGGCGAAAACTACTCCAAATCTAGGATCTCATATTTTGTTAGTAGACGATCTTGCTGACTCAGGAAAAACATTGATAAAAAGTATTAAATGGCTAGAACATTTTTATGGTTTTTATCTAGAAGAGAAAATTAAAACTGCAGTAATTTGGCACAAATCTACTTCAAAATTTAAACCAGATTACGCTGTTGAATATCTAGAAGATTCTCCTTGGATACATATGCCTTTTGAAAAATATGAAACAACTAATATAAAAGATTTTAAATTTGATTAATTTTTAGTGTCCAGGAAAGTCAATTAAGTTTTCAACTTTAAAACCATTTTTTAAAAGATTATCGCACCCCCCTAAATCAAAAAGATTTATCACAAAAACATATCCAGCAACTTTCCCTTTAGACATTTCGATTAATTTTGCGGCAGCTTCAGCAGTTCCCCCTGTAGCTATTAAATCATCTATCAATAAAACCGATTCATTTTGATTGATAGCGTCTTTATGAACTTCCATAGTAGCAGTGCCATATTCTAATTCAAAATCAACAGAATAAGTTTCAGCTGGTAGTTTGTTTTTTTTTCTTAAAAGTATAAATGGTTTTTTTAAGATATATGAAACTGCAGAAGCAAAAACAAAACCTCTAGATTCTATCGCTGCTAATTTGTCAAACTCAAATTTTTTAGATCTTTCTACTATTTGATCAATACATTCTGAAAAAGCTTTTTCATTTTTTATTAAAGTCGTAATATCTCTAAAAAGTATTCCTTTTTTAGGATAGTCTTGAATTGATCTTATATGTTCTTTTAGGTCCATAATTCTTTTGAATTATATCAATAAATAAATTATTTTTCAGTTATGGCAAATAATAAATTAGCTATTATAGGTGGTAGTGGACTATACGATGTAGAAGAATTTAAAGATAGAGAGCTATTAGATTTAAGTAGCCCCTGGGGAAAACCTTCAGACCAAATATTAAAAACAAAATATAATGATAAAGAAGTTTATTTTTTACCAAGACATGGAAGAGGACATTTTATATCTCCATCCAAAATAAATTTTAGAGCAAATATTGATGTTCTAAAACAATTAGGTGTAACTGATATTGTTTCAGTGTCTGCCGTGGGATCTTTAAAAGAAGATTTGCCACCAGGTAAATTTGTTTTAGTAGACCAATTTATAGATAGAACATTTGCAAGAAACAAAACTTTCTTTGATGAAGATATAGTGGCTCATGTATCTATGGCGCATCCTACTTCAAAAGGCTTAATGAATGCATGTGAAGAATCTATAAAGCAAGAAAGTATACAATATCAAAGAGGAGGGACTTATGTTGTTATGGAAGGCCCTCAGTTTTCTACATTAGCTGAGTCTAATTTATATAGATCATGGAATGCAGATGTAATTGGAATGACAAATATGCCGGAAGCAAAACTCGCTAGAGAAGCTGAAATTAGATATGCATCGGTCTCAATGGTTACCGATTATGATTGTTGGCACCCAGATCATGAAAATGTAGATGTGCAAAAAGTTATAAAAGTTCTTTTAGATAATGCCGCCAAAGCAAAAAATATGATTAAAAATTTAATAGATAATTTTGAAAATCATATCGACCCTAATGACCCAACAAATAATTGTTTAGATGTTGCTATAATTACATCTCCTGAAAAAAGATCAAAAAAAACAAAAGAAAAACTTAACACAGTTGCAGGTAGAGTTTTAAATAAGTGAAAAAATATTTATCAAACGAAGAAATTGATTTTTATAAAAATCAAGGAGCTATAGTAGTTAAAAATGTATTTAGTCCATGGATTGATTTGCTCAAAAAGGGTTTTGAAAAAGTATTAAGAGAACCTGGGCCTCATGCTCGTGAAAATGTAAAAAAAGGTGAAGGAAGATTTTTTGAAGATTATTGTAATTGGCAAAGAATAATTGAGTTTAAAAATTTTGCTGAAGAATCTCCCGCTGCTCAGATAGTTGCTGAAGCAACAGGATCTAAATCAATTCAACTATTTCATGAGCATATATTTATTAAAGATCCTGGAACAGATAAAGAAACACCTTGGCACCAAGATATGCCATATTATTGTGTTGATGGAAATGATACAGGAAGTTTTTGGATACCACTTGACCCAATAACAAAAGACAATTCTTTACAAATATTATTAGGATCTCATAAACTTCCAAAACTAATTAGACCGACTAAATGGTCAAATAATCAACCTTGGTATAAAGATGAAGACAATTTTATGGATATGCCAGATATTAAATTAATGAAAAAAAATATTTTAAAGACCGAAATGAATTTAGGTGACGCAATCCTTTTTAATTTTAAAGTACTCCATTCATCTCCAGGAAATTCAGAAAATATAGCAAGAAGAGCTTTTTCAATGCGTTTTATAGGAGATGATGTAAAATACATTGATCGAGGCGGTGAGACATCGCCTCCATTTAAAGATATAAATTTAAAGAATGGTTCAAAAATGAGAGAAGATTGGTTTCCAATAGTTTGGAGTAATTAAATGAAAATAGAAGGTAAAGAATATCGTACAATTTGGTTTGATGAAGAAAAGAAAACTGTAAAAATTATAGACCAAACAAAACTTCCACATAAATTTATCATCAAAGATCTTAAAACGGTAAAAGATGCAATTAACGCAATTAAAATTATGGAAGTTAGAGGAGCGCCTCTAATAGGAGGAACAGCTGCTTATGGTATGGTTTTAGCAATTTTAGAAAATAATGATCTTGAATTTATAAAAAAAAGCTCAGAAGAATTAATTCAGTCTAGGCCTACAGCAATAAATCTTCAATGGGCAGTTCATAGAATGAATAACAAATTATCAATGATAAATAGTAATGATTTGTTTGATGTTGCTTTAAAAGAAGCTAAAGAAATTTGTGATGAAGATGTTAAATTTTGTGAAAATATTGGATTTAATGGACTTAAAATTATCGAAGAAATCTACAATAAAAAAAAAAATACAGTAAATATATTAACTCATTGTAATGCTGGTTGGCTTGCGACAATTAATTGGGGTACAGCAACTTCACCTATTTATCATGCTCATAAAAAAGGAATTCCCGTTCATGTTTGGGTAGATGAGACTAGACCAAGAAACCAAGGTGCTAATTTAACTTCATATGAATTAAATGAGGAAGAAATTCCAAATACAGTAATAGCTGATAATACAGGAGGTATATTAATGCAAAGAGGTGAAGTTGATATGTGTATTGTTGGAACAGACAGAACTTTATCAACAGGAGATGTTTGCAATAAAATTGGCACTTATTTAAAAGCTTTAGCCGCACATGACAATAACGTTCCTTTCTATGTGGCATTACCAAGCTCAACTATTGATTGGAATATTAAAGATTATAAAGAAATACCAATTGAAGAAAGAAACTCGGATGAATTATCTCATTTAGAAGGAGTTGATGAAGATGGCAATATTAAAAAATTATTAATTTATCCAAAAAAAAGCAAAGGGTTGAATTTAGCTTTTGATGTAACTCCAGCAAAATATGTAACTAGACTAATAACAGAAAAAGGAATTTGCGAAGCATCTTCAAAGGCTCTAAAATCATTGTTCAATAAATAGTTTATGCAAACAGTTAAAATGGTTGAAGTTACAAGAAGTGGTGAAATAGAAAGTTTTCATCAAGGAGTTGCGGTATTAATTAATTCATCAGGAGAAATTTTAAGGGAGTGGGGAGATTCAGAAAAGTTAATATATCCAAGATCAGCATTAAAACCTATACAATCATTAAATCTTTATAAAGATGGAATTGCAGAAGGATTAAATATTTCTGACGAATATATAGCATTAACTACAGCATCACATCATTCAGAGTCTTTTCATCAAAAAATGGTTATTGAATGGTTGGAAAAAATTAACTTAAATGAGGGCAGTCTTTGTTGTGGACCAGATTGGCCTTGGAATCTTGAAGATAAATTCGAAGCAAAAATAAATTCTAAAATAAAAAGGAGAATTTTTCATAATTGTTCAGGAAAACATTGTGGTCATTTGGCAGTAAGTAAATATAGAGATTTACCCATTAAAAATTATAATCTAAACAATCACACAATACAGAAAGAATTAATCAGTTTAATTGAGCATTTAGCAGAATATAAAATAAAAAATATAGGTATTGATGGTTGCACTTTGCCTAATCCATTAATTCCTATGAAAAAATTTGCTTATGCTATGTCACAAATTGCTGATTATAACAAACTTAATGAAAACTCTGATATTGCAAAAAGAATTTTTGAATCTTGTACAAAATTTCCAGAATTAACTGGAGGAACAAATAGTATTAATTGTGCATTGACTAAACTTTCAAAAGGAAAAATATTTTTTAAAAACGGAGCAGAAGGAGTTTTTGTTGCAATAATTCCTGAAAAAAAAGCTGCATTGGTTGTTAAAATTGATGATGGCGCATCAAGAGCTGCTGAAGTTGCTATAGCTGGATTAATATCCGAATTAAATATTATTGATGAAGAAAAACTTCAAAAATTTAAAAAAAGTCCTGTGAAAAATTCTGTAGATCAAATAATCGGATATTTAAATTTTTTACTGTAAATTAAACAGTATTTTTTTTTACACCGTTTAATAAAAAATCAGAAATTTGATTAGCTACCATTTCTGCAACCACTATCGAGGCCTCTGTTGTTGATGCTGCTATGTGTGGTGTTAATACAGCTTTTGGATTATTAAATAAAATATTTTCTTTTGCAGGTTCTTTAGAAAAAACATCAACAGCAGCACCTGATACAAGACCTTCATTTAATGCATCGTTTAAATCGCTCTCATCTATAATATTTCCTCGTGCAGCATTTATTATGTATGATGTAGGTTTCATTTTTTTAAAATGATCTTTTGTTAGCAAAGGTTTCCCATCAGCAGCAGCTTTACAATGAAAACTTATTATGTCAGATTTACTAATCAAATCATCAAAACTTGCATTCTCTACATGTGGATATTCACTCTTTCTTGATTCTAAAGATTTAGAATTCACCAATATTTTCATATCAAAACCTTTAACAAGATTACTTAACCTAACACCAACATTTCCAAAACCAACGATTCCCAAAGTTTTTTTTGATAATTCAGTACCTTTAATATTTTTCTTTTCCCACTGTCCTTTATGCGTTGTTTCATTTGCATACGGAACTTTTCTTAGTACTGACATTATTAATGCAAATGCATGTTCAGCAGTAGCATTGGCATTTCCACCTGGAGTATTCATAACAATCATATTTTTTTCTTTAGCTGTTGGAACATCTATATTATCAACTCCAGCTCCAGCTCTTCCAATGACTTTTAAATTTTTTGCAGCTTCTATTATATTTTTGGTTACTTTGGTTGCAGATCTAACCACCATACCGTCATAATCAGGAATGATTTTAATAATTTCTTCCTCAGACAATCCTGTTTTTACATCCACAGAAATATTATTTTTTTCAAATATTTTTTGAGCAACATTGCTCATTGAATCTGAAATTAAAACTTTAGGCATTACTTTTTACCGAATGATAAGCCCAATCTATCCAAGGCAGTAATGCTTTCATATCATTATTCTGTACTGTCGCACCTCCCCATATTCTAAGACTAGGAGGAGCTTTAGCATAACCATTAATATCATTAGCAACACCTTCTTTATTGAGCATAGAAACAATTTTTTTAACTGTTTCTCTTTGTTCTTCTTCTTCAAATTTGTTAAACCATTCATCTTTTATTGATAGAGTGATACTAGTAGCAGATCTTGAGTCTCTATCTTGACACATAAATTTTGCCCATTCACTTTTATTTACCCATTCATCTACTATTTTAAGATTTTCGTCAGAAATTTTTACTATTTCATTTGAACCACCAATAGATTCTACCCATTTTAAAGCATCCAAAACATCCTCAACACAAATCATAGAAGGAGTATTAATAGTACTTCCTTCAAAAATACCTTTAATTAATTTTTTTTTATTAGCTATTCTAAATAATTTTGGAATCGGCCAATCAGGTACGTATGTTTCCAATCTTTGAATTGCACGTGGAGACAAAGCCAACATACCATGTGAAGCTTCGCCCCCTAGAACTTTCTGCCAGGACCAAGTAATTACATCTAGCTTTTTATAATCCATTTTCATTGCAAAAATACCTGAAGTAGCATCACAAATAGTTAATCCTTTTCTGTCTTCTGGTATCCAGTTTGCATTAGGAACTCTAACTCCCGAAGTTGTTCCATTCCATGTAAAAATTACATCATTATCAAAATTTACTTTGCTTAAATCAGGAAGTTTTCCATAATCAGCAATATGCTTATTTACATTTTTGATTTTTAATTGATCAACTACGTCTGTTACCCAATCTTTTCCAAAATTTTCCCATGCCAAAATATCAACTCCTTTCATTCCCAATAAAGACCAAAGTGCCGCTTCCAAAGAACCGGTATTTGATCCTGGCATAATACCCAAAAGATAATTATCTGGTAATTTTAATAATTGTTTTGATTTTATTATTGCCTCATTAAGTTTTTCTTTACACTCTTTAGATCTATGTGATCTTCCAATTTGTGAATCTTTTAAAGCACTTATGTTCCAACCAGGTCTTTTTGCACAAGGACCACTAGAAAAATTTGGATTATTAGGTTTTGTATTTGGTTTTTCCATAATTTGATAACTTTAAAATATAAATTAGTATTTTTTAACTTTTATTTTTTTTTATTCAAAATCATATGCGACCAAACCGTCCAATGGTTTTGGGTCAAACCATGTTGACTTTGGAGGCATAGTTAGTCTTTTATCTGCAAAATTTATAATATTTTCTATTTGAGTAGCAAATAGTGCAAAACCAACTTTTGCTTCGCCTGAATTAACTTTTTTTTCAATACCTTCTAAGCCATGAAATCCCGCTAAAAAATCAATTCTATTGTCGTATCTAGGGTCTCCAATTCCTAAAATTGGCTCAAGTAAATAGTAGTGTAATAAATTTATATCTAAACTAACAATGTGGAATAGATTTTGATGAGGTTTTTCTTTAAGTTCCAAAGAATACCATTGTTTTTCTAAGTACATTCCAAATATTTGAGACTTTTTTGGTTTAAATGAAGAATTTTGTTTTTCCACATTAAATTTTTTTTTAATTTCTTTAATAAAATTTTTAGGTGTATAACCATATAAATCTTTTATAAGTCTATTATAATCAAGTATTCTTGCTTGGCTTGTAGGAAAAATTGCTATCATGAAAAAGTTGTAAGCTTCTTCTCCAGTATGGTTGGGGTTTTGATGTTTTTTAAATTCTGAAAGTTTTAATAATGCATCCATTCTATGATGACCATCAGCAATATAAATTCTATTTATGGAATTAAATAAATCACAAATTTTTTCAATTTTATTTTTTTCATCAATCACCCACATTTCATGCTTACATCTGTCCATTCCCTCGAAAGAATAAACTGGAGAATTAACCAACTCTTTATCCACTAATTCATTAAGAACTTTATTATCTGGATAAACAGCATATATAGGACCTATTTGTGCATTTAAATTATCCATTTGCTTCATTCTTTTTTGAGATCTTTCAAAAAAAATTTCTTCGTGGCCTCGAATATGTAAATTATCATAAGCGGCTAACTTTGCAACTCCAACTATTCCAACTTGTTTGAAATTTTCTTTAGAAATTCTATAAAAATAAAAAGATAAGTCTTTATCTTTTGCTATTATTGATTTTTCTTTCATTAATTCAAATTGCTCTTTTGATTTCGAATTATTTTTTGCGTTAAAAACATTTAAATAACTCCAAGGATTATCTTTAAGATGATTTTTTTGCATATCTTCTGATAAATGATCTGTACTTGCTATAGGGACTGAAGAGGCATTTTCTTTTGTTGGCCTAAGAGCTTTAAATGGATTTATAAAATACATATTATTATTTAATTAATAACATTAACTAATACAATTAAATTTTTTAAAGATATTATCTAGAAGTATAGATTTAATCTATGCAATTTTAGGTAGCTCTTCTAAAGCCTTGTTTACACCAACTTCATCATATTTGTCTTCAGCAAGATTATTATCAAAAAAGTCACCGTAAGCCTTCATATCAAAATGGCCATGACCACATAAGTTAAATAAAATTGTTTTGGACTCTCCATTTTTTTTACATTCCATAGCAGCCGCTATAGCACCTTTTACTGCATGTGTTGCTTCAGGAGCAGGAACTATTCCCTCTGTTCTTGCAAAGCTTACACCAGCTTCAAAACATTCTTTTTGACCAAATGCTTGAGCTTCAATAGCTCCAATTTCCTTAAGATGGCTAACCAAAGGAGCCATTCCATGATATCTTAATCCTCCAGAATGTGTTGCAGGCGGAATAAATTGAGATCCTAAAGTATGCATTTTTACCAAAGGAGTAAGTCTTCCTGTATCACCAAAATCATAGACATATTTACCTTTTGTTAAAGAAGGACAAGACTTTGGTTCACACGCAATTACTCTTGTATTTTTATTTTCTCTAAATTTTTTTCCTAAAAAAGGTAAAACTAAACCTGAAAAATTACTTCCACCACCTGTGCAGCCAACTAAAATATCAGGATAGTCATCTGCCATTTCCATTTGAAGTAAAGCTTCATTTCCAACGATAGTTTGATGCATTAATACGTGATTTAAAACACTACCGAGAGAATATTTTGTGTTCGGATCCTTTGCTGCCATTTCAACAGCTTCAGAAATAGCAATACCCAGGCTACCAGTATTATTAGGATCTTTTGCAAGAATAGCTTTTCCACTTTCCGTTTCATTGGATGGACTTGCTACACATCTAGCTCCATAAGTTTGCATAATTAATTTTCGATAAGGTTTTTGTTCGAAACTTACTTTAACCATATATACGTCTAACTCGATCCCAAATATTTGACAGGCAAAAGCTAAAGAACTTCCCCACTGACCAGCTCCAGTTTCTGTTGTAATTTTTTTTGTTCCTTCTTCTTTATTAAAAAATGCCTGCGCTACAGCAGTGTTTGGTTTGTGACTTCCTGTTGGGCTAACTCCTTCATATTTATAATAAATTTTTGCCGGTGTATCTAAAAATTTTTCTAGATTTCTTGCTCTAAACAAAGGAGAAGGTCTCCATTGTTTATAAATATTTCTTACTGGATCAGGTATTTCAATTTCTCTATCTTGAGAAACTTCTTGGCCAATTAAAGCCATTGGAAACAAAGGAGCTAAATCATCTGGACCAATAGGTTTTAACGTTCCTGGATGCAAAGGTGGTTCCATAGGTTTTGGAAGATCTGCAGCAATATTGTACCAAGTTTTCGGCATTTTGCCTTCTTCTAAAAAATATTTTAACTGATCAGACATAATTTTATAAATACATTTTCTATATAATTTAAATAAAAAGCAAGCTTAAATTCTTTTAATAAGCCTGTTAAAATTAAATAGATTTGTTAAAGTTTGCTCGAATTTGAATTAATGAGCAAAGTAAAAAATATACTATTCATAATGGCAGACCAATTAAGATGGGATTACCTTTCTTGTTATGGTCATCCACATCTAAAAACTCCTAATCTAGATGGTTTAGCTAAAAAAGGAGTTATGTTCGAGTCAGCTTATGTTCAGGCTCCTGTGTGCGGACCTTCTAGAGCATCGTATTACACAGGTCGCACAGTCTTCAGCCATGGATCAACATGGAACCAAGTACCGTTACCAATCGGCGAATTAACTATTGGAGATTATTTAAGACAATCTGGAATCAGAACTGGTGTTGTTGGAAAAACTCACATGAAACCAGATACAGAAGGAATGAGCAGACTTGGAATTTCAAAAAATACAGAAATTGGACTTATTGTTAGCGAACCTGGATTTGATCCTTTTGAAAGAGATGACGGTCTTCATCCAAACAATAAAATAAAAAATTCTGCAAAAAAGTTATCTTATAATGAATGGTTAAATAAACTTGGTTACGATGGAGATAATCCTTGGGATAGTTGGGCCAATTCATCAGAAGGTGAAAATGGAGAAATTTTAAGTGGATGGAGACTAAGAAATTCAAACAAACCTGCAAGAATTCCAGAAAAACATTCTGAAACAGCTTTTATGACAAATAGAGCGATAGAGTTTATAGAAGATAGCAATGAGAAACCTTGGTTCTTACATTTATCTTATATAAAACCGCACTGGCCCTATATGGCTCCTGCACCATACCATAACATGTTCTCTTCTAATCAATTTTATCCAGTCCAAAGAACGGATTCAGAAAAAAAAATGAACCACCCTGTCTATAAAGCTTTTATGGAAAATAGTATTTCAAAAACATTTTCTCGAGATGAAGTTAGAGATACAGTCTTAACTGGATATATGGGTTTAATAAAACAAATCGACGACAACTTAGGAAAATTATTTAAATTTTTAGAAGATAAAAAAAAAATGGAAGATACAATGATTGTTTTCACTTCTGACCATGGAGACTATCAAGGTGACCATTGGCTAGGAGAAAAGGAATTATTTCATGAACAAATTGTAAGAGTACCAATGATAATTTACGATCCAAGTTCATATGCAGATAAAAACAGAGGAGTTAAGGAAAAAAGATTTATAGAAGCAATTGATTTGCTTCCAACATTTTTAGATGCTGTAGATAGCAAAGCCAGCAAACATCGTCTAGAAGGTCAATCATTAATTCCAATTTTAAGAGGAGAAAAAGTTTCTAAATGGAAGGATAGTGTTTTTAGTGAAATTGATTATTCATTTAATGAAGCAAGAAAAATATTAAATCTTGGAGCATCTGATGCTAGAGCCTACATGATAAGAAACCTAAAATGGAAGTATATATATTATAAGGGATTTCCACCGCAATTATTTGATTTAGAAAATGATCCTGATGAATTTGAAGATTTAGGACAATCTCCTGATCATTTAAAAATAAGAGAAGAAATGAAAGAATTGCTTTTACAAAGGATAATAAGTAGAAAAAATAGAATAACAGCAACTGACGAGTTTGTTCTTAAAGATAGAGATTACACCAAAGAAGATGGTATAATGATAGGGGTATGGTAATTTAATGTTATCAGTAGAGGAAATTGAAAAATATAATGAAGAAGGTTATTTGGTTCCAAAATTTATTATGCCTGAGAAAGATCTTCTTGAAATAGAAGAATTGCATAATAATTTAATTGAAAAATTTCCTAAATTTAAAAATTATTGTCCAGCAGTACTACTACACGATGAGAATTTTTTAAAATATTGTTTAAAAAATGAAATATTAAATATTATTGAGCAATTAATAGGAAAAAATTTTGCACTATGGAACTCTAGTTTTTTTGCAAAACCTGCATTTAATGGATATGCTACCCCATGGCATCAGGATGGTCAGTATTGGCCAATAAGACCTTTGGCCACCTGCTCTGTGTGGTTGGCAATCGATGATGCAACTTCAGAGAATGGTTGTCTAAAATTTATAAGAGGTTCTCATAAGGGTAAAAAACTTAAAAAGCATAAAACAAATAACAGTGAAAAATTAACTCTCAATCAAGAAATATTAAAGTCAGAGTACATTGAAGAAAATTCTGTAAATTTAATTCTCAAAAGAGGACAAATATCTTTACACGATGTTTATATGATTCATGGCTCTGAAGAAAACAAATCTCCAAATTCTAGAAGAGCAATGACAATGAGATTTATGCCAACAACAAGTATTTTTGATCATAGGTTTGTTTTCAATACAAGGGATTTTTCAATAACAAAAATATATCAAGCTAGGGGCAAAGATATTTCATTGAAAAATAATATAATACCTTTAAATACTAAGGGTTCATAAGACTAGGTAAATATAAACATATAGCCGGGAAGGCTATTATCAATGCAAGTCTTACTACATCAGTTATAAGAAAAGGGAGCGTTCCAAACCATATTGTTTGCAATGGAGTTTTTTGCATTACACCTTTGATTACAAATAAATTCATTCCAACCGGAGGTGATATTAATCCAAATTCAACAACTATGACTGCAAATATTCCAAACCAAACAGGGTCTATTCCTGCATCAACAATTACTGGATAAAATACAGGAATAGTTAAAAACAACATCGCAAGCGAGTCCATAACCGTTCCAAGAATTATGTAAATTGCACATATTACCAATATAACTCCCAATGGAGTAAGTTGTAATTCGTTGATGAAATCAACAACCGCAAAAGGTAGTTGAGTTACAGTAATTAAGTAATTAAAAATACTAGCTCCAATCACAATTAAATATAAAGATCCTACAGTTTTTATACTTGTCCAAACAGCATCTTTTAAAAGATTTAAAGTTAATTGACCTCTAAAAAATATAAAAATTAAAACTAATATTACACCAACGGCAGCACTTTCTGTGGCTGTGAAAAAACCAAAATACAATCCTCCCATCATGATAACAAAAATTAAAAATATTGGAAAAACTTTTGATAATGCAGATATTCTTTCTTTAAAAGGTATCTTTGTTCCATGACCTCCTTCAGAAGGGTAAATTAAAAGATAAACTCTAATTGCTATCATGTATAAGATTACAGCTATCAAGCCTGGGATTAAAGCAGCAAAGAAAAGTTCCTGGACTGATTGTTCGGTCAAATAAGCGTAAATTACTAAAATTACGCTTGGTGGAATAATTATTCCCAAAGTACCACCGGAAGCAATTGATCCGCTGATTAATGCATCACTATATCCATGCCTTCTCATTTCAGGACCAGCCATTTGAGACATTGTAGCAGCCGTAGCAATTGATGATCCACAAATCATTCCAAATCCAGCACATGCCCCAACAGTAGACATTGCTAAGCCACCTTTATAATGACCAACTATCGCGTATGCTGCATCATATAAATTTCTTGAAAGGTTTGAACTATTAGCAAGATTTCCCATTAAAACAAATAAGGGTAGTACTGATAAAGTATATTTAGAAACAGCATCAAATGGTGCGGTGCCTAATACAAAAATTGCTGGATCAAAACCTGATATGAGTGAAAATCCTATAAATCCAACGAAAAGCATCGCTATACCGATAGGTATATTCAATATCATTAAAACTAAAACAGCAGCAAAAGAAAGACCACCATTAATTACCGCATCAATACCCATTATATTTTTTTAGAATTAAATTTAATTTCGCTGATTGTTTTTATAAACCATACCAAAATTGCAATTACACTTATCCACATACCAATAGAACAAATGAAATAGAAAGGATAAAAATATAACTCAAGATCTAGAGTTACTCTTTGGTTGTTCATAAATTTATAAGAAGTAAGAGTGGTGGCATAAGCCATTAAAGACATTATAAACGTCATTAAAATAAACTTAATAATAACAAGAAAAATTTTAAATTTTACAAGATTTAAATTGTTTATAAAATCTGCTGATACATTAGCATTTAAAAAAAAAGCTCTCGGCATAGCCAAAAAAGCTACTAAAGCCATACCTATTTCAACCAATTCAATAGTTCCTGTTACTGGAGAATTTAAAAATCTTCTTCCAAAAACGTCACAAAAAGTTAATACAGCAAGAGCAAGTAATACTAAACCCGATGCTGATGCTGAATAATCAAATATTTTATCTATTTTAAATTTCATAACAAATTGTCACTTCTAATTTTATAAACTTTAACATATAAACCCTTTAATAAATAGAAAGCATTAATATGAAATTCATTTCTTTTTTACATAATAATGAAGCTAAATTTGGAGTCATAAATAATAAAATTATCACTGATCTTACTGGTAAGGTTTCTGGAGCCAGCACTTTAAAAGATCTTATTGCCAATCAATCAATCAAAGAAGCAATAAATTTTGCAAATAAAAACCCTGGAAAAATTAGTTTAGAGCAAATTGAATATTTACCTTTAATTCCAAACCCTGGAAAAATTATTTGCGTGGGTTTAAATTATAGTGAACATGTTAAGGAAACAAATCGTACTGTAGAAGAAAATCCAGTTGTATTTCATCGTTTTCCAGAAAGTCAAACCGCTCATAAACAACATATACAAAGACCAATAGCATCTCATAGTTTAGACTACGAAGGTGAAATGGCCGTCATTATGGGTGAAGGTGGGAAACATATTAAACCTGAAGAAGCTTTAAAACATATTGTTGGTTATTCATGCTATAATGAAAGCACCATTCGTGATTGGCAAAGACATACAAGACAATTTGGTATGGGAAAAAATTTTGAAAAAACAGGAAGCTTTGGACCTCACATGGTTTTAGCTGAAGATATTAAAGATTATAAACAGCTTACTCTTGAAACAAGATTAAATGGAGAAGTTATGCAAAATGCTAAATTAAGCCAGCTTATTTTTGATATACCGATTTTAATTTCCTATGTTTCTAAAGCTATGGCATGGAGAGCTGGAGATGTTTTAGTAACAGGCACTCCAGGTGGAGTCGGTTTTAAAAGAAATCCGCCAATTTTCATGAAACCAGGCGATAATGTTGAGGTAGATATCACAGATATCGGGGTTTTATCTAATACAATTAAGGATGAAATAATTTAAATTTCAAGTAAACTTTCAAAATAATTATTATTAACAGAGGGAAAAATTATGAAAAAAAAAATAATTGGATTTATTTTAGGAGTTTTTTCTTTAAGCATTGTTAGCGCAGCATCTGCTAATGAACTTAAGTTAGCAACTTTTGAACCACCTAAAGCATTTATAGCTAGTAAAATTCTTGCAGCATGGGCTAGTAAAGTTAATGCATGTGCAAATGGAGAAGTTAAAATTAAAATGTTTGCTGGTGGAGTATTAGGAAGTCCTCCTAAACAATATGATATTGTAACCTCAGGAGTTGCAGATATTTCTTGGACTGTTTTAGGTTACATCGGAGGACAGTTTCCACTAAGTTCAGTAATTGAATTACCATTCTTGACTAGAACATCTAAAGCAGGAACAACAGCTTTGAATACTTTATTTAATGAAGGATATTTAGATAAAGAAATGGCTGGTATTAAAGTTATAGGTTTGCATTCTAATCCTGGATATCATGTCCATATGAAGGAAACTAAAGTTGTAAATCCGGCTGATTTTAAAGGAAAAAAAATGAGAGTACCAAGCAAGATCGCTGGTACTATTCTAAAAACATTAGGAGCAACTGGAGTTAAAGTGCCTGCACCAGGGACTTCTGAAGCACTTAATAAAGGTGTGGTAGATGGAACACCTTTTCCTTACACAGCTATAGGTTCTTTTAGATTGTTCGATGTAACTAAATATCATACAGAGTTACACGTTACGAACGCAACTTTTGGATTAATAATGAACGAAAAGAAATATAATGATTTAACTAATCGTTCACAAGATTGTATAGATAAATACAGCGGACATGCATTTGGTGATTGGGCATCAAATTTAATAGATAATCAAAATGCTAAAATGAAAAACGAAGTTTCAAAGAGAGAAGGGCATGAGATTATTATACCTTCTGCTGATGTAATAGCTGAATACAAAAAAATATTAGCTCCAATAGAATCCGATTGGTTGGCTGAAATGAAAGGCAAAGGCCTTGATGGTGATGGTGTTTTAAGAAGAGCAAAACAAATCATTACAGCTGTTGACGGTTAATATATAAAAACAATTCAATTGAGCCCGCATTATTCATAGCGGGCTCAAATTTAATTTAGTATAATATTTTCATGGCAATAAATGCGTTAAGTTACATAGGCGTAAATTCAGATAAAATTGAAGACTGGTCAGACTATTCGCAAAAATGTTTAGGCATGCAAAGAGTAGATAGGGCTAAAGGAACATTATCATTTAGGATGGATGATCATAAACAACGACTAGCCATAACAGGAGATACTGGAGATAGTTTGGCTTTTGTAGGTTGGGAAGTTGAAAAAAAAGAAGATCTAGAATCCTATGCTGCAAAATTAGAAAAAAACAATGTTCAAGTCAATTTAGGAAATTCATCTTACTCTGATAAAAGATTTGTTGATGAATTAATTTATTTTAATGATCCTCAAGGAAATAGAATTGAGCTTGTTTATAGTCCAATGAAAGATACAGATCCTTTTAAACCAGCAAGACCTATTTCAGGTTTTAAAACTGGAGCTCTAGGAATGGGACATGTAGTTTTACATGTAAAAGACTTTGATAGTGTAGTTCCTTTTTATAGAGATTTGTTAGGTTTTAAAATAAGTGACTATAGTCATACTCCCATATCTCTTTGCTTCTTCCACGTTAACGGTCGACATCACAGTATGGCTCTATTTGGTTCAGGAAAATTAGGCTTTCACCATTTTATGGTTGAATACAATAATCTTGATGATGTGGGGCAAGGCTATGATTTATTACAATACAAAGATAACGCTATTGCTTATACGATGGGAAGACACACTAATGATTATATGACTTCATTCTATTCAATCACTCCCTCAGGTTTTTTTGTTGAAAATGGTTGGGGCGGAAGAATAATAGATCCAAGTACTTGGCAACCTATAGAAACTTTTGAAGGACCAAGTTTTTGGGGTCATGAAAGATTATATCTTCCAAAAGAAGAAAGAATGAAGTTCAGAAATAAAAGAATGGAAACGGCAGCTGAAGGAAAGCAAGCTCCTTTATTAATTGATTGCCCGTGGTTATATTCGAATATTACTGATAAGAAATAAATTCATAATCAATCAAATTGATAATATGAAAGAATACGATGTTACTATAATAGGTTTAGGTCCTACTGGAGGAACATTAGCAAATCTAATTGCATTACAAGGTTTTTCAGTATTAATTTTAGAAAGAGAAAAAAGTTTTTATCCATTGCCACGAGCCGTTCATTTCGACGATGAAATAATGCGTATCTTTCAAACAATAGGAATAACAAAAGATTTTTTAAAACACACAATAATTAACAAAGGCACTAAGTTTGTTAACTCAAAAGGAAAAGTAGTTCTTGATTGGCCTCGGCCAAGATCATTAACTGAGAATGGTTGGTATCCAAGCTATAGATTTAATCAACCCGATTTAGAAAAGCAACTAAGAAAAAAACTAAAAAAATATAAGAAAGTAGAAATAAAACAAAATTCAGAAGTTAGTAAAATAAAAAATTTTAAAGATTATGTAAAAATTAAATTTAAAAATGTAATTATTAATAATCCCGAAGAAATAAAATCAAAATATGTAATTGGTTGTGATGGAGCTAATTCAATAACCAGAAGTCAAATAAACACCAAAATGGATAATTTAGGTTTTACACAAAAATGGGCAGTAGTAGATTTAATATTAAAAAAAGAGAAAAAAAACCTTCCAGATAGAACAATTCAATATTCTAACTCAAAACAACCAGCAACATATTGTAGAAATGTAGGAAAAAGAAGACGATGGGAATTTGCAATTAAAAAAAATCAAAGTGAAAAAAAAATTCTTTCTAACTTTTATATTTGGAATTTTTTAAAACCTTGGTTAAAAAAAAATGAAGCATTGATTGAAAGAAAGACAATTTATACTTTTAAATCAGCTATTTCTAGAAAGTGGAAAAAAGGAAGAATATTTATAGCTGGTGATGCTGCACATTTAATGCCACCTTTTATGGGTCAAGGAATGTGTGCAGGTATTAGAGATGTTTCTAATTTAGCATGGAAAATCGCTAAATGCTTAAGAAGCAATCATAATGAAAAATTATTAAAAACTTACCAATCTGAAAGATTTTCTAATGTTAAAGAATATGTAGAAACAACTATGAGAATGGGTGAATTTGTTAATGCTGTAGGTTCTTATAAAATTACAGATAATATTTCTTCCACCAATGATGGAACAAAAAGTATGCAATCAATCAAACCTAAATTGGGAAAAGGTCTTGGCCAAAAAACTGATAAAAATAGAGGTAAAATTTTTCCACAATTTAAAACAAAAAATGGATATCATTTAGATGAAAAATTTTCAAAAGAACCAATTTTATTATATTCATCTAAGGTTAAAAAGAATATGTTAAATAAAATTAATTCTATAAAATCAAATAAGGTAAAAGGTTTATCAATCTATCTAAAAAAATCTAATTCTAAAGCTTTAATTGTAAGACCTGATAGATTTATACTAGCTTCTCTTCAACTTAATAAAAATTTTGATAACTTTTTAAAAAAAAATATTAATATTTTAATTTAGATTTAGTAATCTATTTATCACATCCACTTTAGTCTCGTTGTCTGCAGCGATATCTCCATTGGGCAAATATATAGAATTTTCAAAGCCGACTCTAACTTTGCCTCCTAATTTTACAGATAATTCAAGACAAGAAAATTCTTCTTTTCCAAAAGCACAAACAGCCCAATCCGCATTAAAATTATTTAATTTCAATTTTTCTATAAATAATGGAATTTTTTTTGGATCACTTATAATTCCTGAGTAATGTCCAATGACAAACAAACACCATGTTCCATCTTTTGAAATATTAGATCTGTCTAATAATTCAGAAAGTAGATTAATGTCTTCAGGTTCATAACATATATGCTGAATTTTTGTTCCCGACTCTGTTAAAGATTTATATAATTTTATATCTTGATCTGAAGGTGATCGAGAAGGTATCATTTCTCTTATACCTATTGATAAACCAGGTGGAACAACATTATAAGCTAATTTTCTCATTTCTTCAGGAGAATAACGACCAACAGCTTCAGTTGTAACTTGTAAATGCATATTTGGAACTTTGATTTGAAGTTTTTGTAAAGCTTTTAAACACATTTCAGAATTTAATATGTGTTGACCGTCATTATCTCTTAAATGAAAATGTATACCGCCAGCTCCAGCATCAAAACATGCTTTTGCAGTTTGAACTATTTCATCAATAGTGACAGGTACACGAGAATGATCTTTTTTCATTGGTCTAGCTCCATTTGGAGCCACCATTAGATTGGGTAATTTTTCTGGTTTGTGAAACATTATCTTTAATTATCTTTTAATTTTTTTATCATTTATAATAATATTAATTATATATGATAGAATTAAAAAAACAGGTTATAGAATACGCACAAAAACTCAATAGTACAAATTTATCACCGTTAAGATCTGGAAATGTGTCTTTAAGGGTTACAAATGATGATGTTGAAGGTTTTCTTCTAACTCCATCAGGAAAAAGATATGAAACTTTATTACCTGAAGATATAGTTTTTCTTTCACTAAAAGAAAAATACGACAATCTTAAATTATTTAATTCATCATTAAACCCTTCATCCGAGTGGAGATTTCATCAAGATATTTATTTAAATAAACCTAAGGCTAAAGCAATTGTTCATGCACATTCTCCTCATGCTACTGCAGTATCAACCCACGGTAAATCAATTCCAGCTTTTCATTATATGGTAGCACTCGCTGGAGGAGATGACATAAAATGTGCAGAATATGCAACTTTTGGAACAACAGAATTATCAAAAAATATTATTGAAGCTTTAGATAAAAGAAAAGCTTGTTTGATGTCGAACCATGGCCAAATTACATTTGGAGTTAATTTAAAACAAGCCTTTGAACTTGCAGAAGAAGTAGAAAATATTTGCCATCAATACATAATTGCTTTAAAGATTGGAAAGCCTAAGATTCTTTCTTATGCAGAAATGCAAAAGATTTTGGATAAAATAAAACACTATAAAAAGGCATAGTATTTATGACTAAGGTAGGTGAACATATAACTTTAGATATTATAGGCACAACAAAAGAATATAGTCCTGAATTTTTTGAAAAGTTGGTTTATAAAATTGCAAAACTTGCAAAAGTAACTGTATTAGAAATATCAAAATATAAATTTGAGCCACAGGGCTTTACTTTGGTGGCATTACTGGCGGAAAGCCATATAAGCTTTCATACATTTCCCGAAAAAGGAATTATTAGTTTTGATTTTTTCACTTGTGCAGAAGTTTCCCCTTCAGTTGCAATTGAAATAATCAAAAATGAAATTGAACATACCCACATAATTAAAAAAGAATTTAATAGAGATACTGTTGATTTATATCATGATATTTATAGCTCTCCTGGTTTAACTAAATCATATGTAGTGAATAAAGTTTTGGAAAATTTTAAATCAAAAGCTGGTCAAAATATCGAAATTTTGGAATTGGAACAGTTTGGAAAATCTCTATTTATAGACAATGAAATTCAAGTAGCTGAAAGCGATGAACATTTATATAGCTCAACTTTTGTAAATTCAGGATTAAAATTAAATAAAAAAAAAGAGAAAGCTGCAATTATTGGAGGGGGTGACGGTGGCGTTGCAAGAGAATGTATTTCACAAAATTTTGGATTTATTGATTGGTATGAATTAGATCCTGAAGTAGTTGAAGTTTGTGACAAACATTTAAGCAAGATTGGTGAAAAAGCATCCGAAAAAAATTCAGTTAAATGTGTTTGGGGAGATGCTTTTGAAAGCATTAAATCAATTAAAGATGATACTTATGACCAAATTTATGTTGACCTTAATGATGATCAATTTTGCATAGATTTGGCTGCAAAAAATATGGACTCTCTAGTTAGAATTTTGAAACCCAAAGGCGTTATTACAACACAAGTGGGAAGCCAGGATAAAAAACCAAAACAAGTTGAAAATTGGATGAATATATTTAACCAAAGTTTTGGAAATACAAAATTATCAAGAGTTTATATACCAAGTTTTGATTGTTCTTGGAATTTTTCATCATCAATAAATCATTAATTTTTCTTTTTAAATCCATTATTTTGTGAAATAATATTTTTTTAATTAAAAGGAGAAATAATGAATATGTTCAAAAAAACTATTTTTTCAGTTCTGGCTTCTTTATTAATTATTGGAAATGTTTATGCCGATAAAATTAGAATAGGAACTGAAGGTGCTTATCCTCCATGGAATTCAAAAGATGCTTCGGGTAAACTAATTGGATTTGAAGTTGAGTTAGCCTGGACTCTTTGCAGATATATGGAAAAACAATGCGTAATTGTTGAGCAAGATTGGGACGGTATGATACCAGCATTAGTTATGAGAAAATTTGATGCAATCATGGCCGGCATGTCAATTACAGACGAAAGAAAAAAAACAATTACTTTCTCACAAGGTTATGCTGATGAAGTAGCTTCTTTAGCGGTAATGAAAGGATCAAGTCTCGAAGGTTTGGACACTCCTGAGGGAATAAATTTATCTCTAGGTGGATCTGATGTAACAAAAGCTCTTAAAACTTTAACCGGAGCTTTAGCTGGAAAAACTGTTTGTGTTCAAACAGCAACAATTCACCAAAACTTTTTAGACTCTGGAGATGTAGGAAAAGTTGATGTAAGAACCTACAAAACTCAAGATGAAGTTAATCTAGATTTAGCTTCTGGAAGATGCGATGCTGCACTTGCTGCGGCAGTTGCGTTTACTGATTATGCAGAAAAATCTGGTAAGTCAGTTGTTTTGACTGGACCAACTTTTTCAGGTGGTGCTTTTGGTAATGGTGTCGGTGTTGGTCTTAGACAGGCTGGAGATGACGCTATCGGCAAAAGAGATGCTGAACTTTTAAAAGCTTTTAACAAAGCTATTAATAAAGCAAGAAAAAATGGAGATATTAGTAGAATTGCTACTAAGTGGTTCGGTTTTGACGCTTCTATGTAATTAATTTTAGATTTGGCGACTATGATATATAGTCGCCAGTCTATATGGAACTTCTAGCATTTGGAGATACTGGTTGGGGAGATGAGTTATTTCGTGCTACCCTAATGACAATAGCTGTATCAATTACAGCAATGATAATTGGGTTTAGTTTTGCTGCAATTTTTACTCCATTAAAATTATCTAAATACAAATCTTTAAACTTAGTAGCCAATATTTACACAACAGTAATAAGAGGTGTGCCTGAACTTCTTGTTATTTATCTTTTCTTTTTTGGAGGAAGTGCAGCAATTATGTATGTAGCATCAATTTTTGGCTACAAAGAATATATAGAGATTAATGCATTTATTACAGGATCATTTTCAATTGGCATTATATCAGGAGCTTATTCTACAGAAGTTTTTAGAGGAGCAGTTAAATCAATTGACAAAGGTCAGTTTGAGGCATCAAAAGCACTAGGTTTAGTAAAACCTTTTTATGAGATTAAAATAAGATGGAAAAAAATTACAATAATAAATTTTAATTTTATTACTCCACATTTTCTTAAGGTACTAGTGCCACAAATGTTAAGGCTTGCAATACCAAATTTAAGTAATGTTTGGCAAATAACTTTAAAAGATACATCTCTTATTATGGTTACTGGATTAGTAGAGATAATGAGACAATCTTATATAGCTGCGGGCTCAACAAGAGACCCTCTGTTCTTTTATTCATTTGCAGCTGTTTTATATTTGCTACTTACATTTTTTAGCATGAAGTTAATAAATAAATTAGAAGTTAAATATAGTAGGGGATATTAATGGATTTTGAGTTAATGATTAGCAGTTTTCCAAAATTGTTAAGCGCAACAGTCATAACTTTGAAACTTTTGTCGGCTTCTTTAATTATTGGATTATTTGTTGGTTTATTATTTGCAATCTTGAGATTAAATAAAAATATCTTTATCAACAAATTTGCTTATGGTTATTCATATTTATTTAGAGGAACACCTTTATTAGTTCAAATTTTCATTATTTATTATGGATTAGGGAATTTAATTGGAAATAATGAATTTTTAAAATCATCATTATTATGGACAGTTTTAAAAGAACCTTATTGGTGTGCAATAATTGCATTTGCTTTGAATACTGGAGCTTATACTTCTGAAATTTTACGCTCTGCTTTTCAAACAATAAAACCAGGTATGATAGAAGCAGGTAAAAGTCTTGGTATTACTAGTAAAATTATTTTTTATAAAATTCAAATACCAATAGCAATCAGACAATCCTTACCAGCATATGGTAATGAAATAATATTAATGCTTAAAGGTACCTCTTTAGCAAGTACAGTAACTTTAATGGATCTTACTGGTGTTGCAAAATATATTGTTTCAACAACCTTTAAACCTATAGAAGTTTTTATCATTGCTGGAAGTATTTACTTATTTATGACTTTTGTCATACATAATTTAATTAAATATTTAGAGAAAAAATATAGTTTTCAATAACTAGTATATTCTTTAATTTCTTTGATTTTTGAACCAGTGAGATTGTTAATTTCCAATTTTAATTTAGCTCTATTATCATTA
>CACFPS010000006.1 GCA_902568235.1 uncultured Pelagibacteraceae bacterium | reverse complement strand
TACCGAAAGGACAAGGGGGCATGATGGCGATATTAGGTTCTAAAGTTTATAAAATATATGAACTTTTAGATCTCAATAAAAATAAATTTGAATGTTTTGTTGCAAATGATAATTCTGAAGCACAAACAGTTGTAAGTGGAAATAGTAAAGACCTTGATTTTTTTTCACAAGAGCTAAAAAAAGAGGGAATTAAAAATATTAAACTTCCAGTTAGTGCACCGTTCCACTGTAAACTTATGAATCCTGCAACTGAAATAATGAAAAAAGAAATAATGAATTCAAATTTTATTTCACCAAATAATAGTATAATTTCCAATGTAACAGCAAAACCAACTAAAGACCCTGATGAGATTAAAAATCTTTTGATAGAGCAAATTGAAAAACCAGTAAGATGGCGGGAAAGTGTAATAAATATGATTAACTCTAAAGTTGAAAAATTTATCGAAATAGGACCTGGCAAAGTTTTATCTGGGATTGTAAAAAGAATAGATAGAAATGTAACTATAAATCAAGTAAATGGAATTGAGGATATGTCAATTTTATCAAAATGATAGATTTAAGTAAAACAAATGTAATTTTAACTGGAGCAACGGGTGGTATTGGAAATTCAATATTGGAAAAACTGATAAATTCAGGCGCAAATGTTTTGGCAACAGGTACCAATGATGAAAAAATAAAAAAAATAAATGAAAAATTCAAATCTGTTAAAACTACTAAATTTGATATTTCTTTGCATGACAAAATAGAAGAATTTATTAATGAAAGTCATAAAACTTTAGATAACAGGGTTGATGTGTTAATTAACAATGCCGGCATAACTCGAGACAATTTATCAATTAGAATGAAAGATGAAGAATGGAATCAGGTAATTAATTTAAATCTTACTTCTACATTTTTGCTTTCAAAAAATATAATAAAAAAAATGTTAAAAAATAAGAAGGGAAAAATAATAAACATTTCTTCTTTAGTAGGTCATACAGGCAATATAGGCCAAGCCAATTATACCGCTTCGAAAGCAGGAGTGATTGCTATGTCAAAAAGCTTAGCTCTTGAATATGGAAAAAAAAATATAAATGTGAATTGTATATCACCTGGATTTATAACCACCGAAATGACAGATAAGATTAACGAAGACTACAAAAAATTACTTAAATCAAAAATACCATTAAATAGATTTGGCGATCCAGTTGATATTGCAAATACTGTACTTTTTTTATGCTCAAATCTTTCTGATTATATTACTGGAGAAACAATACATGTTAACGGTGGCATGTATTTTAGTTGACAAACTTATATAAATATCTATTAACGAATTAACTTTAAAAGGAAAAAATGTCTGAAGAAATTTCAAGCAAAGTAAAAAAAATTGTAGCAGATCACCTAGGAATTGATGAGGCTAAAGTAACAGAGGAGTCTAGTTTTATTGATGATCTTGGAGCTGATAGCCTAGATACAGTTGAATTGGTAATGGCTTTCGAGGAAGAGTTTGGGTCAGAAATCTCGGATAGTGATGCGGAAAAAATTTTGACTGTAGGTGATGCTGTAAAATTTATTGAAAATAAGGCAAATTAAATTTTACCTTAAATGTCCTACATTCAAGATGGGGTGATAATAATTTTGTCTTCTCCTTCAGGTGCTGGAAAGACGACTTTAGTTAAAAAAATTTCAAACAATAAACATTTTTTAATTTCAATTTCACACACAACTAGAAAGCCAAGATCAAATGAGATAGATGGAGAACACTATCATTTTGTTTCACAACCAGAATTTGAAAAATTAACCAAAGAAAATAAATTTTTAGAATATGCTATGGTATTTAATAATTATTATGGTTCATCGAAGGACAAAGTTTTAGAAAAATTAAATAAAAAACAAAATGTTATTTTTGATATTGATTGGCAAGGGGCAAAACAAATTAAAAATAAAAAATTAAACTTTAAATTAATTAGTATTTATATACTGCCTCCATCTAGAACAGAACTATTTAATAGACTTCTAAATAGAGAAGGAGCTGACAAATCAATTGCACAAGAAAGAATGAAACAATTTGACAAGGATTTATTGCATTGGAAAGAATATGATTATGTGATCATAAATGATAATCTTGAAAAATGTTACAACGAAATTATGAATTATATTAATCTTAGACTAGAAGGAAAAAAAAATTTGGAATTTAATAAAAAATTTATTGAAGAGCATATAAAAAAATTAATTAATTAATTTTTCATAAAATTCACAAATTTTATAATATGTTTCTTTAGTAAGGTTTTGAGGCCTAAGATTTAAATTTAAATTTAAATAATTAACAATTTCATCAGAGTTTTTAAAAAGTATATTTAAAGGTTTTTTAATCATTTTTCTTCTTTGATTAAAAAAAATATTAGTTATGTGTTCAAGACTGCTGCTTTTTAAATTTAAATATTTTTTTTTAGGTTCAAAAGTTAATAAAGAACTTTTTACTTTGGGAGAAGGCCTAAAACTTTCAGCTTCAATATCGATTATTTTTTTTACATTCATTTTCCAAGATGCTAAAATGGAAAGTCTTCCAAAGTTCTTTGAATTTTCTTCTGCAATAATTCTATCAGCCACTTCTTTTTGAAATAATAATATAAATTTTTTACAAAAATTACTTAATTTGTCTAGCCTAATCCAAGACACTAAAATTTGAGTTGATATATTGTAAGGTAAGTTTCCATAAATAATTAATTTTTTATCAATTAGGTTTTTATATGAAAATTCGAGAATATCTTCGTGATATAAATTAATATTTTTTTTAAATTTGTTATTTAAGTGAGAGATTAATCTTTTATCTTTTTCAATTACAAATAAGTTTTTTGGATTTTTATTTAATATTTTTTCTGTAAGATTTCCAGTTCCTGGTCCAACTTCTAAAACACTATCAGTATTTTTAATTTCACCTAAATCAACTATTAAATTTAAAATTTTTTCATTAATTAAAAAGTTTTGTCCTAAACTTTTTTTTGTTAAAAATTTCACTTTAATTTATTAAATAAATTCATTGCACAGAAAATCGATGTAGGATCTGATATATTTTTTCCAATCATTTTTACATTTGGCCCATGATCGGGAGAAATTCTTATGAATGGTAAACCAATAGTTAAATTTACGGCGTTAAAACTATATAAAGTTTTTAGGGGAGTTAATACTTGGTCATGATACATGCCTATTACAACATCAAAAAATTTAATATTTTTTTTTAAAAAAAAGGTATCACCGGAAAAAGGTCCATGAATCTTTATTTTTTTTTTATTTAAATATTTTATGGCTGGAATGATTTCTTTTTTTTCTTCACTAAAATTATTAATTGTTTCACAATGGGGATTTAGTCCCAAAACTGCTATCATTGGTTTTTTATTAAAATTATATTTATAAAAATTATTAATTTTTAATATGTTATTAATTATTTTTTTTTTATTAATTTTTTTTGAAACATCTTTAATAGATAAATGTGTAGTTACGGGAGATACAGAAATGTTATTATTGTAAATTAACATTACTTCATCTTTAACTTTAAATTTTTTTGCAATATATTCGCTCATTCCTAAATACTTTTTTTTTAAAAAATGCTCTTTTGAAATAGGACCATTAAACAAACCTATTTTTTTATTTTTTTTTAAGATATTAAAAGCTATAGAAAAACAATTTTTTATATAATTATTTGAACTAGTAGAAATATTATCAAATTTAAATTTTTTAACATACTTTACATCTATTAAATTAACGACTTTTTTTTTTGCAAAATTTATTTCATTAATTATATTTAAACTAAATTTATATTTAAATTTGTTCATTTGGTAATAGATAAGATCTTTAGATCCAATAAGTGTAATTTTTTTATTAAAATTTTTGAACTTTTTTGACTTAAAATATTTAAATAAAATTTCAACAAAAATACTTTGAGGCTCTCCCAATACAACAATAATATTATTTATATTCATCAATGAATGTATTCTGTTTCAATCTTTTAAAAAAAACTATTGAAAATTGATTTAATTGTTGATTTGTTTTTGCTTGCTTTAACATATTAAAATATTTTTTTTCATCAAAAGGTTCATTAATTTTTTTCTTTTCATTAACTTTTAATATTAAATATCCTGCGGGAGATTTCAAAACTTTTGATAATTCATTTATTTTTAAGTTTTTAATATTATTACTAATAACCTCTGATATTTGTGAATCATTAACCCAACCAACTTTGCCACCAAATTTTGAACTATCAGAGACACTATAAATATTAGCAGTATTATCAAATCCAATTTTATCAATACTTTCTTTTATTTCATCTAACCTTTCCTCAAAAGTTTGATCTTTTTCAATTTCAAATAATATTTCTGATAAGTTGTAATCATAACTAAAACTATATTCATTCTTAAATTTTTGGACTTGTTTTTTTAGTTTTGCTTCATCAATTTTGACATTGTTAATATATTTTTGAAAAATTAATTCATTCCACATAGCCTCAATTTTTAGTTTATGAAATAATTTATTATAATTGAGTTCTTTACTTAATACTATTTTCTTCAATTCATTTTTATTATGCAAATTTTTTTTGTTTATCAAGTCCATTTCTATTTGTTTAATCACATCTAGATGTTCTTCATCAAGATTAATATAATTTATTAGTTCTTTTTTTTTAATGATTTCTCTTATGATAGACTTTTTGGCCAATTGTGTTAAAGCAACTTGATTATTTAAATCATCAAGTTTTGGGTTAAGAAATTTTAAATATTTGATCTCATAATCAATATCTATATTTGTAATCACTTCTTCATTTACTTTTGAAATTATTTCAACTCTTGTTGATAAAACATTATTCGAAAAAAATAAGATTAGAACTATAAATATGAATATTTTTTTATACATTAGTAGTTTTGTAATTGTGTATCTTTTGCATTAAAAGTAACAAAAGGAATGAATCTCAATGTAAAAAATAAACTTTCATCTGGAACAATGTCACCATCAGTGTAATATTTCTTTTTGTATGCTATATTTGCTTCCAAGCAGTCAGTTTTGTAGTTATAAATTAAATTATAATATTCGGTAAAATCTGTATTTAAATTTCTTGCTGTACTAAATGATAGAGAAGTTCTATCTGTAAAATTATATATAGAACTACTTGTGACATGTTCAGATTCTGCCAAATCATTGCGCTCTGATATATATCCAAATTCTGTAACAAAATTATTTGTGGTAAGCGTTAAACCTATACCATCAGAATTAGAATGGTGTAAATCTCTATCATATGCAAATCCGTAATCTAGTTTAAAATTTTTATTTAAGCTGTATACTACATTTCCAATGATGTCCGACCTTGTTTCATTTAATTTACTTGCATGCGGTAAATTATCATTTTTTTTATCCCTAAAGTTTTGAGCAATATTAAACCCATATTTAACTTCGTTTAATAAGTCTCTATTCTCAAATTCTAATCCTAGCGCCAAAGATCTTCCACCTTCAACGGTGCTGCTATTAGCTATTCTGTCTAATGAAAATATCCGGTTAATGTCTAATCTGATATTCTTAGAAGAGAGATCATTAGTATTATTGGGGCTATACATAAGTAAGGCTTTTGGTTTTAGAAAGTTAGTTGAATTATCTAATTGTTTTTTTTAGAGGCAAAGAAGCATTGAGAGCACTCAATCCATATATATCATAATCAGTTAAGTCATCATCCGAACCAGTTCTGGTATAGCTATTTGTATTTCTCAACATAAAAGTATAATCACTTAATAGTCCCTTAGAAATAACTGGATTGGATCCAAATCTAAAATCATTATTAACATTAATATCGTCATGATTAGTAGTATGATTTGAATATGATAGACCTGATGAAAATACAAAATTTCCATTATATTTTTCATCTATAGGAACATATTTAGTGAAACCAATACTAGGGAATACGTACTGAAATTTATCAGAATCTACCTTTGATAAATCTTCAAAAACTTGTGCTGAAATACTTAAGCTGTAGTCATCTTCTTCTCCACCATATTTATCGGTTCTAGTACCATCCGTATCTATCTCTATAAAAGATCTTAAACTACTTGTTTTATTATTTATTGCTGATGATATTCCGTGTAACGCTAGATAATTATCATTCGAAACATCTTGTAATTGAAGTTTATAAGTAGTGTTGTCATTAAATCTACCATCTAATTTTGCAAAAAAGTGAGAACTTCTGTTGTTTCCATCGTGATTAATACTGAAATCAGAAATGAATAAATGATTATCTTTAAGGGCTCTTCTATATTCCGTTTGAAAAAGTAATTTATTTGTTCTAGGGGTATAATCATCTTTTAGAAAGAATCTTGGGTTAAATGTTAAATCTCTATCATCTGACAAAACTTTAAAATATGGTACGTGTACCCATCTTCCTAATGCATCAGATTTCATAAATGTGGGTTGTAAAAAACCAGACATTCTTTTTACAGATGGGTCTGGGTGATGAAAGTAAGGTAAAAACATTACCCTTTTTCCCCATAAGTTTACCCAAGAATTTTTATATTCAAAAATTCTCTTTTTTTTATCATGATTAAATATATTGCTTTCAAGTTCCCAATCTCTACAATTTTTATTTATAAGGTTACAAGTACTAAAGACACTTTTATAAATTTTGGTAGAATTTTCATTTGATACTACACTTTTACCTTTTAATTTAGGGTCATTATTTTTATCTCCAAATAAGTCGTCAGTAAAATAAACTTCAACATCTTTTCCTAAAATTTCTTTTGTAAGTAAATTTATCTTTGCATTTTCGAAGCTATAGTTATTGTTTTTCTCATCTATGACATTAGTTTTTTTAGATGTGATTTGCTCTTTATCTGTTTCAAATTTAAAACCATCTTCAAAATTATAAGTATTATTTAAGAGGTCTCTAATCGTTGTATCTTCTTTGCTTCTAACAATCATTAAACCTTTGTCATAGGTTAAATCTCTAGAGTAAATTTGATACTCATCCTCAACTTTAATGTATGTTTTACCAAAAGTTTTCACTATATTAAATTTTTTACTGTAAATTGTTTTTTCACTTTCAATATAGATATTTTCAGTTTTATCGAAAAATTTTACATTTCCAATTACTATAACTTCGTCTAAAACTTTATCGTAAATAGATTTGTCACCTTCAATTTCTATATTTTCTTTTTTATCTATGACCTTACCTTTTGATGCTTTGATTAAATTTCCATTTTCTAAAATTGTAAGATCATCACTTTCAAATTCAATTGTATTTCCTAATATTTTAGTAATTATTAAAAAATATAAGACAAGTGATTTAACTAATATTTTATTTTTCATTTATTTTAATTAACCCCAAAAAACAGATCAAAACAAGTATTACTAAAGGTAGCCAGATTGACAATTCGGCAGGTACCGTTTCATTTGTTCCGAATAGTGTTGAAAAATAATTTATATAATAAATAATTACAGAAAAAAAAACTCCTATGACTAGCATAAAAAATTTTGATTTAATAAACTTAAACTTCAACATTAGCATTGATCCAATAATTGTCATTAACACAAGGTTTATTGGCAAACTATATATTTTATTTAAATGCACTTTTGCATCAATACTAGAATATCCAAGTCTATTATAGTTTTTAATTTGATTATGTAATTGAAATAAATTTAAGGAGTTTAAATTTGAAAATAAATTTGAAATTATTTCACCGTTAAAAGATGAATAATAATTAAACTTTTCATATAATTTATTAGGCTCATTAGGGTCATATATTTTAACTTTTTCGAGGTGCCAGACTTTTGATGTAATATCAGCCTTTTCAGAGACAATTGTTTTTATAATATTGTAATTTTTATCTAAATTTGAAATTGTTATTTTAGTAATAACATCTTCTTTAAAGGTTTTTGCATTAATTATGTTAACAGAATTACCAAGATCTTCTCTTAGCCATAGTCCATTTTCATTAACTACAGCAAGATATTCATTTTCATTTGAAAATTTATTTTTCAAATTTAGATAAGTATTTTTTAAATTTGATGAAAATGTGTAATAAAAAAAAATTAAAAATAATCCAAAAAATAGTGTGACAAAACATAAATTAAAAATAATTTTTGAATTATTAATTCCATTATTTTTTAAAATAATTAATTCGTTTTTTTCATTTAGATATATAAAAAAAAACATGGATGAAATAAGAAATACAAAAGGAAGAAGTTCAAAAAAAATTGTTGGAATATTTAACAAAGTTAGTCCGATTGGAAGAAGAATAGAAACTTCTACATATTCAAAAAATTTTATCTCTTCAAAAATATTAAGCAAGAAGCTTAAAGAAAAAAATACTAAGCTTATTTTAGCTAAATTATTAAAAAATACAAAAGTTAAATATTTATGGAATTTTTTAATCATAAATTTTTTAAACTAAATTTACCTTTTATAAATATTGATAAGTAATAAAAGAAAATACAAAAAAATGGTATTATTGAAATAAATAAATCTGATGAAATATTTTTCCCAATAAATTTAATGCTTACTTGAGACAATACTATTACTAACACGCCAAAAATAAATGTTAAAATTTTGTAATATTTTTCTAAATTGAAATTTTTAGGTTTAATTATTAAACTAGATCCTATTAACGCAATTATTAAAATATAAAATGGAACAATAAGTCTTTTAAATCCTTCCTGTTTAACTTGTTTTCCTGATTTGTCATTGCAAGTATCATTGATCCATACATCAACACCACCTTCCAAATAAAGCATCTTCAGGCAGTCGAATAAAGACTTACTGCTAGCTTCTTGAATTTTTTGTTGCGTTACAGTTTTGCTTGAAAATTTTGATAAATCATATTCAGTATCTGAAAAATTAATAATATATACATTATCATCTTCAATATTAGTAATTCCACCATTATTAAGTTTAAAAAAATATTTATTGTTTTTTTTTACAAAATTTCCATTTTGAGCAGTAATTATTTTTGAACTTCTATCATTAATTATTTCATTAATATAAATTTTTTCAAAACTTTCATCTTCATTATATTTCTCCACAAAAATTGTTAAATTATTAGCAGCATCAATAAATTTTTTTTCAGAAATAAGCTTTTTGAGAAAATCTATATTAGAGTTTTTTAAATAACTTCTTGCTAAATTTTGAGAAGAAGGAACTATATATAAATTTAAGATAATTTGTATAATTATAAATAGAAGTGAGAATTTAAAAATAAAGTTTATAAAAGTTAGTTTTTTTACTCCATTATTCCAAAATACTATTATCTCATTGGTATTGTCATATTTACTTATTGTATAAAATATTGATATAAAAAAAACAAATATTATTGTTCTACTAAAAATTTTTGGTAAACTTAAAAATGTGAATATAAAATATGTGTTTAATCCGTATCCGTCTTCAGAGACAATGTCTAAATAGTTAACCGCCTGAACCACCCAAATAATTACCGTTATACAAATTGAAGAAATTAAAAAAAATGACAATATATCGTAAAAAAGCTTTCTAAATATTAATTTATTCATTGAAATTATTTTTTTAATAAATATACAACAATATCTATTAAATATTCAAAAAAATGAAGCTAAAAGTAAAATTTACAGGCAAATTAACAAAAGTGAAGACAGTAAACGAGGTAGTTTTTGTTAAGGGCAAAAAAGTTAAAAATGCAAATGCAAATCAATGTCTAAAATCAGTTTTGGATAATCAACTTTTTCAAGATCAACTGTTTATTCAAAAAGAATATAAAGGTAAAAATTATATTTTTATAAATTGTAAAAAATTATCTTTATCAATTGATTTTGAGAATATTGGTTCAAAACTTTTTGATTATTTAGAAAAAAATAAAATAGAAAACTTATATATTGATTTTAATACGATCGATATTAGCAATGCGCAATTAGAAAAAACTATACATGGCGCTAAACTTAAGTCTTATAATTTTGATACTTATAAATCTAATAACAAAAAAAATAAAAGTATTAATTTAAATGTCATTGGCAAACAAATAACGAAGTCAAATATTTTAAGAAAAAAATTAGATGCACTGTTAGATGGTGTTTTTTTTACTAGAGATTTAGTTTCCGAGCCAGGAAATATTTTGCACCCAGATGAATATGCAAAAAGACTAATCAAATTAAAAAAAATTGGCTTAAAAGTTACAGTTTATGATCAAAAAAAATTAAAGAAATTAGGATGTAATGCTTTGTTAGGAGTTGGGCAAGGAAGTATAAGAGGTTCTTATCTTGTAACTGTTGAATGGAAAGGTAATAAATCTAAATCAAAACCTTTGGCATTTGTTGGAAAAGGTGTTTGTTTTGATACTGGTGGTTACTCACTAAAACCAGCAAGATTTATGGAAGATATGACTTATGATATGGCAGGCTCAGCTGCTGTAGTAGGTTTAATGAAAACTTTAGCTTTAAGAAAAGCTAAAATAAATGCAGTTGGTGTAGTAGGCATCGTTGAAAATATGGTGAGTGGAAATGCTCAAAGACCTGGCGATATTGTAAAATCTTATAGTGGAAAAACTATAGAAGTATTAAATACTGACGCTGAAGGTAGATTGGTTTTAGCAGATGCTTTAACTTTCACTGAAAAAAAATTTAAACCTAAATTCATGGTTGATTTAGCAACTTTAACTGGCGCTATCATTGTTTCTTTGGGGTCAGAGTATGCAGGGCTTTTTTCTAACGATGATAGGCTGTCAAAACAATTACTTCAAGCCGGTGAACAAGTTGATGAAAAATTATGGAGAATGCCTCTTCATAAAAACTTTGACAAGCTAATAAACTCCAAAAACGCTGATATGCAAAATATTAATTATGTGGGAGGAGCAGGATCAACAACTGCAGCACAATTTTTACAAAGATTTGTTATTAATAAAACACCATGGGCGCACCTTGATATAGCTGGAATGGCTTTTTCAAAGTATTCTGGAGCTTTAAATTCAGGAGGAGCAACAGGCTACGGCGTAAGATTGTTAAATAAATTTGTAGAAGATAATTATGAGTAATATTGAACAAACATTGTCTATAATAAAACCAGATGCGATTGAAAGAAATTTACAAGATAAAATAAAGAATGAATTTAAAAATAATGGTTTTGAAATAGCAAAAGAAAAAAAAATTCATATATCAAAACAAGAAGCAGAACAATTCTACAAAGTTCATGAAACAAAACCTTTTTATAATGATTTGTGCAATTATTTATCTTCAGGTCCAATAATTGTCATGGCTCTTCAAAAAAATAATGCAGTTTTAGACAATAGAAAGCTAATGGGTGCTACCAACCCAAAAGAAGCTGAAGAGGGCACTTTACGCAAAAAATACGGTATATCTATAGATAAAAATTCAGTACATGGCTCTGATAGCCTTGATAATGCAAAAATAGAGTTAGAGTTTTTTTTTAAAAGTTAGCTAAAAGTTTCAAAATCGCATCTGGATAAAGCTTATGTTCAAGTTTAAGAATTTTTTTTTCAAGTGTTTTAGGATTATCATTTTTAAGAATTTTTATTTTTCTTTGTAAGATAATTTTGCCAGAGTCTAATTTTGAATTAACAAGATGAACAGTTGATCCAGTGAATTGTTCATTATTATTGATTACTCTCTGATGTGTATTTAAACCTTTATATTTTGGAAGCAATGAGGGATGAATATTTAATATTGGGTGTTTGTATTTTTTTATAAAATTACTAGTTAGTATTTTCATAAACCCCGCAAGACAAATGAGTTCTATTTTATTTTTTTTGATTCTTTTAATTGTTTTGTTTTCAGATAAAGTTTTATTTTTGAAATTATTAATCAAAAAAGGTATTTTTTTATTTTTTGCAAAATTAAGGCCTTTTGCATTTTTGTTATTCGTCACTACAAGGATTATTTTAATAGGGCTAATCTTTTTTTCGGAAAATTTAATTAAATTTTTCAAGTTGCTTCCTCTGCCAGAAATAAATACAGCAGTGTTTATTTTACCAACGAATTTTACCACTTAACTTTACTCTACTAATATCTTTAGTTATTTTTCCAATTTCATAAGGCTGAAATTTATTTTTGAAACTTTTAATAATTTTTTTTTTATTCTTTGAATTTGCTATTAAGCAGAAACCTATTCCACAATTAAATGTTTTAAGCATTTCATCATCTTCAATTCCAGTTTTTTTTAACCATTTAAAGATTTTTAAAGTTTTAACTTTTGTTAAATTAATATCTGCGCAATGATTTTTTGGAATTACTCTTGAAATGTTGTCAACTAGTCCACCGCCTGTAATATTAGCACATCCTTTTATCATATTTTTTTTGATTAATTTAAGAACATCTTTTACATAAATTTTTGTAGGCCTTATTAATTCTTTTTTTAGAAATTTATTTTTTTTAAAATTAATTTTTTTTTTCTTTAATACATATCTAATTAGCGAATATCCATTCGAGTGAATCCCATTTGATGGGATACCTAAAATTATATCGTTTTTTTTTATTTTATTATTAAGTATTTTTTTTTTTTCAACTAATCCAACAGAAAAACCAGCAATATCAAATTTACCCTTTGAGTAAGTGCCTGGCATTTCAGCCGTTTCCCCACCAACAAGTTTACAACCAGCTATTTCACAACCTTTAAATATACCTCTTATGATATTTTTTAATTTTTTAACTTCAATTTTGTCTACAGCAATATAATCTAAAAATAATAAAGGTTTAGCCCCTTGTACAATTAAATCGTTTACACACATTGCAACTAAATCAATTCCAATTGTATTATATTTCTTTAAATCATTTGCTATTTCTATTTTAGTTCCAACTCCATCAGCACTAGTTACAAGTTTTGGATTATTAAGATAATTGGGAATGTCAGAAATGGCACCAAATCCACCAATGTTCTTAAAATAACCACTTTTTTTTGTTTTTTTTGATATTGATGATATGAAACTGACAAATTTATCTGATTTCTTTATATTAACTCCACTTTTAGCATATGTTAACTTGTTTGACTTCATGGTTTTATAAAATGTCTTTGTTTAAAAAAAAATTACAATTTTATCTATACATTTTTTTTTTAATTTTAGTCTTAATTTTTAGCAAGTTTTCCACAAATTATGCTTTTAGTAAAAATTATATAGTTTCAAATATTGAAATTGAGGAAGTTTATGACCTAAATTTTGAAAAAACAAAAGTTATCGACAAAGCATTTAAAAAAGCTTTTAAAAACTTAGTTTTTAAATTAGTTCAAAAAAAAGATCAAAACATTTTTAAAACTATAGATATAGATAAAATAAAAACTTTAATCGACAATTTCTCAATAACAGATGAAAAATTTATAAATAATAAATATAAAAGTATATTTGAAGTTCAATTTAATAGAAAAAAAATAATTGAATATATACAAAGTAAAAATATTATACCTTCAATACCGTCCCAGATAGAATTATTAATTATACCTATTTTAATTGATGAAAATACCGGCGATCTTTTTTACTTCAATCAAAATATCTTTTATGAAAGATGGAAAAAAAGTAAATTAGAAAATTCTTTAATTAGTTATAATCTGCCAAGTGAAGATATTGAGGATTACCAACAAGTAAAAAAATATGTTAACAATATTGTTGAGTATGATTTTAAAGAAATTATAAATAAATATAATTTTACAAAATATATCGCCTTTATAGCTTTTAAAAATAACAGCGAATTAAAAATATTTTCTAAAATAAATTTTGACGGTCAAACATTTTTCATTAATGACAAATTTGAAAATTTTAACTTAAAAGACGTGCAAAATGTAGATAATTTAATTAATAAAATTCAAATTATATTTGAAGATAAATGGAAACTAATAAATAAAATTAATACATCCATTGTATTGACAATTAAATTAAAGGTTGATTCTAAATACTATAGTTTAACTGAAAAATTAGAAAAAACTTTAAAAAATTATGAACTTGTGTCTAAATTTAATATTGAAAAAATTAATAATAATGAAATCATTTATAAAATAATTTTTAATGGCATGCCTAATAAATTTATAGATGAAATGAAATTGAATAATTTTAAAATAGACAATAGCAATGAAATTTGGCTTTTAAAATGACTGAATTAAATCAACAAATTTTAGACTTTGGTCTTAACAAAAATTTTGACAAACATGATTATTACGTTTCAAAAAGCAATTTTTTTGCATTTAATATTATTGATAAATGGCCTAAATGGGAAAAAAAAATTGTAAATATTTCTGGTGATAAATTTTCAGGCAAGACTCATCTTGCGAATATTTTTAAATCTAAAAGTAATGGTTTTTTAATAAAAAACGATGAATTTACAAATGATACGTTAAAACAATTAAAATTGCATGAAGCTATAATAATTGATAATTTTAAAAATAACATTAATGAAAATTTACTCTACTCATTGTTTAATCTTATTGATCAAGATAATAAGTTTTTATTATTAACATCTAGGAAACCTATAAATAAAATACAATTTAAACTACCTGATATGTTTTCTAGAGCAAAAAATTGTTTATTTGCTGAAATTGAAAGTCCAGACGATGAGTTGATTTTTGCTATTATATTAAAGAATTTTTCAGATCGACAGATTAAATTAGATAAAAAAATTATAGAATTTATAATTAAAAGAATAAATAGATCATATAGTAAAATTTATGAATTTATATATAAGATTGATGAATTGAGTTTAAAAAAGAAGAAATCTATAAATATAAAAGATATAAAAGAGATATTGCAAATTGAGTAAATATAGAACACACACATGTGGAGAACTGAATTTAGATAACAAAGGTAAAAACGCTTTGATATCTGGATGGATAAATAAAAAAAGAGATCATGGAAATCTATTGTTTATAGACTTAAGAGATAACTATGGATTGACCCAATGTGTAATAGATAAGAGTAGCGCAAAATTTAAAGAATTAGAGAAATTGCCACTTGAAACAGTTATAAAAATTAAAGGCAAAGTTATAGTTAGATCTAAAGAAACAATAAATACAAATATTTTAACTGGAGAAGTAGAAGTATCAATCGAAGATTTTGAAATTTTGGGAAGAACCAAAGAACTTCCAATGCCAGTATTTTCAGACCAAGAGTATTCAGAAGAAATAAGATTAAAATACAGATTTTTAGACTTGAGAAGAAAAAAAATTCATCAAAATATTATTTTACGATCAAAGGTAATTTCTTTCATTAGATCAGAAATGCAAAAATTAGGATTTTTAGAATTTCAAACTCCAATACTAACTTCTTCAAGTCCAGAAGGTGCAAGAGATTTTCTTGTACCTAGTAGATTAAACCCAGGCAAATTTTATGCTTTACCTCAAGCTCCTCAACAATTCAAACAATTAATAATGGTGTCAGGATTTGATAAATATTTTCAGATAGCCCCATGTTTTAGAGACGAAGATGCAAGAGCCGATAGAAGTCCAGGAGAATTTTATCAATTAGATATAGAAATGTCTTTTGTTGAACAAGAAGAAGTATTTCAAGTTGTTGAAGAATTATTAGTAAAAGTATTTAAAAAATTTTCTGATAAAAAAATATTAAGTGAAAAGTTTCCTAGAATTTCATACTCTGATGCCATGCTCAAGTATGGTTCAGATAAGCCTGACCTGAGAAATCCAATAATTATATCCGACATAACGGAAATTTTTAAAAGAGACGATGTAAAATTTGAAATATTTAAAAAACTTGTTAAATCAGGATCAATAGTCAGAGGATTGGTAGCAAAAGATACCAAAGATAAAACACGAAGTTTTTTTGATGGAATTGACAAATGGGCAAAGGATCAAGGGTCTTCTGGTCTAGCTTATTTTACATTGGAAAAAAACCAGAAAATATCTGGTAAAGGCCCCGTAGGTAAATTTTTTTCAGAAGATGCATTAAAAGAAATAATGAAAGAGATGGATGCAAAAATAGGAGATACTATTTTTTTATCTTGTGGACAAAAAGAAAATGTAGAAAATATTTTAGCTTTAGCTAGAGAAAAAATAGGAAATGAACTAAAACTTATTGACAAAAAAATTTTTTCATTTTGTTGGGTAGTTAATTATCCAATGTTCGAATTAGATGCAAATTCAAAGAAAATTAAATTTAGCCATAATCCTTTTTCTATGCCTCAAGGAAATGTGAATAATTTAGATTTATCAAATCCGCTAAATTTAAAAGCATATCAGTATGACATTGTGTGCAATGGAGTAGAATTATCTTCTGGCGCAATTAGAAATCATATTCCTGAATTAATGTATAAATTATTTGATATTGCTGGATATTCAAAAAAAGATGTCGATGAAAAATTTAGTGGGATGATCAATGCACTGAGTTATGGAGCTCCGCCACACGGAGGTATTGCACCAGGTATTGATAGAATAATAATGCTTCTTGCTGATGAAAAAAATATAAGAGAGATAACAATGTTTCCAATGAATCAGAATGCTCAAGATTTAATGATGAATGCCCCATCAAATATTGAAGAAAATCAGTTAAAAGAGTTAAATCTGTCTATAAAGAAAAAAGATTAATTATTTTTTTCCTTTCAGATTTATTCTTATATCAGAGAGATCTACCAATTTTTTTTTGTAATCATTTCTGACAAAACCCTTACTAGTAATATCTTTGACAAGCTTTAAAAACTGACTTTGATCTTCTCCAATAGCTTCTATCGGGGTATCTTTATTTTCACCAATTCCTCCAATAGAAGGAGTGTGTGCCAAATCTTCTCTACTAAGGTAAGAAATGGCCAATTCTCTAAATATATAATCCAAAATAGATGTTGCGCTTAGAATTCTATCGTTTCCATATACTTCACCTGAGGGCTCAAATTTCGTTCCAACATAAGCATTTACAAATTCATCTAAAGGAACTCCATATTGAAGTCCCAAGGAAATTGCTATAGCAAAGTTATTCATTAATGCTTTTACTAGCTCTCCTTCTTTACTAGTATCAATAAATATTTCCCCAATTTTACCATCTTCGTACTCTCCTGTATGAAGGTACACCTTGTGATTACCAATCGTAGCTTTTTGAATATATCCCTTTCTTCTATCCGGCATTCCAAATCTTTTACCGACTTTTTCGTTAATATTTTTCTTTAAATTATCATTTAATAAGTTTTGTGATTGTATCGGCTTATTATTTAAATTTATTTGATCAGATTTACCATTTATGGCATCTAAATTTTTATTGTTAGCTTTTTCAAGATTTTTTGTCTTTCTATTATCTAATTTGATATCAAGTATCTCATATTTTCCATCTTCTTTTTTTTCTAAATCTTGGAGATTTTTTTCATTAATGTTGTCCAAGTAGTGACTAACCTTAAAATTACATGTGTAATAGGTTTCAACTAAATATTTTGCCATTTTTTCCTATTTATAAAATTGAATCTTTAATAAATTATGTATATACAAAATTAATTTTTAGTCTAATTTAATTTTTACAATTATTAATTGAAAATTAAATTTTTTTTATGTTGACAGTTTTTAAAGAAATTTTCATTTGGTGGAATCAACAGACATTTGGTACAAGATTAAATACAATTTTATTTGGTAAATTTGTAGACAAGGATGCTTTTGGTAATAAATATTATCAAAGTAAGTCTGGAAAAAGATGGGTGATATATAATGGAGAAGTGGATGCTTCAAAGATTCCTGGAGAATGGTATTCGTGGATGCATAGAACTGGAAATAAAATTGAAAACATTCATGAAATAAAAAAATATAATTGGCAAAAAAATCATCTTTCTAATCAAACTGGCTCAGTAAACTCATATCATCCAAAAAAATATAAAGATGCAACTAAAAAAAAATATAATTCTTGGAAAAATTAATATTATAATTTTTACTATTTTATTTGTTAACTCCACATCGTCCAATACTTTTTCTGAAAATAGAGATATTGAAGAAATTTTTGCAGAAATAAACATTCTGGATAAAGTAAGTTCAAAAAGTTCAAATATAAAAATAGAAATTGGAAAAGAAACAATTTTTCAAAATCTTGAAATAAATATACTTAAATGTCATAACTCAAAGTTTGATGATGATCCAGAAGTTACAGCTTACATGCAAGTAAAAGATTTAACTAGTAAAAATAAAAATCAAGTATTTATTTTCAACGATTGGACATTTGCCTCAAGCCCTTCAATAAGACCATTCGATCATCCTGTTTATGATATTTGGTTAAAAAAATGTTTTAGTTAAATTATTTTTTCATTATCAAGCCAACTTACATTGAAATCTGAAGATATAAATTTTTTATGATCTAAAAGTTTTTTATGAAGGTCTATTGTTGTATGAATTCCTTCAATTACAAATTCATCTAGAGATCTCTTCATCCTTTGTATAGCCTCAGTTCTATTTCTGCCATGACAGATTAATTTGCAAATCATACTATCGTAATAGGGTGTTACTTTATAACCTTGAAAAATTGCACCATCTATTCTTGTTCTAAATCCTGATGGCTGATGGCACATTCTTATTGTTCCCGGAGAAGGTTGAAAGTTTTTTCTTGCATCTTCCGCATTTATTCTACATTCAATAGCATGTCCTCTTGGAATTATATCTTCTTGTTTTAGGGCAGTGTCACCAGTATATGCAATAAAAATTTGCTCTTTAATTATATCAATTCCAGTTACTACTTCTGTAACAGGATGTTCAACTTGAACTCTCGTGTTCATTTCTAAAAAATAAAACTTATTGTTTTCATATATGAACTCTACTGTTCCTGCTCCTTCATATCCAATTTGACTAACCATTTTTACAGTTTTATCAAACAATTCTTTCCTTAGTTCATTATTTAATATAGGACTAGGAGTCTCCTCAATCAGTTTTTGGTGTCGTCTTTGAACCGAACAGTCTCTTTCATGTAAATGTACTGTTCTATTTTTTCCAGATAATATTTGAACTTCTATATGTCTTGGATTTTTGAAAAATTTTTCAATATAAACTTCATCATTACCAAAAAATTTTTTTGCTTCTACTTTTGCTGTTAAAAACAAATCTTCAAATTCTTCTTCTTTATTTACTATTTTCATTCCCTTTCCACCCCCACCACCTGCCGCTTTTATAAGAACAGGAAAACCTATATCTTTACTTATTTTTTTTCCTTCATTTATATCTGAAACTCCACCATCAGAACCTTCGATAACAGGTAGTCCATATTTTTTTGCAATTAGTTTTGCTTGGATTTTATCTCCCATCATTTTAATTAATTTTGATGATGGTCCGATAAATTTAATTTTGTAATCTTCTAGTATTTTCGCAAATTCAGAATTTTCAGATAAAAAACCATATCCAGGATGAACTGCCTCAGCATTTGTTAGTTCAATTGCTGACAATATAGATGGAATATTTAAATAACTACTAGTTGGTTGATGAGATCCAATACAAACACTTTCGTCAGCTAATCTAACATGCATGCTATCCTTATCCACATCCGAATGAATAGCAACAGTTTCTATTCCCCATTCCTTGCAAGCTCTTATTATTCTAACAGCTATTTCACCTCGATTAGCAATTAATATTTTTTTAAACATTACTCTAGAATAGTAATTTTTTGACCAAACTCCACTGGTTGACCGTCTTCCACGCAGATTTCTTTAACTATGCCATCAGATGTTGATGGAATATGATTCATAGTTTTCATAGCTTCCACAATCATTATGGTATCTCCTTTTTTTATTTTGTTTCCCACTTCTACAAATTTTTTTCCACCTGGTTCAGGAGCAAGGTATGCCGTTCCAACTATTGGACTTTTTATAACTATACCTGATGTTTCAATTTCTTCTTCAATTGAATCATCATTTTTGTCTATTTCAATACCCTTTAAGGATCTTTTTAGATCTTCTAAAGCCTGTATTAGTTTAAGTATTATTTTTTTATCAATTTCCATTGTTTAGAAAGTCATGCATTGCATTTATGGCTAAAATATAACCATTTGTACCAAGTCCAAAAATTCCGCCTGTTACAACACCACTAATTAGTGATTTATGTCTAAATTCTTCTCTTTTGTATATATTTGATATGTGAAGTTCTATAATTGGCTTTTTATAAACATCTAAAGCATCTCTTATGGCTACAGATGTATGAGTATAGGCTCCAGCATTAATTATTATTCCGTCATAATTTTTTCTAGCATCTTGTATAATGTTAACTATTTCGCCTTCAACATTTGATTGTTTTAGTTCCAAGTCCAATTTCAATTCTTTAGATCTATTAAGGCAAATATTTTCTAAATATTTATAATCTTTGTTACCATATTGAGATTGTTCTCTTTCTCCTAATAGATTAAGATTGGGACCATTGATAATTAAAATTTTACTCACAAAAACCTTATATTATATGAATAAAAAAAATAAAATAAAAATTATAGTTAACGGTAAACAAATTATGGTAAATGCAAAATTTTCAATAAAAAATGTAATTGACAAGTTAAAAATGCCAATTAGCAAGGTTGCTATAGAGCTTAACAGAGAAATTGTAAATAAAAAAAATATAAATAAAATATTTTTAAAAACAGGAGATAAAGTGGAAATCGTGCATTTTATCGGTGGAGGTTAATGAAAAAAGATAATTTTATAATAGCTAATAAAAAATTTTCATCGAGACTTATTGTTGGAACTGGAAAATATAAAAATATGCTTGAATGTGCTCAAGCTATTAAAACATCAGGAGCAGACATAGTTACAGTAGCAGTTAGAAGAGTAAATATTTCTGATAAATCTAAACCAAGATTAATGGATTTTATTGATCCAAAAAAAATTACTTACTTACCTAATACCGCAGGTTGTTTTACATCCAAAGAAGCTTTGAGAACTTTAAGATTAGCAAGAGAAATTGGGGGCTGGAAATTAGTTAAATTAGAGGTCTTAGGTGAAAAAAAAAATTTATTTCCAGATATGATTGAAACTCTAAAATCTACAGAAATATTAACAAAAGAAGGATTTAAAGTTATGGTATATTGTAACGATGATCCATTAATGGCAAGAAGACTAGAGAACGCAGGAGCGAGCGCAATAATGCCTTTAGCTGCACCTATCGGTTCTGGCTTAGGAATTCAAAACAAAGTAAATTTAAAAATTATTAGAAAACAAACGAAATTACCTCTAATTGTTGATGCTGGAATCGGTCAGGCTTCCGAAGCTGCGGAAGCAATGGAACTTGGTTGTGATGGAGTTCTTGTAAATACTGCAATAGCTAAAGCAAAATATCCTTATCAAATGGCTGAAGCGATGAAACTAGCAGTGAAAGCAGGTAGAAAATCTTTTATATCCGGAAGAATTAAACCAATATTATTTGGTTCAGCCTCTACTTCTAATAAAGGAATTATTTAATTTTTTTTTTAAAATCTTTTTTTTTTTTAAATTTATTTTTTTTAAAAATCTTTTTTGACTTAGTTAATTTTTTTTCATTAACTTCTTTTTTTTCTATTATTTTTTTTTGCAAATCTTCATAATTTTCAATTTTTTCCAATATTTTTTTCGATTTGGATTTCAGTTCAATATCATATTCCGTTAAATTAAACTCTTTGTTCGAAATCAAATTAATTTTTACTTTATTTTTATTTTCAAAATATTTCAAATCTTCCATAAAATTATTTTCTATAAAATTAACAATTTTATCATTAATTTTAATGTCAATTAATTTTACATTTTTTTCTAAAGCTTTTATTTCTGTCATTTTTAATATTTTTAAAGCAAAAGACTCATTGGTTAATTTTATTGCCCATTTTACATTACTTTCTCTTAATCTCTGTCTAGACATTTCGAGTAGACCGAAATTGCTAATTCTACCAATTTGTATTCTCGCCCTATCATTTCTACATCGTTCTTTTAATCTTCTTTCAATTTGTTTTCTGTTTCCGTAGCTAAGCATATCAATAAAATCAATGATAATTAAACCAGAAAGATCTCTTATTTTTATTTGTCTTGCTATTTCTTCTGCTGCTTCAAGATTCGTATCTAGAGCAGTACTTTCAACATTTTTTTGTCTGATAGATTTTCCTGAGTTAACATCAATGGATACAAGTGCTTCTGTAGGATTAATCACCAAATAACCACCTGAATTTAGTTTTACTTCAGATTTAAAAATTTCAAAAAGTTTTTTTTCAATATTTTCTTTAAAAAACAATGGAACTTTATCTCTATATTTTTTAACTTTCTTTAATTGTTTAGGCATGATCAATTTCATGTAACTCTTTGCTTTTTGATATCCTTCATTACCCTCAACTATTATACTTTGAGTGTCTTCATCAAACATATCCCTTATACTTCTTTTTATAACGTCACTTTCTTGATGTATTAATGAGGGTGCAATTGATTCCATAGCTTTATCTTTGATTGAGTTCCAAGCAATTATTAAGTTTTTTAAATCATTATTGATTTCATTTTTTGATTTATTTGAACCAGCCGTTCTAACAATAATTCCCATCTCTTTAGGAATTTCTATTTCATTTAAAATATTCCTTATTTTTTTTCTCTCACCAGGATTAAAAATTTTTCTTGAGATTCCGCCGCCTTTTGCTGTATTCGGCATTAAAACAATATATTTTCCTGCAATTGAAATAAAAGTACTCAGAGCAGCTCCTTTTAATCCTCTTTCATCTTTCAATACCTGAACTAATATTACCTGATTTGGTTTTATAACTTCTTGTATTTTATATCTTTTGGATGGAAATCTTTTTACACTCTGATTTTCTTCTTTATTTCCTTCTTCTAATTTTTCTACTGGATCGTTGAAATTTACTTCATCTCCTTCAAGAATTTTATTTTCTATATTTTCACTTTCTTTAGAAAGTTCTTCTCTAACTTTTTCTTCTTCCTTTTTGATTTTGTCTAAATCATTTTGTGGTATTTGGTAATAATCTGACTGAATGTCATTAAAAGATAAAAAACCATGTCTATTTCTTCCAAAGTCAACAAACGCAGCTTGCAAGGAAGGTTCTACTCTACTTACTTTTCCTAGATATATGTTATTCTTAATTAATTTGTTGTTAATGTTTTCATATTCATAGTCTTCAATATGAATTTGATTTTTAAGAACAACTCTAGTTTCATTAGGATGCGATGCATCAATATACAAATTTTTTGACATAATTTTTGATATAGTTTCATAGGTTTTATTTAATAATTCTGTGCCTTAAGAATAACAAATTCGTTAAATAAATAAACTAAAATGATCAATATACTTAAAAAAACTCTAATTTTTTTATTATCAACATCTATTATATTTTTTTGTGTAATTATTTCTATACTTTGGGTTTATTCAAACAAATTGCCAGATTACAAATATCTCAAAAGCTACAAACCATCTGTTTCAAGCAAACTTTATTCAGGAAATGGTATTTTAGTTAGTGATTTTTCTGCTGAAAAACGAATATTTGTGCCTTATAGCGCAATTCCAAAAAAAGTTATCAACTCTTTTCTTTCTGCAGAAGATAAAAATTTTTTTAATCATCCAGGAGTTGATGCTAAAGGAGTTTTAAGAGCGATAAAAAACAATATTTATAATTCTATAAATTCAAAAAGATTAGAAGGAGCATCAACTATTACTCAACAAGTGGCTAAAAACTTTTTATTAACAAATGAAGTAAGTATTGATAGAAAAATTAAAGAAGCAATTCTTGCCTTTAGGATAGAAAGAGCGCTTACAAAAGAAAGAATACTTGAACTATATCTTAACCAAATATATCTAGGTGAGGGAAGTTATGGCATTGCATCTGCAAGCCTAAGGTATTTTGATAAGTCAATCAGTGAATTAAATTATTCTGAGGCAACTTTATTAGCCGCACTACCAAAAGCACCAAGCAAATATAATCCTTACAAAAATAAAGAACTTGCAAAGTATAGGAGAAATTTAGTTATAAAAAATCTATATGAGAATTCGTATATTGATAAAAATCAATATGAGAATTTAATAAAATCCAAAATTAACTTGAAGAAGAGAAAAAGAATTTATTTAGAAGACGCAAGATATTATGTTGAGGATGTTAGAAAAATTGTTGTAGAAAAATATGGTTTTGATCAAGTATATAAACAAGGCTTCAATATTAAAACTCCTTTAAATTTAAATTTACAAAATATTGCAACTAACGCTTTAAGGTACGGTTTAGAAAAATACGATAAGAGAAGAGGATGGAGAGGTTCTCTTATGAATGATAATCCAAATGGCGATTGGAAAAAAAAATTAGATAAGCTTGATTTAGAAAAATCAATAGGATGGGAATTGGCTATTGTTAAAAGAATAGATAAATTTGAAACAGTAATTGAAACTAAAAATAATAACAAAGGTATAATTAATTATGAAGATGTAAACTGGACTAGAAAAAATTTTGATCAGCTTTTTAAAGTAGGCGATATTGTTTACGTAAAAAAAAAAAAAGAAGGCATTTATAGTCTCAAACAATTACCCATAGCAAATGGAGCCATTGTTGTGATAGACCCATATAGTGGAAGAGTACTAGCTTTGTCAGGCGGATATAGTTTTAGAAAGAGCGAGTTTAACAGGGCCACCCAAGCTTTGAGACAACCTGGCTCAGCATTCAAGCCATTTATTTATGCTTTGGCTCTAGAAAATAATTATATGCCCACAACTTTAATTCTAGATGCTCCTATAGTTTTAGAACAAGGTGGCGATTTAAAAATGTGGAAGCCAGAAAATTATGGAAAAAAATTTTATGGTCCATCTACACTTAGAACTGGTGTTGAAAAATCAAGGAACTTAATGACAGTAAGAATAGCCCAAGAACTTGGAATAGATAAAATAATTAATTTTTCAAAAAAATTAAACATATATGAAAATCCTGAAGAGCTAATGTCAGTTTCACTTGGGTCAGCCGAAACTACTCTTTTAAAAATAACATCAGCTTATTGCTCGTTTGTAAATGGTGGAAAATTGGTAAATCCAATTTTGATTGATAGAATACAGGATAGTGAAGGAAAAACTATATTTAATAACGAAAAAAGATTTTGTGAAAACTGTGACTTAATATCATACAAGGGTGAAAATACGCCTATTATTAAAAGTAATTATAAACAAATTTTTTCTCCTCAAACGGCATATCAAATGACCTCAATTTTGAAAGGTGTTGTCGAAAGGGGTACTGCTAGAGGTTTAAGAGATTTAAATTTGGAATTAGCCGGTAAAACAGGCACGACAAATAAAAATACCGATACTTGGTTTGTAGGATTTACATCTAATCTTGTAGTTGGAGTTTACTTGGGTCACGACAATCCAAAAAGTTTAGGAAAGTTTGAAACTGGATCTAAAACAGCAATGCCAATTTTTAAAGAGTTTATGAAAAAGGCAGTAAATAATTATGAAGCAAGACCATTTAAGGTTGCAAAAAATATAAAAATGATGGTCGTCGATGCAAAAACTGGAAAAAAAGCAGATTTTAGCTCTAAAGAGACAATAATTGAGTCATTTAAAAAGGAAAAAATTGAAAACAATTTAAATAATGATATTGAAGAATTTGGTTACAACATGTCAAAAAATAATATTTTAAAGTTTTATTAATGGATCAAGAAGTAGAAAAATTTAAAATCGAAATAGACAAAATCAATCAAAGAGTTAAGGAGTTTCTTTGAAAAGCAAAAAATAAGTTCTAAAATTTTAGAATTAGGCAACAAAATAGAACAACCAGACTTTTGGAGCAACAGGAAAGAAGCTGAGAAAATTTTAAAAGAAAAAAAAAGTCATGAAGATTTGGTTAATTCTTTCGAAGTTTCTTATAAAGAAAACATAGACTTATACGATATTTTTCTTCTAGCAAAACAAGAAAAAAATCAACAAATCATAATTGAGATATTTGAAAACTACAAAAAACTTTTAAATCAAATAAAAAAAATTGAAATAAAATGTTTTTTGTCAGAGGAAAATGATATTTTAGATAGCTATTTGGAGTTTCATGCTGGTGCAGGAGGAACAGAAAGCCAAGATTGGGCAGAAATGTTAAGGCGTATGTATATGAAATGGGCATCAAACAAAGGTTTTAAAGTTGAATTAATAAGCGAACATAAAGGTGATGAGGCTGGTATAAAATCTTCAACAATAAAAATCAGTGGAGAATATATTTATGGATTATTAAAAAATGAATCAGGAATTCATAGACTAGTTAGAGTATCACCTTTTGACTCGGGAGCAAGAAGACATACTAGTTTTGCGAGTGTTTGGATATATCCCGTAATAAATAATGAAATTGATATTGAAATAGATGAAAAGGATTTAAGGGTAGACACTTATAGATCTAGTGGCGCAGGAGGACAACATGTAAATACCACAGATAGTGCAGTTAGGATTACTCATATTCCAACAAAAATTGTGGTACAATGTCAAAATGAAAGATCTCAACACAAAAATAAAGAAACATGTATGAATATGTTGAAAGCAAGACTTTATGAATTCGAAATTCAAAAAAGAGAGAAAGAAAATGAAAATATTAAAAATACAAAATCCGATATAGGCTGGGTCATCAAATCAGGTCATATGTGCTACATCCATATAGAATGGTAAAAGATAATAGAACAAGTTACGAAAACTCAAATCCAGAAAAGGTTCTTAATGGTGAATTAGACGATTTCATAGAGAGTTCAATTTATAAACTAAATGCGTAAATATATATTAATTATTACTGTATCTTTCATTTCTATATTAGGATTTATAATAATTTTTTTAAGCACAGTAGGAATTAAAACTAATAAATTTAATAATTTAATTAATGACAAGGTTAAAAAATTTAACTCAAATCTTTTATTGAATCTTAATGATGTATATCTAAAATTGGATATTTCAAAAAGAATATTAAAAGTTAATACTAAAGATCCTAAGATCAATATAGCAGATCAATCATTAAAACTTTCAAATATTGAGATAAATTTAGATCTTATAAAATTTTTAAATAATACAAATTCAGTTTTACAAGTAAAAGTAGCAACAAAAGAAAATTCAATTAAAGATCTTACTAATTTTTTAAATTTATATAGCTTTAATTTACCTAGATTTATAATTTACAATCAAATTGAAACAGGAAATTACAGAGCTACAGTAAAAATTACACCTGAAAAAGATGATCAAAATAAATTTACCTATGAAATTAATGGTAAAATAATAAATGCAAGCCTGAATGTCTTAAATAAAGAAAAATTTCAAAATATAAATTTTAATTTTGAAATTAAGAATAAAAATTTAGAATTAAGTAAAATAGGTTTTAAATTTAACAAAATTGAATTTTTATCTAACTTGATAAAAATTAGCAAAAAAAAAAATAAATTTAATATAGATGGTAATTTTAAAACTAAAGAAGGTTTAATTTCAATAAAAGATATTAAGAAATTCACTAATATAAATTTAGATTTTTTAGAAAATAAATTTATTTTAGCAAAAACAACAAATAAATTTTCTTTTATAGTAAATGAAAATAGAAAAATTAAAAATTTAAACTTAGAATCAAAAATAAATTTTGATAAAATTGATTTTAACAATAAAATCCAAGACTTAATTTTTTTAAAAAATGGCGAAATATACGCTTACTATAACAATGAAAATCTGAATATAAAAATAGAAAGCCAATATCAATTTATTAATAATAAATATAACAACAAGAACCAAAAAGATAAAATTAAATTTAATATTATAAGACAAAAAAATAATGATTTTCAAATCGAGGCAATTTTTAAAAATAAAAATAATACTATAAGTAGTTCTGAAATTAAAAATTATTTAGAATTAGATGGAAATTTTAAGCTAAAAGAACAAAACTTAACTTTTGGATCAGATAATAAAATAAATTTTAATATAGATAAAAATTTAAATATTAAAAATATTAGAGTCAAATCAAAAATAGAACTTAATGAATTAATTCTAAATGTTAATTCAAACAGAGCACAGAAATATTTTGGCAATTTTAAAAATCAAATTAATTTTTTAAATAATAAAATTGATATTAATTATAAAAAAAATCAGTTAGAAGCCGATATATCTGGCAAGTATACATTGGAAGATAATTTTGAAAGTTTTAAAATAAATTTTATTAAAAATAAAGATTCTTTATTTTTTAATACAGAAATAGAAGCCGAAAACTTAAATATAAAACTGAATGAAATTGAATATGAAAAAGAAAAAAATATTTTTTCAAAAATCAAGTTAATGGGAGAATATTATAAAAATAAAGAAATTAGGTTTGATGAAATTATTCTTTTAGAAGGTGAAAATGATAAAATAAAAAATATCGACAGTTTAAAATTAAATTATGTAAATAGTCGTAAGATGAAAAATGATATTTATTTTTCAAAAGATAAAAATAATTATATTTTAAAAAGCAAGATTTTTGACGGATCCAAATCAGTTGAAAAATTACTTATTGACAACGATTCAAAAAATTCACTGTTAAATTATTTTAGCAACCTAAACACAGTAATTAATTTTGAATTAAATAAATATTATGTTGATAAAAATTCTTATTTGAAAAATCTTAATGGTAAATTTTTAGTTAATAATAATAAGATAATATCAGCTAACGCCTCTGCTCTTTTAAATGGAAATGGCGAATTTTCATTAAATATAAAAACAAATTTAAATGATGAAAAAGTTACCAACCTTTATATAGAAAAACCTTCACCATTTATAAAAAATTACAAGTTTATTAAAGGATTCGATGAAGGAAGCCTCTCCTACGATTCAGTTGAAAAAAATGGCATATCAAAATCAAATCTCAAAATTTATGATTTTAAGGTAAAAAAAGTTCCTGTGCTAGCTACACTTCTAAGTCTCGCATCGCTCCAGGGTATTGCCGATCTTTTAACTGGAGAAGGTATAAGGTTTGATGAGTTTGAAATGGATTATGAAAATAAAAATAAATTAACAAAAATTAGCGAAATTTATGCCATTGGTCCTGCGATTTCTTTATTGATGGATGGATATATTGAAAAAGACAATATAACTAGTCTGAGAGGAACTTTGGTTCCTGCAACAACAATTAACAAGACAATTTCTAAAATTCCTTTACTTGGCAATATTCTAGTGGGTAAAAAAATTGGAGAAGGAGTTTTCGGGGTAAGTTTTAAAATTAAAGGGCCACCCAAAAATCTTAAAACAACTGTAAATCCAATAAAAACTTTAACACCAAGATTTATCACAAGAACGCTTGAAAAGATAAAAAAAAATTAGTTTACAATTTTAAAATGTTTCTTTTTTCCTATAGATAATTTTAAAAAACCATTTTTTTTAAATAGTTCATTATCAATTATAAATTTTTCATCAACTATTGCTCGGTTATCAATTTTTATTCCATTTGATTTAATTAATCTTCTTATTTCACTCTTAGAAATTTCTTTAGATATTGAAGATACAAGTTCAACTATGTTTTTATTTATCACATTTTTATCAATTTTAATATTTGGTAAATTTTTACCAGAAGAATCTTCTTTGAATGTAGAATTTGCAAGTTTTTCTGCATTCAAAGATTCTTTTTTTCCATGAAGCATTTCTGTTGCTTTGTTGGCAAGTAATATTTTAAGATCATTAATGTTATTCTGTTTAATTTTTTCAATTTCACTTATACTTATATCTGTAAACATTTTTAAAAATTTAATTACATCACTATCATTTGTATTTCTCCAAAATTGCCAATAATCATAAGGTGACAACATTTTTTTATCTAACCAAATAGCACCTTTTTCTGTTTTACCCATTTTTGCACCCGATGATAAAGTTAACAAAGGTGTTGTTAAACCATAAGTTTGATTTCCAGACTGTCTTTTAATTAACTCGACACCATTAACTATATTTCCCCATTGATCAGATCCGCCTATTTGCATCAAACAATTTTTATTTTTGTTAAGTTCAAGAAAGTCATATGCTTGCAAAATCATATAATTAAATTCCATATAGCTTAGAGATTGTTCTCTTTCTAAACGTAATTTAACACTATCAAAACTTAACATTTTATTTATAGTAAAATGTCTTCCAATTTCTCTTAAAAATTTAATATAATTTAATTTTCCTAACCATTTATAATTATTTACAAAAATTGGTTTTAATTTTGGATTATTTGTTTTCAAAAATATTTTGAAAACATTTTGAATATTTTTTATATTTTGTTCAATTTGTTTTTCAGATAAAATTTTTCTTGTTTCTTCTTTTCCAGAAGGGTCACCTATTCTAGTAGTGCCTCCACCCAATAATACGATTGGTCTATGTCCGTGACTTTGTAATAATTTCAGACACATTATTTGCATCAAACTACCGACGTGCAAACTAGGAGCCGTACTATCAAAACCTATATAAGCATTAATACTTTTTTTATCTAATAATTCTGATAATTCAATTTCGTTAGTACATTGGTAGAAATACCCTCTGTCTTTAAATTCTTTTAAAAATTTATTCATAGGTCTATAGTTCCACAATATACAATATTTAATAAAAAAAAATAAGAATGGGAAAGATTTATACAGCATTAGGATTAATGAGCGGAACTTCAATGGATGGGGTTGATGCATCAATAATACAAACTGATGGAAAGCATGAATATAAGGCAATTTTGGATAAGTATTTTGAATATCCTAAAGATATTTATAATAATTTAACGAGACTAAGGGATAAAATAAAAAGCTCAAAAGATCTAAAAAAACATCAAAAACAAATAGAATCTGTTGAAAAAGAAATAACAATATTTCATGCTAAAGCAGTTATTGAAACTCTAAAAAAAACAAAAGTAAATGTAGATTTTATAGGATTTCATGGACAGACTATTTTTCATAATCCAGAGGAAAAAATTACCAAACAACTTGGAGATGGAAAACTTTTATCAAAACTTACCCAGAAAAAAGTAGTTTATAACTTTAGACAAAATGATCTAAAAAATGGAGGTGAGGGAGCGCCCCTGACCCCGATATTTCATGAAATGCTACAAAAAAAATTTAAAACCAAACCAGTCAGTTTTTTTAATATAGGAGGAATATTAAATAGAACTACCATATGGGAAGATGGATTGCTAACCGCAAGAGATTTAGGTCCAGGTATGTGTTTAATAGACAAATGGATAAGAACTAATGCTAAGAAAAAATATGATAAAAATGGAAGAATAGCTCGGTCAGGAAAAGTGAATAAAAAAGTTCTTCATAAATATTGGAGCATCTTTCAAGCATCAGATCCAGACCGAATATCATACGATACTAGCGATTTTAATATTTCGTTTGCCAAAGGTTTATCTTTAGAAGATGGAGCTGCTACATTAACTCTCTATACAGCAAATTACTTTATTGTCCATTTTAAAGCTAATGAAAGGTCTACAGATACATTAAATGAAAAAACAATTTTATGTGGTGGAGGAAGAAAAAATAAATATTTAGTCAGCATAATTAAATCTTATAATAAAAATGTAAAACTTGTAGATGATTATGGTATTGATGGAGATTTTATCGAGTCACAAGCTTTTGCCTATCTTGCAATAAGGTCTTTTTTAAAATTACCTATTTCTTTCCCAGAGACTACAGGATGTACAAAGCCAAGTACCGGTGGAGTATTAGTTAAAAGCAATTAGTATAAAGCCGTTTCTTTTTTAATATATTTATTAAGTGATCTAATCAATAATGTTTCTGATTTAGAAAAGAAATGATTTGCATCTGTTATAGCTTCAAATTCCACTTTGATACCTTTTTGAGCGCTCAATCTTTTGTCTAATTCGTTGATATGATCAAATGGAACCAACTCATCTTTTTTGCCATAAATCATAATTCCAGAAGTTGGACAAGGTGATAGAAAGGAAAAATCATAAACATTTGGTTGAGGTGATATAGCTACAAATCTATTAATTTCTGGTCTCCGCATTAAAAGCTGCATAGCAATTAAAGAGCCAAAAGAAAAACCTGATATCCAACATTGAGAATTATCAAAATTTTCTCTTTCCAACCAGTCTAAAGCAGCTGCGGCATCTGCCAATTCCCCCTGTCCATTGTCAAATTCACCATCGCTTTTACCTACTCCTCTAAAATTTACTCTACAGACAGAAAAATCATTATCTACAAAAGTCTGGAAAGTATCTACCACAACTTTATTATTCATTGTTCCACCATATTGAGGATGCGGATGAAGAACCAAAGATATAGGCGAGGTATTTTTTTTACTTTTAAAATATTTAGCTTCGAGCCTTCCAGCTGGACCTGGAATGAATATTTCTAAAATTTTAGTATCTGTTATTGGCATCGATAATCAATCTCAAAAAAAATTATGTTTTTTCTATCAAAATTGAGCGACAAAATGCAAGTTTTTTAAATACTTTATAAACTTGACTAGTTTAGTCGGGTATATATAAAGCCTATGAATTGCGGAAAATATGAAATTATCAAGTAAAGGAAGATACGCTGTAATGGCTTTAGCTGATATTGCGACTTTTAATCTGAGAGAACCTGTATCATTGAGAGATATCTCATTAAGACAAGGTATATCTTTAGATTACTTAGAGCAGCTATTTCTAAAATTAAAAAAAAATAAAATTGTAAATAGTATAAGAGGAAAAAAAGGCGGATACATTCTCTCAAAAGAAGCATCAGACATTAAAATTTCAGATATTTTTTTTGCAGTAGAAGAAGAGGTTAAAACGGTAGGATGTGAAAAACATTCAAAAAAAGCATGTAATGGCAAATCTGCTAAATGTATATCTCATAATTTATGGGATGAACTAGAGGATTATATAAATGATTTTTTTAAAAAAAAAAGTTTAGAAGATTTAGTAAATCAAAAAAATAGAATTTAAATGAGAGAAAAAGAGTTAGAAAGATTAAAAGATTATAAGTATGGTTTCACTACTGATATCGAAAGCATTAAAGCTCCTAAAGGATTGAACGAAGAAGTTATTAAGTTTATTTCAAACATAAAAAAAGAACCAACTTGGATGTTAAATTGGAGATTGAAGGCCTTTGAAAGATTAAAAGTTTTAAAAGAGCCAAATTGGCAAAAACCTAAGTATCCAAAAATTGACTATCAAGATCTTTATTATTATTCTGCTCCAAAAAGCACTAGTGATAAACCAAAAAATTTAGAAGATCTTGATCCAAAAATTTTAGAAACATATAATAAGCTAGGTATTCCATTACAAGAACAAAAAAGATTAAATGGAATTGCTGTTGATGCGGTATTTGATTCTGTTTCTGTAGCTACTACATTTAAAGATAAGCTTACAGAAAAGGGAATAATATTTTGTTCTATATCTGAGGCAATTCAAAAACATCCTGATCTAGTGAAAAAATATCTTGGTACTGTGATACCGATTACAGATCATTTTTTTGCAACATTAAACTCAGCAGTTTTTACAGATGGTTCATTTGTTTATATCCCACCAGATGTAAGATGTCCTATGGAACTCTCAACATATTTTAGAATTAATGCTTCCGACACAGGTCAATTTGAAAGAACTTTAATTATAGCAGATAAAGGAAGCTATGTAAGTTATCTAGAGGGTTGTACTGCACCAATGAGAGATGAAAACCAACTGCATGCTGCAAACGTTGAATTAATTGCCTTAGACAATGCTGAAATAAAATATTCCACTGTTCAAAATTGGTATCCTGGTGACAAAGATGGAAAAGGTGGAATTTATAATTTTGTTACAAAAAGAGGACTATGCAAAGGAAAAAATTCTAAAATTTCATGGACACAGGTTGAAACAGGTTCGGCTATAACATGGAAATATCCAAGTTGTATTTTAAAAGGTGACAATTCCATTGGTGAATTTTATTCAATAGCTATAACAAATAACCATCAAAAAGCTGATACAGGCACTAAGATGATACATTTAGGGAAAAATACTAAAAGTAAAATTATATCCAAAGGTATTAGTGCTGGATTTTCAGATATGACATACAGAGGACTAGTAGACGTGTCTCCTAAAGCCTGTAATTCTAGCAATTATACTCAATGTGACTCGTTATTGATGGGTAATAAATGTGGTGCACATACAGTTCCTTATATAAAAAATAAAAATTCAGAATCAAATATTGCTCATGAAGCCACAACATCAAAAATAAGTGAGGAGCAACTCCATTATTGCCAACAAAGAGGTTTAAATTCTGAGGAGGCAGTTGGTTTGATAATTAACGGTTTTTGCAAAGAAGTATTACAACAACTACCAATGGAGTTTGCTGTAGAGGCGCAAAAGTTAGTTGGGATTAGTTTAGAAGGAAGCGTAGGTTAAATGCTCAAAATAAATAATCTTAAAGCTAAAATAGATAAAAAATCAATTTTAAATGGTTTTTCACTAGAAATTAATTCTGGTGAAGTACATGCAATTATGGGTCCAAATGGTTCGGGAAAAAGTACACTATCTAACATTTTGTCAGGAAAAAAAGGTTATGATATTTCAGGTGAAATTTTATTTGAAAACAATAATTTATTTAAACTTGAGACAGAGGAAAGAGCTCATAAAGGTATTTTTTTAGCTTTTCAATATCCACTAGAAATACCTGGGGTAAATACAAACATATTTTTGAAAACATCTTTAAATGCAATTAGAAAAGCAAGAGGAGAAAAAGAGTTAGATGCAATAGAATTTTTAAGATTAGTAAAAGATAAAGCTAAAGAGCTAAAATTTGACGAAGAAAAATTAAATAGGCAACTAAATGTTGGTTTTTCTGGGGGTGAAAAAAAAAAAAATGAAATATTACAAATGTCAATTTTAAATCCAAAACTTTCAATCTTGGATGAAACAGACTCAGGTTTAGATATAGATGCTTTAAGAGTAGTTGCCGATGGAGTAAATTCACTAAGAAAGAAAAATAATTCTTTTCTTATAATTACCCACTATCAAAGACTTCTGGATTATATAAAACCAGATTTTGTACACGTTCTAATGGATGGTAAAATAATTAAATCTGGAGGTCCTGAATTAGCTCAAGAGTTGGAAAAGAAAGGTTATGAAAATTTTAATTAAATGGAAAATCAATTAAAAAACGATTTTGAAAAAATTGTAAAAACTTCAGGTTTTTCAAAAAAAGACGTAGAAATAAAAGAAAACTTCTTAAACAAATTTATAGCAAGCGGCTTTCCTAATAGAAATCTAGAAAATTGGAAATTTTCAGATATTAGCCAAATTATAAAAAAAAATATTGGAGACTTGGATTTTTATAATGATTATTCAACTCCAAATAAAATTGATTCATCAATTTTTGTTAACGGTTTAGAACATAATAAAATAGTTTTCATAAATGGAAGAATTGAAAAGATAGAGTTTAATTACGAAGAGGATGAAAAAATTGAAATAATAGATGAACTTGAATTTAAAAATAATATAAATCAGGAAAACTCTCTAATAAATCTGAATAATGCTTTTACAAATAAGTATTATAAAATAGTGATAAAAGAGGGCTATTTTTTGAAAAAACCTTTAATTATCTACCATACAACTAATAAAAATTTAAAATATAAAAATGTTAATTTAAGATTAGATTTTTTATTGGAAAAAAATAGTTGTTTAAAACTTGTTGATATATCTAACGACGAAGCAGAAAAAAATTTTATTAATATACTTTATAATTTTGAATTAGGCAAAGACTCAATTTTAAAAAATTATAAAGTTGATAAAAAAGAAAATAGCAATGTAAAATATTCTTTTAATAATATTAACCAAGATGTTAATAGTGTTTCAGAAACTTTTATATTGTCTGCGGGATCAAATTTTATAAAAAATGAAATTAACTGTAATTTAAATGGAAAATACTCATCTGCTTTTATAAATGGAATATTTTCATTAAGAAATAAACGTCATCATGAAATTAGAACATGTATTAATCATTTAATAGATAATACAAAAAGTTATCAATTGATAAAAAGTGTATTAGAAAATGACTCAAAATCTGTTTATCAAGGGAAAATATTTGTTGACTCAATCGCTCAAAAAACAGATGGATATCAGCTTAGCAAAGCAATTTTATTAAGTGAAAATGCAGAGTTTAATGCCAAACCCGAATTAGAGATTTATGCCGATGATGTAAAATGTTCTCATGGTTCAGCATCTGGTAATTTAAATCAAGATTCAATATTTTATTTAATGTCAAGGGGTCTTAATTATAAACAGTCAAAAGAACTTTTGATAAATGGATTTTTATTAGATGTAGTTGAAAAAATAACAGACTCAGAAGTAAGAAATTTAATTAAAAATCTTATTGGTTTTAAAGAATGAATGTAAGCGATATAAAAAAAGAGTTTCCAATATTTAGTAATAAAGTTCAAAATAATGATCTTGTCTATCTAGATAGTGCTAACTCATCACAAAAGCCTTTAGTTGTGGTAGATAGGATTTATGATTTTTATACTAAAGAATTTTCAAATGTAGGCAGAAGCGTGCATTATTTAGCTGTTGCTGCAACAAATTTGTATGAAAATACAAGATCTTCTGTTCAAAGGTATATTAATGCAAAAGAAAAAGAAGAAATAGTTTTTACCAAAGGTGCTACGGAAGCAATCAATTTAGTTGCTAGTTCTTTTGGTCACAAATATTTAAAAGAAGGAGACGAAGTACTAATCACTGAGTTAGAGCATCATTCAAATTATGTGCCATGGCATTATTTGAGAAAATCAAAAGGTATTAAAATAGAATTTGCAGAAATAAATCAAGATGGTGAAGTTACCATTGATGAAATAAAAAAAAAAATAACTCCCAAGACCAAAATTATTGCATTAACACATCTATCAAATGTAACAGGAGCAGTTTTACCAATTAAGGAAATTACTCAATTGGCTCATTCAAAAGATATTCCAATATTAGTTGATGGATGCCAAAGTGCTCCACATATGAAGTTAGATATGCAAGATTTAGATTGTGATTTTTATGCTATTTCCTGTCACAAAATGTATGGACCTACTGGACTAGGAATACTTTATGCGAAAAAAAAATGGCTAGAAGATTTACCTCCATATCAAGGTGGCGGCGGTATGATTGGTTGGGTTAAGAAGGATGATATTGGATATGGAGATTTGCCTAATAAATATGAGGCAGGCACAATGGCAACAGCCCAAGTAATAGCCTTCGATGAGTCCATTAAGTTTATTAAAAAAATTGGAATAGATAATATTGCAAAACATGAAGAAGAATTAATTCAATATGGAGAAGAGATTTTAAAAAAAAATAATTCAGTAAAACTAATCGGAAATCCGAAAAAAAGAGGAGCTGTTTTATCATTTACTATAGATGGAGTGCATCCTCATGATGTAGCTACAATTTTAGATGAAGATGGAGTTGCAATAAGAGCTGGACATCATTGTTGTCAAGTTCTGCACGATAAATTAGATTTAACAGCTTCTGCTAGGGCCTCGGTAGGTGTCTATAATACTAAAGAAGATTTTGATAAGTTAAATTTATCAATAAATAAATGTAAAAAAATATTTAATTTAAAATGAATTTAAAAGAACTTTATCAGGAAATAATCTTAGATCATGGAAAAAATCCAAGAAATTTAAGAAAAACAGAAAATTTTAATAAAGACGCCAAAGGACATAATCCACTATGTGGAGATAAAGTTCATATTTATTTAAAGTTAAATGAAAATAAAAAAGTTGAAGATATTTCTTTTGAAGGTCAAGGTTGTGCAATATCAATGGCATCTGCATCTATAATGACAGATTTAGTTAAAGGAAAAGAAGAATTTGAAGTAAAAGAAATTGTGAATGATTTTTTAGACATGATTAAAGAAAAAGATGAACTAAGTAATAATATTTTGCATAAAGATGATAAAACAAAATTAATGTGTTTATCTGGAGTAAAACAATATCCAATGAGAGTTAAATGTGCAACTTTATCTTGGCATACATTAACATCTGCAATAAATAATTCACAAGAAGAAATTAATAAAGATAATAATTGATATGAATTTAAAAGAAAAAGTAATAACAGAAATAAAAAAAATTTATGATCCAGAAATTCCAGTAAATATTTATGAATTAGGATTAATTTATGATATTTCTATTAATGATAAAGATGTTAAAGTAAAAATGACTTTGACCACGCCAAATTGTCCAGTTGCAGAGAGTTTGCCTAAAGAAGTAAAAGATAGTATAAGCGAGATAGAAGAAGTTAATAAAGTTGATCTTGCTTTAGTATGGGAACCACCGTGGGATAAATCAATGATGTCTGAAGCAGCAAAACTTGAGTTAAATTTATGACAAAGCAGATTATTTCATTAAGTGAAAATGCCGCAAAAAGAATTAAAGAAATTATGTCTGCGGCAGAAAAAAACTCTGTAGGGGTTAGAGTGGGAGTAAAATCTGGTGGATGCGCTGGCATGTCTTATGTTATGGAGTATGCAAAAGAAGTTAATCCCAATGACGAACTAATCGAAGAAAAAGGAGTTAAACTTTACATAGATCCTGCGGCAACTATGTATCTTTTAGGTACAGAAATGGACTATAAAAAAGAAGAGTTTTCTTCAACTTTTGTGTTCAACAACCCTAATGAAACAGAAAGATGTGGATGTGGGGAATCATTTAAAGTATAGTAAGAATCGTGAGAGATACTAAGCATCTAGAGAAACATGCAAATAAAATTGCTGAAAGTAAAAAAGAAAAAGAACTTTTTAGGTCTCAGCGCAAAGCTGTAGAAGCTGGTGCCCACGGTACCTTAGAATACACTATAAAAAAAGGTTCTAATAAAAACAGAATAGCTGACGATAAAATTTTAAAAAGCAAAAAATAATTTAAGAGCTGTAATACATTTCAAATTCCATTGGATGTGGAGTATGCTCAAGATTATAAATTTCTTCAAATTTTAATGCTATAAAAGCATCAATTTGATCATCAGAAAAAACTCCGCCTTGCTTTAAAAATCCTCTATCCCTATCCAAATTTTCCATTGCTTCTCTTAATGAACCACACACTGTAGGAATATTTTTTACTTTATTTTCTGGTAATGCATATAAATCTTCATCAAGAGGTTTGCCTGGATTTATTTTATTTTTAATTCCATCTAATCCTGCCATTAACATTGCTGAAAAAGTTAAATAAGGATTTCCTGCAGCATCTGGAAATCTAATTTCACATCTAGCACCATTTTTATTTAATGTTATTGGAATCCTACAAGAAGCAGATCTATTTCTAGCTGAGTAAGCTAATAGAACAGGAGCTTCAAAACCTGGAATTAATCTTTTATAACTATTTGTAGTTGCATTTGAAAATGCATTTATAGCTTTAGCATGTTTTAATATTCCTCCAATATAATGAAGAGCTGTATCAGATAAACCTGCATATTTATTTCCAGAAAAAACAGGCTTTTTACTTTTCCAGATTGATTGATGAATATGCATTCCTGAACCATTGTCACCTTTAACAGGTTTTGGCATAAAGGTTGCAGTTTTACCAAATGAATGAGAAACCATATGCACTACATACTTATAAAGTTGTACGTTATCTGCTTGTGTTACCAAAGTATTATAAAGCATTCCTAGTTCGTGTTGGCTAGGAGCTACTTCATGATGATGTTTTTCTACAGTTATACCAACATCTCTTAAACCTTTTAAGTATTCTCCACGCATATCTTGTGCACTGTCAACAGGAGGAACGGGGAAGTAGCCACCTTTAATTCCTGGTCTATGCCCCATGTTTCCATTATCATATTTTTTTCCAGTATTATAAGGACCTTCGCTGCTATCAATTTTAAAACTTGTTTCGTTCATGTCATTTTTGTAACGAACATCATCAAATACAAAAAATTCAGGTTCTGGTCCAAAATAAGCTTTATCACCAATTCCAGTTTTTTTTAAATAAGCCTCAGCTTTTTTTGCAATTCCCCTTGGGTCCCTTTCATATGAATTCTTTTTGACTGCATCGAGAATATCACAAAAAAGAATCAGAGTATTATGTGAAGTAAAAGGATCAACAACTTTTCTACTTAAGTCCGGTTTTAAAATCATATCCGACTCATTTATTGCTTTCCAGCCAGCAATAGAAGAACCATCAAAAAAAACACCTTCATTTAACATTTTTTCTTCAACTATTGTTGCGTCCATAGTTAAATGTTGCAGTTTTCCTCTTGGGTCAGTAAACCTAAGATCGACGTATTCGATCTCTTTATCTTTTATTAATTTTAAGACTTGTGTAGAACTCATATTTTTTTTAATTAGTTTATAAATTTAATACCAAAAAAACGTAGATTAATATTGTTAATTATTAAAATATCACCTATGCATTTTTTACATATATAAATGGTGATTATTATGTAATTATCAATTCACAATTTGTTACAATTATTAGTTGAATGAAAGATTTATTGAATAAAGAACCTGTACAAAGAGTTATTAAAGTTTTAAGAGATTTTGACTCCACTCTAAAAGTACAGGCGCTAGGTAGTTCAGCTAGAACAGCATTAGATGCTGCAAAGTCATTAAATTGCGAAGTTGGAGCAATAGTAAAAAGCTTATTATTTAAAACTGAAGATACTTTTCTTTTATGTTTAGTTTCCGGTGATAAAAGATGCTCTCTAAATAAATTAAAAAAAATTACTCAAATAAAGAATATTAGCATGGCCCCACCTGATGATGTAAAAACTCAAACTGGATATACAATTGGAGGAGTTTCTCCAATTGGCCATTTAAAAAAAATAAATATATTTGTTGATAATTCTTTAGAAAGATTTGATGATATTTTTGCTGCAGCAGGTCATCCAAACTGTGTTTTTAAAATAGATTTTAAAAATCTTTTAAAGATTACCCAAGGTGAGATAAAAGATATTGTAGAATGAGAGAACCTAAATTAATTGATTATTTTTTACTTACCTTTTTAGCTTTAATTTGGGCTTCAGCATTTTTTAATATTAAAATTGCAACATATTCTTATGGACCTGTTATGATTGCTTTTCTTAGAATTTTTTTTGGAGCAATTCCCGTAGTTGGGATTTGTTTGTTTAAAAAAATAAAAATAGAAGCATTTTCAAAAGACTGGTACTGGTTTGCATTAATTGGAGTTGTTAATTTAGTAATACCTTTTTTTTTAATTGCTTATGGCGTTCAAAAGGTGCAAAGTAATCTAGCTGCAATTTTAATGGCAACAACACCCTTAAGTGCTACTGTATTAGCACATTTTTTTACTCAAAATGAAAAAATTAATTTTACAAAATTTTTTGGTGTTCTTATGGGATTTTCGGGAATAGTTTTTTTATTTTCTGATAAATTTTTAATTAATGAAAATAACTTTATTTCTGCAATTTTTATTTTAGTTGGATCAACTTTTTATGTCATTGGAGGACTATTAACTCTTAAAGTTAGTAATAAAAAAAATGAAAATGTTACTTCTTCAATATTAATATGGGCAACAATATTTATATTACCGATAAGTTTAGTTCTTTATTATTTTAATCCAACAAATGCTTTTGCATTTATAAATGATTTGCATTTTTCACATAGAATGGATTCAACATTATCAATAATTTATCTAGGAACTGTGCCAACTGGTATTGCATGGTTAATTAGGTTTAGAATTTTAAAACATAATGGTTTAGTTTTTCAGGCTCAAGTAGCTTATTTAATTCCTATTTTTGGTATAATTCTTGGTTATTTATTTTTAAATGAGTTGATTACATCAAAAGTATTAATAGCTCTAATAGCGGTTATAACTGGAATTTATTTAGTTAAAAAATCAAACAAAATTAATATTGTTTCAGGTTAGAAATTATTATGGGTACACTTGTTTCAAAAAACGAAATTGAAAAATTTAATCAAGACGGAGCTATTTTTTTAAAAAACAAGTTTGATTTCAAATGGATAGAAAAGTTAAAAAAAGGAATTGAATATGATATCAAAAATCCAAGCCCTAGATTTAAATCTCATACTACAAAACCAAATGTTCCAGCTTATTTAGAAGATTATTGGACTTGGGATTTAGTTCCTGAATTTAAAGATTTTGTATTTAACTCACCGTATGCTGAGATAGCTTCTGAATTAATGTCTGCAAAAAAAATAAACCTTGTTATGGACAATTGGTTTTTAAGAGAAGGAGGCTCTAAATCATCAACTCCTTTTCATCACGATATAAGTTATTTTGATATGGATGGAACCATGTGTGTTCTGTGGTTGCCATTACAAGCTACTGGAAAAGATGAGGGTGTAGTTTGGGTTAAAGGTTCTCATTTATGGAATAAACTATTTTTGAGAGTTCTTTTTAAAGATGGTCACAAAGTTGAAGGTAATGAATGTATTATAAATGGAAAAAAATATGAATTACCCCCTGACATTTTGGGTAATAAAGAAAAATATGAGTTTTTAAAATGGGATTGTGAACCTGGTGACTGTGTAATATTTGATATGAGAACTCTTCATGGAACTCTTAGTTCTTTAATACCAAAAAAAACATTAAGTCGATATACATTAAGAGTGGCAAAAGAAGATGCTAAAATTAGTTATGTCGGAGATTGGACGAGTTACAATTATAGAAAAACGATGCAAGATGCTGGTTATAAAGATGGGGATAAATTAGGTGGCAAAATGTTTCCAACTTTATTTGAATTAAATTAATTTAATTTTTTCAAACTTTTTTGATTTTACTGATTTTATAGCTATCTGGGCTAAAGCTAAAGATTTTCTACCATCTTCGAAATCGGCAAGCGGTTTAAGGTTTCTGTTACACATCTTAAATAAATCATCAAGCTGGAGTCTATAAGCTTCAGAATATCTCTCTATAAAAAAATTTAACAGTTTTGATTTGTTGTTTGTAGAATTGCCCGAATATATTGTTGTTTCAGTTTCTCTTTTATTATCTGATATTAACATTCCTTTAGTTCCAAATAATTCTATCCTTTGGTCGTATCCAAAGCTACAATGTCTTGAGTTAGTAATTATACATTGAATACCTTTTTTTGTTTTTAATAAACAAGACGCCAATTCAAAATCTTTAACTTTATTAAATTTTTTGTCATTTAAATTACTTCCAGTTGCAAAAACAGATACAAATTCATCTTTTCCAGCATAATATCTAGCTAAATCAAAGTCATGAATCATCATATCTTTAAAAATACCACCCGAAGTTTTTAAATAGCTCATTGGAGGAGGAGAAGGATCTCTGCTAGTAATAATAATCTTTTCTAAATTTCCAATTTTTCCTTTTAATAATTTTTTTTTCAATAATCTGTGCCCAGGATCATATCTTCTGTTAAAGCCAATTTGAATCTTAGGATTATATTTTTTAATTTTATTTTTGCATTTTTCTATTTTTTTTAAATTTAAATCTAATGGTTTTTCACAAAAAACAACTTTTTTGCTTTTGACCGCGTCTGTGATAAATTTTAAATGAGTTGAAGTACTTGTGGCTATAAAAATAACATCTATTTTTTTATCTTTCATGGCAATATTTGGATTTTCTATATTTATGCACTTACATTTTTTTGATATTTTGGTTGATAATTTTTTATTAAGATCGTACACGTAAATTAGATTGAATCTAGGATGTGCTAACAGATTATTTAGGTGCATTTGGCCTATTCTACCAAGACCAAATAAAGCAACATTAATTATATTTTTACCCATTTTTTTTTCTTAGACGATAATTTACAAGCATCAATAAATTTGGCAGTTTCTAAACCTTCATCTTCATTTGGAAAAAAATATCTTTTTTTTGATTTGTTTTTTAATGATGTAGCAAATTCTCTGTATATATTTGCAAAAGCATCCAAATAACCTTCCGGATGACCAAATTTAAGCCTTGAAAAGTTTTTTGAAAAATTAGTATTAAAAAATCCTCTTTCAAGCAATCTTACAGCTCCTCTGCTAGGATTGAATTTTAAATAATTTGGATCATTTTGAATCCATTCTAAACTTCCTTTAGATCCAAAAATTCTAATTCTTAAACCATAAACTCCCCCTCTAGCCATAACATTTGTCCAAAACATACCTTTTGCACCATTATTAAAATTAATCATTACTTGTGCATTGTTATCCATTTTAATTTTGTTTGAAATTTGCTTTATGTCAGCAAAAATTGACTTTGCTTTTAATCCAGATATATAAATTGCCATGTGATAAGCATGAGAACCTATTTCATTTAAAACAGCAGAAGCACCCACAATCTTGTTATCTATTTTCCACTTTAATATTTTTTTTGAATTTCTTGTTGTTAAATTTTTTCCCGAAGACCAATCTTGCACATATTCAACATTTATATATTCAACTTTACCAATTTTTCCTTTTTCAACTAATTTCTTGGCTTCCCTGACCATTGGATAAGCTGAGTAATTATGAGTTAAGGCATACTTAATTTTTTTATTTGATTTAATTTTTTTATATAATTTTTTTGCTTGCTCTAAATTTCCAGCAAAAGGCTTATCTGAAATAATATGAATGTTTTTATCTATAAATTTTTCAGAAATTGTCTGATGACTTGAGGGAGGAGTCATTATTGCAACAACTTTTATGCAATCTTTTCTTTTAGACTCCCTATCTGCCATTTCTTTGTAATTTGAATAACATCTATCAGGAGAGATGCCCAAACTTTTTCCAAATTTTTTTGAAAATTTTGCATTTCTTGAGAATACTCCAGCCATTATTTCATATTGATCATCAAATCTTGAAGAAATCCTGTGAACATGACCTATCCAAGACTTAGGTCCACCTCCTACAATTCCCAATGTTAATTTTTTGGCTTTAATTCTTTGCATGATTTAATATATCATAGCAAAAATATTTATTATGTCAGTAAAATTGGGAATAGCTCCTATAGCTTGGTCTAATGATGATATGCCAGAATTAGGAGGCGACACTTCATTAGAACAATGTTTATCTGAAGCAAGGCAGGCAGGATTTATAGGAATTGAGTCCGGGGGAAAATTTCCCAAAACATCTGAAGAATTGCTGCCAAAATTAAATCAGTTTAATCTGAATTTATGTTCTGGTTGGTATGGCGCTAATTTAAGAAAGAATAGTATCCAAGAAGAAAAGCAATCAATACAAAAACAATTAAAATTATTTAAGGATTGTAATGCTCCCTGCATTGTATTTGCTGAAGTTTTTGGTTCTATACAAAGCGATCCAAATAAAAAACTTTCTACAAGGCCAAAAATGGATCTCGAAGAATGTAAAATATATTATAAAAAAATTTCCGAAATGGGTAAATATTTAGAAGGAGAAGGAATGCCATTAGCCTACCATCACCATATGGGCACAGTGATAGAGTCTCAAAAAGATACAGAAAGACTGTTAGAAAATACTGACGATACAGTTAAGTTGACTTTAGATACAGGACATATGTTGTTTGCTCAAGGAGAATCAATAAAATTTTTGAGTGATTTTAGCGAAAGAGTAATTCATATTCATTGTAAAGATATAAGAAAAAATATTTTAGAAAAATCACTCAAAGAAGATTTAAGTTTTAGAGAGGCATTTTTAGAAGGAGCTTTCACAGTACCTGGTGATGGATGTATAGACTACAAACCTTTATTTGATATTTTAAACAAAAATAATTATTCTGGATGGTTAGTCGTTGAAGCTGAACAAGATCCAAAAAAAGCTAATCCCTTTGAATATGCAAAAATAGGTTACAAATATCTTACTGAAACACTTAGCAAAGCAGGAGTTAAAGTTTCACAATCTTAGACTTTTCTAATTTATTATCAAAAAAATCAATAATATTTTGAATAGTTTCCATGCCCATTCTTGTCATGCATTCTTCAGTAAATGAAGCAGCATGAGGACTTAGAAAAACTTTTTCATTTTTTAATAAAGGGTTATTATCCTCTGGAGGTTCTTTTTCAAAAACGTCTATACCAGCGCCAAATATCAAGTTTTCATTTAATGCTTTATCTAGATCAACTTCATTAATTATTCCACCCCTAGCAGCATTAATTATAATACAATTTTTTTTCATTGTTTTTAGTAAGTCATAATTAATTAAATTTTTTGTTTTTTCCGTCAAAGGCACATGTAGAGATATAAAATCCATAGATTTTATTGTTTCTAGAAAATTCTCTACTTTTTTACCTCCCGTTGTCTCTATTTTTTCTTTTGAGATATATGGATCAAAAACATAAACATTCATTTCAAAACCTAAACATCTTTTGATCAATGCTTGTCCAATTCTTCCAAAACCAACTATTAAAAAATTTTTTTTCCATAGTTCAATTGTTTTTGGAAGTTTATTTCTATCTTTGAAATTTCCTTCTCTTACAGTTTTATCAAACAAATCTCTTCTTTTTGAAATATTAAGAAGATTAAACATAACGTGCTCTGCTACAGTAACTGCATTTGCATTTGCTGTAATTGCTATATTAATATCTTTTTCTTTTGCATATTTTAGATCTATATTGTCATATCCAACTCCGTGTCTTGAAACAATTTTTAAATTTTTTGCTTCGTTCATTACCTCACCAGATAATTTTGCAATTCTAACAGATACTCCATCACAATTTTGAATTTTTGTCTTTAAATTTTCTTCAGAAGTATCGTCAGTTACATCTACTTCAAAACTAGGATGGTTTTTTATTAGTTCCATTCCTTTGTCATGAACTTTTTGAATAACTAATATTTTCTTTTTTTCTGCCATTTTATTATAGATTTATAGATCTAACTTCAGTGGTAAAAAATCTTAATAACATCATAAACTAAAAAGTTCAAATATCTTATATATAATTTAAAATACTTTTTTAAAGTTGAAATTATTAAATTATTAAAATAGCTTAAGTTGTGAATTTTACTACTAAATCATTAATGTTAATTTTTAAAATTTTAGAAAAAATTAATACTTTTATTCTTCGAATAGGACGTCAACTTGCATGGATTGCTATTTTACTAATGGTGATAGTTATTATTCTTCAAGTTTTTTTTAGATATGTTTTAAATAACGCTTTGCCATGGCCAGATGAAGTGGCTCGATTTTTAATGTTGTGGATGACAGGTTTTATTGCTCCTTCGGCCTATCGTTGGGGTGGTTTTGTGTCCATAGATATGCTTGAAAGATTTTTACCTAAAATTTTATCAAACATTTTAGTTTTTATAATTTTAATAATTTCATTTACTGTTTTGTTAATAGGTTTTGAAATGGGGCTTAAGCATATAAATGCAGGTTGGATTTTTAGTTCTTCTTCAATTAAAATTCCTTTTTCTATGATTGGAGGAAAAACTGAAGCCATGAAGTTAGCATGGATGTATATGTCCTTGCCTGTTGGTATATTTTTATTAATTTTAGTTAATATCGAGCTAGTTTTGAGAACTATACTCTCTTTATTTAATTCTCAAATAAAACTACCTTTAGATAAAGATAGAGAAGAGTTAGAGGCATAAATGTTAATTTGGTTTTTGCCTTTATTTTTACTTTTTTTATTAATAGGTCTGCCTGTTTTTTTTAGTCTATTAGCAGCACCTGGAATTTTACTTTGGTTAAATGATCAAGGAAGAGACGCTGCAATGCTTTATAGAAATATTTATAATGGTATTGATAGTTTTCCTTTAATGGCAATACCATTTTTTATGTTAGCTGGTGAATTAATGAACAAGGGAGGAATTACTTTAAGACTTGTTGAATTTAGCCAAGCTATGATGGGACATCTAAGAGGAGGTTTGGCTCATGTCAACATTTTGTCTTCCATGTTATTTGCAGGGTTATCAGGATCAGCTGTTGCTGATACTTCTGCAATAGGTTCAATGTTAATTCCAGCGATGGAAAAACAAGGCTACACAAAAAAATTTGCTGCAGCAATAACAGCAGCCAGTTCGGTTATTGGACCAATTATTCCTCCATCAGGAATAATGATTATTTATGCTTATGTTATGGGAGAAAGTGTTGCCGCATTATTTTTAGCAGGGATTGTTCCAGGTATTTTAGTTGGAGCAAGTCTTATGATAATGGTAAAATTTTTAGCAAATCGGTATAACTTTCCTCCTGTAACATCAAAAGCAACTTGGAATGAAAGAGGTAAAGCATCTTTAAAAGCTTTTTTCCCTTTAATGACTCCAGTCATTATTTTAGGTGGAATTCTTGGAGGTATATTTACTCCAACCGAAGCATCTGCCGTAGCAGCTGCCTATGCTCTATTTATTGGTTTATTTGTTTTAAAAACATTGACATGGAATGAAATTCCTAAAGTATTAACAAAAGCAGCAATGGTTTCTTCAGTTGTATTACTTCTGGTTGGCGCAGCTATGGCATTTAAAACGGTGGTAAGTTTATCTCATGCCCCTGAATATCTTGCAGAGTTTGTATTAAGTTTAAGTAATAATCCATACATTCTATTATTTTTGATTAACATTCTTTTGTTTGTTGTAGGAATGTTTCTTGATGCTGGACCTGCTATAATAATTTTAGGTCCAATTCTTGGTCCAGTTTTTGTTGAACTTGGAGTACACCCTGTTCACTTTGCAATTATAATGTCTGTTAATTTAACAGTAGGATTAGCGACACCGCCAATGGGTTTAGTTTTATTTGTAGCTTCATCAGTATCTGGCGAAAAAGTAGAAACAATAGCAAAAGCTATTTTACCTTTCTTAGCAATGGAAGCTTTAGTTATTTTCTTAATTACTTATTTTCCTTCTTTATCAATGACTATCCCATTACTAACTGGTTTTGCTAAATAACTTACCATTTTATTGAAATATATCAAAATAGACTCTTTTGAATTAATTATATATATTTTCCTTCTAAAATCTTAACCAAGGGGGAAAATGTTATTTAAAAAATTTTTAAAATCGTTTTTTTCACTAGCATTCTTAATAGGATTTTCATTTTCAGCAATAGCTGCAGATTACAATCTAAGAATGACTATGAATTCTAACGATCAAGATGAAGACTATGATGGTTCAATAGTTTTTAAAAACTATGTAGAGTCTGCATCAAACGGTAAAATTTCAGTAGAACTATTTGTAGGTACTCAATTATGTTCTAAAGGTGCTGAGTGTTTACAAGGTGTATCTGATGGAAGTATAGATATTTATATTTCAACATCAGGAGGAGCAGCAGGAGTATTTCCGTATGTGCAAGTTCTTGATTTGCCATACCTAATGTCAGACGACAGAATAGCTGAAGACGTATTAAAAAGTGATTTTGTAAGAACAATGAGAAAAATGGCTCTTAAAGATTCTAACAATTCAATTAGATTAATGACTATAGGAAATACAGGCGGATGGAGAAACTTTGCTAACACAAAAAGACAAATAGCCAATCCATCTGATATGAAAGGTTTAAAAATTAGAACAGTAGTAGCTGATTTACCACAAGAATTAGTTAGAGCACTTGGTGCTTCACCAACTCCTATACCATGGCCAGAATTATTTACATCTTTCCAAACTGGAGTAGTAGAAGGATCTAAAAATGGAATTACTGATATTATGAATATGAAGTTTCCAGATGCAGGTCTTAAATATGTTACTTTAGATGGACATGCTTATATGGGTGCACTTTGGTGGATGAACAACGCTAAGTATAAGTCAATGCCTGAAGATTTGAGAAAAGTAGTTACTGATGGTTTTTATGCATTGCAGCAAGCTACTTTTGCTTCACCAAAAAGAAAATCAATTAAAGCATACGAAGATTTTGTAGCTGGAGGTGGAAGTCTATATGTTCCAACTCCAGACCAAAAAGCTGCATTTAAAAAAGCAGCATCGCCTGTTTATGATTGGTTTAAAGCAAATGTTAAGGGTGGAAAAGAAATCTTTAATGCTCTTACAAGCGCAGTTGGACGTGCAGAAAACAGAGCGTCTTCAGATTATAAGAAAGATTTATAATCAAATTAAAATATATTTTGAGACGAGTTTAATTTTAAACTCGTCTCATTATCTAAATGGATAAATCCAAGATTTATAGTCATTTATCAAAATATGAGCTTTTTCAATTTGTTCAGGAGTCATTTTTTTAATTACTTCCTCCTGGGAAATTGCAGCGTCAGGGTCACCTCCAATTGCAGACAAAACATACCAAGTATAAGCTCTAACAAGATCTGGAGCTGGAAGACCTCTTCCAATTTCGTAATACCATCCGACTCCAGACTGAGCACCAGGATGACCTTTCATAGCAGATCTAAGGTACCATTCGAAAGCTCTAACATCATCTCTTTCTACACCAAGTCCCATTGCGTACATAATACCAATGAGTTCTTCAGCATCAGCATTTCCAGATTTTGCAGCTGGAAGAAGCTCTTGCATAGCTTCTTTAAATTTACCTTCTTCCATCAAATCCCTAGCATTTTCTATTTCTGCAAAAACTATAGAAGGGATAAACAAAATTATAAAAAAATATTTAATCATTTAAAAATTCTATTATTTATAATTCCATTTTTAATTTCAGTAAACAAAACATATGCAAATGAATTACCAAAACCATTATCCAGTATTGACTTTCATAAAGTTGATATAAAAAAAGCTAAACTTGGTAGACTTTTATTTCACGATAAAATCTTATCAGCAAATCGCAATATCGCATGTGCAACATGTCATAATCATCAGTTTGGAGGCTCGGATGGACTTTCACTCGGAATTGGAGAAGGTGGTGAAGGACTAGGTCCAAATAGAACAGCTGGTGTAGGTGATGATAAAATTAAAAAACGTATTCCAAGAAATTCTCTAGCTTTATGGAATTTAGGATTTAAAGAGATTAATACTTTGTTGCATGATGGCAGAATAACAAAGTCAAATATATTTGGTAATAATTTTAATACACCAGCACAAGAAGCGCTGCCAAAAGGTTTAGATAATATTGTTGCAGTTCAAGCTTTATTTCCTTTGACCAGGCAATTTGAAATGGCAGGTAATCCAGGTGAAAATGAAATAATAGGATTAGTTTCAAAAGTTGGAAAGGATAGTATGAGAATTGATGCTGTCTGGCCAGTTATAACAAATAGAATTCGTGCAATTCCAGAATATGTAGAATTATTCAAAAATACTTTTGATGATATTGATAGCGCCTTAGATATTAATATTACTCATGTTGTGAATTCTATTGCTGCATTTGAAATTCATGAATGGACTTCATTTGACTCTCCATTTGATGAATATTTAAATGGGAACAAAAATGCTTTAAATTTAAATCAAATTAAAGGGATGGAATTATTTTATGGAAAAGCAAATTGTAGTTCTTGTCACTCTGGGCCATTATTAACTAATCAAGAATTTTATTCATTAGGAATTCCACAATTTGGACCAGGAAGAACAAGAAGTTTTGATCCACATGCTCGTGATGTGGGAAGGATGGTCGAAACAGATGATTTAAATGATATGTATAAATTTAAAACGTCAGCTTTAAGAAATGTATCTTTGACTGCACCATATGGTCACACAGGAGCTTACCCCACACTTGAAGGAATTATTAAACATCATTTAGATCCAAAGGGAATGTATAAGATTTGGAAACCTGAGCTTGCAAACTTGCCTAAAGCTAAATGGTTAGAAGATATAGATTTTGTAATTTTTTCAGACAAAAGAGAACAAGAAAGGATTCTATCAAGTATTGATATAAAACCTGTAGAGTTAAACGATAAAGAAATTTATTACTTAGTTGAATTTTTAAAATCTTTAACTGGCAAAAGTAGAAATAATAGACCTCTTGGAAAACCAAATAAAGTTCCAAGTGGATTATTAATAGATTAAAAATACTTATTATGAAAAGAATTAGATATGCAATAATTGGAGCTGGCACAATGGGTCTTGAGCATATTCAAAATATTTCATTGATAAAAAACGCTGAGGTAGTTGCAATTTCAGACATTCATAAAAAATCAATAACAAATATTAAAAAAAATATTAAAAAAAAAATTATATATTTTAAAAATCACAAAGATTTAATAAAAAAAAATATTGTAGATGCATACATAATTTCTACTCCAAACTTTACACATTTAAAAATTATAAAAGATGTTTTAAAAACTAAGAAACATATTCTTATTGAAAAACCAATTACTATAAATACAAAGGAATGTTTAAAATTAAAAAAACTAACAAAAAACTATCCCTCAATAATATGGACTGCAATGGAATATAGATATATGCCTCCAGTAAATAAATTTATAAAAAAAATCCATAACAAAACTATTGGAAAATTAAAAATGTTGTCAATAAGAGAACATCGCTTTCCATTTTTAAAAAAAGTAAAAAATTGGAATCGTTTTTCAAAGAATACAGGCGGAACATTTGTTGAAAAATGTTGCCATTTTTTTTGATTTAATGTGTTTAATAATTAAAAGCAAGCCCATTAGTGTGTATGCAACTGGCAGCCAAGAAGTTAATCACATTAATGAAAGATATGGAAACAAAAGACCTGATATTATTGATAATGGCTTTGTTATAGTTAACTTTAAAAATGGAGTTAGAGCTTTGTTAGACTTGTGTATGTTTGCAGAAAATTCTGAGATGCAAGAAGAATTGTCAGCTATTGGCGATAAAGGTAAAATAGAAACATCTGTTCCATCAAGTAAATCAGGAAAAACATCATCATATATTAGGATTGGAATGAGAAAAAAGTTTAAACCCACAAGAGAACTAATAAAAGTGGATAAAAAAATTCTTAAAGCAGGACATCATCATGGCTCTACTTATTATCAACACTTAGCATTTTTAAAAGCGATTAAAAATAAAACAAAACCTGAAGTCTCATTAAATGATGGAATGATTTCTGTTGTAATCGGAGAAGCGGCTGAAAAATCAATAAAGGAAAAAAGAGTTGTTAAAATAGATGAACTATTAAATTAATTAAAAAAAGTAATTAATTTATTTGTAATAAACTCGCTAATTTTTTTATTGGATTCTTGTGTAACACCTGAAATATGAGGAGTTAAGATACAGTTGAAAGTATCGTCAATTTTTTTATAAAAATTATCTTCTACTGGTTCTTTTCCAAAGACATCTAGTGCGAATCCACTTATATTTTTATTTTTATAAGCATCAATTAAATCTTTTTCATTAACAATAGATCCTCTTGAAGTATTTATTAATATTGGCTTTTTTGACATTTTATTAAAAACATTTGAATTTATAAGATTTTTAGTTTCTTCATTTAATGGCACGTGTATAGAAATAATATTTGAAGTTTTTATTACTTCTTCAAAAGTTGTAAATTTTAAATTGAATTCATTTTCAAGGTTTGAATTTATATATGGATCATAAGATACTACTTTGGCACCAAAATTTTTTGCAAGTTTACATACTTTTTTTCCAATTGCTCCAAAACCAATTAAACCAAAAATTTTATCTTTCAGCTCGTTAGAAGTAAATGATGATCTTGGCCAAAGTCCTTTTTTAGTATTATTATCAAATAAAATTATATTTTTTATTAAATATAAAGAAGATCCAATTACGTATTCTGCAACAGAATCCGCATTCATTCCAGTAGCAGTCTGAACATGAATATTTTTTTTTTCACAGTATTCTTTATCTATATTGTCTAAACCGACACCAAGACGACCAACAAATTTTAAATTTAATGCATTATCTAGAATATATTTTTGTAATTGAGTTTTATTTCTTACAATTATGGCTTCACAATTAGAAATTTCTTTTTTAATTTTTTCTTCACTTTCAAACATGGTCTTATCATAATTTACGTAAAAATTTTTTTTTAGAAGATTAATGCTATCTTCATTCATAAATTCGGTTATTAAAATATTTTTCATTAAATTTTTTTATAAGATTATTAAAGTTAATTGTTTAATAAATTTTTCAAATCTCTTTTATTGTGCTTAAAAGTTGGCAAAGGATATTTAAATGCAAATTTTCTTGGAATACATTTGTTCTTTGCTTTTTCCCAAAGAGCCACCCATTGTTTGTAGTTGTGAATAGTTATATTTTTTTTGTTTTTACTTCTAACATAAAAATTTGGCAACGGTTTACGACCCGAAGGTGTTCCAGCTCTGTTGTATCTTAAATCGGCACTAATCCTAAAATTATTAGATCTATTTGGAAGTGAGGAATGTATAGAATGTTTATGCAAAAGTATTATATCTCCAACATTCGCAACCAAATATATTGGTTTAAATTTATCTAAAAGTTTACTATTTTTTATCTCTACTTGCCCTCTGTATCCAGATATATGGTTTAACATTCCCATTTTATTAATTTCCTTAACCGTTATCATGCAGCCGTTTTTTTTAGTTGTTTTAGTGAATGGTATCCAAACAGTAATCATGTCGCAAAACTTTTGACCGTGAGTTGATAATACAGCGGCATCCTGATGCCAAGGAGTTCTGCCACTCAAACCATCATGTATTGATCCTTTAGGTAATTTTTTTTCTGGCTGTTTGATCCTAGTATTTTGTACTGGGCTAGATAAAATTTCTGTACCCAAAATTTTTTCTACAACATTTAATATTTTTTTATTTTTAATTAGATTCCAAAGCGAATGTGAAGCAAAGTAATCACTATCTTTTTTTACATGATCTCTAGGTAATCTCGTATTAAAATATTGATCTAGATCATAAATATTTAATTTTGATACATAGGTATATTTTTTTCTAAAGTCATAATTTAATGCTTTATTTCTATAAATTTTTGGAGCAAATTTTTCGATGAGGCAATCCATCACAAATTCCATATCATTCAAGATAGGTTTTAAATCTTTATTGAAATTTAAAACGTTTTTTACTCTTATAAAACCATCTCTTTCTAAGAGTTTTTTTAATTTTGAATTGCTCTTCATTTTAGCTAGTCTTTTTTAGCAGATAATTTGAATCATGAAAAGAAGTAAGCATTCTTTTATTATTTGGGACAATAGTTGGAAAATAGTTATTATTTTTGAAGGACCAAATAACTGGTTTATTTAAAGCATAACTTCCATAAATAAAAAATCTTTTCGGACAGTTAAATTCTTTAAATCTTTTTACTCCATGATAAGAATTTGGAGTAGATTTAAAGAAGATAACCGTACCTTGTTTGGGTGTAAATTCTTTAACAATTTTTAACTCACTAATTTTTGGAAATCTCCTAAAGCTTTTTCTGATATTTTTTTTAGATTTTTTTTTATATAGAGTAAGAGAACCTCCATTTTTTTTAGGTATGTCAGTAAGATAAATCAAAAAATTATATAGTCTAGTCACATCATCTCTGTGAGGCCTTAAACGATAACCCCCTTTAGAAACCGAAAAATCCATATCCAAGTTAATTATTGGATTTCTGTAATCGTTTCCTAATAATTTTGTCAATTCTTTAGAATTTATTTTTCTTTTAAGTGTAAATTTTTTTGTATTAAATGACTTAGGATTATGTAAATTTGTCCAAGTATTTTCCTTAAATTTCGATTCAAATATTTTTTCTATTTTTTTAAAAAAAATTTTACTATTAAATTTCTTAAATAATTTTGAAGAATAATTGGAACTTTTTAAATATTTTTTGAAATTTTTTGATCCTTTATTAATTCTGCTTCTTCCTCCCATTATTATATCATCAAAAGATTTAGATAAACTAATTTCTGAAATTAAATATGTACAGACATTTTTAGGAATAGCTTTTTCAGCAACCAAAACAGGAAAATTACTTTTAATTTTTTTTAATTTTCCTAAATTTATCACTTAACTATACATTCCTTCTTTAACTTTAATCATTTTATACATTAGGTCATTTAAAGGGGTTGGTATTTCATGGTTTTTACCAAGTCTAGACACTTCACCGCTAATAAAATCAATTTCAGTTTTTCTTTTATATAGGATGTCAAATGCCATGGATGACTTGTTAGTTTGTTTAGAGTCGACTATTTTATTGAACATAAATAGACATTCATCCTCAGAAACCTCTATTCCTTCGGCTAAAGCAACTTTTCTAGTTTCTAGAATTATTTCTTTACCTAAAGCTCTAGATATAGATTGATTTTTGTTATTTATATAAAGCTCTGTGTGATTTAGATCAAAAATGGCAGACAAAGGTCCAATTGCGGTAAGAGCAAATAACTTCATCCATTTTCTTTTTTTAACATCCTCAGCTGCAATCATTTCTAAACCATGAGCTGTAAATGTATCGGAAATTTCTTTTATTCTATCTGTTACTCCACCTTCATACTCTCCAATCCAAGAGGGTAGAGCAGCATGATTTTTAATATGACCAGGACCCAATATATTCGAGGCTTGAGTTGTAGTTCCTCCAATTACTTTTTCTTTTCCAACAATTTTTTGCATAATAGCTTCATGTCCAATTCCATTTTGAAAAGACATGAAAATTGTTTTTTCTCCAATAATATTTTTTATGCTATTTAAAGCAGGTACCAAAGCGGTAGCTTTGCACATTACAATAACTGCATCAACAATTTCTAATTTAGATGGTTCGTTTGTAGCATTGACTTTAATAAATCGATCTCCACCATGACCTTCCATTTTTAAACCATTCTTATTAATCGCGTCTATATGTTCTTTCCAAACATCAATTAAAAAAACATTCAAACCTTTTTCAGCCAGCAAGCCACCAAACAAACAACCCATTGCACCAGATCCTAAAACTGCAACCTTTAAATTTTTATTAATCATTCGTATCTTTTTCAAATTTATTTATGTATAGATATTATATATATTGTCTATAGACATCTTGCAAAATATTAAGTAAAAATTTATTATAATTATGCAATTAAATATAGAAAAAAGTAAATTCTCAGAATTTAGCTTAGAAGAAATTCGAGAAGCTTTACAAGAAGGATTGTCTAAAAATTATAAAGATGTTGAGGTTTCTGTAACTGATTGTCCAAATCTTAGAAATTGGAACTGTCCAGCTGAAGGTATAAACGGTAATCAAAAAATAATTGATGTTGGAGGAGAGCCTTATATGCATGATCCTAAATTTTTAGGAGCTGAATTTGATTATGAAGAAATTTCAAAAAAAATAGGATCTGAAAAATCATATGCTTTAGGTGCTGGATCTGGTGCAATGTCATGTTTAAATGGTCATTGTGGTGAACTTGTAATTAATGAAAATCTAATAACCAATGAATCAAAATCCGTAATCGCAAGAGTAAGAGAAGATAAAAAATGTATAGTAGAAAAATACTCTGCTAGAAAGCACGGAGGTCTAGGAAATATTTTTTACACTGACGGAAAACAAGGAAAAGTAATAAAATTAAACATTAAAGGAAGAACTGGCCAAGAAGGATCGTTGCCTCAAGCAATAAGAAAATCTTTGATTGAAAATTTAAAAATTGAAAATAATCATTTAGCTCTAGCCGGAGTTTTCAGAATAATAAATGGAAAAATTAGATCTCATGTTCAACCAGATTATAAAGATATAAAATATGAATATTATGATCCTAAATTAATGAAATGCACAAAAGATTTTTTACAATTTTACGAACCGATTGGACCCGAATTACAATGTTATTCTGTTTTATGGACAGGTGACCCTACTGGGGGAAATTTGAATTTGAGAGAGTCTGGAGAACATACTCATTTTCACTCA
>CACFPS010000005.1 GCA_902568235.1 uncultured Pelagibacteraceae bacterium | reverse complement strand
CCTTCAAAATTTTTAGCAATAAGTGGTATTAAGCCTGTAAAATCTTTATATTTAAACAATATTTGAGTTCCAATAATAGGTTGAGTTCCAACAGATGATAAATTTTCAGAAAATTCTAATGCTCCAGATAAGTTGTAGGAATCTGATAAGCCTATTGATTTTATTTTATTACTTTTGCAAAAATCTTTTAAATTATCTACTTTTATAGCGCCTTCACAAATAGAGTACTGAGTATGAACTTTAAAATGGTTGAATGTTTTGTTAAATGATTCTTTCATTGGTAATTTTCATCTTACCATCAATCATTTTAATTTTACAATCTGCCATATTAGCAAAATATCTATTGTGGGTTGCAAAAATTATAACTCTATTTTTATTTTTTAGGTTAAATAATATTTTAAAAATTTGCTTTGCATTTTCAAAATCTAGGCTTCCTGTAGGTTCATCTGCTAGAACAATAACAGGTTGATTTATTAAAGCTCTTGAAATAGCTATACGTTGATTTTCACCACCGGATAACTCAGTAGGATAATGGTAGATTCTTGAAGATAAACCAACCTTTTTGATTATTTTTTTTGCCATATTAATTGATGAGTTTTTGTCATTTGATAAAAGTAAATTTGGCAAATAAACATTTTCTATAGCTGTGAAATCTGATAATAGATTTTTATCTTGATAGATAATACCTATATTTTTTGCTCTAATATCGTCATTTTTAATTTTATTTTCAAAGTTGATTTTATTATTATTAATTTCAATAGATCCTGATGATGGTGTATCAATTAAAGATAATAAATTTAGTAAAGTTGATTTTCCAGAACCAGAAGGACCTACAATAGAATATATTTTTCCAGATTCAAATTTAAAAGAAATATCGTTTAAAACCTTGATGTTTTTATTTTTTTCATATTTTTTAGTTATATTTTTAATCTTTATAAAATTATTCATATTTTAATGTTTTAACTGTATCTAAAGACGATGCTTTAGAAGCAGGATAGATAGATACAATTATAGTTGTTATTATCGAACAAAAAGCAATTAAAATTATAGAACCTGGGTCTATTTCAGCTGGCATTGAATTAAGAAAATATATTTCTTCAGGAAATAAAGTTACATCAAATGTGTTTGAGATAAATTTTCTTATATTTTCAACATAATATGAGAATAATGTTCCAACAATTATTCCAAAAAATGTTGCACCTGTGCCAATAATAAATCCAACTAAAAAGAAAATTTTCTTTATTGATTTATTTGTTACTCCAATAGATTTCAAAATACCGATATCTCTTGTTTTATTTTTTACTAAAATTGTAAGTCCAGAAATTATATTAAAAGCTGCAACAATTATTATTAAAGAAAGAATTATAAACATCACATTTCTTTCAACTTTTAAAGCAGAAAATAATGATTTATTCATATCGGCCCAAGTATAAACTTGTTCATCAGGAAAAAGTTTTGTTAAATTAACTTTATGAACATCTATATTTTTGGGACTTTGGAAATAGAATTCTAAAAATCTTTCATTTTTATTTTTATCAAAAAAGTTTTCTAGAGTTTCTAAATTTATATATGCAATATTTTCATTATAATCCGATAAGCCGCTATCAAAAATTGATATAATTTTAAAAGATTCTTGTTTTGGTAACGATCCTATTAATGTTTGCACACCTGAAGGAGACATAATTGTAATAGTATCACCGATATCTACATTTAAATTAAAACTCATTTCTTTACCAATTGAAATTGAATTTTTATTTAAATTTTTAGATCCAAAAAATTCTTTATTATTAATAATTTTAATATCCTTAAAATCATTTTCTAAATATCCTTTCAAAAGTACGCCTTTTGTATTATTTTTATTTAAAATTACTGCCTCGCCATCATTTGAAAATATATTCTTTGCAAAATCATCATCAGAAATAAATTTTAAAGGCTTGTTGTAAGGCTTCACAACGGCATGAGCATTAAACCCAACTATCTTGTCAATTAGCTCTGTTCTAAATCCATTCATTACAGACATAACTATAATTAAAACAGCTACTCCTAGCGATATTCCTATAAATGAAAAAATAGATATAATATTCAAAAAACCATCTTTTTTTTTGGTTCTTAAAAATCTTAATGTTACTTCTTTTTCTAATTGTGAGATCAATTTGATTTAGCTTTATTAATTTGTGATGCTATTTCTTCAATTTTTAATTTTTGAGTTTGTTCACCAACTTCTTTAAACTCAAAAAGCTCTCCCTCGGTTTTCTTACCAATAATCAATTGGTAAGGAATGCCAATTAGATTAAATTTTTTAATTTTTGCTGAAATATTTTCATCTGTGTCATCAATAATAGGATCTATATTTTTTGATTTTAGGTAGTCTAAAATTTTATTTGATTTTTCTAAATTAGATGAATCATTCTTGCTTATCATTGGTATTATTGCACAGTCATAAGGTGATACTGATATTGGCCATTTCATAATTTCATCTTTATCGTTATATTTTGCTTCAATTATGGCACCAACTAATCTTGAAACTCCTATTCCATAAGATCCCATTTTAACAAATTCTTTTTTTCCATTAAAATCAACAGAAGCATTCATTGGTTTTGAGTATTTGTCTCCAAAATAAAAAATATGACCAACCTCAATACCTTTTGTGTTAACTCTATGTTCAGTAGGTACTTTATTTTCAAATTCTGCTTTATTGAATTTTTCATCTGTAACTGAATAAAATTTTTCATAATCTCTTCTAAGTTTTTCAAGAGATGAATTTTCAAGAATTGTCGAAGTGTAATCAACATCAAATATTCTTTTATCAGTATAAATCTTGTTCTCTCCAGTTTCGGCTAATATTATAAATTCATGAGAAAGATTTCCTCCAATTGGACCAGTGTCGGCAGCCATTGGTATAGCAGATAAATTTAATCTTTTGAAAGTTTTTAAATATGATAAAAAAAATTTATTATAAGAAAAAAAAGCATCTTCATCAGACAAATCAAATGAATATGCATCTTTCATATAAAATTCTCTACATCTCATAATTCCAAAACGAGGTCTAAGTTCGTCTCTAAACTTCCATTGAATATGATATAAAAGTTGAGGTAAAGATTTATAAGATTTTATACTTGATCTGAATATTTCTGTTATTAACTCTTCATTGGTAGGACCATAAAGCATTTCTCTATTTTGACGGTCTTTAATTCTCAGCATTTCCTCTCCATAGTCATCATATCTACCACTTTCTTTCCAAATTTCTGAAGATTGAATTGTTGGCATTAATATTTCTTGAACTCCTACTCTATCTTGTTCTTCTCTAACAATTTGTTCAATTTTTTTCATAACTTTAAAACCTAATGGAAGCCATGAATAAATTCCTGCAGAAGATTGTTTAATCATACCAACTCGCAACATTAATTGATGAGATTTTATTTTAGCTTCTGTAGGGTTATTTTTTAATATTGGAATAAAAGATTTAGAAAAATACATTTTATATATTTATATTCTTATTAAGTTTATATTTGTTAAAGGCCTTTTCCCAGTTTTTTCTTTTGAAAATTTTCTACATGTTGTTTTTAGCGCATCAATTAAATTTTCTTGATGTTTTTTATTATTAAGTGAAAATGTTTTTAATGTTTTTTCTATCTCTTCTCCAAGACCATAAATAAATTCTTCTTTTTCATAAATTGGCAAGCCCCTAAAGGTTAATACTGGCTTATCATGTATATTACCTTTTGAAGTTATTAATATTGTAGCTTCTAAATATCCATTAACAGAAATGTTTCTTCTTTCCTTTATTGAGTGAGCTTCTTCTTCAACTGAAATTGAGCCATCTAGATATAGTCTTCCTGTAGGTGCTTTGTCATAAACTTCAGGTTTATTTCCAGGATAAAGTTTAACAATATCACCATTTTCAACTTTTATAGGATAAGGAACTTGCATTTCTTTGGCAAAATTTATGTGTTCTAACATATGTCTGTGTTCACCATGAACAGGAATTACACATTTAGGCTTTATCCAATTATACATATCTCTTAAATCTTCTCGGTTTGGATGTCCTGAAACATGAATAAATTCGCTATCTTCAGAAATAACTTCAATACCATTTTTAACAAGATCATTATGTAATTTATATAACTTTTTTTCATTACCAGGAATAATTTTAGATGAAAATATAACAGCATCTCCACTTTCAATGAAAACATCAGGATGACTATGGTTTATAATTCTTTTCATGGCTCCCATAGGCTCTCCTTGACTGCCTGTGCATAAATAAACAATTTTTTCACGAGAAATTTTTTTTGCATCTCTTGAATCTATAGGATCAATAACTTTTTTAAGATATCCACATTGTCTTGCTGCTTTAAAAATTCTATGCATAGATCTACCTACTAAAGAAATTTGTCTTCCAATTTTTTCTGCACAAAAAAAGGCAGACTCCATCCTTGCTACATTTGATGCAAAAGATGTAATTATTATTCTTTTATCTAATCTCTCCATTACTTTAAGCATGTTTTTTCTTACATCTAGTTCTGATCCCGCTCTACCGGCACTAAATACATTTGTTGAGTCACAAATCATAGCTATAACACCTTCATCTCCTATCTCTTTCAATCTTTTAGAGTTAATATTATCTCCAATGAGTGGGTCTGGATCACATTTCCAGTCGCCAGTATGTAAAATATTTCCTACTGGTGTTTGTATTCTTAATCCATTTGGTTCTAAGATTGAATGAGTAAGGGTAACAAATTCAATTTTAAAAGGATCTAAATCTAATGTGCTATTAAGTTCAACTATTTTTAAGTAACCAGTTATATCTATTTTTTTTTCTTTAAATTTTTCATTTATTAAAACTGAAGTAAAAGGTGTAGCAAATATTTTACACTTTAGTTTGGGCCAAATATGAGCTATTGCCCCAATATGATCTTCATGAGCATGTGTTAAAATCAAACCTAAGAGATTTTCTTTTTTGTCTATTATAAATCCTGGATCTGGATAGATTAAATCAACACCGGGTATTGTGTCGTCAGCAAATGTAACTCCTATATCTACAATAATCCATTTCTGATTATCTGGCTTGCCGTAGGCAAACAAATTCATATTCATGCCTATTTCTCCAGAGCCACCTAGCGGACAAAAAATTAATTCTTCTTTCATTTACTTTAAAGTTTTGGCAACTTTTAAAACACCATTAATAGTTAGATCTTTATTCACTAAAACTTTACCTTTAATTGAATCTTTAAACAGGTAAGAATATCCACCAGTAAGGATTATTTTAAATTGTTTTTGCGACTGTTTAATAATCAATTTAATTATATTGTCAATTAAACCAGAATAACCATGGAAAAAACCCGATCTAAGAGCAGAAGATGTATTTTTTCCAATAACATGTTTGGTTTTTTTAAGATGAATTTTTGGAATTAGAGAAGCTTTTTCAGATAAAGATTTAAGTGAAAGTTGTACACCTGGAGCCAATATTCCACCGACATAATTTTTACTAATCACAACATCAAAGTTAGTTGCTGTTCCAAAATCAACTACAATGAAGTTATTTTTTTTATCTAAAACTGATATAGCATTAGCCAGTCTATCAGAACCAATTTGTTTTCTATTAACTTTAATATTTACTAAATTGTTCAAATATAATTTTTTTAATTCAAAACACTTTATTTTATGTGAATTTTCAAAAAAATTTTTAACAAACTTAAAAACACGAGGGACAACAGAACAAAAAACAACTTTATCAAAATTATATTTTTTACTTTCAAGAAACTTTAAATTTTTATTCAAATACTTTTTACTAATTTTTTGTGTTGAAAAGCGAACTTTTTTTAATAATTTATCTTTATCAGAAAAAAGACATATCTTTATTTCTGTATTTCCTATATCGCCTACTAAGTACATATTATTTACAAAATTTATAATAATTTTTTTCGAAATCTAGTTTAATTTTTTTGACTATTTGTTTTTTGTGTATTTTTTTTTTGCTATAACTGTTCAAACACGTAGTTGGATAATTTTTAATTTTTGGGCTATTTAAAAGATTAATTCCCATACCTACTATTAAAAATTTATTTTCATCTTTAAATAGAGTCTCTTGTAAAATTCCACATACTTTTTTTTTTTTAATTAAAATATCATTTGGTGACTTGATATTTGTTTTAGCATTAATAAAACTATTGATTATTTTATTTATTATTTTTAAATTTAATTTAATAATTTTATTTAAAAATAACTTTTGATTTATTTTAAAAAAAATTGAAATAAATAAATTTCCTTTTCTTGAAACCCATTTTTTTCCTCTTTGTCCTTTTCCAAAAGTTTGAGTTTCAGACATTATAAATCCATTTGTATAATTTTGCTTAATCAGTCTTATAGCAGTATCGTTTGTACTCCTAACTTTTTTAAATTCAAATAATTTAAGCTTCATCAAATAATAATTATTTTAGATATTAGATCTGTCAATCCTCTAGGATAAATAAAGTATATCAAAATAAATATTGTGGTTATTGCTAGCGTAAATTTTAAGCCAAAATGATGATTTGTGTCATATTTGTCCATATCTGGATCAAAATAAATAACTTTAATTATTCTTAAATAATAAAATGCTGAAATAACTGTTGATAATAATCCTACAATTGCCAAGAAATACATAGACTCCTCAATTACTGCCATAAAAATATAAAATTTAGCAAAAAAACCAGCAAGTGGAGGTATGCCCGCAAGTGAAAACAAAATTACTAATAAAGAAAATGACAATATTGGATGGTTTTTAGATAAACCTGATAGGTCTTCTATATTCTCATAGTAGCTTTCATTTCTTCTCAGCATAAATAAACAACTAAAAAATGCTAAGTTCATTATTAAATAAATTGTCATATAAATAATTGACGATTGAATGCCTTCGTTTGTACTCGTTGAAAGACCAGCTAAAGCATAACCCATATGACCAATTGAACTATAAGCAACTAATCTTTTTAAATTTCTTTGACCAATAGCTGCAACTGCACCAAATAACATTGATCCAATTGATAAAAAAACAATAATTATTTGCCATTGATCATTCATGTTTGCAAAAGGCACATATAGAAATCTAATAAATACAGTTAATGCTGCTATTTTTGGAAGTATAGCAAAAAAAAGTGTTACTGATGTTGGAGATCCTTGATATACGTCAGGAGCCCACATATGAAAAGGAACGGCTGAAATTTTAAAAGCAAGACCAACAAGAATAAATACAATTCCAAATGTTAATCCATAATTGGCACTATTAGTATTGTTTATTATAACATTAAAATTTGTAGATTCTGCAAAACCATATATTAATGAACATCCATATAGTAATAAACCTGAAGAAAGTGCACTTAACACAAAATATTTCAATCCTGATTCAGTTGAAAAGATATTGTCCCTATTAAACGACGCAAGGACGTATAAAGCTAGTGATTGAAGTTCTAGACCCATATAAAAGACTATGAGATCGTTGGAACTTATCATTACCATCATACCTAAAATTGAACTTAGAATTAAAATTGGATATTCAATTTTATCTATTTTGTTTAATTGAATATATTTAGATGATGTTAGCATAACAAAAATTCCCGAGACAGCTGTAAGAAGCTTCATAAAAGTTGCTAACTTATCTATTTTATAACTTTCATTAAAAAGAGATGATTCAGATAAAGAATAATAATTAAAAAGTAATGCAAATAAAACTAGAAGACTAACTGTTGATAAATAATAAACTAATGAAGAGCTATTTTTTTTGTAAACACCTATTATTAAAAATAACATTATTGCTAAAGAAACAAATATTTCAGGTAAAATAAGTTCAAGGTTTTCTATCATTTTTTTAAAACTAAATTGTTATTTATATTAAAATTATACATATCAATTAAATTTATAACTGATGTCTCGACTGAATTAATTAATGGTTCTGGATAAAAACCAAAAAATAAGATTGGAAAAACAAGACTAGAAAAAACTAAAATCTCTATTTTTTTTAAATCAATTAGCTTTTTGAGATCTTCATTAATCAAATTTCCAAAGATTACTCTTTTATATAACCACAACATATAGGCAGCTCCTAAAATTACTCCTAAACTTGCTATAGTTGCTACTAAGAAATTTTTTTTAAATGCTCCCATCAAAATAAGAAATTCACCTACAAAACCACTTGTTCCCGGTAAACCAATCGATCCTAAAGTAAATACCATAAGAACAATTGCGTATTTTGGCATTATTAGAACTAATCCACTATATTTATTGATCATGCGCGTATGCATTCTTTCATAGAGAACACCTACGCTTAAAAATAATGCAGCAGAAACAAGTCCGTGGCTTATCATTTGAATTATACTTCCTTCAATCCCTTGTTGGGTCATTGTAAATATACCCAAAGTAACAAAACCCATATGAGCAACTGATGAGTAAGCTATAAGTTTTTTCATATCTTCTTGCATCAAAGCTACTAAAGAAGTGTATATTATTGCTATTAAACTCAAGAAATATATTAAAGGTATAAAATATTCTGACGCTATAGGAAAAAGTCCTAAAGAAAATCTTATAAACCCATAACCTGCCATTTTTAATAAAATTGCAGCTAGTAACACTGATCCAGCAGTTGGAGCTTCAACGTGTGCATCAGGTAACCAAGTGTGAACTGGCCACATTGGAGTTTTAACTGCAAATGAACTAAAGAAAGCTAACCATAGTAATTTTTGATATTTTGGATCTATTCCAATTTCATAAAGTTTTACAACATCAGTTGTGCCGGTAATCCAGTAGATAGATATTATTGCTATCAACATTAATACTGATCCTAAAAGTGTATAAAGAAAAAATTTAAAAGCTGAGTAAACTCTTCTTTCGCCTCCCCAAATTCCTATTATTAAAAACATTGGAATTAAACCAGCTTCGAAAAATAAGTAAAAAACAACCAAATCTAATGAACAGAAAACTCCAATCATCATGGTTTCCATTAAAAGAATAGCAATTAAAAAATTTTTTAATTTATTTGTGACTGTAGCGTTAACGGAAATTATACAAATAGGAACAATAAAGGTAGTAAGTAAAATAAACAAAATTGATATACCATCTATACCAACTTTATAATTTATAAAACCAGATAACCATTCTCTATTTTCTACAAACTGAAAATCTACATTCGATTTATCAAAAATATACCAAAGATATAATGATAAAAGAAAATTTGCCAATGATATAAACAAAGCTACATATTTGCTGCTTTGATATTTTTTGGATGAAGGTCTTGTAAAAAAAATAAACAACGCACCAATAGTAGGAAGTAAAATTAAAGATGATATAATTGGAAAATTCATTATTTAAAAATTAATAAAGTTAATAAAGCTGAAAAACCTAAAAGCATAATAAGAGCATAATGGTAAATGTACCCGCTTTGAAATTTGACTGCTCTAATTGAAAGGTTTTTAATTAACTTTGATATTCCATCTGGACCAAATCTATCAATTATCAGAATGTCAATTTTCTTCCAAAGAAAATATCCAGTTTTCTTGGAAGGTTTTACAAATAAAAAATCATACAATTCATCAAAATACCATTTGTGTTGAAGAAATACATATAGAGGTTTATTGGCTTCTACAATAGCGTTGACAATTTTTTTGTTTTTAACAAATAAATAAAAGGACAATGGTATAGAAATCGTGACTAAAAGTGGTGTTAAAACTATAAACCATTTGGGTGGATGATCCGTGCTTAAAGGTTGAAGAAACTTAATTGAATCGCCCCAAAAAACATAAAAAGTATCATGTCCAATAAATAATTCTTTAAATATGATTCCAGCAAAAATTGAACCTATCGCTAAAACCGCTAAAGGCAATAGCATTACAGCAGGAGACTCGTGCAATGATTCAATCTTATTTTTTTGATTGTTATAATCACCATGAAAGGTTTTAAATATTAATCTCCATGAATAAATAGAGGTTAATAATGCCGTGAATATACCTATATATGCTGCAAAAAAGCCGGCTCTATTATCTTTTAAATAAGCAAATTCAATAATGGCATCTTTTGAGTAAAAACCTGAGAGAAATGGAAATCCAGTTAAGGCTAAAGTTCCTATTATCATTAATATATAAGTGTAAGGTAATTTTTTCCATACACCTCCCATCAAATTAATATTTTGCTCATTTTTAAATGCATGAATTATAGATCCTGATCCTAAGAATAATAATGCTTTAAAGAAAGCATGAGTAAAAAGATGAAACATTGCAACATTATACGCTCCTACACCAGCTGCAAAAAACATATATCCTAATTGACTACATGTAGAATATGCTATTATTTTTTTAATATCTGTTTGTACAATAGCAATCGTGGCAGCAAAAAAAGCAGTCGACATTCCTACAACTGTAATAATTGTAAGTGCTAATTGAGAGTATTCATAGATTGGAGAACATCTTACAACAAGAAAAACTCCGGCTGTAACCATTGTTGCTGCATGAATTAATGCAGACACTGGCGTGGGTCCTTCCATTGCATCGGGCAACCAAGTATGTAACAAAAGTTGAGCTGACTTTCCCATAGCACCTATGAATAGTAATATGCAAATTAGATCAATTGCTTTTGTACTAAATCCTAAAAATATAATTTTTTTATCAATAATAGTTGGGATTTGTTCAAATACTTCATTATAATTGACTGTACCAAAAATATAAAAAATTAAAAAAATACCTAAAGCAAATCCAAAATCTCCAACTCTATTAACAACAAAAGCTTTTATAGCTGCTGAATTGGCACTATCTTTTTTAAACCAAAAACCAATTAAAAAATATGAACATAGTCCAACACCTTCCCAGCCAAAAAATAATTGTATGAAATTATCAGAAGTTACCAATGTTAACATTGCAAATGTAAATAAAGACAAGTAAGACATAAATCTTGGTTTGTGTGGATCGTCAGACATATATCCTATAGAGTAAACATGAACTAAGGCTGACACTAGATTTACAACAACTAACATCACTGATGATAATGCATCTATTTTTATTGACCAGTTGACATTCAAAGAACCTGAATTTATCCAGGTAGCTATAACTAAATTATTTTCATAGCCTTGATTGATAACTTTATACAAAATTACAAAGGATAAAACTGCCGATAATGAAACAAATAAACTTGTGGTAACTTGAGAAATTTTATCTCCAATAATTTTCCCAAAAAAACCTGAAAGTATTGAAGCAAACAGCGGTAAAAATAATATGAGATATTCCACACTAACCTTTAAGTTTATCTATTTCCTCTACCCTAATTGTTCCAGCGTTTCTGTGGTAAGCCACAATAATTGCTAATCCGATTGCCGCTTCAGCTGCTGCAACAGTTAAAATAAACAAAGTGAAAATTTGACCACTTAAATCATCAATAAATATAGAGAATGAAACTAAATTAATGCTTACTGACAATAGTATCAATTCAATACTCATAAGTATAACTATGATATTTTTTCTATTTAAAAAAATTCCAGCGATACCTATTGTAAATATAATTGCTGCAAGTGTTAAATAATGACCTAAACCAATACTAAACATCTATTTTAACTCCTTTATTGTTATCAACATCTTTTAACTCAACTCCATCTTCTCTTTCTCTTGAAATTTGTTTAAAATAACTCTGTCTTTTAATATCTGACCTTCGTCTAAAAGTTAAAACTATTGCACCAATCATAGATACTAGCAATATCATGCCGGCTAATTGAAATAGGTGAATATAATCAGTATAAATTACATTGCCTAAGGACTGAGTATTGGTAATGTTTGTAGGTAGTTTTAAAGAAATAGAATCTGTTAATTCAGATTTGTATTTCCATCCACCAATAACAATTATTAGCTCAAAGAATATTATAATACTTACTAATAAGCCAACTGGAATATGAGAGCTGCTTTGAGAAGAGTTAAACCACTCATTTTTTTGTTGAGAAACATTTAACATCATTACAACAAACAAAAATAAAATTGCAACAGCTCCAACATAAACAATAAGCATTATCATTCCCAAAAATTCAGCGCCTATCATTATAAAAAGGCAAGATATGCTTATAAAATCTAAAATTAAAAAAAATACAGAATGAACCGTATTTCTTGATACTATAACCATAACAGCAGATACTATGGCTACAAAAGAAAAAATGTAAAATATTATTGCATGAGCTATCATTTAATTATCTATGTGAACTATCTGCATTAATATTTGCTGCTAAGACACTTTCCCATCTATCTCCATTTTCCAATAATTTTTCTTTATTATAATAAAGTTCTTCTCTTGTCTCTGTAGAGAATTCAAAATTAGGTCCTTGAACAATTGCGTCAACAGGACAAGATTGTTCACAAAGGCCACAATAAATACACTTTAACATATCAATATCATATCTAGTAGTTTTTCTACTACCATCTTCTCTCTCCGTGGAATCAATAGTTATTGCTTGAGCTGGACATACAGCTTCGCATAATTTGCAAGCTATACATCTTTCCTCTCCATTTGGATATCTTCTTAGAGCATGTTCGCCTCTAGATCTTGGACTAATTGATCCTTTTTCGAAAGGATAATTAATTGTTTTTTTAGATTTAAAAATTTCTTTTATTGCAATTGATAATCCAGTAACAAAATCAATCATCAGTATTGTTTTTAAAAATCTTTTAATATTCATTCTAATTAATTGGAAGTTTGTTAAAATATAATAAAAAACTAGCAGTCAATACTACATATAATAATGACAAAGGTAAAAATATTTTCCATCCTAGTTTCATCAATTGATCGTATCTATATCGTGGAACAATAGCTTTTACTAAAGAAAATAATATAAATAAAAATAATATTTTAAAAATTAACCAAATAGGTGATGGAATAGCATTAAATGGAAAAAAATTAAATGGAGGCAACCAGCCACCTAAAAACAAAATAGAACCCATGGCACACATAAGCAATATATTTGCGTACTCACCAAGCCAAAACATAGCATACATCATTCCAGAATATTCAGTTTGATATCCTGCAACTAATTCTGCTTCTGCTTCTGGTAAATCAAACGGTGGCCTATTTGTTTCTGCTAAAGCAGAAATAAAAAAAATAATAAACATTGGGAATAATGGAATAACAAACCACATATCTTTTTGAGCAATTACTATATCGCTTAAATTTAGCGAACCAACGCATAACAAAACATTTATTATAATGACTCCTATAGAAACTTCATAAGAAACCATTTGTGCTGCAGATCTTATAGATCCTAAAAATGGATATTTAGAATTGGATGCCCAACCACCCATAATAATTCCATAAACGCCAAGAGAAGAAACTGCAAAAAGATAAAGAATACCAACGTTTATATCAGCAATAACAAACGTTTCACTAAATGGAATAACTGCCCATGCAATCAATGCTAAAGTCATTGTTATAATTGGGGCCAGAATAAATATTACTTTATTGGAGCTTGCAGGAATAATTATCTCTTTAAAAATATATTTTAAAGCATCTGCTAAAGATTGAAATAAACCAAAAGGTCCAACCACATTAGGGCCCCTTCTTTTTTGAACAAATGCCCAAACTCTCCTATCTAACCATACTATCATAGCTACAGAAACTAGAACAGGTACTAACAAAAATAAAATTTTATAAATTTCAGAAAATATAAGTAGTAAAAATTCTGGCATTAATTTTTTGTTCCTGTATTTTGAAAGTTTCCTCTTGAAATTTTGCATTCGCTCATAGTTTTTGAGGCTCTAGAAATTACATTTGAATGATAATAATCAATTTTTTCTACATTTATATTCTCTTTTATAAAAGAATAACTGGGTACTATAAAATCTTTATTTTCTTTATTTAAGTTTAAATAATTCATCATAGAGTCAATTAGCTCATCTTTATTTAAATATAATTTTTTTCGTTTTATTAAAGCTGATAATTCGTTAATAATTTGCCAATCTTCTTTAGCATCACCAGGAGGATATGAAGCCTTATATGCTTTTTGAATTTTACCTTCTAAATTAGTAAAATAACCATCTTGTTCAGTATAGGCCGCACCTGGAAGTATTAAGTCTGCCTGTTCGGCACCTCTATCGCCATGGCTACCTATATAAACTACAAAAGTTTTAGATTTGTTTATTTTTATATCCTCTTGTCCGAATAAGAATACTATATCAAAATAATTATTTTTAATTTTATCTAATGTATCATTTGAATTATATGAACTAACTAAATTTAAAAAATAACTTCCTACAGTTGACGCATTATTTGATAGGACATTTATTGAATTCCACCCTTCATTTATTTTATTATTTAAAACTAGAAATTTTTTTATTTCTTCAAAAATATATTTGCTAGATTTTAGCTTCAAAACAGACTGACCAATTATAATTATTGGTTTTTTTGCTTTCTTTACCTTTTCAGAAAGTTCATTTTTGCTTTCAACAAAATCTTTAATTGTTTCTGTTGATTTATTTAAAGTTATATAAGGGTATGTTAGGTCACCAACATCGCCTATAGAATAGATTGGTGTATTATTTTTTAAATATGATTTTCTAATTCTTGAATTTAAAATTGTTGCTTCAAGCCTTGGGTTTGTGCCTATTAGTAATATTAAATCACTTTTTTCAATACCTTCTATTTTAGAATTAAATATATAATTTTCTCTACTATTTAAATTTACATAATAATTTTCTTTTCTTGAATCGAGATTTTTTGATTTAATTATTTTTTCAAAAAACTCCTTTATGGAAAACATTGTTTCCATATTGGTCATATCGCCAGTGATTCCTGCTATTCTGTCAGGTTGTATTTCAGATATTTTTTTAACAAGTATATTGTAAACATCATTCCAACTAATTTTCTCAAATTTATTATTTTTTCTCACAAACGGAGTGTCTAATCTCTGATTTTTTAATCCATCACATGCATATCTTGTTTTGTCTGATATCCATTCTTCATTAATTTCTTCATTAATTCTAGGAAGAACTCTTTTTACCTCCCAGCCATAAGTGTCAACTCTTATGTTTGAGCCAATAGCATCCATAACATCAATAGTTTCTGTCTTTTTTAGTTCCCATGGTCTAGCTTCAAATACATAAGGTTTTGAAGTTAAAGCTCCAACTGGGCATATATCAATTACATTTGCTGACATTTCAGAGTCCATTGATTTCTCAAGATATGTTGTTATCTGCATATTTTCGCCTCTACCTATGGCTCCTAATTCTGGAACTCCGGCAACTTCTGTCGCAAATCTTATACATCTTGTGCAATGAATACATCTTGTCATTTGTGTTTTAATAAGTGGACCCATATATTTTTCAGGAACATGTCTTTTGTTTTCTTTATATCTTGATTTATCGATTCCATAGAACATAGATTGATCTTGTAAATCACATTCACCTCCTTGATCACATACAGGACAATCTAATGGATGATTTGCAAGTAAAAATTCCATTACACCTTTTCTTGCCTTATCGACTTTTTCAGTATTCGTTTTAATAATCATTCCATCAGCAGCGGGCATTGCGCACGAAGCTATTGGTTTTGGAGATTTTTCCATTTCAACTAAACACATTCTGCAATTGCCAGCTATGGAGAGTCTTTCATGATAGCAAAATCTTGGTATTTCAACACCTGCTTGTTCACAAGCTTGTAGAACGGTCAAACCCTCTTCAATTTCAACATCAATTTCATTTACTTTAAGTTTAAGCATTTTCTTTTTCTAACAAGTGTTGGTCTATCAAATAAGGTATATCTTTTTTTTCCTCAAAAATTGGATTTATATTATTTCTTTTAATTATTTCTTCTTTAAAATTTCTTATTAATCCTTGTACTGGCCAGGCAGAACCTTCTCCAAAAGCGCATATTGTATGTCCTTCAATTTGCTTAGTAACATCCATTAGTAAATCTACTTCATCCCTTGTAGCTTCTCCTCTTGACATTCTTTCAAGCATTCTCCACATCCAACCAGATCCTTCTCGACACGGTGTACACTGGCCGCAACTTTCATGTTTATAGAACCTAGCAATTCTAGCCATACATTTAATAATATCTTGATCGCAATTTATGACTACTATTCCTGCTGTTCCTAATCCTGTTTGATTTTCAATACATTCATCAAAATCCATTTTTATAGTGTCACAAATTTGTTTTGGTAACAAAGGCATTGATGATCCACCAGGTATTACAGCTTTTAAATTATCCCATCCACCAACGACACCTCCTGCGTGTTTCTCGATTAAATCTTTTAGTGGTATACCCATTTGCTCTTCAACGTTACAAGGATTATTAACATTTCCTGATATGCAATAAATTTTTGTTCCAGTATTTTTTGCTCTACCTATTGATGAAAACCATTTTGCACCTCTTCTTAAAATGGTAGGTACAACAGAAATAGTTTCAACATTGTTAATTATAGTTGGACATCCATATAAACCAATAAGTGCAGGAAATGGAGGTTTTAGTCTAGGTTGTCCTTTTTTACCCTCTAAACTTTCTAATAGCGCTGTTTCTTCTCCACAAATATAAGCTCCAGCACCGTAATGAATATAAATATCAAAATCCCAACCTGTACCTGAAGCATTTTTTCCAACTAATCCATTCTCATAAGCTTCATCAATTGCTTTTTGTAATTTAGCTCCCTCATTAAAATATTCTCCTCTAATATAAATATAACAGGTGTGAGCATTTACTGCAAAAGATGCTATTAGACATCCTTCTATTAATTTATGTGGTTCAAATCTTAAAATGTCTCTATCTTTGCAAGTTCCAGGTTCTGATTCATCTGCATTTATTACTAAATAATGTGGTCTTGAACCGATTTCTTTTGGAGCGAAAGACCATTTTAATCCTGTTGGAAAACCTGCTCCTCCTCTGCCACGTAGTTCAGAAACTTTTATTTCATTTATAATCCATTCTCTCCCTTTTTCGCAAACTTCTTTAGTTTTAGACCAATCTCCTCTTTTTTTTGCTGAAAGTAAGTCGCTACCTTCGTCATTATATAAATTTTTAAAAATTCTATCTTTATCTTCAAGCATTTTTATTTTCTAATAATGTTTTTCTAATATTTTCTGGTTCACAACTAGTTCTTCCTCTGTATGATCCGGGTTGAGGTTTTTCATTTTTGCCGATTTTATCAATTATTTTTTCTAATTTTTCTGGATCTAAATCTTCAAAATAATTTTCATTTATTTGTATCATTGGAGCATTTACACACGCTCCCAAACATTCAACTTCTGTCCATGATGATTGATTGGTTTTTGATATTTCATTTTCTTTTTTAGATATTTTTTTTTTACAAACATCTACTAATTTATATGCTCCTCTAATCATACATGGGGTTGTTGTACAAATTTGAAAAAAATAATTTCCAACTGGTGCTAAATTATACATGGTATAAAAAGTTGCCACTTCATATACTTTGATGTAAGGCATATTTAAAATATTTGCTATGTATTTCATTGCTGCTAGAGGTATCCAATTATTATTTTGCCTTTGTGCTATATACAACAAACTCATAACGGCGCTCTGCTGTTTTCCTTTAGGATAATTAGATATGGCTTTTTTGGCCTCTTCTAAATTTTTTTTATTAAATTCAAAATCCTTAGGTTGATCTTTAGAAACTTTTTTTAAACTCATCTATCAACCTCGCCAAATACTATATCCATTGATCCTAATACCGCAGGGACATCGGCTAACATGTGACCCTTTATTAAATAATCCATAGCTTGCAAGTGCATAAATCCTGGGGCTCTAATTTTGCATTTATAAGGTTTGCTAGATCCGTCAGAAATCAAATAAACACCAAATTCTCCCTTTGGCGCCTCTACTGCAGTATAAATTTCATCTTCTTCGACTCTATAACCCTCAGTAAAAAGTTTAAAATGATGAATCAAAGCCTCCATCGATTGTTTAATTGCTTTTTTTGATGGTGGGCTAATTTTTCCATCTTCTGTTTTAATTGGACCTTTAGGTAAGTCTGTTAAACATTGATATATAATTTTTGTACTCTCTCTCATTTCTTCTATTCTGCAAAGATATCGATCATAACAATCACCATTTTTACCAATTGGTATCTTAAATTTTAATTGCTCATAACAATCATAAGGTTGGGATTTTCTTAAATCCCAAGGAACTCCAGAACCTCTTAGCATCACACCTGAAAAAGAATAATCTAATGCATCTTGTTTTGTGACGACTCCTATGTCCACATTTCTTTGTTTGAAAATTCGATTGTCAGTTAAAAGTGTTTCTAAATCATTAATAATTTTTGGAAATTTTTCACAAAAACTTGCAATGTCGTCTACTAGCCCTTTTGGTAAATCTTGATGTACACCTCCAGCTCTAAAATAATTAGCATGTAATCTTGAACCTGAAACTCTTTCATAAAAACCCATTAAAGTTTCTCTTTCTTCAAAACCCCATAAGGTTGGTGTTAAAGCCCCCACATCCATTGCTTGTGTTGTGATGTTTAGTATATGACTTAATATTCTTCCTATTTCACAAAATAATACTCTTATGTATTGCGCCCTTATAGGCACATCTATTTTTAATATTTTTTCAATTGCTAATGCAAAAGCATGCTCCTGATTCATTGGAGCTACATAATCAAGTCGATCGAAATATGGTACAGCTTGAATATAAGTTTTGTTTTCAATAAGTTTTTCTGTACCTCTGTGAAGTAAACCTATATGAGGGTCAGCTTTTTCAACAACTTCTCCATCCAATTCAAGTATCAATCTTAAAACTCCATGAGCAGCAGGATGTTGGGGGCCAAAATTTAAATTAAGAGTCTTTTTTTCTTTTGTCATTATTTTTTATTCAAATCTTTAATATATTTTGTTCCTTCCCATGGACTTTCATAATCAAAATTTCTATAATTTTGTTCTAATTTGACAGGTTCATAGATAACTTTTTTTTCATCTTCGCTATATCTAACTTCATCATGTCCTGTAAGAGGAAAATCTTTTCTTAGTGGAAATCCTTCAAAACCATAATCTGTAAGAATTCTTCTTAAGTCGGGATGATCTTTAAACTCTATGCCATACATATCAAAAACTTCTCTCTCAACCCAATTAGCAGCAGGAAAAATTGATGTAATAGATTTTACAACTTCATTTTCTTTAATAGCAAAACTTAAAACTAATCTTTGGTTTTTTTCATGACTTAACAATAAATACACTAGTTTGAACCTCCTATCATTTTCAGGATAATCTACAGCAGTTATATCTATTAATTGTTTAAATTTAGTATAATTATTATTTTTTAGAAACATAATCACATTGATTAAGTCATTCTCTTCAATGTCTAAGTAAATTTGATTGTGTTTTATTTTAGAACTTTTAACTTTAGAAGTAAGTTCAGAGTTAATAATTTTTTCCAAATTCTCTAAATTTTTCATTATTATCTTTCTAAAGAACCTTTATTTCTAATTTTTTTTTGTAATTGCATAATCCCATACAAAAGTGCTTCCGCAGATGGAGGGCAACCTGGTACATAAATATCTACAGGAACAATTCGATCACAACCTCTTACAACGGAATAAGAATAATGATAATAACCACCTCCATTAGCACAACTTCCCATCGATATAACATATCTGGGTTCAGGCATTTGATCGTATACTTTTCTTAAAGCAGGAGCCATTTTGTTTGTTAATGTTCCAGCAACTATCATAACATCTGATTGCCTTGGAGAAGCTCTGGGTGCGGCACCAAATCTTTCTAGATCATATCTGGGCATTGAAGTTTGCATCATTTCAACAGCACAACATGCCAAGCCAAAAGTCATCCAGTGAAGAGATCCGGCTCTTGACCAATTAACTAAATTATCTAATGAGGTAGTTATAAAACCTTTTTCACTAAAGTCTTGAGCTAATTTTTTAAACTCCTCGGGTATTGATTTATTTTTATTATCTAAATTCATTTACTCCCAATCTAAAGCTCCTTTTTTCCATTCATAAATAAAACCAACTGTTAAAATTGCTAAAAAAATCATCATTGAAACAAAACCAAAAATTCCAATTTGTCCTAGTGAAATTGCCCATGGAAAAAGAAAAGCAATCTCTAAATCAAAAATTATAAATAAAATAGCAACAAGATAGAATCTTACATCAAATTTCATTCTGGAGTCGTTAAATGGTTCAAAGCCACATTCGTAAGCAGAAAGTTTTTCAGGATCTGGTTTTTTTGGCGAAAATAAATAATTTATTACAACGAAAGCTATACTTAATCCAAAAGCTATTATCAAAAATAGTATAATCGATAAGTAATCTTTTAAAAATTCCGCAAGCATAATTTGTAATATTTAAAAAATATTTTAATAAAAAATTTTGAAAAGAATCATATTATATTTGTTTTAAAATTAAGTTAAAGGTTAAATGCCTCATTGTTATTATGTGTTTTTTATAGATATTTTTAAACATAATTACAGTAAAATATGGTCACATATTCACTGACTTATTTGTTAAAAAATTTCACTTTGAGAATCATTATCGAATTTTGGCGGGAGTGAAGGGACTCGAACCCTCGGCCCCGTGCGTGACAGGCACGTGCTCTAACCAACTGAGCTACACCCCCTTGATTTTGGTGGGCAGTAAAGGACTCGAACCTTTGACCCCCTCGGTGTAAACGAGATGCTCTACCAACTGAGCTAACCGCCCAAAATCTTGGTAGTATTACATCAACAGAATAATAATGTAAATTGCTTATTACTGAATGCTAGCTTGAGATTTATCGTCTTTTTTAGGTTCGGTCAATTTATCAACCTCTGTCCATTCTATTGGCTTCAGTTCTTTAATCAATGCTAATTTTAATACTTCATCAGCTGTTTCTACAGGTAAAATTTTAATATCTTCTTTTACTTTTTGAGGAATGTCTATTAAATCTTTTTCATTTTCTTTTGGAATTAAAACTTTTTTAACGCCACTTCTATGAGCGGCTAATAATTTTTCTTTTAAACCGCCTATAGGTAAAACTTGACCAGTTACAGTAACCTCGCCTGTCATTGCTATTTCTCTATTAACAGGGATGTTGGTTATCGATGAAACTATCGATGTTACCATTGCAATACCTGCTGATGGACCATCTTTAGGAGTGGCGCCTTCAGGAACATGTATATGAAAATCTTTTTTTTCAAAAATAGGAGGTATTATCCCATATTCTAAACTTTTAGATCTTACATATGATTTTGCTGCTTTAACAGACTCTTGCATTACATCTCCTAATTTGCCTGTTATTTGCATCCTTCCTTTGCCGGGCATATTAACTGTTTCAATTTTAAGTATTTCACCTCCAAACTCAGTCCAAGCTAAACCAATCACAATTCCAGTTTTATTTTCAGTTTCTAGCTCTCCAAATTTAAATTTTTTAACACCTAAAAAGTCAGAAATATTTTTTTCATTCACTTCAACACTTTTTTCTTCACCATTTACAACTTTTTTAACCACTTTCCGTGTAACTTTAGAAATTTCTCTTTCTAAATTTCTAACTCCGGACTCTCTAGTGTAGTTTCTTATTATTTCTTTTATAGTTTTAACATCTAAATTCATTTCTCCTTCTTTTACACCATTGTCTTTAATTTGTTTAGGAAGGAGAAATTTATTTGCAATATTAATTTTTTCATCTTCGGTATAACCAGGAATTCTAATTACTTCCATTCTATCTAGCAACGGTGGAAGAATATTTAATGTATTGGCTGTAGTAACAAACATCACGTCAGAGAGATCGTAATCAACTTCTAAATAATGATCGTTAAAGGCTGTATTTTGCTCTGGATCCAATGCTTCTAAAAGTGCGGAAGAAGGATCTCCTCTATAATCATTACCAACTTTATCAATTTCATCTAAAAGTATTAATGGATTTTTTGTTCCTGCTTTTTTCATCATTTGGATGATTTTTCCAGGAAGTGAGCCTATATAAGTTCGTCTATGTCCTCTAATTTCAGCTTCGTCTCTAATGCCTCCTAATGACATTCTTACAAATTGTCTATTTGTTGATCTAGCTATAGATTTACCTAATGACGTTTTGCCTACTCCTGGGGGTCCTACCAAACATAAAATTGGCCCTTTAATTTTTTCCATTCTTTTTTGAACAGCAAGAAATTCTATTATTCTTTCTTTTACTTTTTCAAGACCAAAATGATCTTCATCAAGTATTTTTAGAGCTTTGTTTAAATCTATATCTACTTTATCTTTTTTAAACCAAGGTAAATCTATCATCCAATCTAGATAATTTCTTACTACTGTTGCTTCTGCTGACATAGGACTCATATTTTTTAGTTTTTTTAGTTCACTCAAACATTTTTTTTCAACCTCTTTTGGCATTTTTGCTTTTTGTATTGATTTTTTTAAGTTTGCAGTTTCATCTTTGCCATCCTCAATTTCTCCTAACTCTTTTTGTATAGCCTTTAATTGTTCATTTAAATAATACTCTCTTTGAGTTTTCTCCATTTGTGTTTTAACTCTTCCTCTAATTCTTTTTTCAACTCCAATAATACTCGTTTCGTTTTCCATAATTTTGATAACACCATTTAATCTTTTTTTAACGTCCAAAGTCTCAAAGATTTGATGCTTTTCTAAAATTGAAGCATTTAAATGTGAAGCTATATTGTCAGCAATTTTTGATGGATCTTTTAATTGTTTTATATTGTTAATTGTTTCTGAGGAAATTTTTTTATTTATTGAAGTGAGTTTTTCTAATCTTCTTATTGCTGTTAAAGCTAAAGGTAATAAATCTTCTTCTTTAGAATTTATTTCTTTTAGATGTTCAAATGAGCATGAAATATATTTTTCATCATCTTTAAAATCTATTATTTTTACTCTTTTGATTCCCTCAACAAGAACTTTTACTGTACCGTCGGGTAATTTTAATAATTGTAATATATTGCTTTCGCAGCCGTATGTGAAAATATCGTTCTTTTTTGGATCGTCAACTTCCGAATCTTTTTGGGTTACTAATATAATTTTTTTATCACCTTTCATAACTTCGTTTAATGCGGTGATAGATTTATCTCTGCCAACAAAAAGAGGAATTACCATGCTTGGAAATACAACTATGTCTCTTAGAGGTAAAAGTGGTTTAATAATTTTAACTTCCATCATGCAAATATGGATATTAAATGATATATTGCAATAGGAAATAGTGGCTTATTAACTACTATTTTATGCCGCTGTAATCTTGTCTGTTTTAGATTTGTTCTTTGAATGAACAATAACAGGTTGGGAAATGCCCTTGACGGTGCTGGAATCGATAATTACCTCTTCTATGTTGTTTTGGCCAGGTAAATCAAACATGCTTTTTAATAATATATTTTCAAGTATAGACCTTAATCCTCTTGCTCCAGTTTTTTTATTTATAGCTTTATTCGCAATATCTTTGATTGCTTGATCTTTAAATGTTAACTTCACTCCCTCTAATTTGAATAGTTCTTGATACTGTTTAATTAAAGAATTTTTAGGTTCAATTAGTATTTTAACCAAAGATTTTTCATCTAGATCATCAAGTGTTGCAGTTATAGGTAATCTTCCTATAAATTCTGGAATTAGACCATATTTTAATAAATCTTCTGGTTCTAAATTTTTCATCCATTCACCAGTTTTCTTCTCTTCAATGTTTTTAACTTCTGCTCCGAAACCTATAGATGAGCCTTTATCCCTTTGAGAAATAATTTTGTCTAATCCTGCAAAAGCGCCTCCACATATAAATAGAATATTTGTCGTATCTACTTGCAAAAATTCTTGTTGTGGATGTTTTCTACCTCCTTGTGGGGGGACGCTTGCAATAGTCCCTTCCATGATTTTTAATAGAGCTTGTTGAACGCCTTCACCAGATACATCTCTTGTTATTGATGGATTTTCTGATTTTCTGCTTATCTTATCTACTTCATCAATATAAACTATACCTCTTTGTGCTTTTTCAACATTATAATCAGCTGTTTGTAGCAATTTTAAAATAATATTTTCAACATCTTCGCCTACATAGCCTGCCTCTGTAAGTGTTGTAGCGTCAGCCATTGTAAAAGGAACGTCTAAAATTCTCGCAAGTGTCTGAGCTAACAATGTTTTTCCACAACCTGTAGGACCAACTAGTAATATGTTTGATTTTGCAAGTTCTACGGTTTTGCTACTTTTGTTTTCATAATTTAATCTTTTATAATGATTATGTACGGCAACAGATAAAACTTTTTTTGCATGGTCTTGTCCTATTACATAATCATCCAAAACATTACAAATTTCTTTTGGTGGTGGCAGTCCATCTTGATGCTTCACAAATGTATCTTTGCTCTCCTCTTTAATTATATCCATACAAAGCTCAACACATTCATCACAAATAAATACAGTGGGTCCTGCTATTAATTTTTTAACTTCATGCTGACTCTTTCCGCAGAAAGAGCAATAAAGGATATTTTTGTTGTTATTACTCATAATATTTTTTTAACGAATCAATTTTAATACTTTATTACAATTGACTCTTCATAATCAAGTATAGGTTGAGGAGAAACTATATGTAGTGATTTAATCTCTCTTTACTACCACTTTGTCTATCAAACCAAATTGTTTTGCATTTTCTGCAGTCATAAAATTGTCCCTCTCTAATGCAGATTTAATTTCATTAACAGATTTACCTGTGTGATTTGAATATATTTCGTTCAATCTTTTTTTAAGAGACAAAACTTCATTTGCATGAATTTCTATATCTGTTGCTTGTCCTTGAAAGCCCGCGGAAGGTTGGTGAACCATTATTCTTGAATTAGGTAAAGAAAATCTTCTACCCTTAGATCCTGCGGCCAACAAAAAAGAACCCATACTTGCTGCTTGCCCTATGCATAACGTATTAATCTCTGGTTTAATGTATTGCATAGTATCATAAATTCCTAACCCAGCCGTGACCAATCCACCTGGGCTATTAATATATAAAGAAATTTCTTTTTTTGGATTCTCAGATTCTAAAAATAAAAGTTGTGCGATTACCAATGAAGCAACTGCATCGTTGATTGGGCCTACCACAAAAACAATTCTTTCTTTTAATAGCCTTGAATAAATATCATAGGCTCTTTCTCCTCTACTCGATTGTTCAACAACCATGGGGATCAAAGTATTTAATTGTTCTGGTATTTTTGTTGTCATAGGTTGATTCGAATTACTTATACAACTTGTGATTACTTTTTGCTAACCTTTTTTACTATTTTCTTTTTCCTAGAGATAGATTTAGTTTTTTTTACACTTGATGGAGCCAAAGTTTTTTTAGTTTTAGGTTTTTTGTTATGATTATGACTATGATCTTTTAAATCGGTCGGTTCAGATAATTTTTCATTTTCTTTAAAATTTTTCTCATTTTCAGCTTTTAATATTTTTGTGGCCTCATCCATGGAAATTTCTTTCTTTTTAACTTTAGCAATTTTTTTAATTTCTTCGATTATTTTTTCTTCATAGATTGAGCCTCTAAGACTCTCTATAGCGGCAGGGTTTTTTTCATAATATTCTTTAACTATTTTTTCTTGTCCAGGCATCATTCTGAATTGTTTTTGAAATTCTGCATTTAATTCTGTTTGTGTAACTTTTATTTGATTTTTTTCACCAAATGCGTTTAAGATTAAACCAGTTTTAATTCTTTTCTTGGCTTGTTCTTCTAAAGATTTTTTATTATTTTTAATTTCATTTTCTTTCATATCTTGAGATAGTATTTTAACCTCTTGTTCAATCAAATTTTTTTGGCAACTGATCTAGTTTTTGTTTTTCAATTTGTTCTAAAATTTGTTTTTTTGAAATTATATCTAAAGAGTTTTTATATTCATCATTGATTTGTTTTGAAATTAATTCTTTAAGATCTTTCAAATCTTTTGCACCAAGATTTTTTGCAAAATCATCATTGATTTTTACTTTATCAGGATTCTTAACTGAAATTATTTTACATTCAAAAACAGCTTTTTTATTAATAAGTTCTTTTTCTGGAAAATTTTCTGGCAAATTAACTTCAACTTTTTTATTTTCAGATTTTTTCACTCCCTCCAATTGTTTATCAAAACCTTTGATGAACAAATCTTTACCAATTATTAACTGTGTATTTTTTCCTTCATTTCCCTTGAAGTCTTTGCCATCGACTTTTGCTTTATAATCAAATAAAACTAAATCGCCAACTTTAGATGCATAATTTTTTTCAGCTTCTTTAAAATTATTTTGGTTTTTTGCTATTTGATCTATTCTTTTGTCAGTTTCTTTTGCGTCAATTTTTACAAAATATTCATCAACTTCAATATTTTTTAGAGTCTCCACTTCAATTAATGGTAATTCTGTAACTGAAATTATATATTCAAGATCTTTTCCTTCTCCAAAAGATTTAAGATCTATTTTTGGCTGTCCGGCAGGTTTGATTTTATTATCTTCTAAAACTTTATTTGTTGTATCTTTTAAAATTTTATCTAGAACTTCTCCATATACTGATTTACCGAATTGTCTTTTGAGAATTTCAATTGGTACCTTGCCTGGTCTAAATCCTTTTAGAACAACATCTTTTTTTATTTCTTCATATTTTTGATCTAGGTGACCTGAAATAGTTTTTTTATCAATAAAGACTTTTATATCTTTTTCTAAACCTGTTTTTTTTTCTACTGTTACTTTCATAATATTTAGTGGTAGGGCGAAAAGGACTCGAACCTTCACCGATTGCTCGACTGGTTCCTAAGACCAGCGCGTCTACCAATTCCGCCATCGCCCCAGCAAATTATGGTGCTTTATATATTATTGAAGCAATTTGTCCAATCCGAATAATAGTGTAAAAGGATATAATATAAAAAAGATGATTATTTCTCCTTGTATTAGTATTTGTAAAACTGATCCAGTTACGGGTTATTGTTATGGATGTGGAAGAAACAATAATGAAAAAAAAATCTGGAAAGATCCAAATACTAATGATGACTGGAAAAAAGAAAACTTGGAAGAAATTCAAAAAAGATTGAAAGGTTGGCAATTAGAGAGTTTTAGAGAATCTTATGAACACAAAATAAACAAAGGTATATCTTTGTATAAAAAAGATTTAAAAAAATGAATAATGCAATTTTGCTACAATAGCTTGTTTTTTGGTTTAATTTTTATTTAATGAATATTAATTTTCAAAAACTTTGTAACTCGATAGTTAAATGCGAAAAATGTAAAAGATTAGTTGGTTTTAGAAAAAAAATCTCTAAAGAAAAAAAGAAACAGTTTATTAATGAAAAATATTGGGGAAAACCAGTAACTGGATTTGGTGATATAAATGCCAAAATTCTTTTTGTGGGTTTAGCTCCAGCTGCCCATGGCGGAACTAGAACAGGAAGAGTCTTCACAGGAGATAAATCTTCGGACTTTTTATACAAATGTCTTTATAAAGCTAATATTTCTAACCAAGCTAATTCAGATAATTTAAAAGATGGTTTAAAGCTTAATCAAGCTTATATAACAACAGCATTAAAATGTGTTCCTCCGGGGGACAAACCATTAAAAAAGGAATTAGATAATTGCTTTAATTTTTTTAATGCAGAAATAATATTTTTAAAAAATTTAAAAGTAATTGTTGCATTAGGAAAAATTGCTTTTGATACCTGCAAGTATTTTTATAAATCTAAATACAAATTTAAAAAAAAAATCATTTTTGGACATAATAAAATTTATAAATTACCTGGAAATATAATGCTGGTTGGATGCTATCATCCAAGTCCAAGAAATGTAAACACGGGAAGGATTAATGAAAAAAAAATGACCGACTTATTTATGAAAATTTTAAAATTAGCTTAATTAATTAATATATGCTTTTTAAAATTGATGGAAATTTAATTGGTTTTCCTTCTTGGTTTACTGTAACTAGTTTAAGTTTAGCCTTAACTATTAAATCTTTATCTTTTTTAATTTTTTGGATTATATCAAAAGAAGCTTTATTCAAAGATTCAATTGAAGAATAAATTTGAAGTTTATCTTCTAATTTGGCAGACTTGATATATTCAATATTGCATGATTTAACGATTATTAACGTCTTATGTTCATCTAATAATTTTTTATTACTCAATCCAATAGAAACGATCATCTCAGTTCTGGCTCTTTCTAAAAATTTTAAATAATTTGAATAATAAACAACTCCGCCCGCGTCAGTATCTTCATAATATACTTTAATTTCGTGTATAAATTCTTTTGACATTAATTTATCATATCAAAATACTATTTTTTTTAATACTAATGATTTTAAAGTATGAAGATTTATATTATTTGGCTAATTGGTGTCGTGCTTTGGAACTTTGGATATCCGAGCGCTACGCCAGTAGAAGATGTTTTGGCTGCTGTAGCTTTATCTTTCATTAGTATGGGATTAAAAAAATATTTAAAATTATAATTTATTCTGCTGAGAAATATATATTTTGGTAATATGTAATTGCTAGCATTTTAGAATTATCAGTATCAGACATTATGGCTATACCGTCTATTTCATTTATATCTAGATTATGAAATTTTTTAAAATCTTCTTTTACATTAGCTTTAACTGTTACCCACACGTTCATATGCTTCTTAGTTGTAGAAATAACATTGTCTATTGATTTTTTTGTGTAAGGACTTGGCCAATTCTTGCCTACATCATTATTACTAGAAAATACATAATTAACGGCTCTATTAGATAAAGGTGTTGCGCCTGTTTTTTTTATTACAAAAACTCTTCCGGCAAAATCGTGTCCCTTTTTAGTGTTTTCTTTAATACCATCTAAATTTTTCTCTACCTTCCAAGTTATGTTTATAATTGGTGTTAAGTTTAGATCAATTTTTAATTCTTTTCCAAGTCCGGAAGCAGAATTATCCGCAATAGCTTTTAAAAAATTTCCGTTTTCGTTGCTTCCAATTAAGTATTTAGTTTTATTATCAGATCCTCTAACCTTTTTAACCTTTAGGTTTTTTAACTCTATGTCTGTAAATTCAAATACCTGAATTTTGTCAGCTTTAGCTGGAAAAATTAAAGTTAAAATAAGAACACTAATTTTAAACAAATATTTAATCACAGATCTTCTATAAATTAGAAATTCTTATTTTCAATATTTTTTTATTATTTGGCTATTTAATTATGGCAACAACACAATTTTTGGCGCTGAACAAGTACCATCATGTATTTGCTTGAAAGCTTTAGCGCCTTCTTTAAGATCTCTATACTCAATCCAATTTAAATCACCAATTTCTTTATTAGCTAAAATTTGGATAGTGTTTTTAAAATCATTGTTTGTGTAGCAATAAGTTCCTATAAAGGTTACTTCTTGAAGAGTGGCTTTTCTAAAATTAAATTGACCAGATGGTTGTGTTAGTCCTATATGTATTATACAGCCACCTGGCTTAACAACTGATATCGCCTGTTGTCTGGACACTTCTAGTCCAACGGTATCAAAAACGATGTCAAATCCATCAATATTTATTTCATTATCTGAAGGATTGACTAATTTACAATCAATATATTTTGAACATTCTTTTAACCTTAAATTATTTGGATCTGATATAGTGATGTTATCATTATTCTTTATTTTTGATAAAATTAAAGAAGATAAAAGACCAATTGCTCCAGCTCCTTGAACTAATATTCTACATTCAGAAAGTTTTTTTTTAGAAGAAACTTCAGCCATTAATACCGCATGTAAAGAAACGGCGGTAGGTTCTGCTACTGCTGCTTCTTTAATTTCTAGTTTTTTTGGAATTTCATATATGTTTTGATCTGGTACAGTTATTAGTTCAGCAAATGCTCCTTGTCTTAAATGGGGCTTATTCATTCCCAAAAGAACACGATCTTGACACAGATGCTCTCTGTCGTTTGAACAATATTCGCATTTTCCACAAGTAATTAGAGGATTTAGTACAGCATATTTATCTTTGAATTTCCCATTTACAACCTTTCCACTTACTTCATGTCCTAAAATTAATGGTGGCACTCTTCTTTCATCTTTTCCATGATATGCGTGCATATCAGAACCACAAATTCCCGAAGCATGGACCTTTAAAATACTTTCTCCATTTTTTTCTATAGGATTTTTTTCCTCTCGATATGTTAATTCCTCGACTCCAGTGTAAACTAATGCTTTCATAATTAATCGTGACTTAGAAGATAATACAATAGATAAGAAACAAAGGCACCAATTATCCAACTAAATGACTGAAAAGAAGAAAGAGATATATTCCAGATCGTTGATGCAGAAAAAATAAAGCCAATGAATAAAGAGTAAATTGCTTTACGATTCCAACCTCTGTAATAGATATATTCTGTGGTTTCCATAGGATAAAATAATTCTTTATGGTTTATTTTTTGTTTCTTTATTAAATAATAATCAGCAATTATTATTCCAAAAATAGGACCTAATATTGCTCCAAGCGTATCAAAGATTATCAACACATTTCTATGACTAAAAATTGAAAGCCAAAATATAGCAACAAGCAAACCTATAAATAAGATTATTAAACCAGATTTTTTTAAATTTAAAGAATTTGGCAAAAAATTAATTAATGTATTTTGTGAGGGTATATAGTTAGCTATTAGGTTAGATGAAAATGAAGAAACTATAATAAAACATAGTGCTACAAATGTAAGATACGTATTATCAAACTTTGAAATTATATCGTTTGGATTAGTTAGCATTCTATCAATTTGAATGGCATTTTTTGTTAGTATAATTTCTGAACCCAAAACTATTAAAACTGATAAAAATGAAAAAATAATTAAATTTAAGACTAAACTTAAGTTTCCCTTTTTCATTTCTTTAATATTTTTTGCAGATCTAGAAAAATCTCCATAACCAAGTAATAAAATTGAAAAATAAGCAAACATGGTTCCTGTTATTGAAATCAATGGAAGAAAGTTTTCTGTTGATAAATAATTAGATGTAACTGTACTTAATTTAAAAGAATTAAATAGATCATTAGAATGTTCTGAAACAATAATTATTAAAAAAACAACTAGACCTATATATACGAACAAAGATGAAAAATTAATCAAAATTCTATTCGATTCTTGTCCCCTTGAAAATAAATGAAATTGTATTAATAGAGTTAATATCAAGGAAATAAAATCAATCAAATTTAATCCAAAGAAAAATAATAAAAAAATTTCACTATTTATTAATTGTTGGTCAATTTGATAAATCAAAATTCTTATTAAATATCCGATAGATTTAGAAATAAAAAATGTTTGTACCCCAAACATAAAGACTCCAATTAAAAATCTAATCATTCCAATATATCGAGCACCATTGAAACCCATTGAAATTCTAAGAATTACAGGAAAAGATAGGCCACTTGTTTGCGATATTTTACCTATTAAATTAGAAAAAAAATAAACCAAAATTGCTGCAAATAAACAACCTGTTGAAACCAAAATAGAATTTAAATCATATAATAAATATAAAGATGCTACTAATGAAAAGCCTATTACACTTTGCACACTCACAGCCCAAAAATTAAAATAATCTACCCATCTCCAATTTTTATTATTAGGATTTATAGATACTAACTCCCAATTTTTAAGTTGAAATTTTTCTATTTGTTGATTCACATCCTTATATTAAACAAATATAATTTACTGTCCATATAAGACGTTAGGCAGCCAAAGCACGATTTTAGGAAATATTATTATTATTATTAATCCAATTACTTGAAGAACCATAAATTGCATCATGCCAAGATAAATATCTTTTAAATCCCATTCAGGAACAACACCTTTTAGAAAATAAGCTGAGAGAGCAACAGGTGGTGATAGCCAGGCGGTCTGTAGATTTACAGCAACAAGAATAGCAAACCAAGTTAAATTAAAACCTAATGCTTCAATTAAAGGCAATATTATTGGTACTATAATCATTACTATAGGCACCCATTCTAGAGGCCATCCTAATAAAAATATTACCCCCATTACTATTGCTAAAATTAAATACTTGTTCATTTCTAAAGATAATAAAAACTCTGTAAGAAGCATTGGAGTGCCAAGCCTTGCAAAAACAGCTCCAAAAAAGTTTGACGCTGCAACCAAAACCATAATCAGCGCAGAAATTTCCAAAGTTTTTACTAATGCATCTTGTAATTTTTTTATAGTTAATTTTTTATATGCAAGAGACAACAATAATGCACCCATAGCACCACAACCAGCTGCTTCCGTTGGAGTTGCAAATCCTAATAATATACTTCCTAATGCAGAAAATACTAATGCAGCAGGAGGTACTAAGCCTAAAAAGAATTCAGTCCAAACGTATTTCATGCTCGTAGCTCTCATTTTTTTAGGTAAAGGTGGTCCTAATTTTGGATTAATCATGCATCTAATTGTTGTGTAAGCGGCATATAAGCTAGCAAGCAAAACTCCTGGTAAAATAGCAGCGGCAAATAAATCTATTACTGGAATTTCCATTATAGGTCCCATAACAACAAGCATAATGCTTGGGGGTATCAAAATTCCCAAAGTTCCTCCTGCTGTGATTGTTCCAGCTGCTAATTTAACATCATAACCAGATCTGTTCATAGATTTAGCGGCCATAATTCCTAAAATTGTAACTGATGCACCAACAATTCCTGTTGCAGCAGCAAAAATGACTGAAACAAAAAGTACTGCATAATATAAAGAGCCTCTAACTCTAGATAACATTAATTGAAATGCTGAAAATAATCTTTCCATCAATCCAGCTTGTTCCATCATAATACCCATGAACACAAAGAGTGGTACGGCGGCCAAGGTTTGTTCGGTCATAACCATCGAAAACTGAAGTGTCATTAAATAAAATACAAGCTTCCCAAAACCTAGGTAACCAAAAACAAATCCTAAAAATATTAAAGTGAAAGATATTGGAAAACCAATAAATATGGAGAAAAGCATTACTCCAATTAAAATAAAACCTAATACAGCTGGATCAATTAATTCTGAAATCATTTATCTCCAGGCCATTTTCCTTTGGTCATTGCATAATAACTCTTAAATAATTCTGATATTCCTTGTATCAAAAGAAATACAATACCAAACCACAGACATGATTTAATTGGCCACATATATGGCATCCACGTCGTATCCATTCCTCTTTCACCTCTCATTATTGACTCCTGAAGAAATCCAGTTGTCATATATAAAAATACGATTAGTCCTGGAAAATAAAATAAAATATATAATACAAAATCAATTAAACCCTGATTTTTAACTTTAAAATTTCTATATAAAAAGTCAGCTCTTATATGAACCCCTTTAGAAAGTGCATAACCAGCACCCAACATAAATAAAGCTCCATACAAAAATCGGCTCATATCATATGCCCAAATTGTAGGAGCTAAAAATAATTTTCTAGCAATAACTTCATATGTCATTGCAAGAATTAGTGGCATTAAAATCCAGCAAACTATGTTTCCTATATTCTTGCTAAATTTATCAATTAGAATAATAGACTTTCCCATCCATTTTGGCATGTCTTTAGGCATTTTGCTTGAACTTCCTCTTCGTTCAGCAATCATTTCGTCTGAAATGTCTAGTTTACTCTTTTTTTTTGCCATAAATACTTTTAAAAAAATAAAGCGGACTAAAAAAGTCCGCTTTATTCTAATTTGATTATAGTTTTGTATTAAAACTATATTACTTCAATGTCGCCGCGTGAGCCATTCCTAGCTTCGCATTAGACATTTGAACTCCGCTCCAAAATGGAACAGCTATATCAGCAAAAGCTTTTTGGGAATCCCAAACTTCTTTAAAGAATGCATTTTTAGCTGCATTTTTATTCAAAGTAGCTTTAGCTGCTGCCATATACTCCACAAAATAATCTGAAGGAGTGTCTTCTAATTTAACACCATGCTTAGTTGTTAACTCAGCAAGAGCTTTACCGTTTTCATATATTCTGTAGCTTAGTGATTTTGCTAAAGATGCATTAGCTGCAACTTCAAGTGATTTTTTCTCATGATCAGTTAAACCATTATAAGTTTTTCCTGTCATATAAAAGTCAGCATTAACCACTACTTGGTGTAAACCTTGTAAGTAATAATGTTTTAAAACTTTGTAGAAACCAAATACCAAGTCAGGTTTTGGACAACACCATTCTGCAGCATCAATTGTTCCTGCTTGAAGAGCTGGAAGAATATCTCCACCTCCCATAGCAACAGAAGCTATACCGATATCTTTGTAAGTTTGTCCTGGAATTCCCGGAGGAGTTCTAAATTTATAAGTTCTAAAGTCAGCCATGTCTTTAATTGGTTTTGGAAACCAACCTAAAGCTTCTGGTCCAACTGGTTGAAGCATAAAACCTTTTATGTCTCTTCCCATTTCTGACCATAGTTGATCGTATAGTTCTTTTCCACCACCATATTGGAACCAAGATAAGAATGCTAAGTTATCAATTCCTACTCCTGCTCCTGCTACTGGCGAACCAAATAGCATCGCTGCTGGGTGATCGCCTGACCAATAGTGTGTCCAAGCAAAACCACAATCAATTAAACCTTTGTCTACAGCATCTAAAGTTTCTTTAACTCCAACTACTGTTCCAGCAGGCATAATTTCAAATTTAAGCGAACCACCTGTTAAAGCAGTAACAGTATCTGTGAAGTCTTTTAACATAACAACTTCATCAGCTTTTGCACTGATAACAGTTTTGGCATTTTAATGTTTTTGCGGCATTAGCATTTGAAACAAATCCAAAAACTAAAATAACTGCAAATAACGTTGAAATGATTTTTTTCATTATTTTCCCTCTTTATTATTATTATTGTTAAATTTAACGAACGGGATACTTACAAAATTATAAAGACGATACAAGCATCAAATATGTTAATTTTTTTAAAAAAAACCTTTAAATAGCTTAATAATTTAAAATAAATTATAACTATTCTAAATGGACAATTTTGATTTCATAATTATTGGAGCAGGTTCTGCTGGATGTGTTCTGGCAAATAGATTATCTGCAAACCCTAATCATAAAATTTTACTATTAGAAGCTGGAGGAAAAGATACGAATCCTTGGATACATATTCCGGGTGGATATTTTAAAACCATGCATAATCCTGAAACAGATTGGTGTTTTAATACAGAAAAAGAACCAAATTGCGATAATAGAGAAATGGTTTATCCAAGAGGAAAAACTTTAGGTGGAAGCTCTTCTATAAATGGTATGCTTTATATAAGAGGACAATCTAATGATTACAATTATTGGAGACAACTTGGAAATGTTGGTTGGTCGTGGGAAGATGTATTGCCTTACTTTAAAAAATCTGAAGATTTTCAATTTGGAGAAAATGAATTCCACGGCTCAGGTGGTCCAATAAAAGTAGAAAAAATAAGAGCAACTTTCAAAGTATTAGATTTATTTTTAGAAGCAGCTGAAGAATTTGGTTATAAAAAAACTAAAGATTTTAATAGTGGCAACAATGAAGGAATGGGGTATTTTCCTTTCACAATTAAAAATGGTTTTAGGTGTAGTACTGCTGTTGGATATTTAAATCCAATTAAGAAAAGAAAAAATTTAAAAATTATTACAAAAGCTCATATTAAAAATATTGAGTTTGAAAATAAAAAAGCAATAAGTGTTAATTACTGGCTTGATAATAATTTAATATCAGTAAAAGCAAATAAAGAAATAATTTTAAGCGCAGGCACTATTGGTTCTCCTCACATTTTACAAGCTTCTGGAATTGGCCCTGGTGAACTTTTAAAAAATAATAATATTAATGTAATCAAAGATCATTCTGGTGTTGGAAAAAATCTTACTGACCATTTAATGCTAAGGCCTGTCTATAAAATAAAAAATTTAGAAACTTTAAATGATATTTATTACAGCATTTCTAAAAAAATTATGTCAGGATTGAATTTTTTATTATTTAGAAAAGGACCTTTAACAGTTGGTGCTAGCTATGTTTGTGGTTTTATAAAAAGTGATCCACATTTAGAAACACCAAATTTACAATTTCATGTTTCGCCAGCAAGTACGGATCTTTTAGGAAAATCTTCACTTCACAAATTTCCTGGTTTTACTCCAACAATAACAAATGTAAGACCTACTAGCAGAGGTTCAATTGAATTAAAATCACCTGACACAAGAGTACCGCCGAAAATAAAAATGAATTATTTATCAACAGATGAAGATAGAGAAATGGCAGGAAAATCATTAAAAATTGTCCGTAAAATTGTTATGAACTCTAAAGCATATAAAGATCACCAACCAGAAGAATTAAGACCCGGCATAAATATTACTGACAATGAAGCATTAGCAAATGAAGCGGGTAAATTTGCCAATACTATATTCCACCCAGTAAGCACTTGTAGAATGGGAAACGATGATAACGCAGTTGTGAATGATAGATGTGTTGCTCATGGACTTGAAAATTTAAGAATAGTAGACGCTTCTGTAATGCCTCATATAACTTCAGGAAATACAAATGCGCCAACAATTATGATTGCAGAGAAAGCCTCCGATATGATAATTGAAGATAGCAAAGTATGAATGAACAAATATTAATTTTTTTTCAAATTGTATTTATTGATTTAGTTTTGGCTGGCGATAACGCAATCATCATTGGTATGGTAGCTTCTCAATTTCCTACAGATCAAAGAAAAAAAATAATATTTTGGGGAATTGGTGCAGCCGTAATTTTAAGAATAATATTTACATTAATTACAGCATATTTACTTCAAATTAATGGATTAAGATTAATAGGTGGTTTGTTGCTTTTGTATATTTGTTACAAGCTATATAAGGATGTAATTAGGAATAAACCTAGCGATGAAAATAATATTAAAGTAGACAACTCTTCTTTTTTTAAAGCAATTACAACGGTAATTATTGCCGATGTTACCATGAGTTTAGATAATGTATTGGGAGTAGCTGGCGCAGCTAAAGATCATTATTTTCTTCTAGTTTTTGGTCTAATATTATCAATAATATTAATGGCAACTGCAGCAACATTAATATCTAATTGGATAAAAAAATACAAATGGATAGGTTGGCTAGGATTGGTTGCTATACTAATTGTTGCTATAGATTTGATATATACTGATATAAAACTATTTATATAAAAATGTATTTAAAAAAAATAAATCTTAAAAAAAAATATGCTTTAGTAACTGGAGCAGGCAAAGGCCTAGGAAGAGCGTGTTCAATAGCTTTAGCTGAAGCAGGAGCTACAGTAATAGGTTTAAGCAGAACACAATCTGATCTTGATAAACTACAAAATGATATAAAAAAAGTTAAAGGTAGATTGGTAAAAATTAACTGCGATGTAATGAACTATGAAGATCTTAAATTTAAAATAAAAAAAATAAAAAGGATTGATGTGCTGGTAAATAATGCGGGAACAAATATTCCAGAACCTTTTGAAAAAATTCAACAAAAAAACATGAATTATATAGTTGATTTAAATTTAAAAGCAGCATTTAACGTAGCTCAACTAGTTGTAAAAAAAATGTTAAAAAATAAAAAAAAAGGTGGATCAATAATTAATATGTCGTCTCAACTAGGTCATGTGGGAATGACTGGGAGAAATGTATACAATATGACAAAATTTGGAATAGAAGGCTTAACCAAAGGGATGGGTGTAGAGCTTGCATCAAGAAATATAAGAGTTAACGCAGTAGCTCCCACTTTTGTTGAAACTCCTATGGTAAAAAGGTTTTTTAAAAATAAAAAATTCAAAAAACTAGCTATAGGTAATATCCCAATGGGAAAAGCTGCATCTGAAAGTGATGTGGCAACAGCAGTTTGTTTTCTAGCTTCTGATTCAGCTGCGATGATAACAGGAACGTCTTTACTAATAGATGGTGGTTGGACAGCAAAATAATGAAAAAAGTATTGCTTATCATAGCAATTTTATTTTCTACAAATACTTTTGCAATTGAGTTTACTGGAAAATTTATACAAGGTCATTTCATTATAGGAAAAACTGAACCTAATTCAAAAATAATTATTAATAAAAAAGAAGTCAAAGTTTCGAAAGATGGTTATTTTGTTTTTGGAATTGATAGAGATAGAAAATTTGATGTCTTAATAACTATGATAAATAATGGTAAAAAAGAAAAAATTATAAAAAAAGTATTTAAAAGAAAATATAAAATACAGAGAATTGATGGACTTCCAGAGAACAAGGTAACTCCACCTGAAGAAGTTTATAAAAGAATAAAAAAAGAAAATAATGCAATTGGTGAAGCAAGGGCAATTAATTCTGATTTAATTTTCTTCAAAAACAAATTCATAATGCCTGTTGATGGAATAATTACAGGTGTTTATGGAAGTCAGAGGATCTTAAATGGTAAACCTAGATGGCCGCATTATGGTATAGATATCGCTGCTGATCAGGGAACGATGATTTTATCTTCTGGAACTGGAGTAGTCACAATGGCTGAAGATGATTTATATTATACTGGCGGAACTATAATTATGGATCATGGTCACGGTATATCTACTATTTATTCACACTTAGAAAATGTTTTAGTTTCAGTTGGTGATCAAATAAATCAAGGAGATGTAATTGGAACGGTTGGTTCAACTGGGAGATCTACTGGCCCTCATTTAGACTTTAGAATAAATTGGTTTCAAACTAGATTAGATCCAATGTCAGTTTTATCTAACTAATATAAAATATATGGGTTTGCATTTTTCAGACATTGAATTTTCAAATAGAAAATCAAAAGTTATCCAAAGAATGAAAGATCAAAATATTGATGCTCTATTAATGTTTCGACAAGAGTCGATGTATTGGCTTACAGGTTATGACTCTTTTGGATATGTTTTCTTTCAATCTTTAATTTTAGACCAAAAGGGAAATGTAATTTTATTAACTAGAGCTCCAGATTTAAGGCAAGCTCAAAATACTTCAAATATTAATGATATAAGAATTTGGGTAGATAAAGACAAATCTAAACCGACAGATGATCTTAAGATTATTTTAAATGAACTAAATCTAAAAGGAAAAAGAATAGGAATTGAATATGAAGCTTACGGATTAACAGGTAAAAATGCTTTAACATTAAATAAATCTTTAGAAAATTATTGTTCAATTGAAGATAAATCAGAACTTATTAACAATTTAAGAGTCATTAAATCAAAAGAAGAATTTGTTTATGTAAGAAAAGCAGCAGAACTAGCTGATAAAGCGCTAGATGAAGTTTGGAAGTATGCAAAGACAGGTGTTAGCGAATCTAAAATACTAGCTGAAATGAATAGAGTTATTTTTGAAGGAGGTGGAGATTATCCTGCGAATGAATTTATTATAGGTTCAGGAAAAAATGCCCTACTTTGCAGATATCAAGCTGAAAAACAAATTTTAAAAAACACTGATCAATTAAGTATAGAATGGGCTGGAACTTTTAAACACTATCATTCTGCAATGTTTAGAACTATGCCTATTGGAAAAGCTGATCCAAAACATCACAAAATGCACGAAGCTTGTGTTGAGGCATTAATAAATTGTGAAAATAAATTAAAGCCTGGAAATAAAGTTGGAGAAGTATTTGATGTTCATGCAAAAACATTTGATGATCTTGGTTATAATAAAGCAAGAATGAATGCTTGCGGTTATTCTTTAGGTGCCACCTTCTCTCCTAATTGGATGGATTGGCCCATGCTTTACACCGGCAATCCATATGTCATACAGCCCGGAAATGTCTTCTTCATGCATATGATACTTATGGATTCAGATAATGAATTAGCGATGAATTTAGGAGAAACGTATTTAGTTACAGAAAATGGAAATGAAAGACTGGGTAAACAAAAATTAGATTTAATCGTTCTTTAGTCTCTATTTACTAATATCTAAAATAATTGATTTAATTCCATTCAATATTATACATTGCTTCATTTCTCCGAAAAGCAGGAAGCGTAAAAGGTCCATTATAAGTAGCTTTGATTGGTGGTCCTTTAATTTTTATTTTGTCCTCCAAAAGTTTCTCTTTAAGAATTTTACTATGCTTGACAAAATTTTTATCTGATGATCTGCCAGAATATTTTATTGCTGCAAAATATCCTCCTTTCATTGTTACAATTTCTACATCTGGATTTGATGGTATAGGAATAGTTTTCTTGTCATAATTTGAAGGAAGATAAAACTGCATAAATAAACCATTTTCCTCTCCTGTTTGAGTAACAGGTGTAGTCATATCTATTTTCTTTGAAGAAAGGTTTGCTCCCGAAATATAATTAAATAATTTTCTAAAGCTACTATCTTCATTGCTAAGTTGAGCTTGAACAGCTAAACGGTCTGTATATTGCCTTATTTCATAAGTATCGGTTTTGTTTATAACTTTATATGCTGATTCTTCAAACGCCATTAAATTAGAGTATGTCAATAAAGATATAAGGTAAACTACAAAAAAAATTATAAACTTTATTTTTTTCATTTATTTATTTATTTATTGTTTTATTTATTTCATCCTTGCAATATTTTTCAGCCTCTGTTTTGGTCATATCTGATGATTTTTTTTCTTGTGCGATTACACATGCTAAAATTGATTTATTCATACTGTGGTCTTTATAATTAATCTTTGTAAAATATAGAGCAATTATTCCAAAGATAATAAATATAATAAATTTAATATTTTTTTTCATTTATATTTCAGTTCTAGCTCTAAATCTTTCATAAGCAAGTTTAGAATATATTCCAATATTTAGAAAGGGCTGAGGTGGAAGCAAATTAGGTTTTTTTCGTTTTTCTAAAATAGAAATTTCTTCTGATTGTTGTTCAGAAGCCATAAGAGCTATTTGTTCTCCGAACAAAGTACCCACTCCAATACCTGATCCGTTGTAACAACCTGCGACAAAAACATTATTATCTATCTTTTCAAATATTTGTGAACTATTGCCACTTCTACAAACCACACCTGACCAACTATCTTGAATTATATTTTTAGGTAAAGATGGAAATCTTTTTTGTATACCTTTCTCATGAATTTTAGCTCTATCTCTCAAATTTTTTGGATTCATTGAAAATGGATTTTTAAATTCCGCCGTATTTCTTATTAGAATTCTTCTGTCTTTGGTCATTCTTATTGTTGCTCCCATTGGTCTTATTGGAAGTACTCCCCATTCTTTTGGTGAACCAATATTTATAAATTCCTTATCTGTTAAAGGTCTGGTCATGCTTGCAGTTAAAGTAATTGGAAAACTATAATTTTTTTTAACTTTTAATGATTTTAAAAAACCATTTGTGCAAAAGATCACTTTGTCTGAAATAATTTTATTTTTAGCAAAGACACATTCAACTTTTTTGTTTATTTTCTTCCAATTTAATAATTCTGAATTTTCAAACAAATCTATATTTTCTGGGAGCGAATCTATCATAGATCTTACTAACTTAGCTGGATTTAGCAAAATTCCCCCTGATGTATAAACGCCTATATTGTAAAAAGATGTTCCTAATTTTTGTTTTAAATCTTCGTTAAATAATATTTTATTTTTAAAACCTAAATTTGTTAGTAGGTTCGAAAATGAAGTAGCTTTAGCTCGATCTTTAATTAATGATGATGCAAAGAATTTACCACACTCATTCCATTCGCATTCTACTTGATGTTCTCTAATATATTTTTTAATCGATTTTATTCCTAATTCAAAAATTTTTACTTTTTTCTTATAATTTTCAATATCACTAATAGATGTAAAACCATCATTTAAAGTTGTATCAACTAAATAGCCAGAGTTCCTGGCGCTACCTCCTTCACCAGCAAGTTGCGCATCAACTACAACTATTTTTTTAGCTTTGCTTATTTCTGATAGTTTTCTAGCTGCCGACAAACCTGTATAACCAGCTCCAATAATTAGATAGTCACAATGCAAATCATGTCTTAGCGATTTTACATTATCTCTTGCTGTAAGTTGCTTTATCCAAGTGCAACAGTTATCGTTAATTACTTTCATATTAAAAAAAATACGTTTTGTTATAGTAACTATACTTGTAAAGAAATTAAATTCATTTATTAAATAAAATTAGAATGCTGTCTAAAAGCTATAAATTAATATTAACAACAATAATAATTGCTATTCTTGTGCTGGTGTTTGATCTCTTTTTAAACATTATGCTTCCAGAAAAATTTAAAAAAACAATTGGAACTACTAGAAATTATTCATTAAAATCAATTAAGTTCCATCACGAAATAGCGCCTAATATTGATGTCTACGAACATTGGGGAAAGAAAAAATATAAGGTCGTTACAAATGAACATTCTTTTAGAGTTTTAAGCAAAGATAGTAGAAAAATAAATAATCTCAAAAAAAAAATTGGATTTATTGGAGATTCTTTTGTCTATGGAGCGGGTATTGAATATAAAAACCATTTTATAAATATTTTAAATAATAAAAATAACAAATTTAGTCTCTTAAACTTAGGATACGTAAGTTATTCACCTTCAATTTATTATAAAAAATTGAAGTATTTCATAGAAGAAAAAAACTTTAAATTTGATAAAATTTTCTTGTTTATAGATCATTCAGATATTCAAGATGAAGGTATATTTTATAGAGAAAATTCTAAAGGCAATATTGTAAGAAAATGGGATAGCGATATAGAAATTAAAAATAAAAATAAAAAATACTTTATTAAAAATTATTTAAAACAAAATTCTTTTATTTTTAAATTTTATGAACATTTTAATTCACCTAAAATTTCTGAAAGATCAAAAAAATGTATTTTAAATAAAGAAGAAAAAAATTATATTAATTATCTGGAACCAGAAAGATTTGGATATGGATATCAAAAAGAAATATACCAAAAAAAATGGGTTAATGAAGGTATTAACAATATATTAGGCTATTTAGATAAAATACTATCATTATCAAAAGAATACAATTTTGAGCTACATATAGTATATTATCCTTCTGCGATGGAAATTCTTGATAAAATCCATTTCATTTCAAGCAAACATTTTAATTTTTTGAACGAATGGTCTTTTGAAAATAAAATTAATTTTATAAATACCTATAATGAATTTATTCAAAATGATGATGAAAAAATGAATTATCTAAAAAACTTTATTGAGTGTGATAATCATTGGAATAAAAACGGTCACAATATTATAGCTAAATATTTATTAAATTTATTAAATGAAAAAAATTAAAAAAATCTTTATATATTTTTTTTTCATACTTTTTTTTGATTTTATTATATCAAATTTATTTTTTAAAAAAAAAGGTTTTTGGGAATATGAAAGATTAATAGATCACTATTGGAGAATAAGATCAGACATATACCATCATGATTTAATGCCAAACATTGATGTTATTGAACCTTGGGGTTTTAGTTTACAAAAAAGGCTAATTACAAACTCAATTGGATTTAGAGATTTCACTAAAAAAAAAGTTTCAAAAACTCCTAATAAAAAAAGATTACTTTTAATTGGAGATTCTTTTATTGAAGGAACGGGCTATGACTATGAATATACAATTGGAGGTATGTTGCAAAATCATCTTAAAGATAAATATGAAGTTTTAAATAGTGGTGTTGGCAGTTATTCTCCTAGTATCTACTATAGAAAGATTAAACATTACATAGATCAAGGTTATGTTTTTAATGAATCAATTATTTTTCTTGATCCTTCAGATGTTATTGACGAATTATTCATTAAATATGATCCAGATGAAAACATTATTGTTGAAAAAAGTGATGATTCTAAATTATCAAAATATTTGTTAAATAATTTTTTAATTTTTAGAACTTTTTTAAGATTCTCTGATGCGACTGAAAGCCTAAAAAATTATGTAAAACTTAAATATAAAGCATCGAAAAAGTTTAACAAAAGTTTTTTTAAAACTACAAAAGAAGATACGTTATTTTATAGAATGACTCATATTGATAGATCTGCATGGACATTTGATAAAAATATATTTAAAGATTACAAAAAAGGAAGAAAAAATGCTGAAAAATATCTTGATAAATTAATTAAACTCCTAAGAGAAAATAGCATTGAGATTACCTTTGTTTTATACCCTCACCCTTCTCAAATAGTTTATAAAGATCTTTATCATGAACCCTACTGGAAAGATTGGGCAATTAAAAATAATCTTAATGTAATAAACTTATATTTTGACTTTGAAGGAGAAAATAAAAGAAAAATCGTTTTAGATAATTTTATTTTTGGCGACCTCCATTGGAATAAAAAGGGAACTAAAATAGTATTTAATAGTTTAATTAAAAAAATAAAATTTTAGCTTTATGAATGTCCAGTTAAAGTTTTTAACATTAATCTAGCTCAAACTGATCGCTATAATCTTTTTTCAAATTTATGTTTTGTTTTTCTTTTTCAAGATAATAATTTCCTATTACTAATGCGTCAAGTTCAGTTCCCATAAAACAATTAAATGCTTCGAGAGGAGTATTTACTATTGGTTCTCCTCTAATATTAAATGATGTATTAATTAATACTGGGCAATTTGTTAATTCTTTAAATTTTTTAATCAATTTATAATATTTTTTATTAGTATCTTCATAAACTGTCTGAATTCTTGCAGAATAATCTACATGAGTTACCGCTGGTATTTCAGATCTTTTTATATTTAATAGATCAATTCCAAAAAGACTTTTTTGATCATCTGACATTTTCAAAGTTTTCTCTTTCTTAACATCGGCTACAAATAGCATATATGGACTGTCAGTATTTATTTCAAACCAATCAGATACATTTTCATTCAAAACAGAAGGTGCAAAAGGTCTAAAACTTTCTCTGTATTTTACTTTTAAATTTAAATTTTTTTGCATTTTGTCCGATCTCGGGTCGCCTAAAATAGATCTATTTCCTAATGCTCTGGGACCAAACTCCATTCTACCTTGAAACCACCCTATGGCCTTACCTTTTGAAATTTCACTTGCTGTCTTTTCGATTAAATCATCTTCAGTCATTAATTTAAAATCTGCATCTATTTCCATCAAAGTTTTTTCAATTTCACCTTCTGTAAAATAGTTTCCAAGGTATGATCCTTTCATGTTATCATTTTCAATATTTTTTCTTTCTTTTTGAAGATCTATATGCCAATAAGCTAGAGCCGCTCCTAAAGATCCACCAGCATCACCTGCTGCTGGCTGCACCCAAACATTTTCAAAAATTTTTTCTTTTAATATTTTTCCATTTGCCACGCAGTTTAAGGCAACACCTCCGGCTAGACATAAATTTGGTATTTTATATTCTTTTCTTAAGGATTTTGTTAGCATCAACATAATTTTTTCAGTAACCTCCTGAATAGAGGCAGCAATATCCATATGGAATTGAGTAATTTTATCTGTTTCAGGTTTTCTTACAGGTTGACCAAATAATATATTGAAATTTTCATTTGTCATTGTAAGGCCAGTTGAATAATTAAAATATTTTTGATCTAACATAAAAGTTCCATCTTCTTTTAAATCTATTAAATTATTCAAAATTAGATTAGTATATTTTGGTTTACCATATGGTGCTAAACCCATAAGTTTATATTCACCACTATTTACTTTAAATCCTGCGTAATAAGTAAATGCTGAATATAAAAGCCCTAGAGAGTGAGGAAAATGTAATTCTTTTTTTATTTCTAAATTATTTTTATTACCTATCGCTACAGTAGTTGTTGCCCATTCTCCAACTCCATCAGCAGTCAAAATAATAGCATTTTTAAATGGAGAAGGATAAAAAGCGCTTGCAGCATGACTTAAATGATGTTCAGAAAATAATATTTTTTTTTCGTCTTTAAAATTATCATCATGACTTTTAAGATAATCAATTATTAATTTTTTTTGAAATAATTTTTCTCTAAGCCATATTGGCATTGCTTTTGCAAAAGATTTGAATCCTTTTGGAGCAAATGCTACATAAGTTTCTAGAAGTCTTTCAAACTTAAGAAAAGGTTTTTCGTAAAATACTATATGATCAACTTCATTAAGTTTTATTTTAGCAAATTTTAATACAAAATTTACAGCATTATATGGATATCCTGAATCATGTTTCTTTCTTGTAAATCTTTCTTCTTGTGCTGCTGCTATAATTTCTCCATCTTTTATCATTGCTGCTGCGCTGTCGTGATAAAATGCTGAAATGCCCAAAATGAAAGACATTTTTAAAAAATTGCATATATAAATGGTGCAACTGCAGAACCTTGACTTAAAACAATCAAGCCACCAAAAATTACAAGAACAATTATTATTGGCAATAACCAAAATTTTTTTCTTATTTTTAAAAAATTCCAAAATTCTTTAATAAAGTTCATAGTTAAAATTGATCTTTCATAGTAGATTTTAGTGAAGCTCTTTCTATCCAGTAAGAATTAATATTTTTTCTTTTTAATCTCAATAAATCTTTATTTAAAAGTCTCATTATATACCCGGTTGGTGTTACTACTAAAAAAAATACGAAACCCATTACTATTGGAGATATTATTCTTCCAAGAAGCATGCCAAATTTGAACCATAATAAATTTAATGGAGTTAAAAGATTTGAATTAATTAAACCTAAAATTAAAAAAATAAATGAAATTATTAAAGACCAAACTCTTAAGTTACCGTCAAAAAAAGATTGGGTATATTGCTACTGCAAAAAAAAATACAAAAAATACTATGCCAAAACTTTTATTTGATCCTGCTTTTATTTTCTCCATAGTTTAGACAGTAGATTTTTGAGTTTTCATATCAGATTTATTAATTCCTGCAACTTTGACTGGTTTTTTCATTGCGTCTCTTCTAAAAGGTTCACCTAGTTCCTGGTTTAATATAACTTCGATAAATGTCGTAACTCCATTTTTTTGATCTTCACAAGACTGTTTGATTGCTTTTGTGGTTTCCTCCATTGTTTTAACAGTAACACCCTTTAATCCACATGCATTTGCTACTTTTGCATAACTTAATTCTGGATCTAGTTCTGTTCCTACAAAATTATCATCAAACCATAGAATTGAATTTCTTTTTTCTGCTCCCCATTGATAGTTTCTAAATATTACCATTGTGATTGAGGGCCATTCTTTTCTTGCGCAAGAACTCATTTCATTCATGCTAATTCCAAAAGCACCATCCCCAGCAAACCCTATTACAGGAGTTTCTGGGCAGCCAATTTTTGCACCTAATATAGATGGAAATCCATATCCACATGGTCCAAATAATCCTGGAGCTAAATATTTTCTAGGCTTCTCGAATGTTGGATAAGCATTACCAATAGCACAGTTGTTTCCTATGTCGCTTGAAATAATTACATCTTCAGGCATTCCAGCTTGTATAGCTCTCCATGCTTGTCTTGGTGACATTCTGTCAGAATCTCTTTCTCTTGCTTCTTTATTCCAAACAGTTCCTGGATCATCATCCTCGTGATCTAGACTTGTAAGTGTTTGTAACCATGCTGATTTAGTTTGATGAATTAGATTTTTTCTTTCTTCTCTTCCTTTGTCTCCTGCAGTTGATGAAAGTTTTTCTAGGATTTGCTGAGAAACCATTTTTGCATCTCCACAAATTCCAACAGTAACTTTTTTGGTTAATCCAATTCTATCAGGGTTCATATCAACTTGAATTATTGTTGCATCTTTTGGCCAATAATCAATTCCATAACCAGGCAATGTTGAAAAAGGATTTAATCTAGTTCCCAACGCAAGTACAACGTCTGCTTTTGATATTAATTCCATACCTGCTTTAGAGCCATTATATCCTAATGGACCAACAGCCATAGGATGACTACCTGGAAAACTATCATTGTGTTGATAACCATTGCATACTGGTGCATCTAATTTTTCAGCTAATTTTTTACACTCTTCAATTGCATCTCCAATAACAACACCTGCCCCAGATAATATTACTGGAAATTTAGCTTCAGATAAAAGTTTTGATGCTTTGTCTATTGCATCCTTTCCTCCACCTTGTCTTTCAAATCTTACAATTGGAGGAAGTTCGATATCAATTACTTGTGTCCAAAAATCTCTCGGAATATTTATTTGCGCTGGCGCAGATCCTCTAAATGCTTTTTCAATAACTCTATTTAAAACTTCTGCCATTCTTGATGGATCTCTTACTTCTTCTTGATAACAAACCATATCTTTAAATAGATTCATTTGTTCAACTTCTTGAAATCCCCCTTGACCCATTGTTTTATTTGCTGCTTGGGGTGTTACTAAAAGTAATGGTGTATGATTCCAGTATGCCGTTTTAATTGGAGTAACTAAACCTGTAATTCCAGGGCCATTTTGAGCTATTACCATTGACATCTTTCCTGTAGACCTTGTATACCCGTCAGCAATCAAACCACCATTAGTTTCATGTGCAACATCCCAAAAAGTAATTCCTGCTTTAGGAAATAAATCTGAAATTGGCATAAATGCAGAACCAATTATTCCAAAAGCATGTTCAATGCCATGTGTTTGAAGAACTTTTACAAAAGCTTCTTCTGTTGTCATTTTTGTCATATTAAAACCTTAATAAATTCTATTTTTTAATTGTCAAAGTGAACAATTCATATATAAATTGCAAAAAATTTCAAACAAAGAAATCGTCACAATGAGTAGTACGGACATTATAATTCATGATGAAAAAGACAACGTAGGTGTTGTCGTTATTGATAAAATTATACCAAATCAAGATTGTAATTGCTGGATTATGGAAAATGACAGTTCTGTAAAAATTCAATCAAAAAATGAAATTCCACTAGGTCATAAAATAGCTATGATTGATTTCAAAGAAGGAGATACTATTATCAAATATGGTCATGACATTGGTAAAGTAGTTAAAGCGATCAACAAAGGTGAACATGTTCATGTTCACAATGTTAAAACTAAGAAGTGGTAATTTTATGGAAATCCCAAAAAGTTTTTTAGGTTATAAAAGAGAAAATGGAAGAGTTGGTACTAGAAACCATGTGGTAATTCTACCTGTTGATGATATTTCAAATGCTTGCGCAGAAGCGGTAGCAAATAATATAAAAGGAACTTTTGCAATACCTCATGCTTATGGAAGACTTCAATTTGGGGCTGACCTAGAATTATTTTTCGACACAATGATAGGTACTGGAAAAAATCCAAACGTTGCAGCTTGTGTTGTAATTGGAATTGAACCAAAATGGACAAAAAAAATTGTTGATGCAATAGCAACTACTGGAAAGCCTGTTGAAGGGTTTAGTATTGAAGGATCTGGTGATACTGAAACTATAATGAAAGCTTCTAGAAAAGCTCAAGAATTTTCTCAATGGGCATCTGAAAAACAAAGGGAAGAATGTCCTTTGAGCGATTTGTGGATATCTGTCAAATGTGGTGAGTCAGACACGACTTCTGGTATGGCCGCCAACCCAGCAGTAGGTAACTTAATGGATAAATTAGAACCTTTAGGTGTTCATCTATGCTTTGGTGAAACCTCAGAATTAACAGGAGCTGAAAAAGTATGTGCCACAAGAGGTGCCACAAAAGAAGCGTCTGACAAGTTTATGAAAACTTGGAGTGACTACAACGATTTTATACTAAAAGAAGCAACTAATGACTTATCTGAAAGCCAGCCAACAGCGGGAAATATAGCAGGCGGACTTACAACAATTGAAGAAAAAGCATTTGGAAATTTTCAAAAAATTGGATCTAGAAAATTTATAGATGTGTTGACTCCTGCTGAAGAGCCGAAAAAAGGACCTGGTTTATATTTTATGGATACTTCATCAGCTGCGGGAGAATGCTTAACTTTACAAGCAGCTGCTGGTTTTAATATTCATTTATTTCCTACTGGTCAAGGAAATATTATAGGCAATGCTATTGAGCCTGTGGTAAAATTAACAGGCAATCCTAGTACCGCTGCTAATATGAAAGAACACATTGATTTAGATGTTTCAAAAATTTTAAAAAGAGAAATGAATATGGATCAAGCTGGAGATGAGTTAATAAAAACTACAATTAGAGCTGCAAATGGACGTTTGACTTGCGCAGAAGTTTTAGGTCACAAAGAATTCATTATGACTAAGCTTTTTAGAAGTGCTTGATAATCAATTTATTTGCTTTTAACAGTTTTAAAATTTTTTCTTAAATCTGAAATAATTTTTCTGATTATAGCGGCACCCACTCCAAGTATAAGCGCTAAACCAATTGAAAATATACCATAAAGAACAGGAACATTTATTGAAATATCTTTAATAAATTTTGCAAAAGTACTTAATGATTTGGATCCATTTTTATCAGATACCATTCTAATAGTTTTTTCAGCAAAAAAGGCATCATATGCAATTGCTATACCAACAAGTAATAATAATATTGCCAGAATTGTTTTAAATTGTGAACTATCAAATTTTTCACCAACTTTCTGCCCAATCTGTACTCCTAAAATAGAACCTAAAATTAATACCATAACAAGCATAAGATCAATTGATCCATAATGAAAAGCATGAAGAACAGTTACAATAGCACTTACAAAGATAGTAACAAATAATGAAGTTCCTGGAATTAATCTTGTTGGCATACCTATAATATAAATCATTGCTGGAACTAAAATAAATGCTCCGCCAATGCCCATTATTGCTGCAAGATAACCTACTAGAAGACCTATAATAATAGGTGTAAATATACTTTCATATAATTTTGATTTCTTAAATCTCATTCTGAAAGGAAGTCCATGTATCCAATAATGCGAATGAAGTTTTTTCTTTATTATTACTTTTTTTCTAGCTCTATCTATCTCGCTAATTCCTTGAACTAGCATTATCGTTCCAATAATAGCCAAAATATACATATAAGCTAACGAAATAACTATATTAATTTTTCCGATGTCTTTAAAATAGGAAAAAGTAATAATTCCTAAAATTGTTCCAATTGCTCCACCAATTACAATCATTAAACCCATTTTATAGTCCAAAGTACCTTTTAGATAATGTGTGGTAGAACCAGATATTGATGTTCCTAAAATATTATTTGCTTCATTCGGGACTGCATAAGCTGGGGGAATTCCTAAAAAGATTAAAAAAGGAGTCATTAAAAAACCACCTCCTACTCCAAATAAACCTGAAAGTACTCCAACAACTAAACTAAGGATAAAAATTAGGGGAAGATTTACATAAACTTCTGCTATTGGAAGGAAATATTCCATATACTTTAATTATTCCTCAAAAATATTAAAGTCAACTATTTGATTAAATACTGGTAAATGTGCCAAACAAAATGATTAACCAATAAGTTGCTAAACCAAAATAAATAGCTGTTTTGCTATTAACAAATGATTGATAGTTTTGAAGTTGCTTAGCAATTGATTTTAAATTTTTTTGAAAATTGTTAAGCATACCTGGCAAGTACACCCTGTTTAGATATTTTGCAAGTAGATTTTAATAATAATAAGAAAATTTTTTAAAATATTGTGGCTCCAAAAACTTTAACTGCGTCACCTTCATCACCTAAAACAAGTCGACCTAAGAATTCTCCTGGTATCTTGGTGCTGGTCTGTTTATAAAATATCGTAACATATAGACCTCTTCTAATACATCCAAAAGCTTTGCAGCCTTCTGATAATGTAGATATAAGTTCGTTGTTAGCCCATTGTTTACCAAGCTCGACCTCATTAGCGCCATAGAGCATCTGAGAAGACAAATCTTTAGTGAAACCTCCATAGTCTTTTATATTTGATGACTTTACTAAATTAGCCCAAATTGGTTCTGCAATTTTGAATAATTCGTCGTCGGACTTATCTATGATGCTCATTAAATTGATATTATAATTTAAGATGCTTGTTTTTTTTCTTTTTCATCTACTATGTGATAAACGGGTACTTTTTCTAGAGTAAATTTACCAGTTTTAGGATCTCTTCTTGAAACTGTTAAACAATGCCAATTTTCGTCATCTAATTTTAAATGATCTCCTCTATAATAATAACCTGGCCAACGTGTTTCTTCACGGAACATTGTGTGCTCTGTTACACACTGTGAAGTAAGAGCTCTATGTTTTAACTCCCAGGCACGCATTAGCTGGTGATAGTCTTCTGCACCAACATTTTCCAAATCTTCTTGAAGCCATTCTAATAACTCTAGTCCTTTTTTAAGCATATTAGCATTGGTCATGTAATTGGTAGCAATACCTCCTACATATTCATCCATAATTCTTTGGAGTCTTTGAAGTCCTTGTATTGGAGAGATATAACTTGGAGATACAGTTCCTCCAGTAATTTCGTTTCTGCCAACAGTATAATTCTCTAATGGTTTATAAATAATCTCTTTAAAATCCTCACATTGTTTATCGCTTACTTTAATATCGTTGGCTTTTTGATCCTCAATATATTTAACAGCTGCTTTGGCTGCTAATCTTCCTTCAGTAAATGACCCTGATGAGAATTTATGAGCGCTTCCTCCTACTGTATCACCTGCTCCAAAAAGACCTTCTACAGTTAACATTCTGTTATATCCCCAAAAATATTCAGGAGGTGAAAGATCTTCAGGACCACTAACCCATGCTCCTGAGCAAGTGGCATGTGAACCCATAACGTAGGGTTCTGATGTAGTAAGTTCAGGGTTTGTATATTTTGGATCAATATTTTGAGAAGCCCATACAACTGCCTGCCCAACTGTCATTCCTAAAAAATTTTCCCATCCTACTGTTTCTAAATGTGGATCTTGAAATGCTTCAGTGGTAACCATATGAATTGGTCCGCCACCTGCCATTGTCTCTTGAATAAATGCATGATTACGTAAACAAGTTGGTGTTGGATGGTGGTCAATATATTCACCGACCATTTTTTTTGTATGGTCATACCATTTTTTTTCATAATTTTCTCCATTGGCATTTTGGGTGTAAGTCTTTAAGTGTAGGAAGTAAGCTCCAACTGGACCATATCCATCTTTAAATCTACATAACACAATTCTATTTTCCATTTGAGTCATTTTAGCCCCAACAGCAATTGGTAATGCATAAGCTGAACCATTACTCCAGGGCGCGTACCAAGTTCTGCCCATTCCTTCTCCTACAGCTCTTGGTTTAAATATATGTGATGCTCCACCTGCAGCAACTATCACTGTTTTTGATCTAAAAACATGATAATCACCTGTTCGCATATTAAACCCTACCGCTCCTCCTACTCTATTTTCTTTTTCTTCATCCATAAGAAGATGAGTGATCATAATTCTATTGTATATTTTATCAGCAGATTTTTTTGCTGCTTCAGCAACGATTGGTTTATAACTTTCACCATGAATCATTATTTGCCATTTACCTTCTCTTAAATATCGTCCAGTTTTTTCGTTTTTCATCATTGGCAATCCCCACTCATCAAACATATGTACCGTTGAGTCTACATGACGAGCCATATCATAACCAAGATCTTCTCTAACCATACCCATTAGATCATTACGGGCGTACCTCACATGGTCTTCAGGCTGATTTTCATCCCATTGCATACCCATATAACAGTTGATTGCATAAAGACCTTGAGCTACAGCTCCACTTCTATCTATATTTGCTTTTTCAACACAAATTATTTTTAAATCTCTACCCCAGTGTCTAGCTTCAAAAGCTGCACCAGTTCCAGCCATGCCTCCACCTACAACTAAGACATCGCAATCTTCATATACTGTTTTTCGAGCCATTAATAATAAACTCCCTTTTTAAATGCACTTTTTTCTACTTTAGGTAATTCTTTATTAGTATTTAAACCTTCAGGTTCAGAATAAAGAATTTGAGAATTAATTTCTCCTTGATTAGGCTTGTCTCCATCAGCTAATTTTGGAATAAATTTACCCCAAGGTTTTGTTGTAATTGGTGATACAAAATCTTTTTCAGTTCCATTTCTAAATTTAATTTTCCAAGAGATTGTTCCTTTTTCTTCTTCTCTTCTAACTCTTACGCTATGGCCCATTGGCGCAAAGTCTGCATATCCTCTAACATCTATGGCATGATTTGGACAAGCTTTAACACAAGAATAACATTCCCAACAAAAATTAGGTTCAATATTTTTTGCACGTCTTATCGTTTCATCAATATGCATAATATCTGATGGACAAATATCTACACAATGACCACAACCATCACAACGAGTCATATATACAAAAGTTGACATAATTTATTTTATTCCTTTCAAAATCATATTAATAATGTTTTGGATTCTCTCTGCTTATACCTAATCCAAATTGTTTTGGGGCATCTGCTTCGGGTGGCAAATTGTCTCTAGAGCCATCAGCTTCTGCCAAATTTTTTTGTATCGCGGCTCCTGGTTTATAAAACATATGTGCAAATTTAGACCAATATACTCCTCCAAATAAAACAAGATTTGATACAATAAATAATACTAAAAATACTTTATCATCCCATCTATCATTTAAATTCATTGATTGTAAATAAGACCAAATTAGACCTGTTAAGGATGATGCAACAAGAGCAAGAACAAATAAATCTGCTTTTATAATTCTATACCAAGGTTGAGCTTCTGAATAAACATCAACTCTTAAAAAAAACCAAAACCATCCTCCTCCTACAACTGTCATAATGGCACCAACATGCCAAATGATAGGCCAGAAAGATGGAGTATCTGAAGATGGACTTGAATAACAAAAAATCATTATTGCTGATCCAGCCCAGAATAAAATTGTTCCATACATTCCAAGTAAATGAGCCACTCTTCTTTTTCCAGCTCCGAGTTCAGAAGTGGTAGCTATATCACTTACAATTGTTTTAGAAATTACAGATATTCTTTCCCCTGTGCTTAACGTTTTTTTTGCAGATAATTTTGCTTTTTTTGCATTTTCAAAAAAATATTTAACGTTTTTTTTATGAATAATATCTACAAGGGTACCAACAACAATTAGAGCTATCATTAATACAACAAAAGACTGCATAAATATTGGTGATACAGTTTCAGCTAACGTTGCAAATGGATTAACAGATAACATTGTGATTTTGCCCCTTTCGAATAGAGTATTTAGTATAGTTAACAAAATAGATCAACCTTGGAATCTGGACATTTAGTATCGTTAATATATGAGAATTTATTTATTTTTTCTTATATAATGTTGTTTTGAAGGAATTACTCCTCTTACGCCACCTTGGGGATTCTCTACATCGCCTTGTCTTCTTGGTATTAAATGAATGTGGCAGTGCATAATTGTTTGTCCGGCTAACTTACCCGCATTAATTCCTATGTTGAACGCCTTAACTTTTTTATCTTTTTTAAAAATTGTTTCTTTGACCAACGAAATAAGTGAATTGCACGCGTTAATTTCTGGCTGATATAATCCAAAATAATCTTTAACATGCCTTTTCGGTATAATTAAACAATGAAATTTGGTTACCGGATATGAATCAAAAGTAGCATACGCTAACTCATTTTCAAACACGATGCTTCTCTTTTTAATTTTACAAAATAAACAGTTTTTATCTCTTTTATTATAACTTTCCTTTACAAGTCTAAAATCTGTATTGCTTTTATTTCTTTTCATTGAATTACAAGAATAACAAAGAGCTTGCAAGTTATGTAGATCATCTGACCCTCCATTTGATCTAGGTTTTATATGATTAATTTCTAAAGCTTTCTTTTCATTAGATACTCCACAGGACTCACATCTTCCTTTGGACCTTTCTAGAACCTGCCACCTGATACTTCCTGAAATTAAACCAGAAGATTTTGATCTATGTTTCCAAGGTTGGTCACCTCTTGATTCTATAAATTTTTTAATCTTTTCATTACATAAATCTATTATTACTTTTTTTTCATTACGGGTTAATTTTTGGAAACTTTTAATTGAATAGTTATTTTTATCTTTATTTATGATTTCTAAATTTTTTGTTAAAACTTTACCAGGCATAGTTTTTGTAATATCTTCATAGTATTTTAATGACCATGGATCATATTTTAAAAATTCTTTAGCTATTTCTTTAGTAGAAGCTTTGCCGTTATTAACCAATATTACTTTGAGCATTAAAGGCTGGTAAATATGAGACATTTTCATATTTTTAGAAATATAGTTTTTAAGAATTTTAAAAGTCATATTTTTAAATTTTATTTGTATGTAATTTATAAATTTTAATTAGTTTTTTATATAATTTAAGGCTTTTTCTTTTCCATAAATTACTATCGATCGATGAAACAGATACTATTCCTTTTCCAGATCCAACAACTAAGATTTCATCGAAACTGTTAATATCTTTTATAAATATATTTTTGAATATTATCTTAACTTTTTTTCTAAAAAATTTAATTGTTGTACCTTTGTAACAATCTTTATTAGGAGAAAATATTTTATTATTTTTAACAAATAGTAAATTAGATGTGCCAGTTTCTAATATTTTGTTTCTTTTATAAAGAGCTATATCAAATTTCGTTACGTCAAGTTTACTTAGTATTTTTAAAATTTTTTTATATTTTAAATTTTTGTAATTAGCGTCTACTCTTTTATAGTTTACTAGTTTAAGTTTAAAATTAGATTTAGGTATTGGTCTTTTGCGTAAAGAAATAGAAATAGTTTTATTATTTGAAGCAACTCTTAATAGATGATCATATTTTTTATTTTTTTTTAAATTTAATTTAATTAGTTTTAAAATATTTTTTTTTAAATTTTTTTTACGAATATGATATTTATTTAATGATTTAATTAAATTATCTATATGAGATTTGTAAAATAGAATTTTTGCAGATCTGCCAAGGACTCGCATTGTTGTAAAAATTCCATATCCATTCCAAAGATCGTTAAATTTAACTTCTTTAAGATCTTTATGACGATAAGATTTTTTTAATAATAAAGTTACCATTTTCTGTTAAAAAAGATTCTGGATGAAACTGAAAACCATATACATTATTTTCTTTATCTTCGATAGCCATTGGAATATTTGATTTTATACATCTCATCGTAATTTTTATATTATTTGACTTGTACGGTTCATACAATTTTAAAGAATGATACCGTCCAACTTTAAATATTTTATTTTTTTTAAATAATTTGCTTTCATTTGTTACTTTAACTTTCGATTGATAACCATGAAAAATATTTTTTTGTTGTACTATTTTACCTTTTTCATTGAATAAGATTTGCTGATATCCAAGACAAATTCCTATAATTTTCTTTTCTCTTTTATGTTCTTTATAAATCTTTGAAGTTAATGGATAATCTTTTGGTGATCCTGGCCCTGGAGATAAAACAATTGTATTAGATTGATCTAATTTTTTTTTATTAATATTAAAATAATTTGAGCAATATACCTTATCAAATTTCGAAAATTGATGTACTACATTCCAGGTAAATGAATCTTGATGATCAATTATATAAATCATTTATAAAGCTCCAATAAAGATTTTGCTTTAATAAAATTTTCATTAAACTCTTTTTTTGCGGCACTATCTAATACAACTCCTGATGCCGCTGAAATTTCTGAAATATTTTTATAATTTAAAATTGACCTTATAATTATATTGAACTTCATATCTTGATTAAATTTTATATATCCAAAACTACCTGTGAATATATTTCTATCTTCTTTTTCTTGTTTATTTAGAAGCTCTAAAGTCCTAATTTTCGGACATCCAATAACTGAACCTCCTGGCATCATTGACTCAATTATATTTTTAACAGTTGATTTATTATTCAATCTTCCTTCAACGCTAGTTACATAATGAAATAAGTGTTTGTATTCCTCGACATATTTCTCCTTTTTTATTTTTACGGTTCCTGGCTTGCAAATTCTTGATAGATCATTTCTTTCCATATCAACAATCATGTTATGCTCTTTGGTTTCTTTGATATTGTTTTTGAAAAAATTCAAAGCTTTAGATTTGTTTATGAATTTATTTTTTTTCAAAGTTCCAGCTATAGGTTTTGTTACAATATAATTTCCTTTTTTTTCTATTAATGTCTCTGGTGAACAGCTTACAATTGAATAATTTTTATCCCTTATCATAAAAGACTCTGGAGATGAATTAATTTTCATCAATTTCCAGAAAAAATTTACAGGATTAATTTGGGATTTATTTTTATATTTAGTGCATATTTTTATTTGATAAGTTTGCCCTTCTCTTATTTTTTTTGAAAATAAATTAAAAATTTTTTTATATTTAACAAAATCTATATTTAATTTAAATGGACTCAATATTTTTGTTTGTTGAAAATAATTATTAAATAGATGTTTTTTAATATTTGAATTAATTGTAATTTTCTTTCTAATTTTAATTATAGTTTCTGGTTTATAAAAAACTCCCTTGTAAAAATTAATTTTTTTTTGGTTATTAATTTTTAAATTTAATAAATTACAAAGAATATCATATCCAAAAAAGCCAATTAATAAATCTGTTTCTTTTTTATATTTTTTTTTAGAAAAAGATTTTAAAAAATTAACAATATTTTTATTTTTTAGAATAATTTTTTTAGAGAAGTCTGTATAAATATTATATCCATTATTTACTTTATAAATTATTAAAGGTTTATCAGATTGATAAAGTCTTTCTAAATATGGATTAAATTTTAAATTATGCGAGCTGAGGTCTTTCAATTGTCTTCTCTTTTATTGGTAAATGAATTATTCCTGCAAAAATAGATAATCCTATGGATACATACCAAGCTAAATCAAAATTACCATATAATTCATAAAATACTCCTCCTAAGTAAGCGCCCAAAAAAGAACCAACTTGATGGCTTAAAAATACAAATCCATATAATAATCCAATATATTTTGTTCCAAAAATATGTGCCACTAATCCATTTGTTGGAGGAACTGTTGCTAGCCATAAAAAACCAAAGGTTATACCAAACACCATTGCATTAAAAATACTTGGTGGTAAAAAAATAAAATACATAATTGAAACGCCTCTTAAAAGATATATTGCGCTCAATATTTTTTTCTTACTAAATTTTGTAGATAGATATCCTGCACATAAAGTTCCTACCATATTGAACAGTCCAATTAGTGCCAATATTGCAGCAGCACACCATTCTGGGAGACCTCTATCGTTGACATAAGTAGGTATATGAGTGGCTACCAATGCTATATGCCAACCACACACAAAAAAACCAAGAGTTAAATAGTTAAAACTACTATTTGTAAAAGCTTCTCTTATTGCCTCCTTTGCTGTTTGTTTATTTTCTTGTACTGAAGTTCCTATAGGTATTTTCGGTGTCGTTATAAATAAACAGACTACAAGTCCCAAAATAAGAAAAAAAATAAAAAATAATATTGTACTTTCCCAACCGACCTCAATTAAAGAATATCTTACAATTAAAGGTGATACAAAGTAGCCAAATGAGCCTGCTGAAGTAACAATGCCAGTGGCAATAGTTCTATTTGATATAGGAAAATGTTTAGCAACTACAGCAACAGGTATGCTTATAGCGGTAGAGCCTAGACCTACTCCAATTAATATTCCTATAGTTAAAGTAAAATAAAATCCTGTGTTAAAACCAGCATAAAACAAATAAACACCTGCTAGATAAAATAAAAAACCTATAAAAATAGCAACATTACCTCCGTATTTGTCTGTAATAATTCCCATTACTGGACCAAACAAACCCCAAAGAAATAATTGTAAACCTATTGCAAAACCAAAGTGAGTTATTGAAATACCAAGATCTGTGGAGAAATCTAAATAAAAAAGTCCAAATGTTTGTCTAACTCCTAAGGAAATTATTACAACTAAGCTACATGCAATTAAGGTAATTAAAGAAGTTTTATTTTGAAAAAAATTAGAAGAATTCATTTAATGAGTTTAATAGCTTTTCTCAAATCTGCAATAAGATCTTTTGGATCTTCTAGTCCAATATGAAGTCTTACTAAATGTTCATCCTTTGCCAAACGTAAAAAATTTCTATTTCCAATCTCTCTAGATTCTTGATGTAGGGCTAAACTTTCAAAACCTCCCCAACTATATCCATATCCAAACAATTTTAATGAGTTTACAAATTTAATTATTGACTTTTTATTTTTTGATTTAATTTTTAATCCCATCAATCCAGATGCACCAGAATAATATTTATTCCACATTTTAAAATTGAAAGAGCCTTTTTTATATGGATATAAAATTTTTATTTTTTTATTTTTAGATAAAAAATTTGCAATTTTTTTTGCATTTTCTTCATGTCTATCTAATCGAACATCTAAAGTTCTTAATCCTCTTATTATAAGATAAGCATCATCTGGCCCTAATCTCAAACCAGCAATTTTATTTGCTTTTTCAACGTATTTAAAAACTCTCTTATTAACAGCCAAACTACCTCCCATAACATCAGAGTGTCCTGAATAATATTTTGTTGCTGAAACAATAGACATATCAAATCCCAATTTTATGGGTTTTAAAAAATATGGAGTGCCCCAAGTATTATCTATTGCTGTAAACAATTTATATTTTTTTGCAATTGATACAATTTTTGATAAATCTTGAAAATCAAATGAATTACTTCCGGGATTCTCAACATAAATTAATTTTGTTTTTTTTGTAATATTTTTTTTTAATGTATTTAAATCATGAGGATTATAAAAAATTGTTTTTATATTAAATGATTTAAGAAAATCTTGCGTTAATACTCTTGTTGGTGAATAAACTGGATCAGAAGCTAGAATTTCATCGCCTGGACGAATTATACTAAAAATTGATAAAAATACCGAACCAAAACCAGTTGGGGTTAAAAAAACATGATAACACTCTTCCATCTTTTTTAACATTTGCTGCAAAATATATGTTGTGGAAGTTCCCTGTCTTCCATAATCAAAATGTCCACCTGTTGGGTTTTTTTTTCCCTTATATTGTGTCTTTCTAAGTTCATTCATAGATTTAAAAATAATTGTTGAGGCTCTTACTACCGGTGGGTTCACTGACTGATTATAAAAATCTTTAGCAGCGTGCTTTAAAAAAGTTTTGATCGAATTAGACATAAAAAAATTGATTAGTTTTAATGACAATGCTATATCCACAAAATAAGTCAATAAAATAGTATAAATAAGGAGATTATGGGATACCCCAAAAAACATAGAGGTCGAAGAAAAATGGGCTCTAAAAAGAGAAGAGCAAGAAAAAAGAATAAGAAAAAATAATTTCTACATTGTTAATGAAAACAAATTTAAGAGTTTTTTCATTTATTTGTTTTTTCCTACCTATAACAACTGTAATTATTTCATATATATTCTCAATTAAATTAGATTTAGTTGCTGCTTGCATACCTAATATTGAAGGTTGTACGTCAATATCTAGGGTGGGCAGGTATCCGCCTGTAAAATATTTTTTTAAACCAATGATGTATATTTATGCAATAACTTTATTTTTATATTGGTTTTATTTTTATAAGAATTTAAAAAAAATTAATATTAATAAAGATTCTAATTTTTGGTTAGGTGTGTTATCCGTTATTTTTCTTTGTTTATATATTACATTTTTAGGCGAAAGTAAGATTTATTCATTTTTCAAAAAGATTGGTATTTATATATACATTTTATTTATGGTAATTAGTCAATATAGGACAAGTAAATTATTAATTGGGAATAAAGAAAAAATAAATAATTATTTTAATTTTAATTATTGTAAAATAAATTTTTTTTTAAGTTCTTTTTTGGTAATTTCTGGAATAGTTTTTTTGCCTATTTTAATTATAAAAATTGATAATTTTCCTCAAATTAAAAATATAATTTCTTGGAATTATTTTTTATTAATACAGCTACATTTTTTAATATCTTTTTTTTCGTTAAAGAAATTAAATAATCCAACCGCCGCCTAATATTTTATATCCATAACTATCTTTTTTGTAAAAAACACATGCTTGACCTGGTGATATTCCATTTTCTGGTTTAATTAAATTTACTTCAGCTTTTTTTTTATCTTTCAAATTTACTTTAGCATCGAGCAGTTTGCCTGTTGATCTAACTTTTACTTGTATAGGGTCATCAAATTCGCACTGGTCTCCGAGTAAATTTATATTCTTTAAATTTATTTTATCCTTACCAAGTTTTTCTTTTGGACCTATTATTATTTCATTATTTTTTGAGTCTATTTTAATTACATAAAGAGCTTCTTTATCAGAAACTTTTATTCCTCTTCTTTGCCCTATAGTAAAATTGACTATTCCTTCATGAACTCCTACAACTTTTCCTTCTAAATTTTTGATATTTCCCTTTTTGAAGGAATCTGGTCTAAATTTTTTAATTACTGAAGCATAGTTGCCGTTAGGCACAAAACATATATCTTGACTATCAGGTTTATCTGCAACATTTAAATTTAAGTTTTTTGCAATTTCTCTAGTTTTGTCTTTAAGAATTCCCCCTAAAGGAAATCTTAAATAATTCAGTTGTTCTCTCGTTGTACTAAATAAAAAATAGCTTTGATCTCTATTTTCATCTATCGCTCTATACATATTGGTAGAACTATTATTTGTTACACTTTTTACATAATGACCGGTTACCAATGCATCTGCATTAAGATCTTTTGATAATTCTAATAAATCGTTAAATTTGACTGTCTGATTGCATTGTACGCACGGAATAGGAGTTTCTCCTTTAAGATAACTTTCAACAAAATTATTTATAACTCCTTGCTTAAACTTGTCTTGATAATATAAAATTTTATGTTTTATATCCAATTTATGGGCTACTCTTTTTGCATCCATAATATCTTGCCCGGAACAACATTGTTTAGAAGTAGCTACTTCTTTACCTTCGTCATAAAGCTTTAGAGTTATTCCAATAACCTTATAACCTTCTTTTTTCATCAAGCCCGCAACCGTAGAAGAGTCTACTCCTCCAGACATAGCAACAACAACTGATGTATCTGATGGTTTCTTATCAATTCCTAAAGAATTTAAATTTGAATTCATTTAATGGTATTTATACTTATTTCTAATATAAGTTAAATTAATGATTTTAGATTTTGAGCCAGGTGATTTTGTTATAAATCCCACTTCTAAAGATTGGGGTATTGGCCAAATACAATCTATAATAAAAGAAAAAGTCACAGTAAATTTTGAAAATGTGGGAAAAAAAGTAATTAATTCTAAATATATAGAATTAAAAAAAATTGAAAAAAATGCTTGATATAAATTTAAAGAATATAGTTGAAGATTTAGTTGATACTTTTTTATATGCTGGACAGATATCTCTAGATTTAAGAGAAAAAGGTCTCATTAAAAAAATAAAATCTGACAAAACTCCTGTGACTAATGGCGATATAGAAGTAAATAAAATTGTAACAAAAAAATTATTAAAATTAACTCCACATATACCAATTGTATCTGAAGAAACTTCTGACAATAAATCTGTGATAGGTCTTCAAAATTTTTGGCTGGTTGATCCTATTGATGGTACTTACGATTATATAAATGAATTAGAAGAATTTACCATAAATGCAGGTTTAATTTTAAATAGAAAACCTGTAGCTGGATTAATTAATGCTCCATCTAAACGAAGAATGTTTTACTCCTATGAAAAAGGAGCTTCTTTTGAATTAACAAATGAAAAATTAATAAAGTTAGATTGTTCAAAAAAAAATAATAAAAATTCAATTAAGTTTGTTTCTTATTCAAATAAACTAAAATCAGAAATCAAAAAAATTCATGAAGATCTAGGTGTAACAGAGCACATAAGAATGAAAAGTTCACTAAAATTTTGTCTAATAGCAACGGGAGAATATGATGGCTACGTTGCAGAACCAAGAGCTTGCGAATGGGATATTGCCGCAGGTCACTCGATACTTGAAAATGCTGGTGGATCTATTACTGATTTTGCTGGTAACAAAATTTTATATGGAAAGAAAAATTTTAAAAACCCAAGTTTAATCGTTAAAAGAAATAAAAATTTATAATGAGTGAACAGTTAAGAATTATTTTGATTATTATTGTTTCGGTATCAATTTTTGGGTTGTTAATTTTTGTTCTAGTAAAAAATTATATTAAAAATAAAATTCAATATTATTTGGAAGAGAAAAATAAAAAAACTAAAGAAGATTTATAATTTTTAAATACTCATCTTTATCCAAATCCATTACTCTTCTAGAAACTTCAAAATTAAAACCAGATCTTGCTAAAACACCAATATCTTTTTTATAAAATAATACCCTATTATCATTGTCTCTTGATGGACCAATTCTTTTTTTTTTACATACTTTTATTGCTGAAAAAAAATCTTGATCTTCATTGTTTGAATAAATTTTTTCTATAGTGTTTTTGATATACTTTTCTCCAACACCTTTCATCAATAAATAATTTCTAATTTTGTTTATTGATGCCCCTTTTTGTATTAAACTTTTAGCTTTTGAATCTGAATAAAATTTATCATTAATAAATTTAGATTTTTCAAGATCTTCAATAACTATCTCTATTAGGTCTGAAATATTACTTTTGTTCAAACTAGAAAATTTAGATTTCAAATATTTTTTGAGTAAATAAGTTTTTAACTGCTGCTTAGAAGGTGCGAATTTATCAATATAATTAAATGCAAAATTTCGCATCTCTTCAACAGTTACACTTAGAGTTTTTTTTTTATTTTTAATATGAATCATAGATTTATTTAATATAATATAAAATACAATGATTGAACAAATAGCTACATTCTTTAGTATTGAGATGATATATTTGTGGTTAAATATTGGAATTATTCCTTTTTGGTTTGTATTAATATTTTTTCCACAATCAAAAATATGTGGATTATTTGTAACTTCAATTATTCCTTTAGTAATTTTAGGTTCTGTCTATATATATTTATTTTATTATTTTTTTACTACTGGATTTAATTTTTTTGAAAATTTTAATTTATATTTAGGTTTATATGAGCTGATAGATTTATTTGAAAATGAAGCTTTTTTAGTTTTATTTTGGATTCATTTTCTATCAATAAATCTATTTTGCGGTTCCTGGATAGTTAAAGATAGTCAAAAAATAAATATGTCAAAATTTTTAATTTTTTTTCCACTGATTATTACTTACTTTGTGGGTCCAATAGGAATTGTTCTCTACTGGTTTTTAAGAATATTTTTTGCAAAAAAAATAACGTTATTTGATTAAATTAATTTATTTTATGACTTTAAAACCTGAGTTCTGCATCAATCCAAAACCACCTTCAACATGTGATACATTTTCAAAACCCATTTCTTTAAGTGTTTTTGCTGCCAAAGCCGATCTTCCTCCTGCGGCACAAAATAATACAGTTTCTTTGTTAAGATCTAATTTTTGATTTATTACAAAAGCGCTTTCAGGATGAATTGAAAATTCTAGCAAGCCTCTAGGTATGTGATAAGAGTTTTCAATTCTGCCCAGTCTTTGAAGCTCAACAGCATCCCTGATATCAATTAAATTACATTTATTTTCATTTGTTAATTTTAATGCTTCTTTTGGCGTGATTGTTTTAACTGTTGTTAAAGCATCTGCGACAAGATCTTGAGGTGATTTTATCTTCATAAAAATTTATTACATTAAAAAAAAATAAATTACTATAATAAATTATGTTAAAAAAATTAAAATCAAACAAGGCTCCTAACTTTAAACTACAATCTACAAGTAAAAAAATAGTAGAATTAAAAAAACTGAAAAATAAATATGTTTTAATCTACTTTTATCCAAAAGATGATACACCTGGGTGTACCATTGAAACAAATGATTTTAATGCATTATTATCCAAATTTAAAAAATTAGACTGTTTGGTTCTTGGAATTTCCAAAGATGACATAAAAAGTCATGAAAAATTTAGACAAAAATATAAAATAAAGTTTGATCTTTTGGCTGATGAAAAAAAAGATACAATTAAAGACTATAAAGTATGGGGAAAAAAGAAGTTTATGGGTAGAGAATTTATGGGCTTAATAAGAAGTACTTTTTTAATCAAAAATAACAAAGTTATTAAAGAATGGAGATCAGTAAAAGTCAAAGATCATGCTAAAGAAGTTCTTGATTATATTAAAAACCAATAAAATAGAGGTCTTTTGACTTTCAATTGTAAATTTACTTTTAACTAAAGAAAGGTAAGTCAAAGATTCATTTTTTTTATTTAAAGGGCCTTAAAACTAAGACCCTTTAACTTAACTTATGGGAGAGATAAGAAAGCCATTAATCTCTAATAGAATAAGCTACTACTCCAACTTCTGCTTTATCGGTTCCAAGTTTTTCGGCTTCCTTACTTATTCTTAAGCCAATTGTTTGTTTCATAATTTTAAAAACAACGTATGAAAGAATAAAACTAAATAAACAAACTGAAACTACTCCTACAATTTGAACTCCAAAATTTACTTCGGAGTTAGTTATAGGTACTGCCAATGTTCCAAATATTCCCGCAAACATATGGACAGGAATTGCACCTACAACATCATCAAGTTGTAGTTTTTCTAAAAATTTAGTTCCAAAATACATTATGATCGCTCCTATTGAGCCAATTATGATTGCCACGAACGGAGTTGGTGTAAGTGGTTCAGCTGTAATTGCAACTAATCCTGCTAGCGCACCATTAAGCATCATGATAATATCAGTTTTACCACCTAATAAACGAGTTAGAACCGCTCCAGCCACCACTCCGGCAGAACCTGCTAAATGTGTATTTACTGCAATTTTATTTATCGCGTTAATATCATCAAAAGTTCCCATAGCAAGTTGGCTAAAACCATTAAATCCAAACCATCCAAACCAAAGTAAAAAAGTGCCTAGAGTTACCAATGGTATACTTGAAGCTGCAAAAGGAACTAATGATTTTTTTTCACCTTTAGCACCGAATCTTCCTTGTCTAGATCCTAAAACTATAACACCAGCTAATGCAGCCGATCCTCCACATGCATGAACTAAAGTTGAGCCTGCAAAATCAGAAAACCCTGAACTGCTTAACCATCCACCTCCCCATTGCCATCCCATTGATACAGGATAAATAAATCCCGCCATTACAACTGCAAAAATAAAGAATGGCCAAATTTTAATTCTTTCTGCTACCGCTCCTGAGACTATAGATACAGTTGCACATACAAACATAACCTGGAAGAAAAAATCAGAACTATCCGAATATCCTGTTCCAATTTTTGAATTATCGCTCCATAATTCGAGATTTCCTACAAAACCACCCTCAGGTATTCCATATGCTAAATTATAACCAAAGAAAAAGAATATAATTGATGCTATAGCGAATTTTCCAATATTTTTGGCTGCTATTGTTGATACACTTTTTGTAGTAACCAATCCACTTTCCAACATACAAAATCCTGCTGCCATAAATGCTACCAGAACTCCACCTATATAAAAAGCTAGTGAATTAAAAATATATTGTCCTTCCTCAGACAACGTTGTTTCTGCATAACTTGTTTTGGCATATGCCAGAAAAAAAATAAAACTTAAAATGATTATTTTTAATTTTTTAGTTAAATACATTATTATAACTCCATTGAATTAATGGAGTTCCTTATAAATATAATTAAACTGAGAACTATTGATTTTGTTTAAAAATAGATATGCGCTAATTGCATATAGTAACAGCCTTTATTAAAATTAAATTTATTATTAATTAATAAAGGCTGTTAAAAAAAGTTTATTTATTGAAAACTTCTTTAAGTGCTTTTGCAGGCAAAAATTTTACTTTTTGAGATGCTGCGATTTGAATTTGTTCTCCTGTTCTAGGATTACGTCCAATTCGAGCTTTTCTTTTAGCTACCTTATAAGTGCCAAAACCAGCAATTTTTACAGAATCATCTCCTTTTAATGCATCCAAAATTGTATTGGTAATTGTATCAAAAGTACGCTCAGCGTCAGCTTTACTTTGGTTTAAAGATCCAGCTAATTTAGCAACCAATTGTTTTTTATTCATTTTAGCTCCGGTTTTTATAGGTTTATGAATGCATACTTAACAAAATCGTTGATAATTCAAGCTTTTTTTTAGTGTTTTATTAAAAAATAACTACAATATATTGTGGTTAATAGTTGTTATTTTATGCGGTTTTTTTAATGACTCAAAAAACCCTTAAAATAAGCCTAAATCTTTAAGATCGTTAAAGGTTGCAAAAAACATCAAAGATATCAATAAAAACATTCCGATTCGAAAAAAACCTTCTTGAATATTTTTGCTTAACGGACGACCAAGTAATTTTTCAAAAGCATAAAACATTAGATGTCCACCATCTAACAAAGGTATAGGAAATAAATTAATCAATCCCAAACTTATAGATATGTATGCCATCATACTAATAAAGGGAATGAGACCAAATTCAGCTACTTGTCCAGAAATCTTAGCTATTCTAATTGGACCGCCTAGTTGAGAGCTATCACCAGAACCTGTCATCATTGAACCTAGATATTTTAAAGATGAAAGTGTCACAAAGTAAACTTCATTTATAGATTGAATTAAAGCTTGTCCTGGACCAAGTTTTATATGATTAATTTTGTTATTATAAGCGCTTAATTTAATTCCTATCATTCTTCTTTTTATTTTGTTTCCTAAATTATCTTCATCTTCAACAATATTAGGTTTGACTTTCAAAATTAATTCTTGATCATATCTGGATAATTTAAATTGAATAAATTCTGAAGTTGACGTGGTGATAAATTTTGAAACATCCAGAATACTTTCTACTTTGTTATTATCTATTTCAAGAATTATATCATTAGACTTCATTCCAGCAATTTCAGCTGGACTATCTTTTTGAACTTCATTTATTATAGCAGGAGTAAAATCTTTACCTGAAAACATATAAATAAAAGAAAAAATAATTACAGCTAATATAAAGTTGGCTAAAGGTCCTCCAAAAACTATGAGGGATCTTTGATATAAAGGTTTAGTTACAAAAAGTTTTTCTTGGTCGTCTTTATTATATTTTTTTAATAATTCTTCTTGATCCGATTGAGAAAAAACATTTCTGTCTCCAAAGAATTTAACATAACCTCCTAAAGGTATCCAGCATATTTTCCATCTTGTACCGGATTTATCATTCCAGCCAAAAATTTCACTTCCAAACCCTATAGAAAAATCTGTCACGCCAACGCCATATCTTTTAGCAAAGTAATAGTGCCCATATTCATGTATAAAAACAACTACAAGAATTAATATTATAAAAGGTATAATAAAACTAAACATTTAATGACTGTATATCAATCAGACAGTTAATAAAAGTTCAAATTATTTAATTCTCCATGAAATTATAGGTAAAAATGTAGCAACTAAAAAAGAAGAAAATAATAGAGATTGTGTGATTATAGATGGAAAAATATCTGGTGGTAAAATAATTCCTATTAATATTGATTTAGAAAAATCTGGACTTGGAAATAATAACAATCCACCAATTAAACCAATTAAAATCGATATATAGATATTTTTTTCATTTAAAAATTTAGTATAGAAACCATAAAAAACACTTAATACTGCTGCACAGCAAAATAAATCTGCAAGTAAAAATAAATATAAAATACTAAGCCCTTTTGATGCAAAAAAAAAAGCGATTATTGATAAAAAAACAATTATTTTTTTTGATAGGTGCAAATAATTTCCCTTATATTTTATAATTGAATTTCCATCTACAACAACAAGACTAGAAATTGCATTTATAAGCGTATCTATACTGCTAATAGTTAATGATATAGCTAAAACTAACACAATTATAGATAGGACAAAAGTTTGTTCTTTAAAAATTAAAAAAAAGAAAGCAAGATCAGCTGTTACGTTAGTATTTTGAGATGATGAAATTAAACCACTAAATCCCATCATAAAAACAATAGGAATAATGATTATGAATGATGCAATTAAACTTTTTTTTAGAACTTTATTGTTTTTAGCTGCATAAACTCGTTGCCAATTTCCCTGATGAAATAAATTTGTAGCAGCTACCGCTATAAAAAATGTTAAACCTGCTGTATAATTGGGAATATAAAATGTGCTTAATAAATTTGGCTTATTATTATTTATAAAATTGAAATTAAAATCATTTGAATTGAAAGATATAAGATAAGAAAAACAAATAATTAAAAGTAAAAAAATAATTAAAAATTGCAAATTATCAGTAAAGATTGAGGCTCTTAAACCACCGTAAAGTGTATATATTAAAGAACAGAATATTATTATTAAAGCTGTGATCCAAAGATCCGTACCTGAAATATATTTAATTAAAATAGATATGGCTGTAACTTCTGCTATTAAAAATATTGTCATATAAAAAATAGAAAGAAGTAATATTAGTTTAAATAATTTATTACCAAATCTAAGTCTTATTAATTCAATTAAAGTTTTACCATTGGGATAAAGCTTTCTAAATTTTTGCCCTAAAAAAATTAAAATAAATAATGGAAAAGCTGTGCCTAGAGAATATCCAATAACAGCTCCGATACCACCCCATGTTGCGGCCGAAGCAGGACCGAATAAAATCCATGTACCTAAAGCTGAAGATACTAAACTCGCTGTTAGTGAGAAAGTACCTATAGATCTATTTGCTATTAAATAATTATTCAATCCCTGATGATTTTTTGAATAAAAAATACCAACAAACACAAAAATTATACTAAGTGCTAAAATTAATAAAATTGCTGACGATTGACTTATTATATTTATTTGATTCATTTCTTTCCCTTTCTGAATTACCGGACAGGTTCAATGGGTATATCTCAGCCATAATTGGCACCCCAATAAATTAAATATAAACTAATTATTTTATTTATAAAGATAAAAATAAATAATCATAAATTAATTTTGAACTAGTAACCAATATTAGGACATATATTGTATTATAAAAAAGATTCTCTTCAATTATTTTTAAAATTCTGTATCCTATAAATATTCCAATTATCGCCAATGGCATAAGCATCAGAGAGTGCGAAAAAGTTTCTAAATTAACCATTGATAAATAAACATACAAAGGCAATTTTATTAAATTTACAAATGTAAAGAAAATAATTCTAGTTCCTACATAAATTTCTTTTTTTAGTCTTAAAGGTAATAAATAAATACTTGTAGGAGTACCTCCTGCATGTACACAAAAACTTGTAAATCCTGCAATAGAAGAGCACAAGGCACCTTTAAATATATTTTTTTTTGTAGGAATAATTTTTTTTTTTTTAAAAACAAAGTAATGTCCGGCAAATAAAAAGCCCATTATTCCTACTATAAATTTTAACAATTCTTCCGAAAAGAATGTAAAGGTTAAAGATCCAAAAATTATTCCAAATGCTGCAAAAGGGATCATTATTTTTAAAGTGGAAAAATCAAATTCTCTTCTAAATCTGTAAACAGCTATAATGTCGGAAAAAATTAATATTGGTAAAATAATTGCTAATGCTTGATTTAAGGGCATAACCAAAGTCATTAATGGTACTGAGATTAATGAAATTGATCCTCCCAAGCCAGATTTGGCTATGCCATACAAAATAATTGCTGGCACTACAGATATAAAAAATAAAAAATTTATTTCCATTTGGATTGTTTGTTACTAGAAATGTAAAGTAATTATATAATTAATTTTTAATATTATATCCTTTTTTTAAAATCATTGTGACTAAAGTTACACATATAATTAAAAATAAAATCATTGTGGTTATGCTTATCCAAATATTAAAATCTGAAACCCCATAGAAAGCAAACCTAAGTCCATTTATTAAATAAACTACTGGATTAAAGTAAGTTACTGTTTGCCAAAAAGGGGGAAGCATATCTAAAGAATATAAACTTCCACCCAAAAAAACCATTGGTGTAATAACAAGTGTTGGAATAATTGACATTTGTTCAAAATTAGAACTTAAAACACCGATTAAAAATCCGAATAATGCAAAAGTAAATGAAACTAAAAGTAATAAAAAAATCATTAAAATAGGATATTCTACTCTTACTTCTGTAAAAAATAATGAAGTAACAAAAATTACTGCACCAACTAAAAGAGTTTTTGTTGCTCCTGCTCCAACAAAAGCCAAAACAATTTCAAAGGTAGAAATAGGGGCAGCCAAAATTTCATAAATTGTACCATTAAATTTTGGAAAAAAAATTCCAAATGAAGTATTGCTGATTGATTGAGTTAACAGTGTAAGCATGAGTAAGCCTGGAACTATGTAAGATCCATAACTAATACCATCAATTTTTTGAACAAAGTCACCTATAACTGATCCAAATACTATAAAATAAAGTGATGTCGATAACACTGGAGAAAATAGAGATTGTAACAATGTTCTTCTGAACCGATCCATCTCATGTAAATATATTGCTCTTAAAGCATAAAAATTAAATTTCATTACTCTCCCTCACTAAGCTTACAAAAATTTTTTCTAATGTAGCTTGTTCAGTTTTTAAATCTTTTAGTTTTAATCCAGAGTCCTTAATTTTTTGTAATAGATCAGTAATTCCTGTTTTTTCAGATTTAACATTATAAGTGTAAATTAAAGATCGATTATCGTGACCTATGCTTAAATTAAATATTGATAAATTTTCTGGCATTGTTCTAATTTCTTCATGAAGTTCAATTAGAAGTTTTTTTTGCCCCATTTTTTTTATTAATTCAGTTTTTTCATCAACTACAATAATCTCTCCCTGATTAATGACACCCACTCTATCTGCTATCGCTTCTGCTTCTTCAATATAATGGGTAGTTAAAATTATTGTTACACCTGTTTTTCTTAAAGTTTCAACTACATTCCACATTTCTTTTCTTAACTCTACATCAACACCTGCTGTCGGCTCATCTAAGAATAAAATTGAAGGTTCGTGTGATAAGGCTTTTGCTATAAGAACTCTTCTTTTCATTCCTCCAGATAACTGTCTAAGTCTTAGATCTTTTTTATCCCATAAATATATATCTTTTAAAATTTTTTCTACATGCTTTGGATTGGGAGATTTTCCATATAGTCCACGTGAATATGAAACGTTATTAAAAACAGTTTCAAATTGCTCAAGTGTCAATTCTTGAGGGACCAATCCAATTTTTGATCTTGTCTCTCTATAATTTTTAATAATATCAAACCCATCTATAGTAACATTTCCAGAAGATGGTGTGACAATTCCACAAATTATATTTATCAACGTTGTTTTACCTGCGCCATTGGGACCCAACATTGCAAAAATTTCACCTTTTTTAATTTTAAGATTTATATTTTTTAATGCACTAAATCCATTTTCATAAACTTTGGAGAGATTATTGATGGTAATTTGATTTTCACTCATTTACAGATGGTATATAATTGTTATTACAACGAATACAACAGAACTAATAGCTATTGTTGATTAATTATTAGTGGCAAGTCTGATTATGCTTTTTTAATCTCCAATAATTATATGGCCAGGCAGTTAAAAAACCAGCTAATAACATTATTGGAATTACCCAAAAATTAAGGACTGCACCACCAGTCAAATAATAATCTGTTAAATTCATAACTATCTCCATGCTAATCATTGAAATAAAGCTCATGCCCAATGCTGTTTTTAATGCATTATCAAAACTAAATTTTTGTCTTAACAAAATTAATGTTTCTAAAATTATACTTGTTATTAATCCATTAATTATAGCTAAAATCATAATACTTAAAACTGGAAAAGGTATTTTTGTTATTTGAAAAAAAAATATTGTTCCAAAGTCACCAATTGAACAACCCAATAAACACCAAGCTGTATTTTTTGCACTTTTATTCCATGTCGTATTGCAATGCCAATTAAAAGTTGAACTATCTGATTTCATAATTAAATATTTAATATTATTAAAAAAATTTACAAGATATTTAATTAAACAAATGTTATAAAGTAATTAATGAAAAAAATATTCATAATATTGTTTATTTCATTAAGTAGTACAGTTAATGCTTTTGAAAAAATAACAAATTTTACTTTTGAAAAATTCAATGAAGCTAAAAATAGTGGAAAAACAATAGTTGTTAATTCATGGAATAAAAACTGTTCGACATGTGCTGCTCAAAATAAAATTTTAGCTCAAGCAATTGAAGATTTTGAAAACGTAGAGTTTTTATTTTATGAACAAACAAAAAATAAGGATATAGCTAAAGCTCTTAATATCAAATATTGGGCTACTATAGTTGTTTTTAAAGGGCAAGAAGAAATTGCCAAAAAGATCGGTTTGACCGGTAAAGATGAGATATATAAAATAATTAAAAAAGGTATATAAATTTATTCTATATCCGAAATCTCATCATTTAGTTTTTTTTTATTATACGCCTTCTTAAGTTTTGTCTCAAAATCTTGAGTATATTTTTTTGTATTAAATAAAGCCTCTGTTTTTATATTTTTTTTTAATTTATTTTTTAATTTATTAAGTTTTTCTGAATTATTTAAAAAATCTAAAATGAGATTCTCATAATCATTATTATTATTAGTAATCAACTCTTGTAAATTCAACGAATTCAATAAACTTGAGGCAACTCTAGCTGAAAACTGCTTTCCTATCTTTGTTATTACTGGCACTCCTACCCACAAAGCATCGCTACAAGTCGTATGTGCATTATAGTTAAATGTGTCTAAAAATAAATCTGAATGACTAATTCTCTCTAAATGTTTGGAGTGTTTAATATTTTCTGCAAATTTTATTCTATTAGTATTAATATTTCTCTGTTTGAAAAAATTTATTAAATTTTTTTCTGCAATATCATTAGTTTTAATCAACCACAGATATGTATTTTCAACTTTATTTAATATTCTAGACCAAATTTCTAATTCTTCAGTTGTGATTTTATAAGTTGAATTAAAACAACCTAATATTTTTGAATATTGTGGAAATCCAAAATCTTCTTTTTTTGTTTTTATTTTAGAAATTTCTCTTTTTTCATCATTTGGTTGATATGAATTTGATAAATAAATAATTTTTTCTGAATAATTTTCTCTATAATTATCTGGTATTAATGTTTTATCGGCAATTATATAATCTATAAAACTTGATCCCAAAGAACCTGGATATCCAAGAAAATTAATTTGGATGGGAGCCAACCTATAAGCAAACAATTTGGATCTAGAATTGTATGTAAAACCTTTCAAATCAATTGCTATATCAATTTTCAAATCTCTAGATAATTTAACTACTTCTAAATCTGGAAAATTACTTATATCTTTGAATAAATTTACATTTTTCATAGTCTCATTAACAAATTCTGTTGGTTTATTTTTTCCATAGTTAAAAACCATTATTTCAAATTGATCTTTATTGTGTTCTCTTAATAATCCAGAAATTAAATACATTGTTGCATGATCAAAAAAATCGGAAGAATAATATCCAACTTTTATTTTTTTATTTTTATAAACGTTAAAAGTTTGTTTTTTATTACTAAACTTTTCTAACCTATTTTTTGAATAGTTTATTGATCTTATCAACTGATTTTTAGGGTTATCTTCTAAAGCCAAGCTATAAAAAGGCATAATTTCATTTCCTTTAATTCCTAATTCATTCTTTACTTTTTGGAAGTCTTTTTTGGCAGACCAATCGCAAATATTTATTTTATTAAAAATTAAAGCTGCTAATGCTGAAGAAAAATTTTCATTTATTGATAATGCTTTTTGATAAAAATTTATGGCTAATGCTATATTTTTTTTTTTAGAATATAAGTTCCCTAAATTATTAAATGCTTGATAATATTGCGGATCCAATTCTACTGCTTTTTTTAAAACTTCTATAGCTTCATCTATTTTATTAATATCACTTAAAGTATTTCCAAGATTATTATAAATTTCTGCAAATTCTGGATTTATTTTAATAGCCTCTTCATAATTTTTAATTGCATCAAAATGTAAGTTTTGGTCTTTTAAAATATTACCCAAATTATTATAAGCTTTAGCAAATTTAGGATTAATTTTAATTGATTTAGTAATATTTATTAAAGCTAAATTTATTTGTCCCATCTCAAAATAGCTATTTCCGATATTTAAGTATCCTTCTGCAAATTGATTATTTATGTGTATAGATTTTTTAAAACTTTCTATTGCTTCATTGAATTTTTTTAATTTATATTTTATGAGACCTATATTGTTATGCGATAGAAAAAAATTAGGATCATAAGACAATGCTAACTCAAAATTTTTGATTGCTTTGTTGTGTATATTTAATTGAGCGTAAGAATTGCCCAAATTATTATAAAAAAAAGGATTCTTTGGATTTAATTCAATTGCTTTTTCAAAGCAATTGATAGAATCTAAAAATTTATTTTGTTCTGCATAAAGCAAACCTAAATTATTATGACCATCGGGAATTTTTTTGTCTATATCTATTGATTTTTTAAAGGCTTCCTCCGCAATTTTGAAATTTCCTGTTATTTTTTTATAAGCCCCATACAAATTATTCAAAGGATAGGAATTAGGATTTGTTTCCATTAATAGTTTAATTTTACTATCTAACTCTTCATATTTCTTAGAATTGAAAAGTTTTAACAATTCATCAAACTGTTCTTTGTCAAATTTCATTTTAATTCTATTTTTTTAAATTAAATTAAAAACATACAATATGGTCAATGTATATAGGTCTCTTAATGCCAAATTTTTCATCGATTTCATGTTGATGTATATGATGTGAGTGAACAAAAACTGGAATTAATAAATTACCATTAGTTTTAAGTGTATAAATAAAATTAGTTCCTCTAAATTTTCTATCAACCACTTCTAATTTAAGGTTGCTTTTATCATCGTGTTCTAAATCTTCTGGTTGTAATAATAATTGAACTTTTGTTCCTTTTGGATAATGTTTTATAAAGTTTCCTTTAATTGTGCCTAAATCATTATTTTCTAAACTGTTTTCTCCAGTAACTTTTGCTGGAATTAAAATTCCTCTATTAAGAAAATTTACGACCTCAATTGAGTTAGGAAAGTGGTAAACATTATATGGGTCATCAAATTGTTTAAGTTGTTTATTTAAAATTATTCCACATTTATTTCCTAGATAAAAAGCTTCATACGAATCGTGTGTAACAATTATAGTTGTTATTTTTAAATCTTTTAAAAGCTTTTTTAATTGAACCTGTATTTCTTCTTTAAAGCTTTGATCAACATTAGATAGAGGCTCGTCTAGAAGTAAAAGATCTGGCTGAGAAGCTAATGATCTTGCAAGAGATACTCTCTGGGCTTCTCCTGCACTAATTTGATGCGGATAGTGATCTAAGATTTTTCCAATATTAAGCAATTTAATAATTTTATTAATACTTATTTTCTTTTTTTTACTTGAATTTTTTCTTTCTCTACCAAGATTAATATTTTCCTCAACAGTATAATGAGGAAATAGACTGTTTTCTTGAAATGATAATGAAATATTTCGATCTTCTGGTTCAATATTAATTTTATTAGAAGACAATGTTTTTCCTTTAAGTTTTATTATTCCATTTTCAATTTTTTCTAAGCCAGCAATAGATCTAAGAATTGTGGTTTTGCCAATACCAGAAGGTCCTAAAAGACAAATAATATCACCCTCTTTTTCGATTGAAAAAGATACGTTATTTACTTTATTTATACCACCAACCTTAAATGTGGCATTGATAATTTCAAAAAAATTTTTACTCATTGGCATCTCTTAAAATATATTTAGATGTAAGTAAAATGAAGAAACTTGCAATAATTATCAAACATAACGATGGGACAGCAGCAGCTTCCAGCAAGTCCTCAGATGCAGAAATATATGCTGTAGTTGCAAAAGTCTCAAAATTGAAAGGCCTTAAAATTAATGTAATGGGTAATTCTCTAATTATTTCTAATGAAATTAATATAATAACAAATAAAAGTGAATTCCTTAAGTAAGGAATGTGAATATTTAAAAAAGTTTTACTCTTAGAATACCCAAGAAGGTAAGCGCTCTCATCAACAGCAATGTTCATTTTTTCATACCCTGATTTTATTCCATTAAAAGCTAATGAATAAAATCTTACGAAATAAACTACAACTAAACCCAAAACTGAACCAATAAATATTTTTTTTATTGATAAAAATCCTAGTGCTTTAAATACATTTTCATCAAACCATGCAACAAAAGTTATAAAGGCTATAGCAAGAATTACTCCTGGAATTGCATAACCAGAAATTGATAAAGTAGATAATACATTTAAAAGTTTTTTATTTGAAACTCTATTCCCATAATTAGATATTAAAGAGAAAAGTATTAAAACTAAACTTGATAAAGAAACTAAATATAAAGTATTTAATAAAAGATTAGTTATTTGCAAGTCGTTCAAATTTTCAGGGAATTTAATTGTCCAGTATAACATTTGGCTTAATGGAAATAAAAAACTCAAAAAAAATAAAACAAAACAAAATATAAATGCAAAAAAAGATTTACTTCCATAAAGTTTAGTTTTTTCTTTTTTTTTAAATCCACCTTTTACTTCCAAATGATACTTGGCTTTTTTTCTAGATAAATTTTCAGTTAGAAATAATATAAAGATAAATAACAAAAGAAAAAAAGATAATCGGTTTGCGAATGCTAGGTCATCAAAAGTTATCCAAGCATTATAAATACCAGTTGTTAAAGTATTTACAGAAAAAAAATCTACTGCTCCAAATTCAGCTAATGTTTCCATTGCTACTAAGGATAAACCAGCAACAATAGCAGGACGCGCCGCAGGTAAGATTATTGAATAAAAAGATTTAAATTTTGAAAAACCAAGATTTTTACCTAATTCTATTAAATTTTGTGATTGATATAAAAATGATGATCTTGCGAGTATATACACATAAGCATATAGAGAGAAAGAGATTGATAATATCAAGCCAAACATACCATCAAATTTTGGAATTTGTTTATTGTAATTAGCATCACCAAACAAATATTTTAAGATTGTAAATGCTGTCCCATAATTTTCAAAAAAAGCAAATAAAGAATATGCATAAATATAAGGAGGTACAGCAAAAGACAGTATTAGAGCCCACTTAAAAAAATTAGCAAAAGGAAACTCATAAAAAGAAACTATATAGGCTGAGCCTACTCCTAAAATAAATGTTAAAAATAAAACTCCGATCAAAAGTGTTAATGAATTAAATATGTATTCGAAAAAAAAGGTTTGTTTAAGAATTTCAAAATAGTTTGATGTATCTTCAAAAAAACTTGTAAATATTGTTATTATTGGAATCGCCACCACAAAAGAGATAAGAAACGAACTTAAATACCAAATATTAAATCTTTTAAACATTGTTTTGTAGTAACTGGAAATATTCCGCTTTTTACAAAATAGATTATTCTATAATATTTTATTGGTGTCTATGACTAAATGAGACTGAATTGCAAAGGAGACTCGCGCCACAGACACCAAATAACCAGAAAACTATAAATTAAAAACTTTAAGGAGGTGCGGAATCTCCTTGTCTTTAATATCAGATAGTTTTCTTTTATTTATTCTTTTATTGATTTTTTCACACTCCTCGGAACATGTAGGACATGAACTGGCTGATTTATTATAATCAATATTAGACATAAATTTTTTTTTTATTATTACCACTCTTTATTTCCAACCAGCAGCAGTCATTACTTCTAATGCAGCAGCTTGATTTTTTCCATAAGTAGAAACTTTTGTTTTTAGATCTTGTTTAAAATCTAATCCCAAGTTGTTGACTACTAATGGACTTGGTGAAACACCAGCAATCATTGGAAACTCAAAAGTATTATTAGTAAAGTGCTCTTGAGCCTCAGGTGATAATAAATAGTCAACAAGTGCAATAGCATTTGCTTTATTTGGAGCACCTTTAACTAGAGCGGCACAACTAATATTCATGTGTGTTCCTCTTCCATCTTGATTTGGAAAAAATGCTTTAACTTTCTTAGCAGCTTCTTGTTGTTCTGCACCTTTGTTTCCAGATAGCATTAGAGCTAAATAATATGTATTAGCTACAGCAATATCAGCTTCTCCAGCTGCTACTGCCATAATTTGAGCTCTATCGTTTCCTGTAGATTCTCTAGCCATGTTAGCAACAACTCCCTTTGCCCATTCAGCAGTTGCTTTTTTTCCATTATTTGCAATTAATGAAGCTACAAGTGATTTATTATAAATATTGCTTGATTTTCTAATTACCAATCTACCTTTCCATTTTGGATCAGCTAGACCTTCATAGGTCATTCCAGATAATTCAGCGCCAGTAACTCTTTCTGGTGAGTAGTAAATTATTCTTGCTCTTTTTGCCACTCCAACCCAATGTGTTGTTCTAAAGTTTTTTGGAACAGATGATTTAATTGTTGATGACGTTAATCCGCTTTGCGTCATACCTTTTGCTTGAAAAGCACCACATCTTCCAGCGTCTGCTGTTATGTATAGGTCTGCTGCAGAATCAACACCTTCTTCTATCATTCTTTTTTCTAAAGCACCTGATTTACCGTTAATTAAATTTACCTTAATTCCAGTAGCTTCCGTAAATTTTCCATAAAGTTCAGCGTCTGCTTTGTAATGTCTTGCATTGAAAATGTTTACCTCATTTGCAACAGCAAAAGCGGATACTAGAAATGAAAGAATTAAAGCTAAAATAGATATTTTTTTCATATACTCCCTTTTAAATAATTATTGATTTATATAAGCTATATATTGCAATTGATAACTATTATCAATGCTAATGATTATCAGTAGCAACATGTCGCACCACGGGCGTTATGAGGAATTTTAAAATATTAAAACTTCCACTCAGAAATTTTACTATATAAGAAATTTCTAAAAGCTTGAACTCTTGCAACATTTTTCATTGATTGTGGGTATACAAAATGTGCCTCTGTTATAGGCCCTTCTACTTTTGGTAAGACTTTAACAATATTAGGTTGATTCACAGTAATATAATCAGGAAGAGCTGCTAAACCTACTCCGCTTTGAACAGCTAGTAAAAGGCCATAAACGCTATTAACTTTCATTACAGTTTTTCTTTTTTTATTATCCTTCATGCCAAGTTTTAAAGCCCAATCTGGATTATAAACTGGAGATGGATTTCCTCTACCATAGGAAATAAAATTGTACTTATTTAGATCATTAATATTTTTTGGATATCCATTTTTTTCAAGATATTTTGGGGATCCGTATATGTGGTAGTTAATATCAATTAACTTTTTTTGAATATAATTAAGTTGTTTAGGTCTACGCATAAATATTCCAATATCAGCTTGTCTTGTGCTTAAATCTAGTTCTTTATCATCAAAAATTAGCTCTATTTCAATTTCAGGGTTCAATTGCATAAACTCTTGAATTCTAGGTGTGAGCCAAGTTGTGCCAAAACTAACCACGGTTGCTACAGTTAGCTTTCCAGATGGTTTATTTTTTTTATCTCCAAGAGTGGTTTCTACTTCTTTTAATTTTGAAATAACCTCATGCGCAGTTTTATAAACATACTCGCCATTTTCTGTTAGAGCTAAGCCTCTAGCGTGTCTTTCAAATAATTTTACTTTTAAATCATCTTCTAAAGATTGTATTTGTCTACTAATTGCGGATTGACTTAGGTTTAATATAACAGTAGCACTAGTAAAACTTCCAGCTTCAGCAACGGCATGAAATATTTTTAGTTTGTCCCAATCCATATTTATTTATTAACATCTACTACTATTCTTCCGGATGTTTCTCCTTTGAGCATTTTGGGAAATATATTGAGCAATTCATCCATTGTTACCGTTTTAACTATTTCTTCAAGAACATTAAAATCTATTAATCTTTCTACTTGAGACCACACAAACTCTCTTCTTTTCATTCCAACTTTTATTGAATCTATGCCCCATAGTTTTACACCTCTTAATATAAATGGCATTATGTTGGTGTTTAATTTTATTCCTCCAGCGTTTCCACAGGCTGCAACAATTCCAGAATGTTTGGTTTGGGAAATAGCATTAGCAAGTATATTTCCTCCAACTGTATCTACCACTCCATCCCAAAGTCCTTTACCTAATAATTTTGGCTCTGCATCAAATTCTACACGAGAAATAACGTTTTTTGCACCAAGTTTTTTTAACATAGTTTCTTGGTTAGGTTTTCCAGTAACTGCAGTAACATTGTATCCAATTTTAGATAATGCCATAACAGCAACTGTTCCCACTCCACCTGTCGCTCCTGTTACCAATACATCGCTAACTTTTTCGCCAAGCAAAATTTCTTCCTTAGCATTTACAGCAAATGCGCATAGTAATGCAGTAAAACCTGCTGTTCCTAAAATCATTGATTGCTTTGAAGTTAAATTATTTGGTTTTTTTATTAAGAGTTCTTTTTTAATTTTTGCCATTTGAGAAAATCCACCATGAAATATTTCGCCTACTCTACTTCCAGTTACAATAATTTCATCATCTTTTTTAAATTCTTCTGCTGAACTTTCCAAAACTTTTCCAGATAAATCAATTCCTGGAATTCTCGGAAAATCTTTTACTAACTTTCCTCCATTATGTAAGATTAAAGCATCTTTGTAGTTTAAATCTGAGTAATCTACTTTTACTAAAACTTCTCCTTGATCTAAAAAATCTAAATCTAAGCTTTTAATTTCTCTTTTGAAATTTTCACCATCTTGATCGATAACAATCGCATTAAATTTATCTGCCATAACTTAAATTATATATAAACTTATTTACTTATAAATCTTAAATATCTATTTTGATAGCTTAGGTCTTCTTTGAATTGACCCAGATAGTAATTTGTTACTGTTGTTGCTTGTTCTTTTTTAATTCCTCTCATAGTCATACATTGATGAGTTGAGTCTATTGAAACAGCCACTCCTTTAGGCTTCAATGCTTCCATTAGAGAGTTTCCAATTTGCATTGTTAGTCTTTCTTGAGTTTGTAGTCTTTTTGAGTACACTTCTACAACCCTAGCTAGTTTACTTAATCCAACAACTCTTTCATTTGGTATGTAGGCAACATGAGCTACTCCAATTATTGGAGCCATATGATGTTCACAATGACTTTGTACCGATATATTTTTTTGAATAACCATATCATCGTATCCATTAACATCGCCAAAAGTTTTGGATAGAATTGAGATAGGATCCTCTTTATATCCTTTAAAATATTCTTTGAATGCTTTTGTTACTCTTTTAGGAGTTTCAATTAAACCTTCTCTGCCAGGATCTTCTCCTATCCACTTAAGAATTTTAATAAACGCTTCTTCAGCTTCCTTATCAGAAATTGTTTCTTTTAAAGGTTTATTGTTCTCGTTTTTTACTAATTTCATGATCGTGTTTTATACAATAATTATTAAATTTTAAAATATTTATTATATTCTTTAATATGCTAAATAAAGCGATAAATATGTTTAAAAAAAGAGAAAATGTCGCTGACATAGAAGAAGGAAAATTATTATCGCCAAAATTCGATAATGATGGATTAATTCCTGTTGTGACAACTTGTTCCACAACAAAAGAAATTTTAATGCATGGCTACATGAACGTGGAAGCCTTAAAATTAACTATTGAAACTAAGGAAGCTCATTATTGGAGCAGATCAAGAAAACAAATTTGGCATAAAGGTAAAACCAGTGGTTTTGTTCAAAAAGTTGTAGAAATTAGAATTGATGATGATCAAGACTCAGTCTGGCTTACAGTTGATATTGGTGATGGTTCTAGTTGTCACGTTGGATACAAATCTTGTTTTTATAGATCAATACCCTTGGGTGAGATTAAAAATGGTAGAGAAGTTGAAATGAAATTTGAAGAAAAAGAAAAAAAATTTGATCCAGAAAAAGTATATAAAGGACAACCCAACCCAACAAAAATTTAATGAGCAAAACACAAAAAAATGTTTTAGGTGAAGACCTGGAAGAATGTTCAAATAATCCATTAACTGGATGGTTAAGAGATGGTTGTTGTAATACAGATGAAAACGATCATGGTATGCATACAGTTTGTGTCAAAGTCAATAATGAATTTTTAGAATGGTGTAAAGAAGCAGGTAATGATTTAATTACCCCTCATCCCGAATTTGGTTTTCCTGGATTAAAAGATGGAGATAATTGGTGTGTATGTGCAGGCTGGGTAGCAAAAGCTATAGAGGCTGGAAAAGAATGTTCTATTTATTTAAAAAAAACTCACGAAAAAACTCTTAAAGTTGTTCCAATCGAAAAATTAAAAAAACTTGCAATAGATCTTTCTTAATTACATATTACCGTATTTAGGACCACCACCACCTTCGGGGGTTACCCAGGTAATATTTTGTGAGGGTTCTTTTATATCACAAGTTTTACAGTGAATACAATTTTGAGAATTTATAACGAACTTTTTTATATCGTTTTCTTTTTGAACTTCATAAACACCTACTGGACAATATCTTTGTGCGGGTTCATCAAATTTTTCTAAGGTATATTTAATCGGTAAATCTTTATTTTTTAATTGTAAGTGAACCGGTTGATTATCTGCATGAATTGTACCTGTTAAATATACTGAACTAGTTTTGTCAAAAGTAATTAGATTGTCTGGTTTTGGATAATCTATTTTAGGCATTTCATTTGCAGGTTTTAAAGTTTCATAATCTGAATGTTTGTGTTTTAGTGTAAAAGGTAATTTTCCTCTGAATAATATTTGATCGATACCGGTAAAAATTATTCCCAAAATTAAACCCCAGCTGAAGCTTGGTTTAACATTTCTAGCAGCATGTAGTTCTTCGTATACCCAACTTTTTTTAAATTTATCTTCATAACTAGATAAATTTTTATTATCTTTAAGATGATCTGTAATACTTTCAGCAGCTATCATGCCACTTTTCATTGCAGTATGAGATCCTTTAATTTTTGGCATGTTTAAGGTTCCTGCATCACAACCTATTAACAATGCGCCTGGCATATACATTTGGGGTAAACTTTGCAAACCTCCTTCTATTAGAGCTCTGGCTCCGTAAGAAATTCTTTTTCCACCTTCAAGAATTGGTTTTATTGATGGATGAGTTTTAAATCTTTGAAACTCATCAAATGGAGATAAATGAGGGTTTTTGTAATCTAATCCAATAACATAGCCAATAAATACTTGTTTATTTTCTGCATGATATACAAAACTTCCGCCGTAAGTCTTCTGATCCAGTGGCCAACCTGCTGTATGCATTACTAGGCCTTCCTCATGTTTTTCTTCCTTAACTTCCCAGATTTCTTTAAATCCTATCCCGTATTGTTGAGGATTTTTTCCTTTGTCTAACTCAAATTTTTTTATTAGCTGTTTTCCTAAATGTCCTCTACATCCTTCAGCAAAAACTGTAACTTTTGCATGAAGCTCTATTCCAGATTCAAAACTATCTTTTTTGTTACCATCTTTATCTAAACCCATATCTTGTGTAGCAATTCCTTTAACAGAACCGTCTTCATTATATAAAACTTCACTTGCAGGAAATCCCGGAAATATTTCTACTCCAAGCGCTTCTGCTTGTTCAGCCAACCACCTACATAAATTTGCAAGACTAATAATGTAATTATTATGATTATGTTGTACTTTTGGAAGTAACCAAGTTGGCCAGCTTAATGACTTGCTTTTTCCTAAAAATAAAAATTTTTCTTTAGTAACTTTCGTTTTTACTGGCGCATTTAATTCTTTCCAATTAGGAAATAATTCATCTAAGGCTCTTGTTTCAAAAACATTGCCTGACAAAATATGAGCACCTATTTCAGATGCTTTTTCTAAAAGGCAGACATTGGTATCCGGATTTAACTGCTTTAACTTTATTGCAGTTGAAAGTCCTGATGGTCCGCCACCTACGATCACTACATCGTATTCCATCACTTCTCTGGACATGATGATTTTTTACAGTATTTGTTATTTTTGTATAGTATTTAATTTATTTAGTTCTTCTAGGAATTTAGGTAGTGCTTCGAATAAATCTGCTTCTAACCCATAATCTGCGACACTAAAAATAGGTGCTTCTCCATCTTTGTTAATAGCCACTATGATTTTACTTTCTTTCATTCCTGCAAGATGCTGAATTGCGCCTGATATTCCTACAGCAATATATAAATCGGGAACAACTACCTTTCCAGTCTGACCAACTTGATGATCGTTGGTAATATAACCTGCGTCAACAGCAGCACGTGAGGCTCCTATAGCAGCATTTAATTTGTCTGCTATAGCTGTAATTAATTTGAAATTTTCTCCACTTTGCATTCCTCTTCCACCAGATATTACCACTCTTGCTGTTCCAAGTTCTGGTCTATCTGATTTAACTTCTTCTTTTTTAATAAATTTCGTTAGACTAGTTGCCTCTCCCGAATCTGCTTTAACAATTTCTGCTGAGCCTCCTGAGGTTGCAGCAGGATCAAATGAAGTTGGTCTAATTGTTATACATTTTTTTGTATCTAAACTTTTTACAGTTGCAAAAGCATTACCTGCATAAATTGGTCTTAAAAAAGTATCAGGTGTTATAACTTTTATAATATCGCTTACTTGTGAAGTATCTAATAAAGCAGCTACTCTAGGCATTAAATTTTTTCCAAATGTATTTGCTGAACAAACTATATTCGAATATTTTTCTGCATGCTTAACAATCAAAGATGTAAAAGTTTCTGCTAAAAAATTTTCATATATCTCATTATCTATATGTATGACTTTTTTTACATTTGGCACCTGTGAAATCGATTTTGCTACCTCATCACATTTATTCCCAATTACTAAAACATGTAAATCTTGATCAATTTGAGATGCTGCAGTAATTGCGTTAAAAGTAAAAGGTTTTACTTCTTTATTATTATGTTCTGCTATTAACAATACTGACATTATATCACTTTTGCTTCATTTTTTAGTTTTTGCACCAATTCTTCAACACTAGCAACTTTAATGCCAGCTTTTCTTTTTGGTGGTTCTTCTACTTTAATTTGTTCTATTCTAGGTTTAGTATCTATTCCTAAATCAGAAGAATTAATTTGTTCAATTGGTTTTTTTTTTGCTTTCATTATATTTGGTAATGAAGCATATCTAGGCTCATTTAATCTAAGATCACATGTAACTATTGCTGGAACATTAACTTCAATTGTTTCTAAACCTTCATCAACTTCTCTTGTTACTTCTAATGATTTTTCTTTAACTTCGATTTTTGAAGCAAAAGTCGCTTGAGGCCAATTTAAAAATGCCGCAAGCATTTGACCTGTTTGATTACAATCATCATCAATCGCTTGCTTACCCATGAAAACTAAATCAGGTTTTTCTTTATCTACTATTTTATGTAATATTTTTGAAACAGCCAAAGGTTCAACAATTCCATCAACCTTAATATGAATTCCTCTGTCAGCTCCAACAGCTAAAGCTTTTCTTACTGTCTCTTGTGCTTTATCTTCTCCAACTGTAACTGCAACTATTTCATTAGCTTTACCTGATTCTTTAATTTTTACTGCTTCTTCAACGGCATTATCATCAGGTGGGTTTGTTGACATCTTTACATTATCTGTGACTACCCCAGTTCCATCTTCTTTTACTCTTACTTGAACGTTGTAATCAATAACCCTTTTAACAGCTACTAATATTTTCATTATGCTCTTAATAATTTGTTTTCTGGATCATATGGACTTTCATCCAGAATTGTAGCGTCGTGCATTTTTCCTAAAATATCAATTCTTAATTTTTGACCAGTTGTCGCAAGTTCGGGTTTAACCATTCCAATAGCTATAGATTTATTTATTCTAAATCCAAAATCTCCTCCTGTTGCTCTTCCAACTACTTTTTCATCTTTATAAATAGGATTATTTCCCAGAACATCCGCATCTGTAACATTGTGGACTTCCATAGTTACTAATTTATTTTTAAAACCTTTTTCTCTCCATTTGTTAAGTGCTTCTAAGCCTATAAAATTTCCTTTATTAGGATGAATAAATCTATCAAGACCAGATTCGTAAGGTGAGTACTCTATAGATAGTTCGGTACCAACAAGTTTATAAGATTTTTCAACTCTTAAACTATTCATTGCTCTAATTCCAAACGGTTTTAAGCCAAGATCTTTTCCATGTTCCATTAACTTATCAAAAATATGATTTTGATATTCGAGAGGATGGTGTAATTCCCAACCCAATTCTCCGACAAAGTTTACTCTAATAGCAGTACAAGGTGCATATCCAATATCAACTTTTTTAGAACTTAACCATTTAAAATTTTCATTAGAGAAATCATCTTTAGAAACTTTTTGTATTAATTCTCTTGCTTTTGGTCCAGCTACAACCAAAACACCAACTGAATTTGTAATATTTTCAAACTGTACTGAACCATCTTTTGGCATCCATTTTTGTATCCAATCATGATCTAATCTTTGAAAAGCTCCCGCAGAAACTAAATAAAAACTATCTTCCGCTTCTCTCATTATGGTAAATTCTGAATGAACACCTCCTTTAGTATTAAGTGCATGGCATAAATTAACTCTACCAATTTTTTTAGGAAGTTTATTTGCAACTAAATAATCTAGAAATTCCTCTGCTTTTGGTCCTTTTATTCTGCACTTAGCAAAAGCAGTCATATCCAAAATACCCACGTTTTCTTTTACATTTTTACATTCTTTTTCAATTGCTTTAAACCAATTGGATCTTCTAAATGACCAATCATCTTTTTGTTCCATTCCATCTGTTGCAAAAAAATTTGCTCTTTCCCATCCAAATTTCTGTCCAAACACAGCTCCCAAATTTTTTAATCGATCATAACAAGGTGCTTGTCTTAGCGGTCTTGCCGCTTCTCTTTCTTCATCTGGATAATGAATTGTAAATACATTTCTATAAGCTTCCTCATTTTTTTCTATTAAATAAGACTTAGACACATAATCTCCGTATCTTCTTGGCTCAACTCCCAACATATCTATTGTTGGTTCGCCATCTATAATCCACTCAGCAAGTTGCCAACCTGCTCCACCAGCTGCTGTAATTCCAAAACTGTGTCCTTCATTTATCCAAAAGTTTTTTAATCCCCAAGCAGGACCAACTATTGGGTTGCCATCAGGAGTATAACAAATAGCACCATTATAAACTTTCTTAACTCCAACTTCTCCAAATGCTGGAACGCGGTGAATAGCTCCTTCAATATGTGGCGCAAGTCTTTCTAGATCTTCCTGAAATAACTCGTACTCTGAATCTTTAGAAGGTCCATCTACATAACAACATGGAGCTCCTTTTTCGTAAGGTCCTAATATTAAACCTCCAGCTTCTTCTCTCATGTACCACTGTGTATCACTGTCTCTTAGTACACCCATTTCTGGCTTGCCCTCTTTTTTTCTTTTTACAATTTCTGGATGAGGTTCGGTTACAATATATTGGTGCTCTACTGGAATAACTGGAATTTCTAATCCAACCATTTTTCCTGTTTGTCTTGCAAAGTTTCCTGAGCATGAAATTACATGCTCGCATTCTATTGTTCCTTTATCAGTTTCCACAACCCAACCATCTCTGGTTTGTTTGATTCCTATAACTGTAGTGTTTCTGTAAATCTCTGCACCTTTATTTCTTGCTCCTGTAGCTAGAGCTTGTGTTAAATCTGCTGGTTGAATATATCCATCTTCAGGATGTTGAATTGCTCCAATTAAACCTTCTGTATTACATAAGGGCCAAATTTCCTTTACCTGTTCTGGTTTTAAAAAATTAACTTTAACTCCAATTGTTTGTGCTACACCGGCGTATTGATGATATTCATCCATTCTATCTTTGGTGCTTGCTAATCTAATGTTAGATACAACACTAAAGCCTACATTTTTTCCTGTTTCTTCTTCTAATTTTTTATAAAGATCAACAGCATATTTATGAAGTTGTCCAACAGAATAACTCATATTAAATAATGGGAGCAACCCTGCGGCATGCCATGTAGATCCTGAAGTTAATTCTTTTCGTTCTATTAAAACTACATCGGGCCAACCTTTTTTAGCCAAATGGTAAAGAGCGCTAACCCCTACAACACCTCCACCTACAACAACTACTTTTGCTTTTGATTTCATTCTGGGATTTCTACTAAATTTTTATAACTAACGAAACAAAATTCTATCATGTTATATGGACGATCCTACTGGTATAGGTTGGGAAACTGCAGTTGTTAACCAGCAATTCTTTAGCATCCCTTCTTTTTTATATTTTTCAACTTGCCATTTAAATTTGTAATACTTTTTCTCTTTGTCCAATATAGTGACTTCAAATGTGGCTACTGTATTAGACATAAATATTTCTAAAATTTCATGGTTTGAATGATTTAAAAGCATCGAATAAGAGTCAGTTTTTATCATATTTTTAAATCTTTCGAGAGGTCCTGTAATTTTTTGATTATTGGGATGTGCAAATTCCCATGTTTGAATTATTCCTCTATCTTTGTAAGGATTATCATTTTTCATTAAGGCAGATAATTGAATTTTGATAACTTGCTCTGGTTTTATTTCGGTATTTGGTTTTTGTATTTCAGCTAAAGATGGTTTTAATAATAATAAAAAAATTAAAAAAAATTTTAATAAAAAATTATAAATTATTTGCTGTTTTTTTAACATCTTCTAAAAATTTTTCTCTTTTTTTATCACTAACAAAAGGTACCGCAAAATATCTTTTATAAGTAACATTTTTTATTCCACAAATATTAAAAACTCCTCTTCGTAGTCTTTTAGTTGGCATGTTTAAAAAAAAAGTTCTAATTGCAAATTGTGGTGATCCGTAAGTACAAAATACGATTGCTTTTTTTTCTGACAAGGAGCCTACGGGGTAACCATAATTTCCAATTATCTTTTTAAATTTAAATGCCCAGGGTGGTGCCAAAACTTTATCTATCCAACCTTCCATAATTGCAGGCATTCTAAAATTCCATATTGGAGCAACTAATGCAATAACATCAGCTTGCTCAATTCTTTTTCTATGATCTAAAACAATTTCATCTGGTTTTTCGCCAGAAAAAACAGGATCAAATTTTTCTTTATATAAATCTACACAATCTACAATATGTCCTTTTTCATTTGCGGTTTTAATAAAAGTATTTTTAATTGAAGCATTAAATGATTTATCGTTATAATGACTATAAACCATAAAAACTTTTGTCATTTTAATTATTTCCTACTTTGAATAAAATTGCCTAAATAAAAACCAATAAACATGAATAAAACAAACAAGTAAACATCTGTATTAAGTAAAGAAATTGCTGAAATTGCAGGTCCTGGACAAAGACCCGTTAAACCCCAACCCGCTCCAAACATTATAGCTCCTATAATTAAATTTTTATTAATATTTTTGTTTGCAGGAACAATAAAATTCTCAGCAAATATAGGTCTAGATTTTCTTTTAAAAATAAAATGAAGAGGTGAAAAAATTAAAATAGCTCCAATCATTACAAACATAAGAGAAGGATCCCAAGCATCAAATATATTTAAAAATCCTAAAACTTTTTGAGGATTAACCATGCCTGAAATTGTAAGTCCTAAACCAAAAATAATTCCTGATATTAGAGAAGATAACTTTGTCATTACATTCCAAAAATTAAAACAGTGATTACTGCTGTTATAATAAAAGTAATTGTTGCTATGATCGATCTTAAAGAAAATCTGCTTATACCGCATACCCCGTGTCCACTAGTGCAACCACTTCCTATTTTTGTTCCAACCCCAACTAACAAACCTCCAATTATCAATAAGGGTATAGAATTTGTCAAAACACTTACTATTTCTTTGCCTGAAAATGAATAAATGATTGGTCCAATAATTAATCCAAATAAAAATAATATATTATCAAATCTATTTTTATTATTAATAATACTACGAGATGCAATAGAGCTTACGCCTGCCATTCTTCCATTGAAGGCAAAAAATAAAAATGCCGCAAATCCAATTAAAGACCCTCCAACAAAAGCAGATATTGGTGTAAAATTTATAATATTCATTAATTTTTTAAAACTGGAAACACAGGATTAGATTTTAAAAATAACCTTTGGTATTCTTGTTTTATACATTTATTTGAAATGTAATTCATATTGGCATCTTTTGCTATTTTTTCGGCTTCCTCATTTTCAATTCCATACTGCAGCCAAAGAATATTGCTTTTTTTATTAGCCGCTTCTTTCGCTATGCCAGGTGTTTCTTTTGATGGACGAAATACATCAACTATATCTATTTTTTCTAAAATATTATCTAAACTACCAAGAACTTTCTCTCCGTTTATTATTTCTCCTTCTGCAAATGGATTGATTGGATAAACTTTGTAGCCAAAATTTTGCATATATTTCATAACAACATTTGCAGGTTTTCGTTTTAGATTTTTTCGGTCTTCTCCTTTTTTTTCAGAACTGACACCGATCATTGCGATTGTTTTAGAATTTTTTAAAATATTTTTTATTTCATTATCGGTCATTATTTATTTTTCCACTTTGGTTTTCTTTTTTCAAAAAATGCTGAAATTCCTTCTTTTGCATCATAAGACATCATATTCAAAGTCATCATTTTACTTGTAAAATTATATGCATCTCTTAATGGCATTTCTAATTGTTTATAAAATGCCTGCTTTCCAATTTTAATTGTTAGATTAGATTTTGAAGCAATTTTTTTTGCCATCTTTAGCACTTCATTGTTTAATTTTGCTTTTGAAAAACAATCATTAATTAATCCAATTTCTTTTGCATAACTAGCTTTAATTGGTTCGCCAGTTAAAAGCATTTTCATCATAATTTTTCTGTTAATTTTTCTGCTAACAGCAACCATAGGAGTGCTGCAAAACAAACCAATATTAACTCCTGGTGTAGCAAATGAAGCATCTTTAGTACTATATGCTAGATCACAACTTGCTGCCAATTGACATCCTGCGGCATAGGCTGCCCCATGAACTTTTGCTATTACTGGTTTTCTTCCTTCTACAATTTGCAACATCAATTTTGAACATAAATTAAATAATTTTAAATGATTAGATCTATTTTTATAGCCTCTTATTTCTTTTAAATTATGACCAGCGCTAAAACCTTTGCCTGATCCTTCGAGAATTATAACTTTTGTGTTTTTGTCTTTATCAATTCTTTTAAATACTTTCAATAATTCATTCAAAGTTTTAAATGATAATGAATTGTATGTTTTAGCATCATTGATAATTATATTTTTAATTCCCTCTCCTAAATTTTTTACAATTACATTCATAATAAATTGAGCTAAATTTTATTTTAACTTACCTTCTTCTCTCATTTTTGCTCTTATTTTTGTAGCAGAAATTTTTTGTATTTCTTCAGGTAAAACTATTTCTTCAATTTTATAACCAACGCCTCTGCCATAACAAATATTTGTTATATTTGGCACCATCATAATTTTAAATCTACCTTCGAACTCAGGATTTAATTTTTCTTCTATATTTTTTTTAACCGTTTCAAAATCAAATGGATTATCATCTACTCCTTGTACATCTCTAATTTGAATACAAACTTGACCTGTTTTTTTTATAATTTCTTTAAACAATGTGTAATGACCATCATGAAATGGTTGCCATCTACCAAGCATTTGTGCTGTTGGCTTCTTATTGTCCCATTGGTAAGACATTATTCTATCTCCTTTATTATTTTTGATGCCCAAAGTTTAGCATCTTGGGTTGTTACATGAAAATCATATTTTTCTGGTTTTACAAACATTTGATTTGTATCATCGAACCTTCCTTGTTTAATCGTATCTACCCAAATTATAATATCGGAAGGAAATAAGTTTCTCGCTTCAGGAGTAGGACATATAAAATCCGCAACAACATAATTTCCTTCATTTTTTAGTTTTATTGCATTTTCAGCCATTCTTTTTGCTTGTCTTATTCTTCCCTCTTCAGAAAAATCCCAGTCGTTTGCTGCTTTTCTTACTTCGTCAGCATTTAATCTTTTTGCATCAAGCTTTGGTGCTAATTCATTAGCAAGGGTTGTTTTGCCGGCCCCCTGGTAAACCCATAACTAAAATTATTTTCATTAAATATCTTCTAAAGGATGATGAGACATAAGTTCAAGACTATTTTGTCCCACTAAATATTGTTGCTCTAACTTAACGCCCTCTTTGCCTCCTACTTTTCCAATATAACTCTCAACAGTAATTGTCATATTTTTTTCAAATATACCGCTTCTTTCTCCTCCATCTGTAGGATATCTAATAGCGGGCCACTCATCACATAATCCTATTCCATGGACCATAACGGAATATCTATTACCATAATATTCCTTAGGTAAAACCCATGATTTTTCTGTAAATTCTTTAAAAGACATCCCAGGTTTTATTAATCTTGAATTGTAATTTATTTGTTCAACTGCCATTAAATATAATTTTTTTTGATTTTCGCTAAACTTGTTTCCCTCAACATAAGTTCTAGATATATCTGCACAGTATCCATAAGGACCAACCATATCAGTATCAAAAGATACAATTTCACCTTTTTGAATTATTTTATTACTGCTCTCTTGCATCCATGGATTAGTCCTTTCTCCTGATGACAAAATTCTACATTCAATCCATTCTCCACCATGTTCAATATTTGTTTTGTGCAAAATAGACCATAGTTCATCTTCTGTCATACCAGCTTTTAATTCATCTCGCATTTTACTAATGCCAATTTCTGCAACATCGATGGCTGCTTTCATGCATTTTAATTCTTCTGGTGACTTAATGACTCTAGCTTGCTCTAAAATTAATTTTGCATCAACTACTTCAATTCCAATATTATTTAACGAAGATGTAGCAGGACCGTTTATAACATCGATAGCAATTTTTTTACTTTTAAAATAAGAATTTGATAAATCAATTACTTCATTAATCCATTTTTTCAATTGAGCGCTTGCCTGGTCACCGTTGCTAAAATAATCCCATGTAATAGAAGGTCTTATCTCGTCAATTAAATTTAAATGTTCCGAAAGTTTTTCGCAGTTAAAATATTCATAAAGTATCACTGGACCGTTTACTGGGACAAAACAATATCTTGTTAAATTATGCATATTGTAGACGCTCATATTAACTGTATCTAAAGCATATCTAATATTTACTGGATCAAATAGCATACAAGCTTCAAGATTATTTTTTACTAATTCTTTTTTTACTCTATCCAGTCTATAAGATCTTAGTTTGTTAAAATCTATTTCATCTTCTTTAAATCTTTTTTTTGTAATAAAATTTTGGTTAGATTTTTTTTCAGGAATTATTCTTCTATTAAACTTCATTCAATTAAAGCATCTGAATACCAACGCCAGTTTTTGGATAAGTGTAAAGATTATAATTGGCCGTAAGTTCTTCTCCTGACTTAATCTCTTTGATTGATACCATAAACATATATTTAGCATCTGGTTTTTCGCTTAAATTATAATACATATTTTCTCTATTAGTATCATTTTCATCAAATCTTTTTGCTTTAGCCTTTGTATCAATCGGATCACCAAATTTTAACGTAGGCAAAATATTTGAAACCATCCTCATAACTGTAGGATCGTTTGAATGGTTATAAAAGCCTCCTAGAGGAGTTCTAATATATTTATTTTCAAATTGCTCATCTCTTATATGTGTTACGCCTATAAAAGAATTAGCATTTATATTTTCAGTTGCAAATAAACCCAATCCTTCTATTGGTGAGTTTTTTATTGTCAGTTCTTTTGGTAATGGTCTGTACATATTTAAACTAAATTTTTTGCTACCCATTTATGAAAATGGTGTGTTGGATTATCCATAATTGGAGAAAAATTTCCACCATTATATGAAGGAGATTTTCTTCCTTCTTGCATTCCTTCAATTATATTTAAATCTTCTGTTTGAATTTCTTTCCACAACTTAAAATTTTTTTTTCTTAGGGATTTAAATTTTTTTGATTTAGCTGCTTTTTCTCCTACATAATAAATTTCCATGTGTTCTTTGGTATATTTATAATCAATTGGTTCAAGCCAATAAGTATAAAAATGATCTTTATGTATTCCCAACATAACATTAGGAAAAAGAGCAACATATTCAGCAATATTCAATTTGTTTTTAGGCCAATTTGGAAAATTAGGAAACTTTTCTTTTTCTTTAAATTTTGGATTATAAACTTTGGTTCCTTGGCCTGCGAAGCGATTGGGTAAACCTTGAATATGATAATGATCATCAATTTTTGAGTAAGAATTTAAACCTGGATGAACCCATGGTAAATGATAACTTTCACAATAATTTTCTATTGCAAATTTCCAATTGCAATTTGCATTTAAATTAAAATATCCGAAATCATTTGAATATACTATCAACTCTCTATCTTTAATTGGCCAAAATTTTTCCCATCTATCACTTAAGGGTTTTATATAATCTTCAAATGACATTTCATTTTCACTGATATTTACAAAAATCATGTCAAGCCATACGTAAGATTTAATTTCTTTTAATCCGCTTTTTGATTTGTCAAATTTTTTAGCGCTGTGCTTGTTCATGCCACCTAAATGAGGTGTTGCAACTAATTTTCCCGTAGTATCGTAAGACCAAGAATGATAGGGGCATCTAATAAAATTTTTAATTTTACATTTTTCCTGTAAAATTTTATATCCTCTGTGGCTACAAACATTGTGAAAAACTCTAATTTGATTTTGTTTATCTCTTAAAATCATTATTGGAATTCCAAGTAAATCAAATGGTTTTGCATCGCCTTTGTTCGGCAACGAACTTGCAACGCCTATGACTGCCCATTTTTCTTCAAATAATTTTTTTCTTTCTAGATTTGTATATTCTTGACTTGTGTAACACTCATTTGGAAGCCCGTGAGATTTTTCGATTGGTCTAGATACAACATCTAATTTTTTCTTATCAATGATATTATAAATTTCGGACATTATTTAGTAACTTCATATAGACCAAGCCAAGCATTAACATCTTTGCTTGCAATATAGTTTGACTTAAAAAATTCTATTTCTTTCCATGTTTTATTATTGTTTAAATGTTCTATTTTTTTATCAAAACCATATTCTTCATAAATTCCTTCATTTATTGTAAAACAAATTAGGCCTTTATTTTTTGTAATTCTAACAAATTCATCTAATGCTGGTGGTTTTACATGTCCAAAAGTAAATGTGCCTACGCACATTACTGCATCATAAGAATTATCTTTTTCCTTAATTTCTTTGTTTAAATCAACTTTGCTCAATTTTTGATACAAATTTTCCGGAACTAAATCTAGTAA
>CACFPS010000004.1 GCA_902568235.1 uncultured Pelagibacteraceae bacterium | reverse complement strand
TAGCTTAAAATTTATTTATTTTTTTTCTATTTATTTCGAGGCATACTCATTAAAACATAAAATTTATAACTTAATTTATTTTATATATTTATATTTACCACTAATATATGGTATATCTGCGTATAAAAAATTTCCTAAAATAGAGAAAATAGTGCTAATAAATTGTTTATTAATTATTTTCGTAACGGTACTTTTCTTTGTGACTACTTTTATTGATTATGATCTTAGATATAGAACTTATACTTATCCATTTTTTATTATTTTAAATGCAATATCATTAAATATTTTTATAAAGAAAAATTCCAATTAATTAATTTATGAAAAAAAAAAACATTTTTTTAGCAGGGCATAATGGAATGGCTGGATCTGCAGTACTTAGGTTGTTAAAGACTAAGAAAAAAAAGTATAATATTTTAATCAAAGATAAAAAACAGCTAGATTTGACAGATCAAAGAAAAGTTTATAATTTTTTTAAAAATAATAAAATTGACTCTGTTATAATATGTGCGGCAAAAGTAGGTGGTATTTTAGCTAATTCTAAATATGGTGGAGAGTTTATATTTAATAATTTAGCCATACAAAATAACATTTTTGAAGCCGCAAAGGTAAATCATATTAAGAACTTAATTTTCTTAGGATCGAGTTGTATTTATCCTAAATTTGCAAAGCAACCAATTAAAGAGAATTATCTTTTAACTGGAAAACTTGAAGAAAGCAATGAACCTTATTCAATTGCTAAGATAGCAGGTGTAAAAATGTGTGAAGCATATAATAAACAATTCCAATTTAATTATAAATGTCTTATGCCTTGTAATATGTTCGGACCAAATGATAATTACGACGATAAAAATTCTCATTTTTTTTCTGCTTTAATTAAAAAAATATACAAAGCAAAAAAAAATAAAAAAAATTATATAAAATTATGGGGCACAGGCAAAGCAAAGAGAGAAGTACTTTATGTTGATGACCTTGCTAACGCATGCTTATTTTTTTTAGAGAAAAAAACAAAACATTATTTAATCAATATAGGTAGCGGTATAGAGCATACAATTTCAGATTACGCAAAAATAATAATGAAAAAATTTGATATTAAGTTAAAAATTAAGTTTTCTGGCCCCAAAATGGACGGCACACCTCGTAAATTATTAAATACTAAATTAGCAAAAAAGTATGGTTGGAATTCAAAGATAAACTTAGATAAGGCTTTAGATCTAACTATTGATGATTTTATTAAAAATAAGCTGTATAAATAATTATACTATATTCATAAATACAAATTTTTACTAATGACAAAAATATTTTGTGACATTGCTGATGAAAAATTAATAAGTAAATTTGCAAAAAAAAAATTAGTTAAAGGCTTTACCACGAACCCAAGTTTGATGAGGAAAGCTGGCGCTAAAAATTATAAACAATATGCATTAAAATTAGTTAAGTTATCAAAAAATAAACCTATATCTTTTGAGGTTTTTGCAGATGACTATATTTCAATGAAAAAACAAGCAAAGGAAATTAAAAATTGGGGAAAAAATGTTTATGTAAAAATACCAGTTGTAAATTCAAAAAACATTTTTATGGGCAATCTAATCAAAGAGTTAAATAGTGAAAATATAAAACTTAATATAACTGCAGTATATAACTCTAAGCAGGTTGAAAAAATTATTAAGGTTTTAAATAAAAAAACTAAAACTATAATATCTATTTTTGCAGGTAGAGCAGGAGACTGTGGTAAGGATCCAATTCCAGAAATTAAAAGAAGTATTAAACTAGCTAAAAATTATAAAAATATAGAAATTCTATGGGCCAGCGTTAGAGAGCCTTATAATTACTTACAATCAAAACAAGTTGGTTGCCAAATAATAACAGTTCCTCCGACTATAATTGAAAAAATTGAAAAATTTGGAAAATCATATACATCACTGACTTTAGAAACGGTAAAAGGATTTTTAAAAGACAGTAAAAAATCAAAATTTAAAATATAAATTAATTTTTATAAAAAATGATAAAAAAAAATTATACTAGGCTATTTTTAGCTGTATCGATTTTAATTATTATTTACCTTTTTAACATAGTTATTGTTAGACCTTTCCCCTTTTTTAAAGTTGATTATGTAAATTCCATAAATGAATTTAATGCATCTCCTTTTGAAAATCATATAGATTTTTATAATATTAATTTAGACAAACAATTTATACCTCAACGTATCAAAGATATTTTAGATACATACAATAGTGAAAATATTTACAATAAAATTAAAATTGCAACTGAAATTACTAGAGAAATACAAGAAAATTCTATCGGTAAAGAAATTAAATCTATTGATAATATTATGGTTGATAAAAAAATTTATTATGAAATTTGTTCAGAATCTGCAAAAATTTTTGTTTCAGCAATGTCATATTTAAATGTTAAGGGAAGAATATTATGGACCAATGGACATACTTTAGCTGAGGTTTGGAACGGCGAAAAATGGATAATGACTGATACTCTCTCAAATATTTATGCCTTAGATGAGAAAGAAAATAATTATTTATCATTTGCTGAAACTGTTAAATTATATCCCAATGTAAATTTCAAAAAAATAACTAATAAAAAATATTCTTTATATGAATATGATATTAACAAAAAGGCTTTTCAAAGAATATTAGAAAATAATCATTTAATATTTCTTATTCCAAATAAGTATGTTTTTTCATTTCATACCAATAAATCAAAAATTGCAAGGGTATTAAATTTATTAAACCTAAATAATCCATTTGTTGCTAAGCAATTTGTAGGTTTAGATAAAAATAAAAAAGTTGGAAATGTTGGTATATATATTTATAAAAGATTTTTTTAATGAATTGGTTGCGGGGGACGGATTTGAACCGCCGACCTCAAGGTTATGAGCCTTGCGAGCTACCAGGCTGCTCCACCCCGCGATATTTAAATTCTGTTTTTGAGCTTGTTAAGTTTCTTGACTCTTTTAATGTTTTCTTGAAGAATTCTTTTTTTCTTTTCAGATGGTTTTTCGTATGTATTTTTTAATTTAATTATTTTAAAAAAACCATCTCTCTGGAGTTTTCTTTTTAAAACTCTCAGCGCTTGCTCAACATTATTATCTTTAACTTCTATTTTAATAACAACCTCCAAAAAGTTGTTTTAATTAGCACTTTAAATTTTATTTGTCTATTATTATTCACCTTATTTAATTTATGTTATTTTGCTTTTCTTTTTCCTTTTTTTCTCTTTTTAATCTTCTCTCTGCTTTTTGAATAGCTTCAAGAAGATCTTTTTGCGAAAATAAGCCCATAGCAACTGGATCTTTTGCATTTAAATTATTGTAATTCCAATAACTTTTATTTCTGATTGCAGTGACAGAATTTTTTGTAATACCTACCAATTTTGCAATTTGTGAATCCTTAAGTATAGAATGCTGTTTCGTTAACCATAAAGCTGAATCTGGCTTATCTTGTCTTTTTGATAAAGGAACATATTTTTTAATTTTTGTTTCTTCACTTTCTATTTCAACCTCATTAAATTTTAAGTTTAAAGGTCTATTTTCATCTTCTGAAGATAATTTTATTTCTTCTCTTGTTAATTGTCCTGCTATAATTGGATTATATCCAACAATGCCTTTTGCTACCTCGCCATCAGCAATACCCTGAATTTCTACTTCATGCAGTTTGCAAAAATCTGCAATTTGTTTAAATGTTAATGTTGTATTTTCAACTAGCCATACCGCAGTTGCCATGGGCATTAAAGGCGCATTTGACATTAGTTTTTATTCTCTGATCTAAAGTTTTGAAATTTTTTATTAAATTTACTTATTCTTCCTTTGTCTAAAATTTTTTGTTTTCCGCCAGTCCAAGCAGAGTGAGATTTTGGATCAATTTCAAGCTTGAGTATATCCCCTTCCGATCCCCAGGTAGATTTTGTTTCAAATTGACTACCATCAGTCATTTCAACTTTTATTGAATGATAATTTGGGTGTATGTTCTTTTTCATATGCGGTTTTATAGCAAAAGTTTTTATAAAAACAATTAAAAGTTACCTAAATTTTTAAGCATTTTTGTGTAAATATTACTATTGGAGGCTCTAACATTTATATTATTGTCATCATATTTACTCAAGTTATTTACTTTGCCACCTGCCTCTTCAACAATCAATACACCAGCAGCAATATCCCAAATATTTATTTTGTTATGAAAGAATCCATCTAATCTACCAGATCCAACGTAAGCCAAATCTAAAGCAGCACATCCGGAATATCGCATATTTAAATTTGGAAATACATGATTTACTCCCTCATGGTTAGATGCAAACAAACATTCGTCTAAATCACTTTTTTTAGAAACTCTTATTCTGCGATTATTAAAGAATGAACCACTGTTTTTCTCAGCATAAAATATTTCATTTTTAATAGGGTCAAATATTATTCCAGATTTAATTTCTCTATTAACTTTAAGAGCAACTGATATTGCAAAATGTGGTATACCATGTAGAAAATTTGTCGTTCCATCTATTGGATCAATAATCCAGAAACAATCTTTATCGGAATTATTTATTACTCCAGTTTCTTCAGTAATAAAAGAATAGTTTTTTCTAGCTTTTTGTAATTCCTCTATTAAAATTTTTTCAGCTCTTTTATCTGTTTTAGTAACAAAATCTCTTGGACCCTTTTTTAAAACTTGAAGATTTTCCACTTCTCCAAAGTCTCTAATTATTGCTTTTGAAGCTTTTTCACAGGCTTTAATCATAATATTTAAATTTGGAGAAATTAAATTCATTAACTAAATTTTTTTTATATATTCTATTGATCTAGTATCAATAACGATTTCATCACCACTTTCAATGAATGGTGGTACTTGAATATTTATACCATTTTCCAAAATAGCTGGTTTGTAAGAAGACGAAACTGTTTGGCCCTTAATAGCAGCATCTGTATTTTTTATTTTACATGTTATTTGATTTGGTAAATCAATTGATAATGGATTTTCATTATGGAATCTTATAATAACTTCTAAATTTTCAGTTAACATTTTACCTTTTTGTCCTATTATATTTTTATTTAATTCTATTTGTTCAAATGTTTTTGGATCCATAAAATAATAATTTATTTCATCGTTGTACAAGTAGTTAAATTTAACTTCTTCTAAATTTGCTTTTTCTATAGTTTCACTAGATCTAAATCTTTCATTAAGTTTGGTATTTTTATTTAAACTTTTCATTTCCACTTGCGCAAACGCTCCACCTTTGCCAGGTTTTACATGTTGTGTTTTTAGAACTTCCCAAAGATCATTATTATATTCTAATATCATTCCTACTCTTATTTCTGTGGCATTTATTTTCATCGAAGTTCTTTTATTGCCTCTTCTGGTTTGTAATTTTTATTTTTCCAAATGTAACTTGAGATAGCTAAAAAGTTTACATTATTCAATAAAAGTTTTTTATAATTTAAATTATTTATTCCTCCGATGGCTACTACTGGTTTTTTACTTATTTTTCTAAATGAATTAAGGATTTTTTTGGTCGCTTTAAACTTAGTCTTTTTTGTTTTTGTTTTATTAAATGATCCAAAAGCTACATAATCTGCTCCACTATTGATTGCTAATTTTGATAATTTTAAAGAATTATGACAAGTTATACCTATTATTTTTCTTTTTATTATTTTTCTAGCTTCATTTATTTTCATATCACTTTGCCCCAAATGGCAACCATCAGCATTTAATTTTTGAGCCAGAATTGGACTATCGTTAATTAAAAATTTAACTTTATATTTTTTACAAATTTTTCTTATTTTTTTTCCTATAAAAATTTTTTTTTGCAACTTCTCTTTTTTCAATCTCAATTGAAAAAAACTAACTTTTCCACTTCTTAAAGTTAACTCTAGGTCTTTATAAAATTTAATATTTAAAATTTTACTTGGCGAAATTAAGTAAACAAATTTTTTTTTATTTATTCTCAAGTTCGTATGACCACTTACCTCTGGCAGCTAAACTGCACATCTTAGCTCTATTATTAAAAATTTCTTGTGTACCCTTGGTATCTTGAATATTTTTTGACCAATGTTTAAGAGCACTTTGCTGAAGAGCTCTTCCATAGGAATAAGTCATAATAAAATTGGTATTATTTTGAACATTTATTAAATTTAAATTTTCTGTAGCTTCCAATTCGCTCTGACCACCTGATAAAAATGCCATTCCTGGTACCTCAGAAGGAACACTATTTTTCAAACATTGCAATGTTAATTTTGCTATTTCCTCGCTTGTTATTTTTTCTTCGGACTTTGATCCTGGTAAAATCATATTAGGTTTTAAAATTGTTCCTTTTAAATCAACTTTGTTAATTTCAAGCTCCTCATAACATTTTTTTATTACTTCTGAAGTTTTATCTAGACAAGTTTTTGAATTGTGAACTCCATCCATAAGAACTTCAGGTTCTACGATAGGAACCATTCCAGACTCTTGAACTAATGATGCATATCTAGCTAGCGCATGAGCATTTGTAGAGATTGCTACTTTGCTAGGGTAAGATTCTGAAATAGTATAAACTCCCCTCCATTTTGCAAATCTTGCTCCTAGTTTATAATATTCTTTTAATCTTTCTCTTAAACCATCCAAACCTTCTGTAATTTTTTCTTCTTTTGAGCTCGATAAAGTCTTTGCTCCAGTATCAACTTTTATTCCTGGTATTGCTCCAGTTTTCGATATTATTAAAGGTATTGAATTAGAGCCAACAGATTGCTTTATCGTTTCGTCATATAAAATTACTCCGCCTATACATGATTCCATACTTTCAGATGTAAAAAGGGTATTTCTAAATTTTAATCTATTTTCAGGGGTTGAAGAAATTCCAACACCATCTAATCTTTTAGTCATAGTTCCATTACTTTCATCAGCAGCAAGTATTCCCTTGCCTGATGAAATAATTTTTAGAGCTATTGAATTTAATTCAGACATTTATGTTAGCGCATTTATACCAGGTAAATCTTTTCCTTCAAGAAATTCAAGAAAAGCTCCACCAGCAGTTGAAACAAACGTAAAGGAATTTAATTTATTAAATTTATTTATTGCAGCTACAGTTTCTCCTCCTCCAGCAACAGAAAAAATATTATCTTTTATTGTTTTTTGTTCGATTATTTCTAAGATTTGTTTAGTACCATTTTGAAAGTTGGGATTTTCAAAATATCCAGCTGGACCATTCCATAACACAGTATTTGATTCATTAATTATTTTTCTAATAGAATCTATTGTTTTTGATCCTACATCTAATATAATATCATCTTCTACAATTTCCTTTAAATCTTTATTTGTTCCGCTGCCTTCCAAGCTTTTTGAAACTACTACGTCTAGTGGGCATGTAATTTTACAATTATATTTATTTGAATTTTGTAAAATTTCTTTTATTAAAGACTCGCAATCATGTTCGCATATAGACCTTCCTATGTTCGAGCCTGTATATTTGAGCATGGTATTAGCCATACCACCTACAATAATTATATTGTTAAATTTTTTTATTAAATTATTGATAATTTTAATTTTTGTTGAAATTTTAGAACCACCTATAATAAGTGTTACTGGCTTTTTTATATCAGAAGTTATTTTTGTTAGTGCATTAATTTCCTCAGCAATTTGTATGCCATAGTATGAAGGCATATATTTTGTAATGGCTTCAACAGAAGCATGAGATCTGTGAGAAACAGAAAAAGCATCATTAACGTATAAATCACCTAAATTTGATAATTTTTTTGCAAATTCTTTATCATTTAGTTCTTCACCTGCATTAAATCGTATATTTTCTAACATCATTATAGAACCATTAGGAATTTTGTTTACTTCAGAAATAGTATTTTCATTTAATATTTTATTATTAAACAAAATATTTCTATTTAATAAAGAAGCTAATTTTTTTGAAATAGGTTCCAAAGACATTTCTTTCACCACCTTTCCTTTTGGCCTTCCAACATGTGAAATTATTATTATTTTTGCTTCTTTTTCTATTAATAGTTTTATAGTTGGTATTATTTTTTCTATTCTAGAGGTTTCGGTTATAGACCCATCTTTGATTGGAACATTAAAATCTACTCTAAGTAAAATTTTTTTATTTTTAAGTTTTAAGTTATGATCTGAAATTTTTTTCATAAAAAGTTAAATTTTATGAATATATTCTGCTAAATCACACATTCTTGATGCAAATCCCCATTCATTATCATACCATGCAGATATTTTTCCCATTTTATCTCCTACTACGCTAGTTAAAGATAAATCTACAATTGCAGAATTGGAGTTATGGTTGAAATCAATCGAAACAAGCTTTTCTTCAGTTGTTTCAAGTATATTTTTTAATTCTTTGTTTGAAGCTTTTTTAAAAGAGTCGTTAATTTTTTTTACCGTCAAATTTTTTTTTGAATTAAATACTAAATCTACCAATGAAACATTGGGAGTAGGCACTCTCATTGCTAGACCTTCAAGCTTCCCCTTTAATTCTGGTATAATTTCCCCAAGAGCCTTTGAAGCTCCAGTTGAAGTTGGCACTATAGACTGACCAGCAGATCTTGCTCGCCTTATATCTTTATGAGAATTATCTAATAATCTTTGATCGGTCGTATATGAATGAATTGTTGTCATAAAACCTGCTTGTATTTTAAATTCTTTATTTAAAACATAAGCAACTGGAGCCAGACAATTTGTAGTACATGATGCTGCGGAAATAATTAAATCGTTTTTATTTATGCTTTTATGATTTACACCATAAACTATAGTTTTATCAGCATTTTTACATGGAGCAGAAACAATCACTTTTTTTGAGCCATTTTTTATGTGTTTAAGTAACTTTTCTTTTGAATTAAACTTTCCAGTGCATTCAAAAACATAATCAACACCATATTTTTTCCACTGAATATCTTCTATATTTGTTTTTTGAGAAAACGAAATTTTATTTTTATTAATAATTAAAGAATTTTTATTGAATAATATATTTGCATTAAATTTCCCATGAACTGAGTCATATTTTAATAATGAAGAGCTAATTTCAGAGTTGGTACGATTATTTATATGTTTAATTTCTATATTTCTATTTTTACTTTCAATAATAGCCCTAAGTACCATTCTACCAATTCTACCCATCCCATTAATTCCAATTTTTATTGACATATTTATTTCCTAATTATTTTCTTTATTTTTTTAGAAATATTTTCTGAAGTTAGCCCGAAAAATTTATAGATTTCTTTATAGGGAGCACTTTTACCAAATTCATTAATACCAAATGTTATACCATTTGCTCCAACAAATTTTTTCCAGCATTCAGTTGAGCTCGCTTCTATAGATATCTTTAATTTTGTTTCACCAAGAATTTTATGCTTGTAAGCTTTTGACTGTATTTCAAACAATTCTTGGCTTGGCATAGATATAACCTTAGAATATATTTTGTCTTTGGCCAATTTATGGCTAGTTTTAATCGCCAAACCAACTTCTGATCCACTTGCCAATATAGTCAATTTAATTTTATTGTTGGTCCTCAAGACTTCATAAGCACCAAAAGAGCATTTGTTTCTATTTAAATATTTATGTCTGACAAGTTCAAGATTTTGTCTTGTTAAAGCTAAAACGCTTGGAGTTTTTAAACTTTTTAGAGCCAATTCCCAACACTCAATAGTTTCTATTCTATCAGCTGGTCTAAAAACATTTAAATTGGGTATTGCTCTCAATCCTGACAACTGTTCTATTGGTTGATGAGTAGGTCCATCTTCACCTAGGCCAATTGAATCGTGGGTCATTACATAAATTACTCTTTGCTTCATTATTGCAGCTAATCTTATAGAAGGCTTACAATAGTCAGAAAAAATTAGGAAAGTGCCTCCGTAAGGAATAAACTTACTGTGCAAAGCTAACCCGTTCATAATTCCACACATAGCATGCTCTCTAACTCCATAATGAATATAATTTCCTTCAAAATCTCCTGGTTTAATGATTTTATGATATTTAGTTTTAGTGTTATTTGAACCAGCTAAATCAGCAGATCCACCAATTAAAGCATTACTATCTTTAACAAGTGTACCCAAAATTGACTCAGATGATTTTCTGGTAGCTAAACTTTTTTTTTCTTTAATCGCTATTAGTTTTTCTTTTTTAATATTTTTATAAAAGTTATTTTTAAAAAATTTATCTATTTTAGTTTTTTTTAGTTTATAAATGTTATTCCATTTTTTTTCTAAAATATTTCCTTTTTTTCCTATTTTTTTCCATTCATCTATTATTTTTTTAGGGATATCAAAAGGCTTGTAATTCCAATTTAGATTTTTTCTTACTAATTTAATTTCATCTTCTCCCAAAGGACTCCCATGAGAAGATGATTTCCCCTGTTTGTTTGGAGATCCATAGCCTATTTTAGTTTTGCATGATATAATTGTAGGTTTAGTAGCCTTTTGAGCTTTTTTTAATGCTTTAAAAATTTGCTTTTCATCATGTCCATTTATTAAAATATACTCCCAACCATAACTCTCAAATCTTTTTTTAAAATTGTCTGAAACTGCTAAACTTGTAGGACCATCAATTGATATTGAATTATTGTCAAATAACATAATTAAATTTTTTAATTTTAAATGTCCCGCCAGACTCATTGCTTCATGACTTATTCCTTCCATCAAGCATCCGTCTCCAGCTAATACATATGTTTTATGATTAATGACATTTTTACCAATTTTTTTTTTTAAAATCTCTTCAGCAACAGCAAAACCAACGGCGTTAGATATGCCTTGGCCCAAAGGTCCAGTTGTTGTTTCTATTCCAGAATTTGGATGATATTCTGGATGTCCCGCACAAATCGAATTTATTTGTCTAAATTTTTTAATATCATTAATTGAAACACTTTTGTAACCCGTGAGGTGCAAAAGAGAATATAGAAGCATTGAACCATGTCCCGCTGATAATACAAATCTATCTCTATTTATCCACCTAGGATTTTTTGGATTAAATCTTAAAAAATATTTATATAAAATAGTAACCACGTCAGCCATACCCATAGGCATGCCCGGATGCCCAGAATTAGCTTTTTGAACTGCATCCATAGAAAGAACACGTATTGCGTTAGATAAAGTTTTATTTAGTTTATTCAAAAAATTATCCTGTATAGACTTAGATGATTCAATTTATTAATATAGATATATATATGAAAAACATTCACGAAAAAGAAAAAAAACTTATAGATGTTTTAAAAAAGTTGCAGGATTTAAATTTAATCAATTCAGAAAAGATAAAGGAATTGCAAAATATTAGTACCCAAAAAAATCAATTAGAAATTGAAAAACAGGAATTAGAGAAAAGATCCAACTCTTTGGCGGAAGAAAATAACAGGCTAAAACAAAAATTGGAAAATCTGAAAGAAATTAATGAGGAAAATAAAAATAAAGAAGAGCAAATTTCGGAAAAAATTGATGAATTAAATCAAGAAACCGATAGTTTAATGGAAGAAATAGATAAATGGCAAATGTAAATATAAATTTTAATGGTAAGGAATTTTTATTGTCTTGTGAAGACGGTCAAGAAGAGCATCTGGAAGACTTGGCAACAAATTTAAATACTAAATTTAATAATTTAAAAAAATCATTAGGAAATATTGGTGAAAATAAGTTACTACTTATAACTTCAATAACTGTAATGGACGAATATTTTGAAACCAAAAAGAAAATTGATTTACAAAAAAATGACATTAAGCAAATTAAAGAAAAATTTAAAGAATTGAAAACATTAGTTTATAATTATAAAGATGATAAAGAAGTAGAGATAAATGATCTAATAAAAAACCAATCAGATTTAAAAAACGAAATTGATAGTCAAAAAGAGAATTATGAGAACTTGCTTGATAAAACAGCTAATGAAATAGAAAGTTTTATCAATAAACATGACATGAGTTCAAAAGCTCAATAGATATAAAAAGTGTCAAAAAAAATTATAAGGAAAAATATTTTACAAAAAAGAAAAAATAATTTTAAAAAAATAAATATCAATTATTCTTTACTAAAAAAAGTATTTAAAATTCATAAAATTGATAAAAATAAAATAATAGGAGGCTATTATCCAATAAATTTTGAAATTGATTGTTTGAAAATATTGAAAAATCTAAGTAAGGAAGGTTATAAAATTTCTTTACCAGTTACAAAAGAAAATAAAACCATGAATTTTTTTGAATGGTCTTTCAATGAATTATTGTTTCTTAGCTCATTAGGAATACCTCAACCAAATAAACTAAAAAAAGTTATACCAGATGTTTTACTTGTTCCATTGGTTGCTTTTGATCGTTTTAACAATCGTCTTGGATATGGTGGAGGTTTTTATGATAGATATTTAAATAATAATAAAAAAATATTAACCATAGGTTTTGCTTTTTCATGGCAAAAAGTTGATAGATTGGAAATAAATCCTTTTGACAAAAAACTAGATGTTATTTTGACAGAAAAAAATACCAAGATATGAAAATTTTATTCTTAGGAGACATTGTTGGAGTTTCAGGATGTAATGCTATAAAAAAACATTTACCAAAAATAACTCAAGAAAAAAATATTGATTTTGTTGTTGTTAATGGAGAGAATGCCGCCAAAGAAGGGGTTGGCATAACTGAAAATATAATAGATGAACTTTTGAAATCTGGTGTTGATGTTATAACTACTGGCAATCATGTTTGGGATCAAAAAGAAACATATGAATATATCAAAAGCCAAAAAAGACTACTTAGACCATTTAACTTTTCAAGCGATATTCCAGGCAAAGGTTTCTCAATTTTTAATTCTAAAAAAAATTTAAAAGTTGGAGTTTTAAATTTAATGGGAAATGTATTTATGAAAAAATGTAATGATGTTTTTACGACCGCTAAAAATTTTTTAGAAAACAACAAGCTGAAGGATGAATATGATTTTCTAATAGTGGATTTTCACGCTGAAATAACAAGTGAAAAAATGGCAATGGGACATTTATTTGATGGATTTGCAACTTTAGTTGTTGGGACACATACACATGTGCCAACAAATGATGCAAGGATTTTGAAAAATGGTACAGCATATTTAACTGATGCAGGCATGTGTGGGGATTATAATTCTGTGATAGGAATGAATATAAAAAATTCATTAAATAAATTTTTTAAAAAAGATTCAGTTAAACATTTTCCCGCCGAAGGCGAGGCATCTTTGTGTGGTATAATAGTTGAGTCTGACCATGCGAATGGATTGGCCAACAAAACAGAAAGTTTTATATATGGAGGGGATCTAAAAAATTTTAATTGATTATGGCAGGTCATTCTCATTGGGCAGGTATTAAGCATAAAAAAGGAAAAGCAGATAAACAAAGATCAAAGATCTTTTCAAAATTATCTAGAGAAATAACAGTAGCAGCAAAACTTGGAGATAAAAATCCAGATATGAATTCAAGGCTAAGATCAGCCATTCAAGCTGCAAGGTCAGCAAATATGCCAAAAGAAAACATGAAAAGAGCAATAGATAAATCATCTATAAATACAGAATCAAATTTTGAAAATATAAGATACGAGGGTTTTGGACCTAACAAAACAGCTATAATTGTAGAGGCGTTAACAGATAATAAAAATAGAACTGCTTCAATTATTAGGACTTTATTCCAAAAAAATGGTGGGGGCCTTGGCACACAAGGTTCGGCTTCACATAATTTTCAAAAATTAGGAGTGATAAAAATTGATAAAAAAGAAATAAATGATGACGAGGTTTTTGAATTGGCAATAGAATCAGGGGCTAATGAATGTTTGTCTAAAGATAAATTTCATGAAATTCAAACAGATTCAAATGAAATATATAAAGTAAAAAAAAAACTAGAAAAAAAAATTCATAATTTTTTATCTACGGAAATTGAATGGATGCCCATAAATAAAGTAAATTTAAATGAAGATGCCAAACAAAATATGACTAAGTTTTTGGAGCAGCTAGAAGATGAAGAAGATGTGCAAAATATTTTTACTAATGCTTTAATTGAAAATTAAATGTTAATTATTGGAATTGACCCTGGAATTTCTGGAGCCATTTGTTTTTTTGAGAAAGGTGAAGTTAAACATATTATGGATATGCCCACTATGTCAGAGGGTAAAAAAAATAAAAAACAGATAAATGGTAGACAGATTTTTCATGAGATATCCTCTAGAATAGAGAACTACTCTAAAGAGGAGATATGTGTAGTTGTGGAACAAGTTTCTGCAATGCCAGGACAAGGAGTTACAAGCATGTTTAATTTTGGACAATCTTTTGGGGCAATAAAAGGTATATGTGCTGCAATGCAATTACCAATATTTTATGTACGTCCTACAAAATGGAAAAAATACTTTGATTTGATCAATTCAGCTAAAGATGCAAGCAGAACTAAAGTTATTGAAATATTTCCAAAAATTTCACATTTATTGTCAAAGAAGAAAGACGCAAATAAAGCTGATGCGATATTAATCGCAAGTTTCTATGAAAAAAGTAGGGAGAAACAAATTTATTAATTTTTTTAGAGACAAATTGATGACACATTTTAGTGAGAAATCATTTAAATGGAAGCAGATATTACCTCTCAAGCCGTAGGATTGGCTAGCAACACTGACTTTTCAATACTCAGCTTGTTTTTAAGAGCCGACATTATAGTAAAGTCAGTTATCGTAATTTTAATCGCTAGCTCTGTTTACTCGTGGGCAATTATTTTTGATAAAATAAATATGTTTAGAAAAATTAATAAAAGTGCAGAAGAATTCGAAGAAAAATTTTGGAAGTCTAAATCAGCTGAAGCATTTTATAATAACTTACCTGCAAATTTAAATGATCCCATGGCGCAATTATTTAAAAATTCTATGCAAACTTTGATGAAGGCAAGGTCAAGATCCAACTTATCCGAAAGATTAACAGGAATACTCGAAGTAAATTTGGAAAAACAAATGAGCATTATTGATAAAAATTATACTTTTTTAGCTACTGTAGGATCTACAGCTCCATTTATTGGATTGTTCGGTACAGTTTGGGGAATAATGAATTCCTTTCAGTCAATTGCTATTTCAAGAAACACCAGTCTAGCAATTGTTGCGCCAGGTATAGCAGAAGCATTATTTGCAACAGCATTGGGTTTGCTAGCAGCAATTCCAGCAGTGGTTGCTTACAACAAATTCACCAATGACTCAAAAAAATACTCACAAAAATTAGAAAACTTTTCCAAAAGATTTATTTCGATAATTTAAAATGGCTTTTAACTTTAAAAGTTCAAAAAAAGAACCTATTAGTGAAATAAATGTCACACCATTTGTAGATGTGATGTTAGTTTTATTAATAATTTTTATGGTAACAGCACCATTATTAACTGTTGGAGTGCAAGTTGATCTTCCCGAAACTTCCGCAGACACCTTGCCAGAGGAGAACGAGCCTTTAACTTTAACTATAAACTCTAAAGGAGAAATTTTTATTCAAGAAAGTAAAGTTGAATTTGAAAAAATTATAGCAAAAATTCTTGCTGTTTCAAATAATAGAACAGACACTAGAATATATGTACGTGGTGATAAAACAATCAATTATGGAAGAGTTCTTGAGATTATGGGAATGCTTTCAGGTTCGGGTTTTACTAAAGTAGCTTTAATTTCTGAGCCTTATAAAGAAAGATAGAAGTGTACAAAAGCTTATTAATTTCATCAGGCTTTCATGTGTTTATTGTTTTATTAAGTTTGTTAACACTTCCATTTATTGCAAAAAAGCCTTTAGATATTCCTCCTTTAGTTTCTGTAGAATTAATTCAGATATCCGACACAACAAATATCCCATTTGCCCCAAAAGCAAAGAAAATAATTGAAAAAGTAAAAGAGGAAAATCAAAAACTATTATCTGAACAGGCCCCACCAAAAAAAATAAAAAAAGATCAAAATAAAAAAGTAAAAATAGAAGAAAAAAAGGATAGTATTTCTGAAATTACACCCAAAAAAACACCAACTCCAGAAAATAATAAAGAAAATGTAAAAAAAGAGAAATTAGAAGCAATTCCGCTACCAGATCAAAACAAAGAAGAGATTCAAATACGGGAAGAAACTAAGCAAAAACCATCTAAAGAGATCAACGATGATGTTTTAAAGAAGATTGTTGAGACGAAAAAACCAGTTATAGAAGACCAAGATGCTAAGCAAGTTTCAGAATTTGAAAAAGAAGAAATTTTTGATCCTAACAGCATTGCCGCTTTAATTGATAAATCAAAGGAAGATTTAGCAAAAACTAATAAAAAAACTGATAAAATTTCACAATCACAGGATAATTCAATGGATTTTTCTAAGCTCACTTTAAGTGAAGAGGACGCACTTAAAGCTCAAATTTTTGGTTGTTGGAGCATTCCTTTGGGTTTACCTTATAATGAGAATTTATTAGTGAGAATAAAACTTAAATTAAAACCAGATGGAACATTGATTAAATCAGAAATACTTGATCACGCAAGAATGAATATGCCAGGACAAGGTTTTTATAAAGTATTAGCAGAAAGTGCTTTAAGAGCAATTCAATTATGTCAACCATTGAAAGTGCCAACAAGTGGATATGAAAGATGGAAAAACTTACAACTTAACTTTGATGCTAGGGAAATGTTAGGAGGATAATGAATAAATTAAAAATACTTATAATTTTATTATTATTATTTTATTCAAATAAATCTTTTGCGTTAATTGAAGTAGATATAACAAGGGGAAATTTAAAACCTTTACCAATTGCAGTATCTCCTTTATTTCAAGATAGTAAGTCTAAAAAGAATTTTAAGAAAGAACTTAATATTGAAGACTTAGGATCAGAAATATCAAAAGTGATTGAAAATAATTTAAAAACTTCTGGACTTTTTAATCCATTGAGTAAGGATGCTTTTCTACAAAAACCTGATATAGCACATTTAAAACCAAGATTTGAAGATTGGGCTTTAATTAAGTCTCAAGCATTAATAACCGGCAAAGTATTGATTGAAAAAGAAAAATTAAAAGTAGAATTCAGACTTTGGGATGTTCTTGCGGGCAGAGAAATGCTTGCTTTAGCTTTTACTACTGTACCAAGTAATTGGAGGAGAGTGGGACATATAATTACTGACAAAGTTTATGAGAGGCTGACTGGAGAAAAAGGATATTTTGATACAAGAATAATTTATGTATCTGAAGAGGGACCAAAGACACAAAGAATAAAAAAACTCGCAATTATGGATCAAGATGGATTTAATACAAAATATTTAACACTAGGCAACGAATTAGTCTTAACTCCAAGATTCAATCCAACAAATCAAATGGTAACTTATCTTTCTTACTTTAAAAATCTTCCTCGTGTTTATTTGTTAGATATTGAGACGGGAATTCAAGAAGTAGTTGGAGATTTTCCTGGAATGACATTTGCTCCAAGATTTTCTCCAGATGGTAAAAAAATTATTATGAGTTTTGCTAAAGATGGTAATTCAGATATTTTTACAATGGATATTGAAAATAGAATTGTTGAAAGAATTACAAATCATCCATCAATAGACACTTCCCCATCATTTTCTCCAGATGGGAAATATATAACTTTTAATTCAGATAGAAGTGGTTATCAGCAAATTTATATTATGAAAAGTGATGGATCAAACGTAAAAAGAATTTCTTTTGGCAAGGGACTTTATGGTACACCAGCATGGTCGCCAAGAGGAGACTTAATAGCATTTACAAAATTACATAAGGGAAAATTTTATATTGGTGTTATGAGAACCGACGGCAAGGGCGAAAGGCTACTAACTGAAAATTACTATCAAGAAGCTCCTTCATGGTCTCCAAATGGAAGGGTGCTAATTTTTTATAGAGAAACAAAATCAAATGATAAAGGAGAGGGATTTAGTGCCAAACTTTGGTCTATAGATTTAACTGGTTATAATGAAAGACTGGTTGAAACCGAAACTGATGCCTCAGACCCATCTTGGTCATCTTTATTAAGTAATTAGGTATTTTTTTACAATAAATTAATAAATTAAGTTGATTTTTTTGCTTGAAACATCTATTTGTTGTAAATAAGTTGTAATATTACTAAGGAGCATTAATGAGTTTAAGAAAAATTTTAAGAAATACTTTTCTAGTTATCCTATTAAGTATGGTTGTATCAGCCTGTGCAACAAAAAAGACTACAACATCGAGTAGTATAGACGGTCAAATCCAGGGCGATGTTTATATTGGATCTGATACAGTTAAAGAATTAGCAAAAGGTGTTCCAGATAGAGTTTTCTTTGCTACAAATGAATCAATTTTAACAACTAAGTCAAGAGACACATTAAGAAAACAAGCGGCTTGGTTAAGAGATAATTCAAATATTAACATTGTGATCGAAGGCCATGCCGATGAAAGAGGCACAAGGGAATACAATTTAGCATTAGGTGAAAGAAGAGCAAATTCTGCTAAAGATTATTTGATCACTTATGGAATATCTGCTGACAGAATTTCAATAATTAGTTATGGAAAAGAGAGACCAGTAGACTCTGGTTCAAATCCACTATCTTGGTCTAAAAATAGAAGATCAGTGACAGTAAAAGCCAACTAATAAAAATTAAATAAAAGACCCTGTAAATCATTATATATAGATATATAGGGTCTTTTTTTTGCCATCATTATAATTAGAAATAAAAAAATGCTGAATTATTTAAGTAAAATATTTTTTTATATTTTTTTAAATTTTTTATTTCTTATTCCACTAACTCAATCGGAAGATTTTGAAATTAAATCATTACTTGATACTATTCAAAAAGATTTAAGAACACTAGAGAGAGCTGTTTACTCAGAGTCTTTTTCTAAAGAATCAAGTAATAAAAATTCAAAAACTATTTCCAGTCAAGAAACTGAGGATATTTTAACTAGACACTTATTAAAATTATCTGAAATTGAAAAACAATTTCAAGAATTAACTAATAAATATGAGGAAGTAAATTTTAAATTAGACAAACTATCCTCAAGACTATCCAAGGTACAAGCAGATAATCAAATGCGCTTTCAACAATTAGAAGATAATTCAAGCAAAGCTGAAATAAATGAGAGCCATGTATCATCTTTACCTAAATCAGAAAATAATGATAATAAAATTTTACCTGGATCGTCACAACCACAGGATCTTGGTACAATTTCATATAAAGATATGACGGATAAAAATGATACTCAGTCTATTCAATCAGTTGAATCTACTAAAAGTATCGTTACAGAAGTTTTTAAATCAGAGGAAAAAATTTTGCCAGAAGGTAGTCCAAAAGATCAGTATGAATTTGCAACAAGTTTCTTAAAAGTAGGGGACTACAATATGGCAGAAAGAGCATTTAGAGAATTTGTTGAAACAAATCCAGAAGATGAATTATCTGGCAATGCTCAATATTGGTATGCTGAAACATTTAGAATACGTCAGCTATATACAGATGCCGCATCAGCATATTTGGAAGGATATCAAAAATATCCAAAAAGTGAAAAGGCACCTATAAATTTATTAAAACTTGGAGTATCCTTGGTACAGATAGGAGAGAAAGACCAGGGTTGCTTAATGATTGCGGGTGTAGTGAAGCAATATCCAGATGCCACTCAATCAGTGCTTCAAAAAGCAAAATATGAAGAGAAAAAATTTGAGTGCAAAAAAAATAATTCGTAACTTTTATTTAGATAAATTAAAAAATCCCAAAATCAGAAAAATTTATTTTAAATTTAAAGAAAATATACAAAAATATAAATCCGATAAATTTTGTGTTGCAATATCTGGTGGACCAGACAGTATAGCTTTAGCTTTCTTATCAAAGTGCTTTTCAATCACAGAAAATACTCAAATTTATTTTTGTACTGTAGATCACAAGTTGAGGCCGGAGTCGTCCTTAGAGGCAAAAAAAACTAGAAATACTCTAAAAAAATTTGGAATAGATTGTGAGATTTTGGATCTTATTAAAAATAATATTAATTCAAATATTCAGTCTAAAGCCAGAGAAGGAAGATATGACTTAATTTTTAACAAATGTAATAAAAAAAAAATTAATATTATATTAACGGCCCATCATGAAAATGATTTGTATGAAAATTTTTTTATTAGATTATTTAGAGGTTCAGGCTTAAAAGGGCTTTCATCTTTTTCAAAAATAAAAAATAATATAAAAAAGAATAGCAATGTTCATATTGTAAGACCACTTTTAAGTCTAACAAAAAATGATTTATTTTATGTAACAAATAATACTTTTAAATTTTATATTAATGATCCATCAAATGAAAATGAAATTTTCTTAAGAATTAGACTTAGAAATTTAATTGATCAATCTGTTAAAGAAGGTTTAAATTTTAAAAAACTAAAGCGCACTATAGACAATCTTCATTCAACTAATGAGTCAATTGAATTTTATGTTAGACAGAATATAATTCAAAATTCAAAATATTTCCTAAAGAAAAAAACTATCATAATTAAAGAAGAGTTTTTTAAACAACCTAATGAAATTGTATTAAGATCGCTAAATGAATTAATTACAACAATTGGGAATAGGCCAAATTTTACCAGAGGTAGTAAATTGACAACTCTATTAACTAGACTAAAATCTAAAAAAAATAAATCAAAATTTACGCTTTCAGGATGCATAATTGAGAAAATTAACAATTCTGCCATTATCTACCCTGAAAATTAAAAAAATTGATGTTTTTGGCACAAAATGACACTTGTTAAATCAATAATAATTCTTACTTTATACTAATTATGAATTTCAAAAATTTAGCAATGTGGGGAATTATAGTCCTATTAACAATTGGACTATACAATATGTTCAAAAATCCGCAAAGGTCTGTCGGTCAAAATAAAAATATTATTTTTTCAGAATTTTTATCAGAGGTGGATAACGGAAGAGTTGTTAGAGTTGAAATACAAGGTAAAAATATTAAAGGAGTTTTATCCGACGGGGAACAATTTATAACGTATGCACCTGATGATCCAAATTTAATACAAAAGTTAAGCAGTAAAGGTGTGAGCATATCAGCTAGCCCTTTAGAGGAAAAAATGCCATCATTATTTGGAATATTGTTATCTTGGTTTCCAATGTTATTGCTAATAGCAGTCTGGATTTTCTTTATGAGACAAATGCAAGGAGGAAAAGGTGGCGCTATGGGTTTTGGAAGATCAAAAGCAAAAATGATGAATGAATTAAAAGGAAAGGTTACTTTTAATGATGTTGCTGGAATAGAGGAAGCAAAAGAGGAAGTTGAAGAAGTTGTAGAATTTTTAAAAGATCCTAGAAAGTATAGTAGATTAGGTGGGAAAATTCCAAAAGGATGCCTACTTGTTGGACCTCCAGGAACAGGAAAAACTTTATTAGCTAGAGCCATAGCAGGTGAAGCTGGAGTTCCGTTTTTTACAATTTCAGGTTCAGATTTTGTTGAGATGTTTGTTGGTGTTGGAGCTTCAAGAGTTAGAGATATGTTTGAGCAAGGAAAAAAACATTCCCCGTGCATAATTTTCATTGATGAGATAGATGCGGTAGGAAGAAGTAGAGGCGCCGGTTTAGGGGGCGGAAACGATGAAAGAGAACAAACATTAAACCAACTATTAGTTGAAATGGATGGTTTTGATACAAACGAAGGAGTAATAATAATAGCTGCAACAAACAGACCGGATGTTCTTGATCCAGCTTTATTAAGACCAGGTAGATTTGATAGACAAGTCGTTGTCTCAAATCCCGATATACTCGGAAGAGAAAAAATTCTAAAAGTTCATGCTAAAAAGATCTCTATGGCGCCTGATGTTAACTTAAGAACGATAGCAAGGGGCACGCCTGGTTTTTCAGGTGCTGATTTAGCAAATTTAGTAAATGAAGCCGCCCTGCTTGCTGCAAGAAAAAACAAAAGAATTGTAACATACCAAGAATTTGAAGAGGCTAAAGATAAAGTAATGATGGGAGCCGAAAGAAGATCAATGGTTATGACAGAAGAAGAGAAAAAACTTACAGCTTACCATGAGGCAGGTCACGCTATAGTTACAATTAATGAAAAAGCAGCCTACCCAATACATAAAGCTACAATAATTCCTAGAGGAAGAGCTCTTGGAATGGTAATGCAATTACCTGAAAGAGATGAGGTATCGCAAACAAGAGAACAATTACATGCACAGATGGCAATTGCTATGGGAGGCAGAGTAGCAGAGGAAATCATTTTTGGTGAAGATAAAGTAACAACTGGTGCCGCAAGTGACATTGAGCAAGCAACTAAAAGAGCTAGAGCAATGGTTATGAGAGCAGGATTGAGCAAAGAATTGGGACCAATAGCTTATGGCGAAAATGAAGAAGAAGTATTTTTAGGTAGATCAGTTGCAAGACAACAAAATATGTCAGAAGAAACTGCTAGAAAAGTTGATAATGAAATACGAAAAATCGTTGAAAAGGGTTATGAAAGAGCTAAAAAAGTTCTTACAGATAAGATTGACGATCTACACAAACTTGCAAAAGCGTTATTAGTATACGAAACACTGACAGGCTTTGAAATTGAGGAACTTATAAATAAAAATATATTCCCAAAAAATAAAGAGGATTTAAAAGTTGAAGAAGATGATCAAGGATCAGCTCTTGGTTCGATAGGTCTTAAGCCAAAGATAGTTCACTAATATAAATGAATAATTATTACACAAGAGCGTGTAATTTTTATTTTGGAAAAGTTTCAAAAAAAAAAGTTAAACTTAAAAACTCACTACCTTTAAATGGAGATCCATTAATATCATTTGATTATATTGAAATTTTTTCTAGAAATAAAAAAAAAAAAATTAATATTAAAAAAATTAATAAACTTCCAAAAATTTTAAAAAAAAAAGTTTACAATGATTTAAAAAATATTACTAAAAAAAAGAATTTTTTAAATTTGAATTTTAAAAATAGTCCTATAATAATGGGTATCTTGAATGTAACTCCAGATAGCTTTTCTGATGGTGCCAAATTTAATAAAAAAAAATTAGCCAAAGCCCATATAAAAAAACTTTTAAATGATGGAGCAGATATAATTGATATAGGCGGGGAATCAACAAGGCCAGGAGCAAAAGATATATCAACAAATGTAGAATGGAATAGATTAAGATCTGTAATAAAATATTTAAGCAAGAAAAATTGCTTTATTTCCTTGGATACGAGAAAAAGTTTAATAATGAAAAAAAGTTTGTCTTATAAAATAAATCTAATTAATGATGTTTCAGGACTTAATTATGATGAAAATACAATTAATTTTCTTAAAAATTCTAAAATTCCATTTGTCTTACATCATATGAAGGGAACTCCAAAAACAATGCAGGTAAGACCAAACTACAAACATGTTCTTCTTGATATATACGACTTTTTTGAAGAAAAACTGCATTTAATAAGAAAAATGGGAATAAAACACAATAATATAATTTTAGATCCAGGAATTGGTTTTGGAAAAAATTTGAAACATAATATTACTCTTATTAGCCAAATTTCTATTTTTCACTCATTAGGTTTTCCAATAATGTTAGGTTTGTCTAGAAAAAAATTTATTAGAGATATGTCGGGATCAAATGATAGCAAAGAAAGAATTGGCGGAACAGTATCTGCATGCATATTCTCTGCTTTAAAAGGTGTTCAAATTTTAAGAGTCCATGACGTTAATGAAGTTAAACAAGCGCTTAAAGTATTTAAAAAATTAAATTTTAATTAATGAGTAAAAAATATTTTGGAACTGATGGAATAAGAGGCAAAGTAAACCAAGACAAAATTAATGGTGAAATGTTCTTTAAATTTGGATTAGCCGCAGGAACATATTTCAAAAATTTAAAAAAAAACAAACAAACGGCAATAATTGCTAAAGATACAAGACTTTCAGGGTATACGCTGGAACCTGCGCTAGTATCAGGTTTAGCTTCTGCCGGGATGCATGTTTTCACTTTTGGACCTTTGCCAACTAATGGTTTGGCCATGTTAACAAAAAAAATGAAGGCAAATATGGGTATAATGATTACTGCATCGCATAATCAATACTATGATAATGGACTAAAATTATTTGGTCCTGATGGTCTTAAATTATCTGACAAAATAGAAAAAAAAATTGAAAAATTAATAGATACTAAAATAATAAATAATCTTTCAGAAGCAAAAAATCTTGGTAGAGTTAAAAGATTAGAGGATGGTACTGATAAATATATAGAAATTTTAAAAAAAAATTTCCCATCTTCATTTAGCCTTAAAAGGTTAAGCATAGCCATTGATTGTGCCAATGGAGCAGCATACAAAGCTGGACCTAAGCTACTTAGATCACTTGGAGCAGTGGTGTATGAGACGGGCACAGTTCCAAATGGCTTAAATATTAATTATAATTGTGGCTCAACTTACCCGAACAAAATTAAAAATTTAACTAAAAAAACTAAAGCAGATATCGGAATTTCTTTGGATGGTGATGCAGATAGAATTATTATATGTGATGAAAGAAGCAACGTCATTGATGGAGATAAAATAATTGCCATGCTTGCGGAGAGATGGAAAAGAAAAAAAATTCTTAAGGGAGGTGTTGTTGGAACTTTAATGTCTAATTATGGCTTAGAAAATTTTTTTAAAATTAATAAAATAAAATTTTTACGTTCAAATGTAGGAGATAGATATGTAAAAGAAATGATGAAAAAAAATAAATTTAATTTAGGTGGCGAACAATCAGGGCACATTATCTTAGGTAAATTTGCAACTACAGGAGACGGATTGCTCGTTGCCTTAGAAGTACTTTTTTCAATGAGAAAAGGAAAAAAAGCGAGTGAATTATTTAATAATTTTAAACCAACTCCCCAATTATTAGAAAATATAAATGTTGAAGATAAATCTATAATAGATACACCTAAATGTAGAAAGGCAATAAGATTTGCAAACAAAATTATTAAAAGCAATGGTAGAATGTTGGTTAGAAGGTCAGGTACAGAGTCCAAAATAAGAATTATGTGTGAAACAGAAAATAAAGCATTACTTAATAAATGTGTAAATATTGTAAAAAGATCGATAGTTTAAATTGAAAATTAAATCAAAAATACTAATCATCGCAGGATCTGATTCATCAGGGGGCGCAGGCATACAAGCAGACATAAAGACAGTTACGTCTCTTGGTTCATATGCGATGACAGCTATTACTGCAGTAACTTCTCAAAATACTACTGGAGTTTTATCAATAGTTCCAATACCACCTTTAGAAATTTCTAGACAAATAGAATACACATCTAAAGATATAAAGCCAGATGCAATCAAAATTGGAATGCTTCATTCTCCAATAGTTATAAAATCAATCATTAAGTCTTTAGCTAAAATTAAAATAAAAAAAATTATATTAGATCCTGTCATGACTGCAAAAGGAGGTGCAAAGCTAATAAATGATAAATCTATTAGTATAATAAAGAAAAAATTATTAAAAAAGGTTTCTTTAATAACACCAAATATTCCTGAGGCAGAAATACTCTCGAACATGAAAATATATTCTCAGAGCGACATGGTACATGCGGCTAGAAAACTAGTAAATTTAGGAGCCAAAAATGTTCTCATAAAAGGTGGTCATTTACCAAAAAAAAGATTGATCGACATATTTGTAAATAAAAAAGAATTAGTAATATTTAAAAATAAAAAAATAAAAACAAAAAATACACATGGTACAGGTTGCACTTTATCCAGTGCTATAGCTACTTATTACTCATGTGGAAAAACTTTAAAGAAATCTTGTGAAATGGCAATTAAGTATGTTAACCATGCGATAGGTGCTAGGCCAAATTATGGAAAAGGCTATGGACCAATTAACCATTTAAACACAATTATAATAAATAAAAAATTTAAATGAAAAACGTTGTGGTAGTAGGTTCTCAGTGGGGAGATGAGGGCAAAGGAAAAATAGTAGACTGGCTTTCATCCGAAGCAGATGTGGTGATTAGATTTCAAGGCGGACACAATGCGGGTCACACACTTGTTATTGATGGAACAACATACAAATTAAGATTGCTCCCCTCTGGTATTGTGAGAAAAAATAAAGTGTCAGTTATTGGCAATGGGGTAGTTATTGATCCGTGGGCTCTTTTAGACGAAATAGAAGAAATAAAATCTAAAGGAATAAATATAACTGAAAATAATCTAATTATTTCTGATTCAGCAACTTTAATATTGCCATTTCACAGGGAAATGGATGAAATAAGAGAGGATTTGGCAGGTAACTCAAAAATAGGCACCACAAGAAGAGGAATTGGACCTGCATATGAGGATAAAATTGGAAGAAGATCTATTAGAGTTATGGATTTGGTTTCCGAGTCAAATCTTGATAACAGGTTAGACAATGTATTATTGCATCACAACGCAATTAGAAAAGGTCTTGGTAAAAAAATATTTCAAAAAGAAAATTTAAAAAAAGAATTGTTGAAAATTGCACCCATTATACTTAAATTTTCTCAACCAGTCTGGAAAAAAATTGAGGAATTCAAAAAAAATAGTAAAAAGATATTGTTTGAGGGTGCACAAGGAATATTATTAGATGTTGATCATGGAACATATCCTTTTGTGACATCTTCTAACACCGTTGCTTCGTCTGCTGCTACTGGTTCTGGATGTGGGCCAAGTTCAATTAATTATGTTCTTGGAATTACAAAGGCTTACACTACTAGAGTAGGAGAAGGACCTTTTCCAACTGAATTAAAAAATGAGACTGGTGAGCTTCTAGGTAATCGAGGAAAAGAATTTGGCACTGTTACTAACAGAAAAAGAAGATGTGGATGGTTTGATGGTGTTTTAGTGAGACAAACAATAAAAATATCAGGCATTGATGGCATTGCTTTAACTAAATTAGATGTTTTAGATGAATTAGACGAGATTAAAATTTGCGTTGGCTACGATCTGGAGGGAAAAAAAATTGACTATTTACCAGCATCTGTTGATGAACAATTGAAAGTGAAACCAATCTATAAGATATACAAAGGTTGGAAATCGTCGACGGAAGGTATTAAAAATTTTGATCAATTGCCCACAAATGCAAAAATTTATATTAAAGATCTTGAAAAATTTATAGAAACTAAAATTTCTAGCATTTCTACTAGTCCTGAAAGAAATGATACAATTCTCTTAGAAGATCCTTTTAAAATTTAATTTGCAGTAAGTAAATTTTTTGATTTAGCTGAATTAAGCATGTGCTTTTGCAATTTTTCAAAAGCTTTATTTTCTATTTGTCTGATTCTTTCTCTGCTAATTTTAAATTTTTTACTTAGCTCTTCTAAAGTAGTTGGATCATCAGTCAATCTTCTTGAATACAAGATTTGTTTTTCTCTCTCATTTAAAATTTTTATTGAGTCTTGTAAAAGATCTTTTCTTTGTTCCATTTCCTCATTTTGTGCAAATCTAATTTCATGATCCATCTCTTTATCAACAACCCAGTCTTGCCATTCGTCACCATCTTCTCCTATTGGTGCATTTAAAGATTGTTCTTTAGCAGAAAGTCTTCTATTCATTGACACAACTTCATCCTCACGTACATCTAATCTATTCGCAATATCTTTAATATGTTCATCTTTTAAATCACCTTCAGCTCTTGGAGCAATTTGGTTTTTAATTTTCTTTAAATTGAAAAATAATTTTTTTTGAGCTGTTGTGGTACCAATTTTTACTAAGCTCCATGATCTTAAAACATATTCTTGAATTGATGCTTTAATCCACCACATCGCATATGTTGCTAGTCTAAAACCTTTTTCGGGTTCAAATTTTTTTACAGCTTGCATTAAACCAACGTTTCCTTCAGATATCATCTCATTTAAAGGTAAGCCATAGCCTTTATATCCCATAGCAATTTTAGCAACTAATCTTAAATGACTAGTTACCAATTTTTCTGCTGATTTTACATTTCCAGTTGTTTGCCAGTTTTTTGCTAGCATATATTCTTCTTCAGCGTCCAACATAGGAAATTTTTTTATCTGCGCCAAATATCCGGCCAAACCACCTTCATTAGAAATTGTTGGCAAATTATAAGATGTTGTGCTCATAGTGAATAGTTATTTAATAAAGATTTAAAATTTTACAACAATTTTATTTATTAGAATTTCTTAGCTTTTTTAAAATATTTTCTAATTCTTGAGGTAAATTTGATGTAAATTCTATACGTTCTCCAGACGAAGGGTGATTAAATCCCAATTTTTTTGCATGAAGGAACTGTCTTTCTAGTTTTAGTATGAGATGTTCAAGATTAGGATCAATATTTTTAAATTTTTTATATTTTTTCTTATACTTCTTGTCACCAAGTATATTGTTTCCTTTATAACTCATATGAACTCTAATTTGATGAGTCCTTCCTGTTTTAAGCGTACACTCAACCAAACTTAGAGTAGGAACTTTTTCACTTTCAAATACTTCTAAAGTTTTATAATTTGTTATTGCTTTTTTACCTTTATAAAATCCAACTTCCATCATCTGTCTATTTTTTGAACTTCTTTTAATTAAACTTTCTATCTTACCATTTTGAGGTCTGAGCTTCCCCCATATCAAGGCTTGATACACTCGGGTAATTGTATGTTCTGAAAATTGATTTGATAATTTCTCATGTGATTTATTATTTTTTGCTATCACGATTAATCCTGATGTGTCTTTATCTATTCTATGAACTATACCTGGTCTTAATTCATCTCCGATATTGGAGAGTTTTCTATCATCAAGATTCATCAAAGCATTTACAATTGTATTATCATAATTACCCGCGCCGGGATGCATTGAAATTCCAGCAGATTTATTAATAACCATTAGATCATGATCTTCATGAATTATATCTAATTTATATTGAAAAGGCTTTAAGGAAGCTCTTTCAGGTTTAGGAATTTCAAAGATAATTCTATCATCTTTAATTATTTTTTTAGAGGGGTCTTTAATAACGACATTATTTATTTTTAGTTTTTCATTTAAAATTAGGTTTTTAACTCTCGTTCTGCTCAATTCTTTTTTTTTAGATATAAATGCATCAATTCTAGCTTCTTCGTCATCTTTTTGAACAATTAAATTAATGATATTTTTCATAAATTATAATAATAATATAATACGCGTTCGTAGCTCAACTGGATAGAGCGCCAGATTTCGGCTCTGGAGGTTCAGGGTTCGACTCCTTGCGGGCGCACCACATTATTCACCCATATTTATTAAGGTTCCTTTCTTTTTTGCCACGTTAAATGAGTAGTAAAATAAAACTATTGATAAAACAAAATAAATACCATTTAAAATAAATGCATTATAAATATTATTTAAATCTATTGATTGGTTTATCAGAATATTTCTCGCTTCCTCAAAAATATATACCAAAGGTAAAAGGTAAGCAATTTTTTGAAATATTTCTGGCAGTATATCTATAGGATAATAAATGCACCCAAAGGGCGCTAATAGAAACATGGTTGACCAAGCAATATTTTCAAACGAAGGTCCAAACCTTAATAATCCAGATGAAACCAAAACACCTAGAGTTATACCGAATATGTAAAGACTTAAAAAAAGAAAAAACAAAAATATACCAAGTTCTAATATTGATATTCCAAATAGTGGGGATGTTAACAAAATAGCTGGAATCAAACCTATTAAAGCTCTTATGAGCGCAGTAATTACTAAAGAGGTTAATATTTCTCCAATTTTTATTGGTGCAATAAACAAATTTGTGAAATTTCTGCTCCATATTTCCTCTAAAAACAACATATTAAAACCAATACTAGTTCTAAATAAAAAATCATAAAGTATTGCGCATGTAAGTATTACACCAACAGCATTGTTATAGTACGTTGTATGTGTAGCAAAAAAATTAGATATAAAGCCCCATAAAGTAATTTGGATTGTAGGCCAGTAAATTAAATCTAATACTCGCGGAAAAGATCTGGTTATCAAAAAAAAATGCCTTAAGAAAAGGCCATATATTCTAGTAAAACTCATTATTACTCCTTGAAAGCTTTAAGAAAACCTCTTCTAAATTTTTTCTACCATGTTTATTTATTAAATTTTGAGGAGTTCCTTTGTCTATTATTTTTCCTTCTTTCATCATTATTACGGAATTACATAGTCTCGTAACTTCATTCATGTTATGAGAAGCAAGTAAAATTGAAATTTTTTTTTCTTTTTTGTAGTTTTCTATAAAAGTTCTTACAAAATCACCAACTTCAGGATCTAGAGATGCCGTTGGCTCATCTAATAATAAAATATTTGGTTCATTAATAAGTGCCTTAGCTAGGCTAACCCTATTTTTTTGACCAGAAGAAAGTTCGCCAGTAACTCTATCAAGTAGATTTTCTAGTCTTAATTTTTCAGTTAAATAATCCATAGTTCTGATCAAATTTTTAATTTTATAAAGTTTTCCATATACAATTAGATTTTGTTTTACAGTAAGTTTTTTTGGTAATTCAATATATGGTGATATGAAATTTAATCTCTCTAAAATTTCAATTCTATTTTTTTCAATTTTTTTTCCTTCAATTAAAATTTCCCCACTTGTTGGTTTTAGCAATCCTAATAACATGCCTATGGTTGTTGTTTTGCCTGAACCATTAGGCCCAAGTAGACCCAAAATTTCATTCTCCATAATTTTAAATGAAATATTTTGTACCGCTTCTTTAGAACCATATACTTTTTTAAGTTTGCTAACTTCAATAACTTTTTTCATAATTTTTTGGCGGCTCTAATTAATCTATCATTAATTGTTTCCCCAATACCTTTTTTAGGAATTTTTTCTATAGCCAGAACTTTGTAGCCACTTTTTTTTACTTTTCTTAGCGTTCTATACAAATTTTTAGCAATTTCTTTTATATTTTTATTTTTGCTTAAATAAAAAAAATTTTTATTTCTTTCTTTTCTTTTTTTTATCAATAAAAAGGCTTCATTTTTCCTAATGTTTATAGCATTAAGTCTCATAGGAATTCCGGGAGAATAATGAGTCTTGCCTTGACCAGGAACTAAAATTTTATTTTTTCCAATTTTTTTATAATATTTTTTATCTATGTGTCTTTTAATTTTTTTTTTATCAAAACCACCTAGTCTTAAAATTTCTGGTTTATCAACTAGACTGATAATTGTTGACTCTAAGCCTATTTGAGATCTTCCACCATCTAAAATGAATTTTAATTTTTTTCCAAACTCATCTTCTACATCATCCTTACAAACGGGACTAATTCTTTTTGAAATATTAGCACTAGGAGCTGCCAAAGGATAATTCAGTTTTTTAAGAAGACGTCTAGTTAATTGGTGTTTTGGAAATCTTACAGCTAAAGTTTTTTTTCCATTTGTTACATTATTAGATATTTTACTAGTTTTTTTTAGCTTAAGCACAAATGAGATAGGACCTGGTGAATATTTTTTATAAAGTTTTAAAAAGAGATTATTTATCTCACAGTCTTTTTTTAAATCTTGTAGATTTGAGTAGTGAACAATCAAAGGATTTTTTTTTGGACGTTTTTTTAATCTAAATATTTTTAAAGTAGCAAGATCAGAATAAGCATTACCGGCCAGACCATAAACTGTTTCAGTTGGTATACCTATACATTCGTTATTATTTAAATATTTAATAGCTTTTTTAATATTTGAAAGATTGTTTTTCATATAATAATACAAACTAATATATGAATGAAAAAAATTTTCCAGATGATATTAATTCAAAGTCTTTAAATGAACTGACTAAATTAGCAAACGAAATTATTGATAATTTAGAGAATGAAAAAAATTTAGAGAATTCAATTAATGATTATCAAAAATTAATTAAATTAAACAATCTAATAGAGAGAAAATTTAAAAAAAGTTCAAAAGATATTTCTGAAAATACAAAATCAAAGATTAAAGAAATTTCAACAAAAAATGAAAATAAAATTAAATAAAGTTGCAAACGATACAAATAACTTTCTTAAAAAATATTTAAGAAATCAAAAAAATACTGATCTTATAAAGCCAATGAAATATGGCTTGCTGCCAGGAGGAAAAAAAATTAGATCTAAAATTTTAGTAGATGTTGGAAAAATCTTTAACATAAATTATAAAACCTTAATACATATTGGTGCTGCAGTTGAATGTATTCATGCTTACTCATTAATTCATGATGATTTACCATGCATGGATGATGATGATTTAAGAAGAGGAAAAGTTAGTACGCATAAAAAATTTGGAGAATCTACAGCAGTTTTAGCAGGGAATTCTTTGCTAACAATGTCTTTTGAAATTTTAACAGATAATAAATTAAAACTTAGTTATGAAAAAAAAAATTTATTAATAAATTTTATTTCTAAATCCTCAGGACATGTAGGTATAGCAGGTGGACAATTCTCTGATTTAAATTTTGAAAGAAAAAAAAAATCTCTATCTAAAATTGTTGATATGCAAATAAAAAAAACTGGAAGATTATTTAGTTTTTGTTGCTTAGCACCAATTTTAATTATGGGTAATAAAAATGAAATAAAAAGATTTAATAATATAGGAGAAAATATAGGACTTTTATTTCAAATTGTTGATGATTTAATAGATTATAAAGGCAATTCTAAAAAAGTTGGAAAAAAAACTAATAAAGACCAAAAAAAAGGAAAAGCAACTTTAATTAGTTTACTGGGTTATAAAAATACTGTTAAATACATCAACAATTTAAAATATAATATTTTTAAAAATCTTAAAAAATTTGGGGATAAGGCTTCAGATTTAAAAAGTACAATTAACTATATTATGGTTAGAAACAAATGAGAGCAAATTATAAGTATTTAGATGATATAAACTTTCCATCTGACATTAAAAAACTTTCTCAGCCAGAATTAAAGGTATTGGCTAAAGAAGTAAGAGAAGAACTCATAGATACAGTGTCTGAAACTGGAGGCCATCTTGGAGCGGGCCTAGGCGTTGTAGAATTAACTGTTGCTTTACATTACATATTTAATACTCCTAATGATAAATTAATTTGGGATGTTGGACATCAATCTTATCCACATAAAATACTAACAGGCAGGAAGGATAAAATTAGAACTTTAAGAAAGGGTGATGGACTATCTGGTTTTACAAAAAGGACGGAAAGCGAATATGATCCATTTGGTGCCGCACATAGTTCTACTTCTATATCATCAGCTTTGGGTATTGCAGTTGCAAATGAACTTTCTAATAAATCTAATAATGTCATAGCTGTTATTGGAGATGGCGCAATAAGTGCCGGAATGTCCTATGAAGCAATGAACAATGCAGGTGCAAGCAAAACTAAAATGATAGTAATTTTAAATGATAATGACATGTCAATAGCCAAACCCGTAGGTGCAATGAGAACTTATTTAGCAAAAATTTTGTCTGGAAATATTTATTTTAGTTTTAGAGAAACTGTGAAGCTTATTATATCAGCTTTTTCAAAAAGATTTAGTAAGAAAGCAGGAAAAGCAGAAGACTTTTTGAGGTCTGCTGTTACTGGAGGAACGTTGTTTAATGCAATGGGTTTTTATTATATTGGACCAATAGATGGACATGATATTGACTCTCTAATATCTGTTCTAAAAAATGCAAAGGATATTAATATTAAGGGCCCTATAATGATACACGTAAGGACAAAAAAAGGCAAAGGATATGAGTTTGCTGAAAAATCGGATGATAAATATCATGGAGTTTCAAAATTTAATATAAGCACAGGGGTTCAAGAAAAAACAAAATCAAATATTCCAGCTTATACAAAGGTTTTTGCCAATACCCTTATTAAACATGCGGAAAAAGATAGTAAAATTGTAGGCATAACAGCAGCAATGCCATCGGGAACTGGCATGGATAAATTTGGAGAAAAATTTCCTTCTAGGATGTTTGATGTAGGAATAGCCGAACAACATGCTGTCACTTTTGCAGGGGGTTTGGCTACAGAGGGATATAAGCCATATGCAGCAATTTATTCTACTTTTCTACAAAGAGCATACGACCAAGTTGTCCATGATGTTGCTATTCAGAGTTTGCCAGTTAGATTTGCAATTGATAGAGCTGGATTGGTTGGAGCCGATGGCCCTACACACGCAGGTTCATTTGATATAACTTATTTATCAACTTTACCAAATTTTATTATAATGGCTGCAAGCGATGAAGCAGAACTTGTAAGAATGATTAACACATCAGTTGATATAAATGATAGACCATCTGCTTTTAGATACCCTAGAGGCAATGGAGTTGGAGTAAATTTACCACCAATAGATGAAAAACTAGATATTGGAAAAGGTCGTATAATCAAGGAAGGAAAAAAATTAGCCTTAATAAATTTTGGAGCCAGATTACAAGAATGCTTAATAGCTCAAGAAAATTTATCCAAAAAAGGTGTTAATATAACTATAATAGATGCTAGGTTTTGCAAACCTCTTGATGAAAATTTAATTTGGCAAATCGCTACTGATCATGAAGCAATTATAACAATTGAAGAAGGATCAATAGGTGGTTTTGGTTCTCATGTTGGACAGTTTCTTGCTGAAAAAAATTTACTAGATAGCAATTTGAAATATAGATCTATGATTTTGCCAGATAGGTTTATTGATCATGATAAGCCAGAATTAATGTATAAGTACGCCGGTTTAGACTCCAAGAGTATTGAGGTTAAAGTATTTGATACTTTAAATTCAAAAGTAATAATAAAGAAAATTAATTAGCTTTTACACTGAGCAATATTCATCAAATAGTGATCCAAAAGTACACAGTGCATCATTGCTTCTCCTATTGGTACTGCCCTAATACCAACGCAAGGATCATGTCTACCTTTAACAGATATAGAAGTATTTTTGCCAAATTTGTCAATTGTTTTTCTTGAAGTTAATATAGAAGAAGTTGGTTTAACTGCAAAAGAAACTATTATATCTTGTCCCGTAGATATCCCTCCAAGAATCCCACCAGCATTATTTGTTTTAAAATTAATTTTTTTTCCTTTTCTAAATATTTCGTCAGAATTTTGTTCACCAGTTAATTGAGCAGAATTCATTCCCGAACCTATATTTACACCTTTTACGGCATTAATGCTCATCATTGCTGATGCTAAATCCATATCAAGTTTTGAATATATTGGAGCACCTAATCCTACAGGCAAGCCTCTAGCTCTTAACTCGATTATTGCTCCACAAGAAGACCCAGCTTTTCTAATGCTAAGTAAATATTTTTCCCATATCCTAAGAATTGATTTGTCAGGACAAAATAATGAATTTTTTAAAATAAAATTATCACTCCAATTGTTCGTATCGCAACCTAAAATACCTAATTGAGTAACAGCACCTATAACTTTATATTTAACTCCAATTTTTGTTTGTAAAACTTTTTTTGCTATTGCGCCAGCAGCTACTCTAGTTGCTGTTTCTCTAGCTGATTGCCTTCCTCCTCCTCTATAATCTCTAATTCCATATTTTTTAAAATAAGTAAAATCAGCATGTCCTGGTCTAAACTTATTTTTAATAGTTTCATAATCTCTAGATCTCATGTCTTTATTGAATATAATCATTGAAATTGGAGTCCCTGTGGTTCTCCCTTCAAAGACACCTGATAAAATATTTACCTTATCATCTTCTTTTCTCTGGGTTGTAAACTTTGATTGACCAGGCTTTCTTTTATTTAGCTCCGCTTGTATCTCTTTTTCGCTAATCTTTACGTTTGGAGGACAACCATCTACAACACAACCTATAGCAGGACCGTGAGATTCTCCCCATGTTGTAAACCGAAAAAACTTTCCAAAAGTATTAAATGACATTAATTTATTATATAAATTATTTTGTTTAAATTATGAATCAAAAAAATTCACTTAATCTGAATATTTGCTTCAAAGATAAGGATAATCCAATAGATCTTTTCAAAGAATGGTTTGAAGAAGCAAAAAAAACTGAGATTAACGATCCAAACGCTGTTGCTTTGGGAACGGTAAACAATGAAGGCTATCCTTCAGTTAGGATGGTTTTGCTAAAAGATTATGATGATAATGGTTTTGTTTTTTATACAAACTTTAATAGCGATAAAAGTAAAGCAATAAAACTTAACCCAAAAATATCAATGTGCTTTCATTGGAAGAGTTTGCTTCGTCAGATAAGAATTATTGGTATAGCATCAAAGGTATCTGACAAAGAAGCTGATGATTATTTTGATTCAAGATCCTATGGTAGTAGAATAGGCGCATGGGCATCAGACCAAAGCTCAGTACTAAATAGTAGGGAAGATTTATTAAAGTCAATTGAAAAATTTAAAAAAAAATATCCAAACGAAAACAAAGTTCCTAGGCCAGTAAATTGGTCTGGTTGGAGATTAAAGCCAGAAGAGATTGAATTTTGGTTAGATGGCGAAAACAGAATTCATGAAAGATTGAAATATATAAAGAATAAAAATTATTGGGAAAAATTTTTACTAAGTCCTTAAAAGTTTCTTTTTATACTAAAAGAAGTAAGATTTTTTAAAATATTTTTTTCTTCTGATTCTTTAAAAACGCTAAGAGAGCTAGATGCCAAATTGATAAAATGTTCTGCCTTTTTATAACAATCATTAATTATATCGTTTTTTTTAATTAATTTTAAAATATAGTTAAAATCATCATCATTTCTTTTGTCTTTATTAAATAAATTTTTTATTTCGTTTTTTTCAGAATTAGAAATTTTTTGATAAAGCAATATAATTGGAAGAGTTACTTTTCCTTCAAAAAAATCATTGCCAATTTTTTTTCCAAAAAATTTTATTTCAGAATTATAATCAAGTGCATCATCTGCTATTTGAAACGTTAGTCCAAGGTTTTTTCCATAAAATTCTAATGCTTCTTTATGTTTTAAATCTTTTTCAGCCAATATGGCACCAACCTTGGTAGCTGCAGCAAATAGAGAGGCTGTTTTGGATGAAATAATTTTAAAGTAAGTCTCCTCAAGAATATCTATTTCACCTTTATGTTGTAGTTGCAAAACTTCGCCTTGAGCTATCTCAGAAGATGTGGAAGATAAAAGTCTAAGTACTTCTAAATTACCATCATCTACCATCATTTCAAAACATCTGCTTAATAAATAATCGCCAACTAAAATAGAAGACTGATTCCCCCATATAGAGTTTAATGTTTTTTTTCCTCTTCTAATTTCGGCATTATCTATTACATCATCATGCATTAAAGTTGCCGCATGAATTAATTCTACGCAGGCCGCTAAGTTAATATCTCTGCCACCTTTTTTATATTCACAAAGTTTTGCACTTTCTAAAGTCAAAAGAGCTCTTAATCTTTTTCCACCAGTTTTCAAATGATATCCGCTCATTTTGTTAACCAGGTCTACTTTGCTCATCAATTTTGCTGTAATTTTTTCCTCTACAAGTATTAGTTTATCTTCTACAGAATTTACTAGTTCAGAATATGAATTATTTATTTGTTCTTTAAGTTGAATTACAGTTCCCATTTAATAAAAGTATTATATTAAATTTATTAATATACTTATCAATTGACGCACCTTATTCTTCAACTATAAGTAGGCTTTATTAATAATTAAAAATTTTATAAGCATTGAATATGTTCTCTATTTTCAAAAAAAAAAAAGTTGTAAGTCATCTTAGATTAACAGGAGTTATTGGAAACTTGGGGAAATTTAGGCAAGGGATAGAATACTCTGGCCAAGAAGATATTATAAAAAAAGCTTTTTCGGTAAAAAAGGCTTTAGCAGTAGCAATCACAATTAATTCTCCAGGAGGCTCCCCTGTTCAATCTCATTTGATTTATAAATTTATTAGAGAACAAGCAAAAAAAAATAAAAAAAAAGTAATTATTTTTGCAGAGGATGTGGCGGCTTCGGGGGGATATTTAATTGCTTGTTCAGGTGATGAAATTTATGCAAATTCAAGTTCAATAATTGGATCAATTGGGGTTATTTCAGCATCATTTGGATTTAAAAATTTAATTGAAAAAATTGGAGTTCAAAGAAGAGTTTATACTGCAGGAAAAAACAAAAGTACTTTAGATCCTTTTTTAGACGAAAAAGAAGAAGATATTAATAGATTAAAAAATATTCAACTGGAACTTCATCAAGACTTTATAGATGTGGTTGAAGAAAGTAGAGGTTCTAAGCTAAAAAAAAATAGCGGTATAGAATTATTTTCAGGTGAGTTTTGGACAGGTAAAAAAGCTAAAGAACTAGGATTGATCGATGGATTAGGAAATGCAGATCAAATTTTAAGAGAAAAATTTGGGGATGAAGTTGAAATTAAAAAATTTGGTAAACCAAAAGGTTGGTTAGCTAAGAAACTTTCATCATCCCAAGACCATGCTGATAAGCTGATAAGCATTTTAGAAGAAAGATCAATCTGGCAGAGATATGGTCTCTAAAAAAAAAAGTAAAAAAGCAGAAATAATTTCTTTTCAGGATACAATTCTAAATTTACAAAAATATTGGTCTAAACAAGGATGTGTAATTCTTCAACCCTACGACTTAGAGATTGGAGCTGGAACTTTTCATCCAGCTACTACGCTTAGGACATTAGGAGAAAAGTCTTGGAAAACTGCTTATGTACAACCATCAAGAAGACCGACAGATGGAAGGTATGGAGATAATCCGAATAGATTACAACATTATTATCAATTTCAGGTATTAATCAAACCGTCGCCGAAAAATATAAAAAAAATATATCTAAGAAGTTTGGCTACAATTGGAATTAATTATGAAGAACATGATATAAGATTTGTTGAAGATGATTGGGAAAGCCCAACGCTTGGAGCCGCAGGATTAGGATGGGAAGTATGGTGTGATGGAATGGAAATCACACAGTTTACGTATTTTCAAAAAATGGCTGGTATTGAATGTAGTCCAATTTCAGTAGAAATTACGTATGGTTTAGAAAGATTATGCATGTTTACTCAAAATAAGAAAAATGTTTTTGATTTAGTATGGAACAATGAAGGGATATTGTACAAAGATATTTTTCATCAATCTGAGAAAGAATTTTCTGCGTATAATTTTGAGCATGCTAATACAGAAAATTTATTCAAAATATTCGATATGTTAGAGCAAGAAGCTAAGTCTTTAATAGAAAAAAAAGTTTCATTACCTGCTTATGATCAGTGTTTAAAATCTAGTCATGTGTTTAATATTTTAGATGCAAGAGGTGTAATTAGCGTTGCTAGAAGAGCTGAATATATTGCAAGAATTAGAGATTTGACCAGAGAAATAGGAAAAGTTTGGCTTGAAAGTCAAAATTAAAATGTCTGAATTGTTTTTAGAATTATTTAGCGAAGAGATTCCTGCAAAACTACAAATAAATGCAAGAAAAGAAGTGCTTCAAATTTTTAAAATTTTTTTTGAAGAAAATGAGATTATTACTAAAGGTAATTTTAAAGTTTATTCAACGCCCAATAGGCTGGTTATTAACATTGATAAATTAACAAAAGAAATCGTTAAAAAAGCAGAAGAAATTAGAGGGCCCAACACGGAAGCCCCCGAGAGAGCGTTAGAAGGTTTTTTAAAGTCCAACAATATTCAAAAAAATCAAATTTATAAAAAGAAAACTGAAAAAGGAGAATTTTACTTTTACGAAAAGCCTTCGCAGAAAATTAAAATTTTTGATTTATTTAAAAAAAATTTACCAAATTTATTAAGGAAAATTTCATGGAAAAAATCAATGAAATGGGGAGAACATGATCTTTACTGGGGTAGGCCATTAAAATCTATTCTAGCGGTATTTGATGGTAAAATATTAGAATTCAATATGAATCATCTAAAAAGTTCAAATAAAACATTTTTAAATAAGGAGTTAGAGGAAAATGAGAAACTATTTAGCAATTTTAAATCTTACAATAAATTTTTTAAAAAAAAAGGAATTATTATAGATCAGGATAAAAGAAAAGAATCAATAAGAAATGAAATTAAAAAATATTCAATAAAAAAAAATATTAAAATTAATTTAAATGAAAGATTATTAGAGGAAATTTCAAATATAGTTGAAAAACCAAAAGTTTTAATTTGTGAATTTGATAAGCGTTTTTTAAATATTCCTAAAGAAATATTAATCATTACAATGCAAAATCATCAAAAATATTTTCCTACTTTTGACAAAAAAGAAAAACTGACGAATATGTTTTTAGTTGTGGCAGATATAAAAGATCAAAAAGGCTTTGTAAAACTTGGAAACGAAAGAGTTATAGAAGCGAGATTAAGCGATGCAGAGTTTTTTTGGAACAAAAATAGATCTCAGAATTTAGTAAAACAAGTGACTAACTTAAAAAATATTAATTATTTTAAAGGGCTGGGCACTTACTTAGACAAAGTTCAAAGAATGAGAAAATTGAGTGCATTAATATCTGATGAATTGCTAATTAGCAAAGACAAAATAGAAATAGCATCTTCGATTTGCAAAGTTGATTTAATGTCAGACCTAGTCAACGAATTTCCTGAATTACAAGGAGTGATGGGAGGACATTTTGCTCAATACCAAGGCTTTGATCAAGAAATTAGCCAAGCAGTGACAGAACACTATTTGCCAATTGGCACGGATAGCCAAATACCAAAAAAACCATACAGCATTGCACTATCACTAAGCGATAAATTAGATTCGTTAGTTGGTTTTTTTGGATTAGGTTTAAAACCAACCAGTTCAAAAGATCCTTATGCACTTAGAAGAATGGCGATAAGCATAGTTAGATTGATTGTAGAAAATGATAAAAAATTTAAGTTAAGAGATTTATTAAATTACTCATGTATGTTTTATAAAGACCAAGGGCATAAGTTTGATTCAAAGAAAATTCAAAAAGAAATTAGTGAATTTATTTTAGATAGATTAAAAAATTATCTTAAAGAAAAAAAAATTAGACATGATATCATCGAAAGCTCCACTTCATCTTTTGGGCTAGATGATATAGTAAAAATTTATAAAAAATCTTTATACCTAAATAAGAACATAAATAAAGATTTCGTCATTGATGTAATTACAATTTATAAAAGATCATCAAATATTTTAAATAATGAGAAACAAGATGTCTCAAAATTTGTAGGCTCAGCCGACCCAGGTTTATTTAAAAATGATTATGAAAAAAATCTTTACAAAAAAATACAACATATAAAGAGCAATTTTTCAAATGCTGATAAGGAAGATAATCATGAAGAAATCCTTAAAATTTTATCAGATACAAAAATTCAAGTTAATGAATTTTTTGATAACGTTATTGTTAATGATGAAGATGAAATAATAAAAAAAAACAGACTGGAACTTTTGCAAATGTTATGTAAAAGCTTCGAAAATTATTTTAATTTTTCTAAAATAGAAGCTTAAATGAAAAAATTAGTATTTAACTTTAAATCAAAAGATATAAAAAAGTTAAAATATCCAAGAAATATTCTTGGTGGCAAAGGTTTAAATTTAGCTGAGATGGGTAAATTGGGAATGCCTGTACCATCAGGTTTTACAATATCAGCAGAAGCATGCGATTTATTTTATAAAAATAAGAAAAAATTAGTCTCTAAAGTTAAAAAAGAAGTTAATAATGAAATAAAAAATATTGAAAAAGAAACTGGAAAAAAATTTGGAGATTTAAAAAATCCACTGTTAGTTTCAGTAAGATCTGGTGCAAGAGTTTCAATGCCTGGAATGATGGATACTATTTTGAATCTTGGACTTAATGATCAAACAGTAATTGCTCTTGCAAAAAAAACATCTAATTTAAGATTTGCCAAAGATAGTTATAGAAGATTTATTCAAATGTATTCTAATGTTGTATTAGGCATTGAAAGCTACAACTTTGAAGAATTAATTGAGAACTATAAATTAACAAAAGGTGTACTGTTAGATACAGATCTTGTTGAAAGTGATTGGGATGGTTTAATAAATGATTTTAAAAATATTGTTAAACAAAAAACAAAAAAAGACTTTCCACAAGATGTTAAAGAACAATTAAATGGAGCAATAAGTGCAGTATTTTTATCTTGGGAAAGCCATAGGGCAAAAGTTTATAGAAAATTAAATCAAATTCCTTCTAATTGGGGAACAGCAGTGAATGTTCAATCTATGGTATTTGGCAATATGGGAAATGATTGTGCTACTGGAGTGGTATTTACACGAAATCCATCAGATGGAAGTAACCATATTTATGGTGAATATTTAATTAATGCACAAGGTGAAGATGTAGTAGCAGGCACAAGGACACCTCAAAATATAACCAAAAAGGCTAGACTAGAAGCAAAAGAAAATTTATCGTCTTTAGAGGAGTTAATGCCATCAGTATTTAAAAAATTAAAAAAAATATTATTAAAATTAGAAAAACATTACAAAGATATGCAAGATGTTGAGTTTACAGTTGAAAATAAAAAACTGTGGATGTTACAAACTAGATCTGGAAAACGCACCGCAAAATCAGCAGTAAAAATAGCTGTTGATATGGTGAACGAAAAATTAATTTCTAAAAAAACTGCTGTTATGAGAATTGAACCAAGTTCATTAGATACTTTACTGCATCCAACTTTAGATGAAAAAAGTAATATAAAAATAATAGCCAAAGGTTTGCCAGCATCACCAGGTGCAGCGAGTGGGAAAATTGTATTTACTTCAGATGAAGCAGAAAGGCTTAATGGAATGATGCAAAATACAATTTTAGTAAGAATTGAAACTTCTCCAGAAGACATACATGGAATGCATGCTGCTAAAGGAATTTTAACTGCAAGAGGTGGAATGACTAGTCATGCAGCGGTTGTTGCAAGAGGCATGGGTAGACCATGTGTATCAGGTTCAAGTGAAATAGAAATTGATTACCAAAATAAGTTATTTAAGACAAAAGATGTTGAGGTAAAAGAAGGAGATTTAATAACAATTGATGGATCCTCAGGTAGAATTATTCTTGGGGAAGTTAAAACAGTAAAACCAGAAATTTCAGGAGATTTTTCAAAATTAATGAAATGGGCAGATAACTTTAGAAAATTAAAAGTAAGAACAAACTCCGAAACACCTTCAGATAGTAAAGTAGCAAGAGAATTTGGCGCAGAGGGAATTGGATTATGTAGAACAGAACACATGTTTTTTGATGAGGAAAGAATTTTATCAGTAAGAGAGATGATATTGTCAAAAACAGTTGAAGATCGTGCTAAAGCTTTGAACAAATTATTACCTCACCAAAAAAAGGATTTTATAGAAATATTTAAAATTATGAATGGTTTGCCAGTTACAGTTAGACTCTTAGATCCACCATTGCATGAATTTTTACCAAAAAATGGAAATGAGATAAGTGAAGTGGCAAAATCTTTAAATCTTCCAATTAAAGAAGTAGAGGGAAGAATAAACGAATTGCATGAGCACAATCCAATGTTAGGTCATAGAGGTTGTAGACTAGGTATTTCTTTTCCAGAAATATATGAGATGCAAACGAGAGCTATATTTGAAGCATTAGTAGAATGTAAAAATAAAAAAATCAAATCAATTATTCCAGAAATAATGATTCCACTTGTATCAACCGAAGCTGAAATAAAATTAATGAAAGATTTAGTAATTAGAGTTGCAAGAAAAGTACAAAATGAAAACAAAACTAAGATAGAGTTTTTAGTTGGTACAATGATTGAACTTCCAAGAGCAGCACTTAAAGCAAAAGATATAGCAAAACACGCAGAATTTTTTAGTTTTGGAACAAATGATTTAACTCAAACTACATTTGGTATTAGTAGAGATGACAGTGGAAAATTTTTAAATGATTACATAGAAAACAAAATTTTTGATATTGATCCATTTATATCAATTGATGATGGGGTTGGCGATTTGATTGAAATAGCAACCTCAAGAGGAAAAAAGCAAAATAAAAAAATTAAGTTAGGCATATGTGGAGAACATGGTGGAGATCCAAAAAGCATAGAGTTTTGTGCTAAAACTGGATTAGATTATGTTTCTTGTTCTCCTTACAGAGTTCCCGTAGCAAGATTAGCAGCAGCACAGGCTCAACTAAAAAAATAGGAAAACTATTGAGAGACTAAAATTCTAATTTCAAGTCTAAAGAATTAACGCTATGAGTTAATTCACCTACCGATATTCTATCAACATTTGTTGCAGCAACACTTTTTATATTTTTTAAAGTTATGCCTCCCGATGCTTCAGTTTCATAAATTTTTTTAGCTAGCTTAACACCCGCTTTAAGATTTTTTGGATTCATATTGTCAAATAAAACTCTATCAAATTTTAAACCATAAATTTTTTTAAACTGTTTCAAGTTATCAACCTCAACAGTAATCTTTCTTCCCTTTTTTGAGTTAATTGCTTTTTTGACAATATTTTCAAAGTTTTTTGATGAAGCAATATGATTATCTTTAATTAGGAATTCATCACTTAAATTAAACCTGTGATTAGTTCCACCTCCTAATTTTACTCCATACTTTTGTATCACTCTTAGATTGGGAATTGTTTTTCTTGTACAACAAATTTTTGTTTTATTTCTTACTTTATTTACAAATTTATTTGTTTTTGTTGCAATACCTGAGATATGAGACACAAAGTTTAGTGCCACTCTTTCACCAGTAAGTATATTTTTTAGATTTCCTTCAATTATTGCAATAACCGACCTTTTATTGATTTTAGAACCTTCTTTTTTTATTATTTTAAATCTAATTTTTTTATCAATAAGTTTGAATGTTTCTTTTGCAAATTCTAAACCACCTATAATACCTTTTTCATTACTGACCATCTTTATTTTTTTTATTTGATTATTTTTTAAAAGGTTTGAAGTTATATCTCCTGATGGAAAGAGATCCTCATTTAGGGCTAGCTTACAAGTAGATCTAATAAAATTTTTACTTAATTGAATTTTGGTCAAAGAATTTATCTGCCTATTTCAGTCATTCTCTCTACTGATTTTCTTGCTTTCTCTATCATAAGATCATCTATTATAATCTCATTGCTTTCATTTTCTAGACAATTTAATATTTTTGGTAGTGTAATTCTTTTCATATGTGGGCATAAGTTGCACGGTCTAATAAATTCAACATTTGGATTATCAATTTGAACATTATCGCTCATAGAACATTCTGTTACCATCATTACTTTTTCTGGTTGATTATCTCTTACATATTTAATCATTCCACTTGTAGAACCCGCAAAATCACTAGCCTGGATTACATCTGGTGGACATTCGGGGTGAGCAATAATTTTTATACCTGGATTATTTTTTCTTATTTCATTTATTTCTTCATCATTAAACTGTTCGTGTACTTCACATGTTCCTTTCCATGAAATAATTTCAACATTTGTTTGGGATGCAACATATTTTGCTAAAAAATCATCAGGTAAGAAAATAACTTTTTTTACATTTAATGACTCTACAATTTTTACTGCATTAGCAGAAGTGCAACACACATCTGTTTCAGCTTTCACATCTGCGGATGTATTTACATAAGATACAACTGGAACTCCTGGATATTTTTTTTTTAAATTTTTTACATCTTCACCGGTGATTGATGCAGACAAAGAACAACCAGCTCTCATATCTGGAAGCAATACTTTTTTATCTGGGCTCATTAGTTTTGCAGTTTCTGCCATAAAATGAACTCCACACATAACTATTATGTCTGCTTTAGTTTTAGAAGCTTCAATTGCTAAAGCTAGCGAGTCTGCAGAAAAATCTGAAATGCCATGATATATTTCTGGTGTTTGATAATTGTGAGCTAAAATTACCGCATTTTTTTCTCTTTTTAATTTATTAATTTTATAAATAAAAGGAGCATGAGTTGACCACTCAATCTCAGGAATAGTTTTGGAAACTTTTTGATAAATTGGATCTGTTGCTGTTTTTACTTCTGCATTAAATTCCATAATAAAAACTTATCAACTTGAATTAGAATTGTCATTCATTTAATCTGTCGCATAAACTGCGGCCATGCTGAAATTGGTAGACAGGCACGGTTGAGGGCCGTGTGGGTTTAGCCCATGAGAGTTCGAGTCTCTCTGGCCGCACCATATTTTACATTGTTAGATTGAAAATTAAAAAATAAAATTATCCTGCTATTATCGTTGGTAGACAATAAAAATCAGCTGTATCTATTTTGGAATAGTGTTGTCTTTTTGAACTCCATTTTTTATGAATCCCGGCACTCGCAAGACTTAAAGTTGATCTACCATACCTATAATTAGTACTATCAATAGATTTCATTAAGTTGCTTATTTTGCCGTCTTTCTCAGAAGAAAATAGATTTTTATTATTACTAGACTCTGCTAGGCCAGATAATAATACTCCTGCTTTTTGATAACGGTAACCATTTTTGAAAATACTTTCTAAAGCAGTTAAAGCAGTTTTAACAATTTCAATGCTATTGCTTGTTGCAATTGGAAAGTCAATAGTCTTTGAATTTGAATAATATCCAAAACGATTTTGAAAAGGACTAGTTCTTATAAAAATAGTAATTGATTTTGCAATTAATGATTCTGATCTAATTTTTTCAGAGGCATTTAAACAATAGCCTGCAATCGCTTCTTTTAATTCTTGATACTTTTCAATTCTTTCACCGAATGAACGAGATACAACGCAACTTTTCCTTTTTGATTTTGTTTTTTCCAAATCAATACAAGAAATTCCTCTGAGTTCCATAGCTGTTCTTGAACCTAATACATTTGAATTTTTTTTAATCCAAGTGTTTGATTTATTTTTTAATTGTTTGGCATTATAAATTCCATTTTTATGATAGAACTTAGTTAGCTGTCTACCAACGCCCCAAACATCATTGATTTCAACTTTTTCTAACAATGGATCTACATTTTCAACTCCAATAAAATTGGTAACCCCAGATTGTTTTTTCTTTGCAATATGATTTGCAACTTTGCTTAAAGTTTTAGTTTTAGCGATGCCAATGCTAGTTGGTATACCTGTCCATTGTAACACTGTTGCTCTAATTTCTTGTGCCACATTTTCAACTTCATTATCAGGAAAATTTGATAAATCTATAAAAGCTTCATCAATTGAATAAACTTCTATATCAGAATTAAATCTTTTAAGAGTTCGCATTACTCTTCTCGATATATCTCCATATAAAGAATAGTTTGATGAAAAAACATTAACATTGTTTTTGATGATTATATTTTTTGCTTTAAAATAAGGTTCACCCATTTTAATTCCTAAAGTTTTTGCTTCATTTGATCTTGAAACAATGCAGCCATCGTTATTGGATAAAACAACAACTGGTTTTTTTCTTATTTTAGGATTGAATAATCTTTCACAAGAAACGTAAAAAGAATTACAATCTATTAATGCTATTTTCTTAGTATACCGAGTGGATGACATAAGTTACAACTCCCCAGATAAAAATATCTGCTTCTTCGTTAATTAAAATTCGATCTTCAAAGTTTTTAGATCCAGATGTTAAAAATTGTTTGTCTTTATCTTGAACAAAGTTTTTAACAACCAGTTCATCATGAACGTTTGCAATAACTGTTGAAAAGTTTTTTGGCTTTAAGCTCTTATCAACGACTAATAGATCGCCATCATTAATTCCAACATCGACCATTGATTTACCCTGAACTCTTATGATGAAGGTTGCTGGAACATTTTTGATTAAATGGACATTTAAATCCATATCTTCTTCGATATAGTCTGTGGCAGGTGATGGAAAACCCGCGCCAGCTTTATGTAAGTAGTATGGTACTGTTAGCTTCATAAATGTTCTTATTTTGTTCTCATTAATATACAAGTTATTCAATAGTGTCAATCAGGTTGTATTTTGAGTCTGGAAGTGAATCAAAAGTGAATCAAAACGTGAACATTCAAACCAGATTTTGTGCTCTTGTGGATAACTTTAACCAGAGATAGTTTAGACTCTATGTTAAAAATGAAAAAACTATCTCTTAAAGCGAGTTGTTTATGTGGCGGAATAGAATTAAAGACCAAAGGATATCATAGAGATGTGCACAACTGTCATTGCATTCAATGCATGAAAACACATGGTCATCATGCAGCTTATACAGCTGTCGAAGAACAAAATATTAAATTTATAAAAAAAAGAACATTAAAATGGTTTCAATCATCAAAAAAAGGAAAAAGAGGATTTTGCAAAAAATGTGGAGCAAGTATATTTTTTAAATCAATTGGACAGAAAGATATTCATATTTCTGCAGGAATGTTTAATAGACCTGTTAAACTTAAAACAACAATGCATATATTTGTAAAAGGGAAGTTAGACTATTATAAGCTTGAACAATATATGCCAAAATTTAAAAGTTATCCTAAGGGAGGAAAGTAAATGAAAAAACTAACATGTCATTGCGGAGGTATAGAGGCAGAAGTTAATGTTCCTGAAAATGGATTTAAAAAGATTATGCGTTGCAATTGTTCTATCTGCAAAAGAAAAGGATACATTATAGGAGTTATTGGACCAGATGATTTTAAATTAACTAAAGGAGAAGATCTTTTAACACTTTATCAATTTAAAACAAAAACTGCTCAACATTATTTTTGTAAAGTTTGTGGCATTCATACTCACAATAGACCAAGGAGTAATCCAAAAATCTATGGTGTAAATATTGCTTGCATTGAAGGTATTAAACCATTTGAAATAAAAGATGTTCCAGTAAATGATGGAGAGAACCATCCGCTAGATCAAAAAAAATAATATTTTATATGCAATCAATTGCTGAGTGTTATAAAAAAGTTAGTAAAGATTGTTTTAAATTTATAAAATCACAAGAAACACCAAAAGAAAAATTTAAAAATAAAGAGAAGATGATTAAATCTTTTTTAATACCGGTTAGTTTTTGGATTGTATCAAAAGTGAAAAATAAAAAACCTTTTATAATTGGTCTTGGAGGAGGACAGGGAGCAGGCAAAACAACAATCACATCGATTATATCAATTATTTTAAAAAAATATTTTAAATTTAATGTTTTTAAAATCTCAATTGATGATTTTTATAAAACTAGAAAAAAAAGGATTTTGTTATCTAAAAAAGTGCACCCTTCATTAAAGACAAGAGGTGTTCCAGGTACACATGACATGAATATTATGTTGAATTTTTTTAAACGAGTAAAAAGTAAAAATTTTAAAGCTTTAAAAATTCCTAAATTTAATAAGGCCATTGATGACAGATTCAAAAAAAAATTATGGTATTCAATTAAAAAAAGGCCTGATATTATAATTTTTGAAGGATGGTGTGTTGGCGCAAGAGCCGAAAAAAATAATACTTTAAAAAGAACATTAAATTCTCTTGAAAAATATGAAGATAAAAAATTAATTTGGCGCACTTTTGTAAATCAGCAACTTAAGTTAAATTATAAGAAATTATATGATCAGTTAAATTGTCTATTGTATTTAAAGGTTAAAAATTTTAAATTGCTTCAGAAATGGAGAATTAAACAAGAAAAAAAACTCTGGTTAAAAAACAAAAGATCTAGTAATCATAAATTAATGAGCAATAAGGATGTAATTGCATTCATGCAAACATACCAAAGAGTTACACAAAATATGTTTAAAAATGCGACTAAAAATGCTTCGATTATTTTAAATTTAGGTAGCAATCACCAAATAAAATCTGTTGTATATAAAAGAAAATGAAAAATATAATAGTTACATTGGTATTAACATTCTTTTTTTCTGCAAAAGCTTTTGCGATCACTTTGTACGATGCTTTAAATGAAACTTTTAGAAATAATACTGAATTAAATGCTGAAAGGGAAAATATAAATGCATCTGTAGAAGATATTAATATTTCCAAAGCAGATTATATGCCAAGCGTTACATTAAGTGGTTCTAAAAGTTACGAAAATACAAATACATTGAAAAATCAAGATGGTAGTGGAGCAAGCATTAACGATGTTAATCCTTTAACTACATCAATTAAACTTGAACAAACATTAATTGATAAAGCAAGAGATGTAGAATATTCAAAAAATATTGTTGGACTAGAACTAGCAAAAGCCAAACTTTTAAAAAAAGAACAAGATATTCTTTATAGTGCCATTGATGCTTTCACATTATTAATTTTATCTAGAGAAAAACTATCTATCAATAGAAGAAATTTAAATTTACTTATTAAACAAGTTGAAAATGACAAAGTTCGATTAGATAGAGGTCAAATAACTACTGCAGATTTGTATCAATCCGAGTCTTCTTTGGCGGGAGCTCAAGCGCAATTTATACAATCAAAAAGTGAATTAATGATTAACAAATTAAACTATGAAAATATAATTGGAAAACTTTCGGATCCAAATAAACTTAAAAAATCTTCAGAATCGATAGTAAGCGTTCCAACTAGTCTGTCTAAAGCAATTGAACTTTCAAAAAATAATAATCCAGATATTAAAATTGCAAAATTAGAATTAAATAAGTCTGAAAAAGATTTATCAATTTCAGAAGCAGAACTAAATCCTACAGCTTCAGTATCACTTGAAAGATCATATACTGAAGATCTAAGTGCAACTTATGATGAAAAAGAAAAAGATATTTTAAAAGCAACTATTAGTTGGCCTTTCTATTCAGGAGGAAAGAAAAGATCTAAAATAAATAAAAATTCTAACCTTATTTATAGAAAAAGATTATTATTAGAGAGTGCAATTAAAAATTCTGATACAAAAGTTGGAAGTGCTTGGTCAAATCTTCAGTCTTCTGAAAGTTTTTTAAATTCTGTAATATCACAAGTTAGAGCTGCAAAAATAGCGAACGAAGGAATTACTGCTGAGTATCAAAGAGGGTCAAGAACAACTCTTGATGTAATTCAATCAAACTCCTTTTTACTATCTGCTGAGATCTCTCTGGCAAATTCTCAAAGAAACTATCTAATAGCCCAATATAATCTTTTAAAATCTATTGGTTTGCTTAACAGCAAACATTTAAAACTTAAGTAATTTAGGGTTTTTCCAGATATTTTAAAAAATATATTGCCAATGAGAACAAAATGTGTACATTTATTTATATGATTCGACTGTTAAAAAATGTAAAAAAAAGAGGCAAAAAATGACGAAAAATAACCTAAAAGTGGTGAAATCCACAAAAGATAAAGAATTGGAAAACAAAGAGAAAAATAAAGCATTAGATGCTGCGATAAGCCAAATAACAGATAATTTTGGAAAAGGTTCTGTAATGAAGCTAGGTGAACAGAAGGCCATGGATATTGAATCTGTTTCAACAGGATCTTTAAGTTTAGACCTTGCTCTTGGAATTGGAGGACTTCCAAAGGGAAGAATTATTGAAATTTATGGTCCAGAGTCATCTGGAAAAACAACCTTGGCATTACAAGTAGTAGCCGAAGCTCAAAAAGCGGGTGGTATTTGCGGGTTTGTTGATGCGGAGCATGCACTAGATCCAGTTTATGCAAAAAAATTAGGAGTAAATACTGAGGAATTGTTAATTTCACAACCTGACACTGGTGAACAGGCTTTAGAAATTACTGATACTTTAATTAAATCAGGATCAATGTCAGTTATCGTAATCGATTCTGTTGCCGCATTAACTCCAAGAGCAGAAATCGAAGGAGATATGGGAGATCATCATGTTGGTCTTCAAGCAAGGTTAATGAGTCAGGCTTTAAGAAAATTAACTGGCTCAGTTTCCAGAACAAATACAATGGTAATCTTCATTAATCAAATAAGAATGAAAATTGGCGTGATGTTTGGAAGTCCCGAAACAACATCGGGAGGAAATTCGCTTAAGTTTTATTCATCTGTCAGAATGGACATAAGAAGAATTGGCGCAATCAAAGAAAAAGAAAATATTATTGGAAATGCAACTAGAGTAAAAGTTGTTAAAAATAAAGTAGCACCACCATTCAAAGTTGTTGAATTTGATTTAATGTATGGAAAAGGAATTAGTAAAGTAGGGGAACTAATTGATCTAGGCGCCAAAGCAGATATTGTAGAAAAATCTGGTGCTTGGTATGCTTATAAAGGAGAAAAAATCGGCCAAGGTAGAGAGAATGCTAAATTATATCTTGAACAAAACCCTAAAGCTGCCGCTGAAATTGAAATGGCAATTAGGGAAAAAGCCGGTGTAATTTCCAAAAAGATTGAAGGAAATCCTTTAAATGAAGAAAAAAAAGAAACAGAGATAAAAGAAGAAATCCCTACAAAAAAAAATTAGCAAATAACTTTTAGTTATTAAAAAGGCGCTCGTATGGGCGCCTTTTTCCCTTAATCGCAAAATTATTGACAAGTAAGCTTGTTAATACACTTATATTTAGAATTTACATAAAATAAAAAATCTGTATTTTAAAAATATGGCAAAAACATTAAATCAAATAAGAACAGCATTTCTTAAATATTTTGAGAAATATGACCATAAAATTGTTGAGTCTAGCAATTTAGTTCCCAACAATGATCCAACACTGATGTTTGCCAATTCAGGAATGGTTCAGTTCAAAAATGTATTTACTGGATTAGAAAAAAGAGATTATCAAAGAGCCACAACTTCTCAAAAATGTGTAAGAGCTGGAGGAAAACATAACGATTTAGAAAATGTTGGTTATACACCTAGACATCACACATTCTTTGAAATGTTAGGAAATTTTTCATTTGGTGATTATTTTAAAGAAAGAGCAATTGAACTTGCTTGGAATTTAATAACCAAAGATTTTGGTTTAAATAAAGATAAGCTTTACGTCACAGTATTCCATGAAGATAATGAAGCCTTTAATTTTTGGAAGAAAATAGCGGGTTTTAGAGATGACAAAATTATAAGAATATCCACATCAGATAATTTTTGGTCAATGGGAGAGACGGGCCCATGTGGACCTTGTTCTGAAATTTTTTATGATCATGGCGATCACTTAAAAGGAGGATTACCAGGCAGCAAAGATGAAGATGGAGATCGTTTCATTGAAATTTGGAATTTAGTCTTTATGCAGTTCGAACAAATATCAAAAGAAAAAAGAATTAATTTACCAAAACCATCAGTTGACACCGGTATGGGGTTAGAGAGGGTCGCAGCTTTATTACAAGGTACTCACGATAATTATGAAACAGATCATTTTAAAAAATTAATTGGATCTATTTCTGAAACTGTCAAAGTTAAAGAAGATCAAAATAATATTTCAAGCTTTAGAGTTATAGCCGATCACCTAAGAGCTAGTTCTTTTTTGATAGCCGAAGGAGTTTTGCCTTCTAATGAAGGAAGGGGCTATGTTCTTAGAAGAATAATGAGAAGAGGAATGAGGCACTCACACTTACTTGGATCCAAAGAGCCAATTTTTTATAATATTTTTAAAACTTTAATGGAAGAAATGAAAGGAAATTATCCAGAGTTACAAAGGGCAGAGTCTTTAATCAAAGAAACTTTAAAGATGGAAGAAGAAAAATTTTTAGTGCTTCTGGATAGAGGAATTAAAATTTTAAATAATGAAATTGACAAAATAGATAAAGTTTTACCTGGAGAGGTGGCATTTAAACTTTATGATACTTATGGCTTTCCATTAGATTTAACTGAAGATATTTTAAAAAACAAATCTTTAAAAATAGATAATGAAAAATTCCATTCTCTTATGAAAGAGAGTAAAGAACTTGCTAAAAAAAATTGGAAAGGTTCAGGAGACAATGCAATAGATGATATTTGGTTTGGCATTAAGGATAAATTAGGTTCTACAGAATTTTTAGGATATGAAACTAATCAAGCCGAGGGAGTTATTATTTCATTATTGAAAGACAATAAAGAAGTTGAAATTTTAAATTCTGGAGATGAGGGCATGATTATAACAAATCAAACTCCATTTTATGGAGAGTCTGGAGGTCAAATTGGAGATGCAGGAGAAATTATCTCTGGAGAATTTAAATTTGAAGTATTGGATGTCCAAAAAAAATTAGGTGATTTATATGTACACTATGGAAATGTTAAAAGTGGCTCAGTAAAATTAAATCAGAACGTAGAATTGAAAATTGATATACAAAGACGAGACAACATTAGAGCTTATCATTCAGCTACACATTTGCTACACGAGTCGCTGAGACGAGTTTTGGGGACTCATGTTACCCAAAAAGGATCTTTGGTAGAACCAGAGAGACTTAGGTTTGATTTTAGCCATATGAAACCAATTTCCTCAGATGAAATTAAGAAAATTGAGACCTATGTTAATTCAATGGTAGAGAAAAAATCAGATGTTAAGACTAGATTAATGACACCCAAAGAAGCTGTAGAAAACGGTGCCCTTGCTTTATTTGGAGAAAAATATGGTGATGAAGTTAGAGTTTTATCAATGGGTAATGAAGAAAGTAGGTACTTTTCAACAGAGTTATGTGGAGGCACTCATGTCAGAAACACTGCTGATATCGGTAAATTTAAGATAATCAGCCAATCTTCAATAGCCGCAGGAGTTAGAAGAGTAGAAGCTCTTAGAGACAAACAATTGGAGGATTATTTAAAAAACAAAGAAAAACTTTCTGATCTTTCTGCTCAAAAAGATGAAGAAACAACTAAAGATTTATCAGAAAAAATAATCAAACTTGGTGGAAAACCAAATTTAGATAATCAAGATCAAAAAGAATTAATCAAAGAATTAACAAAACAACTTGAACAATTAAATATAAAATCAATTTTAGGAGATAAATCAAAAAATATTATTAAAGATGAAATAATTAATGGAGTTAAAGTAAGATTTCAAAAAGTAGAAGACCTTCCTCCTAAAGATTTGAGAAAATTAGTTGATATTGGAAAAAAAGAAATAACCAATGGAATCATTATAGTTTATGCAACCAAAGAAGAAAAGGTGGGTCTTGCAGTTGGTGTTACTGATAAGTTAACCAATAAATATGATGCTGTTAAGTTTGCCAAACTAGGCTCTGAAATAGTTGGTGGAAAAGGTGGCGGAGGTAGAAAAGATTTTGCTCAAGCAGGCGGCCAAGACGCTAGTAAAATAAAAGAAGCTTTTGATAAACTTAAATCTTTAGTTTAAAATTTTTTTTAAGTTACCATCGATTTCATCTAGAAATTGATTTGTAGTTAAGTATTTGGTAGAAGGACCAACTAGTATTGCAAGGTCTTTGGTCATAGATCCTTTTTCTACACAATCTACACAAACTTTTTCTAAATTTTTAACAAATTTTTTTAGATCTTCATTATTATCCAGTTTGGCTCTATGATAAAGGCCTCTTGTCCAAGCAAAAATAGATGCAATTGGATTTGTTGAAGTTTCTTTACCTTGTTGGTGTAATCTATAATGTCTAGTTACAGTTCCATGTGCTGCTTCAGATTCTATTGTTTTGCCATCAGGAGACATTAACACACTAGTCATTAAACCTAATGAGCCAAATCCTTGAGCAACAGTATCTGACTGTACATCTCCATCATAGTTTTTACATGCCCAAATATAATTCCCATTCCATTTCATTGCACAAGCAACCATATCATCTATAAGTCTATGCTCGTAAGTTATTTCTCTTTCTTTAAATTTTTCTTTAAATTCTTTTTCATATACCTCTTGAAATAAATCTTTAAATCTACCATCATATTTTTTTAGAATTGTATTTTTAGTAGAAAGATAAACCGGCCATTTTCTATTTAGTCCATAATTCATGCACGCTCTAGCAAAATCTTTTATAGATTGATCTAAGTTGTACATCGATAGAGCCACCCCTGGTCCTGGAAAGTTAAATACTTCAAATTCTTTTTTTTCTTTTCCATCTTCAGAAGTCCATTTAATTTCCAGTTTACCTTTACCTGGAACTTGAAAATCAGTTGCTCTATATTGATCTCCAAAAGCATGTCTTCCTATACAAATAGGGTTAGTCCAACTTGGGACTAATTTTGGAATATTTTTACATATTATTGGTTCTCTAAAAACCGTTCCTCCAATTATATTTCTTATAGTACCGTTTGGAGATCTCCACATTTTTTTTAAATTAAATTCTTTAACTCTAGCTTCGTCTGGAGTAATGGTAGCGCACTTAATTCCTACACCATTTTTCTTTATAGCGTTTGCACAATCTATCGTAATTTGGTCATTTGTTTCATCACGACTTTTCATACCAAGGTCGTAATATTCAATTCCTAAATCTATATAAGGGAGAATAAATTTATTTTTGATGAATTCCCATATGACTCTTGTCATTTCATCACCATCTAACTCGACAATAGAGTTTTTTACCTTAATTTTGCTCATTTATTGACATATCTTATTAGTTGAATTTATTCTTTTTGTATACATATTAATCCAAAATTAATGGTTTGGCGATTATGTTAGATAAAATTTTTCCAAAAATTCATGACGAAGGCTACAAATTTATTGTTATTTTTATATTAGTCACAATAGTTCTTTATTTCATAAATGGATTTTTGGGTTTTATTGGATTGGTTTTAACAATATGGTGTTATTACTTTTTTAGAGATCCTGAAAGAATTTCAATTGGCGATGAAAATTATCTAACAAGTCCAGCAGATGGTGTTGTATTACAAGTTTTGGAAACGAATGGACCCAAAGAACTTGGTTTAGAAAACAAGCAATACAAAAAAGTAAGTATTTTTATGAATGTTTTTGATTGCCACGTTAATAGAACACCATGTTCAGGAAAAGTGTCTGAAATATTGTATAAACCAGGAAAGTTCATTAATGCATCATTAGACAAAGCCAGTGAAGACAATGAGAGAAACTACTATAAGATTAAAAATATTCATGGAGAAGATGTTATTGTAGTTCAAATAGCAGGATTGGTTGCTAGGAGAATAGTTACAGAGACTTCAATTGATGATGAATTGCAACAAGGTTCAAAAATTGGAATGATAAGATTTGGTAGTAGAGCAGATTTATATTTTGAAAATTATAAACCATTAGTGAAAGTTAACCAGAAAACTATTGCAGGAGAAACTTTAATAGCAAAAAGATAATTTTATGGAGCAACCAGATAGTAACATTAAATTAGTATCAAATAAAAAATCAAGAGTAATACTTCCAAATATATTAACATTAATAGGGGTATGTATTGGTTTAACATCAATTAAATTTGCTTTTGATGGCAAATTTGAATTATCTATAATTGCAGTAATTGTTGCTGGTGTTATAGATGGTCTTGATGGAAGAATAGCAAGATTGATTAAAGGTACATCGAAAGTTGGTAAAGAATTAGATTCTTTAACGGATGTGATTAGTTTTGGTGTTGCTCCTGCATTTATAATGTATTTTTGGTCTTTATCTGAATTTGGAAGATTAGGTTGGCTAATATCTTTAATATATGTAATTTGTGTAGCATTAAGATTAGCAAGATTTAATGTTTCATCTGACGGCGAAACTTCTTGGAAAGATAATTTTTTTGAAGGCATACCTTCTCCAGCAGGTGGGATTTTGGTACTAATGCCTTTAATATATAGTTTTAGTGAAATACAATTTTTTAATCCAAATTACAAAGTGGTTGTACCAATTTTATTTATAATTATTTCAGTTTTATTAATTAGTAAAATTCCAACATATTCATTTAAAAAAATTGTAGTTCCAAGAAATACAACAATATTTTTATTATTTGCTGTGGTTTTGTATTTTGGTTTACTATTAATCTATACATTTAACACAATAATTATTTCTGGATCAATTTATCTTCTAATGATTCCTATAAGCACAACTCATTATTTTATGATAAACAAAAAAAATAAGATTAATAACGATGACGTCGATCACCATGAAGATGTGTTATAAATGAAAGATAATGTAATTATTTCATTAGCAGATGCTAATTATTTTGATTTATTAAATGAACTAATTGATTCAATAAAAAGATTTGAAGAAAGTAAAGAAATAGCGATCTGCATCATGGATGCTGGATTGAAAAAAGAACAAATAGAAATTCTTGGAAAAAAGGTTGATCAAATCAAAAAAGCTGAATGGGATATAGAAGTTCCCGATTCAAAAATAAAAGGTAAAGAATGGTTAAAAAGCCAAGTATCCAGAGCATTTTTGCCAAATTATTTTCCAGGCTATAAAAAGTATTTATGGATTGATGCAGATGCTTGGGTTAACTCATGGCACTCGATTGAATTATACTTAAAAGGTTGTGAAAATAAAAAGCTCGCTATAGCAACATCAGCAGACAGATCTTATGGAAGAGTATTAAGAGCAGAATGGGTATTGGGAAGTTTTGCCAGAATTAAATCACAAAACTATAAGCATGCAAAATCATCAGGATTTTCAGAAAAAATTGCAAGAGAGGTAGCTTTAAAGCCTCATTTGAATATAGGTGTTTTTTCATTACAAGAAGACGCACCTCATTGGGATGTATGGCAAAAAAATTTAAAAAAAGCTTTATCATCTGGAAAAATTTGGGGATCAGAACAGATAGCAATGAATGTTACCATTTATTCAGACAAACTTGACGTAGAAATATTACCAGCTTATTGCAATTGGACTTTAATTGAAGCTTTAAGATATGATAAAAAAAATAAAACGTTTGTGGAAACTTATTTACCTAATCATGAAATAGGAATTATTCATTTGGCAGGGAAAAATAATGATCATATCCGAAATGATAAAAATTTTATTTCCAAAGTTAAAACTTTGGAAGGTGATATAATTGAGAAAAGCCTAAGATTTAGGAATTAATTGAAAAAAAATAAAATTTCAAAAAATTGGATAAATAAGCAAAAAAGAGACATTTATGTTAGAAAATCCAAAATCGAAGGATATAGGTCAAGAGCTGTTTATAAACTTCAAGAGATAAATGACAAATTCAAAATTATTAAAAATGGTATGTCCATAGTAGATTTGGGAGCTGCACCTGGTAGTTGGTCGCAGTTTGTATCTAGAAGTTTTAAAAATACAAAAATAGTTTCTATAGATTTAAAGGAAATTGAGGAAATAGAAAACACATTTCAAATAAAAGGTGATTTTAATGATGAGCTTCAACAAAAAAAAATTATTGATTATTTTGGTAATAAAATCGATGTCGTACTTTCTGATATGGCAGTAAATACAACGGGGAATAAAAATGTAGATTCATTAGTTACTGGAGAATTAAGTATTGAAGCACTAAATTTTTCAGTTAATACGCTCAAAAAAAAAGGAAGTTTTGTATCAAAGATTTTTATGGGATCGTCTTTTAATGAAATAGTAGAAATCGCGAAGAAAAATTTTAAAGAAGCTCACATATTTAAACCTCCGGCAAGTAGAAAAGATTCAAAAGAAAATTTCATTATTTGCAGGAATTTAAGATAGTAGTTCTTTAATTTTATATAGAAACAATGTAGAAAATAATTATGAAATTAATTTTGATTTTTTTAGTTTTTTTTGCATTTTGTTTTTCGACATTTGCAAAAGAAAAAAGTTTTTTTGATGAAGCAAAAAAATTGTATGATGAAGAAAAATTTGAAGAGTCAAAATTTTTATTTCAACGAAATATTGTATACAATCCAAAGCACGCAAAATCTTATCTATATTTAGCTAAAATTTATAAAAAAGAGGAAGATAATTCAGAAGAAGAAAAAAATATAAATACAACATTGCTATTAGATCCTAGAAATGAAGAAGCCATGTATTTATTGATAGAAATAGAGATAGATAGATCAAATTTTTCAAAAGCAGAAGAATTAAATGATGATTTTAAAAAAATATGTACATCGTTATGTGATAAAATATCATCGATAGATAGACGTCTTAAAGAATTTGAAAAAAAAGATGCATCTTGAGAATAGCCTAAACAAAATTCTAATTATTGATTTTGGATCTCAATTCACGCAGCTTATTGCAAGAAAAATAAGAGAAGTGGGTGTTTATTGTGAAATTATTAGTAATAACAAGATAAATAAAAAAAAATTAGATAAAAATGTTAAGGGACTAGTATTGTCAGGAGGTCCACTTAATGTTTACCAAAATAAAAAAGTTAAATTTAATAAAGAATTGCTTAATGCAAAAATTCCTGTTCTTGGAATTTGCTTTGGACATCAAATAATTTCTAAAGAAATGGGTGGAAAAGTTAAACAATCCAAGTTTAGAGAATTTGGATTGGCAAAAGTTAAAAAAGTAAAAAATAGCATTTTAACTAATAATTTTTTTAAAAAAGGGCAATGCGATGTATGGATGAGCCATTCAGACGAAGTAACAAAGTTACCAAAAAATTTTAAGGTTGTCGCTAAAAGCTCTAACTCAAAATTATGTATAGTGGAAAATAAAAAGAAGAATTTATATGGAATTCAATTTCATCCAGAAGTAACTCATACTAATAATGGAAAAATAATTTTAAAAAATTTTGTATTTGATATATGCAAACTAAGAAAAAATTGGTCATCAAAAAATCAAAAAATAAAACTTATTAAAGAAGTTAGAAATCAAGTAGGAAATTCAAAAGTAATATGTGCTTTATCAGGAGGTGTAGACAGCAGTGTTGTTGCTAAATTATTATCTTACGCAATTGGTAAAAAATTAACATGTATTTTTGTAAATACTGGTTTGCTAAGAAAAAATGAAGAATATCAAGTTATAGAAACTTTTAAAAAAAAATTTAAATTAAATTTGATTTATATAAATGCTGAAAAAGAATTTTTGAAGAAATTAAAAAATGTTATAGATCCAGAAAAAAAAAGAAAAATTATAGGAAATTTATTTATAAAAATTTTTGAAAAATGTGCAAAAAAAATTAAAAATGTTAAATTTCTAGCACAAGGAACTCTTTACCCCGATCTTATAGAGAGTAAATCGGTTACTGGAAGCCAAACTTCGAAAATTAAATCTCATCATAATGTCGGAGGTTTACCAAAAAAAATGAATTTAAAATTAGTTGAACCTTTAAAATATCTTTTTAAAGATGAGGTGAGAAAACTAGGTTTAGAATTAAATTTAAGTAAAGAAATTATTTCTAGACATCCTTTTCCAGGCCCAGGTTTAGCGATAAGAATGCCTGGCATAATAACAAAAGATAAAATTAAAATATTAAAGGAAGCTGACTACTATTTTATAAAATCATTAAAGGAAAATAATTTGTATGATAAAATATGGCAAGCGTATGCTGCACTATTGCCAGTTAAAACAGTAGGCGTTATGGGTGATAATCGTACGTATGAATACTTGTGTTTATTAAGAGCAATTACTTCTGAAGATGGAATGACGGCAGATTTTTTCGAATTCAAAAAATCATTTATGCAGTCAATATCCAACCAAATAGTCAATAATATAAGAGGAATAAATAGAGTAGTTTACGATATTACATCTAAACCTCCAAGTACTATTGAATTAGAGTAATAAGTAATTATAAAATAAGCTTAATTATGAAATATCTGCATACAATGATTAGGATTACAAATATTGAAGAATCTTTAAGATTCTTTTGTCAAGGATTGGGACTTAAAGAAACAAGAAGAATGGAAAATGAAAAAGGAAGATACACTTTAATTTTTTTAGCCGCACCAAATGATGAAAATGCTGAGATAGAATTAACTTATAACTGGGATGGAGATAATTTAGGTGAAGGTTCAAGAAATTTTGGCCATTTAGCTTATAGAGTTGAAAATATTTATGAAACTTGTCAAAGATTAAAAGATATGGGTTATATAATTAATAGACCACCTAGAGATGGTCATATGGCTTTTGTTCGTTCACCAGATAAAATTTCTGTTGAAATTCTTCAAGAAGGAAATTTAGAACCCAAAGAACCCTGGGTATCAATGGAAAATTCAGGTACTTGGTAAAAATAAATTAATGCTTTCAAAAATAAGCAAATTCACTTTAAAAAAAAATAAATCTAAAATTATTTGTCTTACAGCATATTCAAAAAATATTGCTGAAGAAATCGATAAATATACAGATATGATTCTAGTTGGCGACTCTTTAGGATCAGTTTTGTATAACTATAAAACAACTAGAAAAGTTACATTACAGATGATGATTGAGCATGCAAGAAGTGTTCGATTGGGAATTAGAAAAAGTTTAATGATTGTTGATATGCCCTATAAAACTTATCGAAATAAATCTGAAGCATTAAGAAATTGTAAGAAAGTCATGAAAGAAACCAAATGTGATGGAGTAAAGCTCGAAGGAGGAATTAAACTTAAAAAAATAATTCAACATTTGGTAAAAAATAGAATTCCTGTTTTAGGACATATTGGAATTATGCCTCAAACAGTAAGAGGCAAATTTAGAGTTAAAGGAAAATCTAAAAAAGAAAAAAATGAAATTTTTAGAGATGCAAGAATTTTAGAAAATGTAGGAGCTTTTGCTATTGTTCTTGAATGTGTGGAAAGCAAACTATCTAGAGAAATAACAAACATCATTAAAATACCAACTATTGGTATCGGATCTTCATATTATTGTGATGGCCAAATATTAGTCACAGATGATATTTTAGGCTTAACTCAATCAAAAATAAGATTTGTAAAAAAATACATAGATATTAAATCTCATATTAGAAAAGGAGTTAAACAATTCAAAAAAGAAGTGTTGACCAAAAAATACCCTAGTAAAAAATATTGGTACTAAAAGAATTTTTTGAAATTTGTATTTATTGAAATAATTTCAAGATCAACTAAACCCCCAATTATTAACTGAATAGCCACTATTAAAATCACAATTAATCCTAAATACCCAAACCATTGATGTTTTTTAATCTTTTCAGCAAAAAATCTAGCTAAAGTAACAACCAAAACTACGGAAAGAAAAAGTCCGAATAACATCAAGTTTATATTATTTTTTGCAGCACCAACTACACCAATAACATTATCAAAACTTAAAGTTAAATCAGCAAATAGAACTTTGTAAACACTTTGTATATAAGAAGGTTCTTTGGATATTTTAGTAGGAGATTTAATTTTTTTTGAGTCAAATAAATCTCTTCTCAAATCATTAACTATCCAAACTAGTAGCAATCCACCTAAAATCTTTACATAAGCAAATCCAAAAAGATAGGAAGCAAAAAAAGCAAATATAATTCTAAAAAATAAAGCTCCAGCAACACCCCAAAATATAATTTGATTTCTATGTTTAGGAGCAAAATTAGCAGCTATCATTCCAATAATAATAGCGTTATCTGCGGCCATTATTACGTCAATTAATATAATTTGGATTAAAATTATGGACTCTTCTAACACTTATTGGTTTTATATATTAAATTTTAAAATATTAAAGTAAATTTATTACTTCAGAATTAAATTTATTTGAAATGATAAAAAAATTTAAAAATCAATTTGGTAACCAAATATTATTTTCCAAAAAAGAATACTTAGATAGAGTTAATAGAGTAAAAAGGAAAATGATAGAGAAAAATTTAGAGTTATTATTAATTTCTAGTCCATCAAATCAATTTTATCTTACAGGATATGATGGATGGTCATTTTATACACCACAAATGGTGGTAGTCGAATTGCAAGAAAAGCAACCCTACTGGATTGGTAGACAAATGGATTCTGTTGGCGCAAAGTTTACTGCATTTATAGACAAGGATCATATAATTCCTTATCCAGATACTTTTGTTGCCTCACAAGATAAGCATCCTATGCATTTTTTAGCAAATTTTATTAGTAATATGAAATGGCATAAAAAAAATATTGGAGTGGAAATGGATGATTATTACTACACAGCAAGGTGGCATAATATTTTGACTGAGAACCTTCCTGAAGCAAAGTTTTTTGATGCTTTTTTGTTAGTAAATTGGATTAGAATGATTAAATCTAATCAAGAAATCATTTATATGAAGGAAGCAGGAAAAATTGCAAATTTAGCAATGAAAAAGTCTATGGAAAAAGCTGACATAGGTGTGAGGCAGTCTGATGTAATAGCCGAATTGTATAAAATAACCACAGGAGGAACTAAAAAGATAGGTGGTACTTTTACTTGCAAGCCACCAAATGCTATGGTGGGAAAGTATTGTAGCGCACCTCATCTAAGTTGGACAGATAAAAAATTAAAAAAAAATGAAATTTTTTATATAGAATTAGGTGGAGCCAAACATAGATATCACGTTCCTTTAGCAAGATGCATTTATATGGGCAGAGCTCCAAAAAAAATTAAAAAAATTGCAAATATCATATGCGAAGGTTTAAATGCAATTTTAGATAGCGTTATGCCTGGCATTACTGGACATGAACTCGAGAAAACTTGGAAGAAAGTTATTAGTAAATATGGTTTAGAAAAGGATTCTAGAATAGGTTATCCTGTAGGAATTGGATATCCCCCAACTTGGGGAGAATTAACAACAAGCTTTAGAAATGGGGATAAAAATATATTAAAAGAGAATATGACTTTTCATTGTATACCGGCACTGTGGTTAAAAAAATATGGAATTGTAATTAGTGAAACTTTTGTTGTAAGGAAAAATGGAGCTGAAAGACTTACTAATTATGAACAAAAGTTATTTGATTTAGAAGATTTTAAATGAAATTAAAAACTAATTACGGAATGGTAGTTAGCGGACATAAGCAGGCAACTAAGGCAGGAATAAAAATATTAAAAAAAGGTGGAAATGCTATAGATGCCGCTATAGCAGCTGCAGCAACTCTTTCTGTCGCAATACCAAATATGAACGGATTAGGAGGAGACAGCATTGCACTTTGGTATGACTCTAAAAAAAAGAAAATTACAGTAATAAATGGATCTGGAAAATCTCCTTCAAAGGCAACAAAAAAATTTTTTACTTCAAAAGGATTGAAAAAAATTCCAAGGAGAGGACCATTGTCAATATCAGTTCCAGGAGTAGTTCATGCATGGGAAACTGCTTTAAAAAAGTATGGAAGAAAGAATTTAAAAAAAATATTTGAAAGCGCAATCAACTTAGCTGAAAAAGGTGTTGTTGTAGATAAATATTTAAAAAATTTTTTAGAAAGCAAAGTTTATAAAAATTTAATTAAAAATAATAAAAACTTATCAGATATTTTTGGAGATGGTAGAAATGTTAAAATTGGTTCAATAATCAAACAAAAAAATTTGGCTAAAACCTTAACAATCCTTTCAAAAGAAGGCTCTAAATCTTTTTACAATGGAAAACTATCGAAAATAATAGTTGAAGATATTAGAAAACAAGGATCAGTAATAACTTCTGATGATTTCAAAAATCATATTACATTGATTCAAAAGCCTATCGCAACAAATTATCTTAATAAAAAAATTTATACGGCTCCCCCAAATTCTCAAGGTTTAGCTTTAATATGTTTGTGCAATTTATTTAAAGTTATAAAAAATGGTAATTTTAAAATAAATCTTTCAGACTATTTAAATATCAAAAAAACTGCTTTTAAGTACAGAGATATGCATTGTGTAGATCCATCTATTTCAAAAATTAATAATAAAATCATCAATAGTAAAAAAAATTACTTTGAAAAAATATCCGGGGACACAAGTACATTGGTAGTGGTTGACAAATATGGCAATGCTGTAAGTTGGGTACAAAGTTTATTTGAAGAATTTGGTAGCGGAATCGTTTCACCTAGAACTGGAATTGTTTTGCATAATAGACTTTATTTAGAAAAAATTTCTGGAAAATATTATAATTACTTAAAACCCAATAAAAGACCTTTTCATACATTATGTCCTTCAATCATTTTAGATAATGAAAACATAGATTTAACCATCGCTACACCTGGCGATCACGGTCAACCCCAAACTATTTTTCAAATTATAAATTATGTTTATAAAAATAAAATTTCTTTACAAAAAGCAATAGATCTACCTAGAATAAGACATAATAACGGAAATAAGATTTTAGCCGAAAGAGGCTTTAACAAAAAATTTTATGTTGATAAAAAAAACATTTCAATAAAATTATTTAAAAAGAAAAATAGAATATTTGGAGGTGTTACAGCAATAAAAATAAATTCAAACAGAACTCTGTCGAGAGGTGCCGATAAAAGAAGGAATTGTTACTGAATTTAAATAAATGCTTGTCCCAAAACTATTAAAGCGCTAACAAAACACACAATTAATATCAATTTTTTAAGATTTTGATTTACATAATTTTTTACAATATTTTGTCTGCCTAGCATTACTCCAATTATAAGAGCTGGAGCCAAAAATAAGCATCTCATAACTTCCCTGAAATTTATTAAATCAATATAAATTAATAATAGTACGGAAAATAGTGCACCAATTCCAAAAAACATATTTAGAGTTGCAACAACATTTCTTGCTGAACTATTTTGATAAACGATTGCCATTGGTGGTCCTCCAATACCTATTAGCGTTCCCATAAAGCCTGAACAAGCACCTGCAATTGTAATATTTTTTTTATTTGCAATTAAGCTCCATTTTTTTGCACTTAAAAAAACTGTAATTAAAAGTAATATACCAAAAATTATTAAATAACTTTTTGTTCCAATTGTTAATGAAATTAAAGGAATGGAAATTAAAGATCCAATAACTCTTCCAGAAAATGAATAAGCCAAGTCCATTTTTATTACATCTTTTAAACTTAGAAGAGCATTGCTAAACGCCAAAAAAGTACCCATTAGCACTATACAACTTGGAACCATAGTGGGTTCAAATAATATCAAAAAACATGCAGGCACTCCAAAGCCTATTCCAATAGCACTTTGTGTAATTGCTCCTATTATAATTAAAATAAATGCAAAATAATAAAATTCTATAGATGAAAAATAGCTAAGAATGTTTAACACTTTTATTTTCTAGGATCATCATGGTCAGGATTAAATCTTGTTGGTAATAAACCTGACTGAAACCATTCAATAAATGTGTAAATATTAAATACAGGAACTTCAAATTTTTTTCTTACATCTGCAGCAAAAGGACTCATGTTTGTACATTCCATTACTATAGCTCCTATATTTGAGTTTTCTTTCATTAATTCTTCAACAGCATCTAAATGATCTTGTCTTGCTAAATCAATATCCATTTCTTTTTCATCATTCAAAATTACTCTTGAAAATTCTTTTCCCTTTTCTGTTCCTATTATAGGTGTATTTAGCGGTACATTAGCTGCCTTAAGATGTTCTTCTTTTAAAGATGGCTTGTGTATTGTTAATATTCCAACTTTTTTATTTTTTGGTAATAAACTTTGAACCATTTGAACTTGCATTAAGGATGATGTCGCTACTGGAACATTAACGGCTTCTGCCATTTTTTCTTGAAATAGTGATAAAAAACCACAATTAGTTGTTATACCATCAGCACCCATTTTTACTAAATGTTTTGCTGCATCAATAAATCCATGTAAAATTTCTTTTCCTCCGTCGAAAACAGCAGCTTTAGGTGTTGCTCCTGGTACGACTCTATAATGTACTGGAACACTCCAAGTTCTAGCGTTTGCTATATCTCCTGGAACTCTTGGAAATTGGGTATCTAACATACAAACACCAACTGTTCCTCCATAAACTGTTTTTCCGCCTACAGCAATATTTCTCTGATTATCCCCAAATTTCATAAATCTATCCTACTTTCAATTTAAATTCGAAACAAGTAATTAAATTTGACTTCAATAAAAAAAATATATTTAATAATTATTAAGATGACAAAAGATACGAGACCAAATTATTTATCTGGAGCAGAAGGAGCAGTTAAATTACTAGACAAATATGAAGTAAAATATATTTTTGGTTTGTGTGGAGACACATCTCTTCCTTTCTATGATGCTTTGTATAGACTAAATCATTCGATAGAACATATTTTAACTCGTGATGAGAGAAGCGCTAGTTATATGGCGGATGGATATGCTAGAGTTACCGGCAAAGTTGGTGTTTGTGAAGGTCCTAGTGGTGGTGGAGCAACATATATAATTCCTGGGGTTGTAGAAGCAAACGAGTCATCTATAAGTGTAATATCCATTACTTCAGATGTTCCAACTACTTCAGTTGGTCATTTCCCATTAACTGAATTAAATCAAAAAGGTTTGTTTGAACCATTGACAAAATGGAATGAAATTTTAAATAATCCAAAAAAATTATGTGAAAATATAAGAAAAGCTTTTAAAGAAAGCACATCTGGAAAACCTGGCGCTTGTCATCTTAGTTTTCCTTTTGATATCCAAACAGCTGAAATTTCAGAAAAAGATATTTGGGTAAATAAAAAATATTCTAAATTTCCAGCAGATCCAATTAAACCCGATCAAAAAAAAATAGATTTAATAGCTAAAGCAATTTCTGAAGCAAAAAATCCAATAATTATATGCGGTGGAGCAATAAAAAATTCTTTTGCAGAAAAAGAGTTAAAAAAACTAGTTGAAAAATTAAATATAGTTTTAGCGACTAGTGTTACAGGCAAAGGAACTTTAGAAGATGATCATCCCAACTCTTTAGGAGTAGTTGGAAGTAATGGTGGATCAATATTTACACGCGAGGTATTAAAAAATTCAGATTTAGTTATTTTTATTGGTTGCAGAGCGGGTTCAGTTACAACAGAAAAATGGCAATATCCAAGTTCAAAAAGCAAAATTATACATATTGATATAGATCCTAAAGTTTTAGGAGCTAATTACAAAACATATATTTCTTTAATAGCTGACGCTAAAAATTCACTAATTGAATTAAATAAAAAAGTAAAAAAGAATAATTTTTATGGAGATGAAATAGTTAAAAAAACAAAAAAGAAAAAATTTGCAGAATTTAATAGACTGTGCAAAGAAGAAAAAGGGCTAATAAAACCAGAGAGAATTGTTAAAGAAATAAATGATGCAGCCCCAAAAAATGCTTATATTGTTGTTGATCCGGGAACTCCTTGTCCTTATTTTTCTGCTTATTATAATTTTAAAAAATCAGGAAGATATTTCATTACTAATAGAGCCCACGGTGCATTAGGTTATGCTTTACCAGCTTCAATAGGAGTTCAAATAGGAAAACTAAAAAATAAAGTTATTTCCGTTATGGGAGATGGAAGTTTTGGTTTTGCAGTTGGTGAACTAGAAACAGCCAAAAGATTGAACTTATCAATTATTTTTGTTGTAATTTCAAATAGCGTATATGGATGGATTAAAGCAGGACAAAAATCAAGCTTCAACAAAAGATATTATTCAGTTGATTTTTCAAGGACTGACCATGCAAAAGTAGCTTCTTCTTATGGAATAAAGAATTGGACAGTAAAAAAACCTAAAGATCTAAAAAAAATTATCTCAAAAGCAATTAAATATAATAAAGGCCCTTGTCTAATAGATATTATTAGTCAACCTTTAGAAGAAGCTAAAGCTCCAGTAAGCGAATGGATAGCTTAATGAATTTAGAAAAAAAAAATATTGTTATAGCGGGCGCTGGAATTATAGGAATATCTTCAGCACTATATTTAATTAGAAGAGGTTGTAAAGTTACATTAATAGATAAAGACTTTAAAGGTAAACCGGCTTCTTATGGAAATGCTTCTTGGTTGGCAGGTTCATCTATTACCCCAGTAGTTATGCCTGGAATGTTTAGCAAAATACCTAAAATGTTATTTTCAAAGGATGGACCGCTTTTTTTTAGATTTCCGGGTATTTTAAAAACTATTCCATTTTTATTAAAATATTTATCTTATGCGAAAGTTGATAAAGTTGAATATATTTCTAAACATTTAGCCTCACTTCTTTCAGACAGTATAAAGGAGCATAAAAAGTTAGCAGAAGGAACCAAAGCAATCAAGTGGATTGAAGAATCACCATTTATATTTGTTTACAAAAACAAAAATGATTTTTTGAAAGATTCATTTACTTGGGATCTAAGAAAAAAGCATGGATTTAATTTAATTGAATTAGAAAAGGACCAGCTTAAAAATTTATTACCCGGAATTTCAAATGAATATCAATTTGCAATAAAAATTGATGATCAAGGATATATATCAAATAGTCAAAATTATTTAGATGATTTAATAAATGGGTTTAAAGACTTAGGAGGCGAAATTATAGAAGATGAAGTTTTAGATATTATTTCAAAAGATAACAAACTTGAGATTAAAACTAAAAATAATAATTTAAACGCTGATAATATTTTAATTTCTTCAGGAATATATTCGGAATCTTTTTCAAAAAAATTTGGCGTGGAAGTGCCTATTCAGTCAGAGAGAGGATATCATTTAGAATTATTTGAAACAAATATCAGAATAAAATACCCAATAATGAATGGATACCTTAAACTGGCCATTACTCCAAGACCCACTGGAATAAGATTTGCTGGACTTGTTGAGTTTGGTAGCATGAATTATAAACCAAATCATAAAGCATATGAGCTTTTATTAAGAAATGCAAAATCAATGTTTCCTGGAATTACTTATAGCAAAAAAGAAGAATGGAGTGGTCACAGGCCATCCACCGTTGATAGTCTTCCAATTATTGGACCATCAAAAAAAGATAATAAAGTTTTTTTTGCTTACGGACATCATCATATTGGTCTTACTGCTGCGCCCAAAACTGGAGAAATGATAGGTAAAAACATTTTAAGAGATAATGATCAATATGATTTAACACCGTATAGTCCAGCAAGATAACTTACAATCTAAGATTGTATTTTTATTATGTCTATTGAAATTTTGCATTTAATCTGTTGAAATTGATTTTAATTAACAACTAATTAATAAGAGAGGAAAAATAATGATTAAAAAAATATTTAGTCTTATTTCAATTTTAGCTGTCTCTTTATTTGCAACAGTAAATTCAAATGCTGCAGAAAAATGGGATATGCCTATGGCTTATTCTGCAACAAACTTTCATAGCCAGAATGGAGTTATGTTTGCTGATGCTGTAAGAATAGCAACGGGTGGTGAAATTGATATTACAGTTCATGCTGGTGGATCACTTTTTAAGGGTGGTGAAATTAAAAAAGCAATTCAAACTGGACAAGTTCCGATAGGTGAGAGATTGTTATCAGGACACCAAAATGAAAGTTTAATATTTGGAACAGACTCTATTCCTTTTTTAGCAACATCTTATGAAGATTCGGCTAAATTATGGAAACATTTAAGACCTGAGTTAGAAAAAATATTAGACAAGCAAGGTTTGGTTCTACTTTATGGAGTGCCTTGGCCTTCACAAGGATTATATTTCAATAAAGAAATTAATTCTGTAGCTGATACCAAAGGTATAAAATTTAGATCTTATAACAATTCTACAGCAAGAATAGCAGAACTAATGGGCATGCTACCTGTTCAAGTTGAAGCCGCAGAATTATCTCAAGCTTTGGCTACAGGTGTAGCGTCTTCATTTGTATCTTCTGGTGCTACTGGCTATGATAGAAAAGTTTGGGAACATTTGTCTCACTTCTATGAAGTTAATGCTTGGCTGCCAAGAAATTATGTAATGGTTAATAAAAAAACTTGGAACAAACTAAGTAAAGAAAACCAAAACATCATTATGGGAGTAGCAAAAATGGCTGAAGCAGCAGGTACAGCTAGATCAGAACAACTTTCTGGTTGGTATTTAACACAATTAGCTGCCAACGGAATGACTGTTACTAAAGCTAAAGGTCAATTAAGATCTGATTTAGAATCTATTGGTAAGACAATGTCTGATGAATGGATTGCTAATGCTGGATCTGTCGGTGCTAAAATCATCGATGGTTTCAAATCAGAAAAATAGAAAAAATAATTAAAATTGAGTCCAATTAATTTTGGACTCAATTTTTTTTAGATATTATGGAAGAAAAGATACATCCAGTCAGGAATTTTTTAGATAAACTTTATCTAACTGCTGCATACCTAGCTGCGTTTTTTTTAGTTTGTATTCTCGTAATAATATGTGTTCAGATGATCGCGAGATGGACAGGTTTTGTTGTAATGGGCGCAACTGCTTATGCGGGGTATTCCATGGCAGCCTCTGCTTTTTTGGCTATGGCTTATACACTGCATCAAGATGGACACATAAGAGTAAGAATCTTATTAAATAAATTAGGAAAAAATAAAAAATGGGGCGAAAGATGGTGTTATGGAATTGGTTCAGTTTTAGCTATATATTTTTTTTATTACGCATCAAGAGGAGCTTATTTTTCTTATATTTTAAACGATATTTCACAGCAAGATGATGCTTGGCCGATGTGGATACCTCAAATGGTAATGGTAATTGGTACTTTAATATTAGCGATAGCTTTTTTAGACAGATTTTATCAATCAATCTTCTTTAAGTATGAAGATTTAGAAATAGCATGGAAAGTTAAAGATGAAAAAGCAATTGATACGGAATAAATTATGGAAAATTTATATCTCACAGTAATTTTTTTATTCACATTATTTTTTCTTTTAGGTAGCGGTGTCTGGATAGGCCTTGCCCTAATGGGAGTAGCCTATGTAGGTATGGAATTGTTTACTGTACGTCCAGCAGGAGATGCAATGATTACAACTATATGGACAACATCTTCAAGTTGGTCTTTAACAGCTTTACCTCTTTTTATATGGATGGGCGAAATACTTTATAGGACACGTTTATCAGAAGATTTATTCAAAGGATTGTCACCATGGATGAATAATTTACCAGGGAGACTTTTGCATACAAATATAGTTGGCTCTACTTTTTTTGCCGCTGTATCAGGTTCATCAGCCGCAACACTTACAACAGTTGGAAAGATGTCAATTCCAGAATTAAGAAGAAGAAATTATCCAGAAAATTTAACCATAGGAACGCTTGCGGGATCAGCAACATTAGGGCTTATGATACCACCATCACTAACATTAATTGTATATGGAGTTACTATTAACGAGTCCATAGTTCAGCTATTTATGGCTGGAATACTCCCGGGTTTGGTATTAGCTGGTCTCTTTATGTTGTATGTAGGTGTTTGGGCGACAATAAATAAGAAAAAGATGCCTCCAAAAGATCCTCAAGTCAGTTTTTTGGAAAAGGTCAAAAGTTCAAAATTTTTAATTCCAATTTTTTCACTTATTGTATTTGTAATTGGTTCAATGTACATGGGTTGGGCCACTCCAACGGAAGCTGCTGCCTTTGGAGTAGTTGGCGCTTTATCTCTTGCAACTTTACAAGGCTCTTTAAATTTTAAAACATTTTTTGCAAGTTTAATTGGTGCTACAAAAACTTCATGTATGATAGCTTTTATTTTGGCCGGTGGTGCATTTTTAACAATGTCTATGGGTTTTACAGGTTTACCAAGATCTATTGCTGAATGGATATCTTCTCTTGGATTATCTAATTTAGAATTACTCTTGTGCTTGATGGTTTTTTATATAGTTCTAGGATGTTTTTTAGATGGCATATCTTCTATTGTTTTAACTATGGCCGTAATTGAACCGATGATAAGAAATGCTGGCATAGATGTAATTTGGTTTGGAATTTATTTAACAGTACTTGTTGAAATGGCACAAATAACGCCACCTGTAGGATTTAATTTGTTTGTTTTACAAGGCATGACCAAGCATGAAATGTTATTTTTAGCAAAATCAGCACTACCAATGTTTTTAATGATGGTTGTAATGGTATTTATCATGATAGGTTTTCCTGAGTTAGCCACATACTTACCTAGCACCATAAAAGGTCCTGGCGCAGGCTAAACATTAATGTCTGACATAATATTTAAAGAAAAAAAAAATATTGCAATATTAACTTTAAATAGAGAAAAAACTTTAAATGCTTGGAATAGTAAAATGCGTAAGCAAATATGTAATATTTTTTCAAAAATTAAGAAAAGAAAACACATAAAAGCAATAATTATAACTGGATCCGGTAAAAAAGCTTTCTGTTCAGGGCAAGATTTAAACGAGATAAAAAATTTTAAATCAAAAAATGTTAATCAATGGTTAAAAGAGTTTAAACAAGTTTATACAGCAATCAGATCAGCCGAGATACCTATAATTGGTGCAATAAATGGAGTAGCGGCAGGATCAGGTTTTCAGCTAGCTTTATTAACAGATATAAGAATTTCACACCCTCAAGCAAGATTTGGTCAAGTGGAGATTAATTCTGGAGTTGTAAGTATAATTGGGCCTTGGATTATTGAAAAAGTACTTGGAATGTCAAAAACTATTCATTTATGTCTAACTGGTGACTTGATAGACGGAAAAGAAGCAAAAAAAAATGGAATTATAAATTATCTAACACAAAAAGAAAAAGTTATGTCTTTGTCAATAAAAATAGCCAAACAATTATCGGAAAAACCTGAAAGAGCAATGAAGCTTACAAAAAAAAGAATATGGGAAATATTTAAAAAAGATATGAATGAAGTTTTTAAAAAAGCAAAAAAATACCATAAGCAGTCATTTAATTCAGGCGAGCCTCAAAAAAAAACTAAATATTTTTTAAAAAAATAAAATATTTCTCAGTAAATGCAAAAATTACCTAAAGTTTCAGTAAATAAATTAATAAAAAATTTATCAAGAAAAGAAAAAAATAAAACTATTTTTATTTGTGGAAATAAAAAAATCAGTAGATTAGAATTATATAATAAAATTTTGAAAACAAGGACAGGACTATTAAAAAAAGGTTTTAAAAATAAAGATAAAGTAGTTTGTTTATTAGATAACTCTTATGAGCAGATAATCCTTTTTCTTTCCTGTCTTTCCTTGGGCATTGTTTGGGTGCCTATAGAACCAAAAAGGAAAGGCATTGGTCTAGACTATATTGTACAATTAGTTAACCCAAAAGCTATTTTTACTAAGACAAAAAATAATTTAGAAAAAAAATTTAGCAAAAAAATAATTATTGTGAATAAAGATCTAAAGAATATTTCACAATCAACACACGATTATAATTTAAAATTTAAAAAAAATATTAAATGTATTTTATTTACATCAGGGACAACGGGACCACCAAAAGGTGTTATAGTGAGTGATAAAATGTTAATAGCATCGGCTTATGCGACTGGAATAGCCTGTGATATAAAAAATAAGGATAGGTTTCTTTTATGGGAGTCCTTATCACATATTGGAGGAATAGAAGTATTGATACTTTGCTTAATGGCAGGTAGCAAATTTATTTTACTAAAAAAATTTTCAGCAAAAAAATTTTGGAAACAAATAAGGAAATATAAAATTACAAAATTACATTATTTAGGAGGAATTCTTGATATACTTATAAAAAAAAAATCAAAAAAAATCGATAGAAATCATAAAGTCAAATTAGCCTTTGGTGCCGGTTCAAGAAAAGAAACTTATCATGAGTTTAAAGAAAGATTTAATATCCCTTTGAGAGAAGTATATGGGATGACAGAAGCCTCTAGTTTTACAACAATAAATTTTAAAAATAAATTAGGCTCAATAGGAAGAGTTCTACCTTGGTTTAAATTAAAGATAGTTAATAAGATTAATGGAATAGGTGAGATAGTTATAAATCAAAAACAAAAAGGATTATTCACAAAAGGCTATTATAAAGATAATAAATCTTCAAAAATGCTTTTTCAAAAAGATGGACTTCATACTGGGGACCTAGGAAAAATAGATAGAATGGGTAATGTCTTTTATATTGGAAGATTAAAAGACTTTGTAAGAGTGAAAGGAGAAAATATTTCTTCATGGGAAATAGAGACAAATTTAAACATGCATAGCGATATTTCAGAAAGTGCAATTTTATCTACCAAGGCAGATATAGGAGAAGAAAACATAATAGCTTTATTAATGGCAAAAAATAATAAAAAACCTAATCTAGATAAGGTTGCATTATATTTTCAAAAAAAATTGCCAAAAAATTATAATCCTAGATATTGGTGTTATGTTGATAAGCTACCTAGAACTTCCACTTTTAGAATAGATAAAAAGTTAATTAAAATAAATTCTCTAAAATTATACGATTTTTTAAATAAAAAATTTGTATATTTAAAATAAAGCAGTGCTCTCAGTTTGTTTCATATATTATTTTTTTTTATACTTTAGATAATAATCTATAGTAAATTTTTTTGCTTCATAAGAAGCAATTATTAAAAAACCACCTGATATAGATAAATTTTTTAAAAAAGCAATAATTTGCATATGGTTATCAAATTCAGAATGAAATATAATCGAAACAACCATTGTAAACAAACACATTGCTATTGCTGCAATTCTTGTTTTAAAACCAACTATTAATAAAATTGGAACTACTAATTCAAAAAGTAATGCAGGATAAAAAAGAAACTCAGGTATACCGAAGCTTTCCATGTAATCAATGGTTTCAACTTGGAACAAAAACTTTCTTATAGCTTCAAATAAAAATAAGATAGAAAGAAATATTCTACCAAAAGCTTCTATGATATGCATAAATTTAATATTTAGATTGCTTTTTTCCTTCAATGATTTCTTTTAATTCATTGTATTCTTCGCAATTACAATGTTTTAAAACATCTAATCTTTGTTTAGCAAGATCAATTCGATTTGTTACAACATATAGTTCGCCTAGATATTCATTAATACCTTTGTGATTAGGGTTAACTTTTAAACCTAATAAATAATATTTTTCACCTTTTTCATAATCTCCTAATTTTCTAGTAGCAAATCCCAAGTAATTCAAAGTATCTGCTTGGTTTGGTTTTTCTTTGTTGGCTTTGACTAAAAATTTTAATGCTCTCTCATATCTTTTTTTTGCCTTTTTATCTTTACCTTTAGATTCATATTTTTTTGCAGTTTTTATTAATTTAGCAGCTTTATCATAATTTGACTCTGTCTCTCCAGTCGATGTAGCGGCAGAATAAGAATAATTTGTAAGTATAAAAAATAAAGTTATTAAAGATAAAATTCTAAATAGCATTCAAATAAATTTTTTCATTTTGTTTAATGGTTTTAAATCAAGTCCATTTTTCATTAAATTTAATTTGATTGAATTTGCAGTAGCTAACGAACTTTGATTATCCCCATGTATGCAAATTGAGTCAATTTCACAAGGTATTTGCTTGCCACTGTGACAATTAATTGTCTGATTTTTTACCATATTTAGAACATGACTTTTAGCTTCCTCAGGATCAGTAATTAGAGCATGAGGTTTTTTTCTTGAAACAAGGTTTCCATTATCTTCATAGTTACGATCTGCAAATATTTCGCATGCTATTTTCATGTTGAGTTTTTTTGCAGCTTCTTCCATTTTAGATCCAGTTGGAACTAAATAAATAAGATCTTTACTTATTTCATTTATTGCTTTTGCAAGAGTTGTAGCTAATTCAATATCTTCACAGGCCATGTTATTTAATGCTCCATGAGGCTTAACGTGAGTTACATTTTCACCATGTTTCGATGCTATTTCCTGCAAAATTGCATATTGATCAATTATTAATTTTCTAATTTCTGAAGATGATAAATTCATTCTTTTTCTTCCAAAATTTTCAGGGTCATTAAAAGAAGGATGTGCACCAATACTAACACCGTTTTTTTTAGATATTTCAATTACTTGATTCATTGATTCATCATCACCAGCATGATAGCCGCAGGCAACATTAGCAGAATTTACTATATTTAGTAAATCAGGATCACGCTTATTAGAATGATGTTTTGATTTTTCGCCTAAATCACAATTGATATTAATTTCCATAGTTTTGTTAGTTGAAGTATAACATGACATGATAAAAATTATATCAAATCTTGGTGACGCAGCTTTATATTGTGATTTTGGAAGTGAAGTAAATCAAGAAATAAATTCAAAAGTAATAAAATACTTTAAAAGCATTAAAGAAAAAGAGATTGAGGGAATTACAAATCTTACACCATCCTATAACAAATTAGTAATTTCTTTTGATTTGAAGTTAACAAATTTTAATATTATTAAAAAAAAAATTGAAAATTTAGAATTAAAGAGAACAGAAAAAACAAAGGGTAATAAAATTAAAATACCCATTTGCTGTGAAAAACAATTCGCTCTTGATATAAAAAATTTGGAAAATAAACTTAAAATTACTGAGTCAAAAATTTATGAAAAATTTTTTTCTAAAGAATATTTTTGTTATATGACAGGTTTTATTGCTGGCTTACCATTTTTAGGTGATTTGGATGAATCTTTAAAATCAAAAAGATTAGAAACTCCTAGAGTTAAAATTCCTAAAGGCTCAATTGGTTTGGCTGAACAATTTTGCAATATCTATACATCTGAAAGTCCAGGTGGATGGAATATAATTGGCAATACACCTGTAAATATTTTTGACAAAAAAAAAGAAATCGATCCAAATTTAATTAATCCTGGTGATACAGTAATTTTTCAACAAATTTCAATGTCCGAGTATGAAGAATACAATAACTAATAATTATTTTGAGGTAATTAGACCTGGAATAAATAGTACATTTCAAGATTTAGGTAGAAAAAATTTAAATCATATTGGCATTCCTTTTAGTGGAGCAATGGATAAAAGGAATTTCATTTTAGCCAATAGAATTGCAGGGAATAATGAAAATACGCCAGTCATTGAGTTTGCTTACCAGGGACCAAAGTTAAAATTTAAAGGTCAAAAAATTAATTTTACTATAACCGGAAATGTAAGTTTTAAATTGATCAAAAAAGAAAAAGAAATATACGGTAATTGTTATCAGAATTATACTTTAGAAGAAGGTGATCAATTAGATATCCTTTCCACAAATAAATCTGTTTATGGATATTTTGCAATTAGTGGAAATTTCGATGTTAAATTTCAATGGGGAAGTTGTTCTACAAATACTAAAGCTAATATTGGTGCTAACGACGGTAAAAAAATTGAAAAGGATCAATTAATCAAAGTTTCGAATACTCATTCTCATGATTCAAAAAAAAATTTACAATATATGGACTCTAAAATAGAAAAAATTAGAGTTATAAAAGGGACTAATTTTAATTACTTTTCGGAAGAAAGTAAAAAAATTTTTTTTGAAAAAGAATTTGAAGTTACAAAATTAACTGACAGAATGGGAATGAGATTAGCAGGTCCTAATATTAAAAATATTGTAGATACAAACATTAAATCAGAAGGTATAATTAAAGGAGTTATACAAATCCCAGCAGATGGAAATCCTATAATTATGCTTTCAGACCATGGAACAATTGGAGGGTATCCAAAAATTGGAGTTGTTATAAGTTCAGATTATGACAAATTAGTTCAAATACCAGCCGGATCAAAAATAAAATTTAAAGAAATAGAATTATTAGATGCAGAAATGTTGTTTAAACTTTATGAAATGGAAACTGAAAATTTAATATCAAAGATTAAATGAATTTTATAGAAAAATTACCAGGTCCCTTGTTAGTTTTTATAGGTGCATTGTGTTTAAGTTTTGGTGGTCTTATTGTTAAATCATTTGAGGGAGCCACCTTATGGCAAATACTTTTCTGGAGACAATTATTTTTTGTAATTCTTGTTGGTGTTTTTTTATTATCAACTTATAAAAAAAAAGTATTTATTGCATTGTATAAATCAGGAATGCCAGGTCTTTTAGGTGGTATAATTCTTGGATGTGGTTTTAGCGCTTATGTTTTTGCCATGTATAACACAACGGTAGCTAATACAAATTTTATAATACAGACTCAAGCAATTTTTTTAGCAGTTTTTGGTTATTTTTTTTTAAAAGAAAAAATATCTAAAATAACTTTGGCTTCCATAATTCTTGCAATTTCTGGAATAATTTTAATGGTTGGAAGTTCTTTATCACCTGGAGAACTTTCTGGAAATATTGTTGCTTTTGTAATGCCAAGTTCTTTCGCAATTTTAATTATAATTGTGAGAAAATATCCAAATGTAGATATGATACCTTTACAACTTTTTGCTGGAATTGTTGCTATGATTATAGGCTATTTAGTTTCTTCAAAGATAATTATTTCAGTAAATGATTTAATTCTAGCCTTCATAGCTGGGTTTTTTCAAATAGGATTTGGATTTATTTTTATAACAATAGGTGCAAAAAAAACTCTATCGGCTATGGTAGGAATTTTAATGATGACTGAAGCTGTCTTCGGTCCATTGTGGGCATGGATTTTTTTAAATGAATCCCCACAATTTATTGCTTTAGTGGGAGGATCCATCATTATTATTGCTGTTTTTATTCAGTTTTACTCTTTGTTGGAAATAGAAAAAAAGAGCTAAAGTAATTCAATTATATATGCTATAATTTCTCAACGGGAGAGACTACTTTAAGTAGCGCCGAAGGAGCAACCACCCCGGAAACTCTCAGGCAAAAGGACCGTACATATTAACTCTGGAAAGAGAATTATTCTCGCCGAAGGAGCAAATCTCTCAGGCAAATAGACAGAGGGGGTTAAGTGAGAGTTAATATGGAAACAAAAAAAACGTCTTTATATAATCTTCATCAGAAACACGAAGCTAAGTTTGTTGAATTCGCAGGGTATAAAATGCCTATTCAATATAAAGATGGAGTTATCCAAGAGCACAAATTTACTAGAACAAAATCAGGCGTGTTTGATGTTTCTCATATGGGTCAATTGTTTATCTTTGGCAAAGAAAACTTAACAAAAAGTTTAGAAAAAATATTTCCATTAGATTTAAAAAAACTAAATTTAAATCAAAGCAAATATTCATTTTTAATGAATGATGAAGCTGGAATTTATGATGATTTAATTATTACTAAAATTAAAGATGGATATTTAATTATTTTAAATGCAGCATGCAAAGATCAAGATTTTAAAATTATTAAAGATAAATTGGAAAATCACTATGAAATGAACTTAAATAATAATTTATCATTAATTGCAATCCAAGGACCAGAAGCAAAAAACGTATTAGAAAAAGTGATACCAAATTCAAATAAACTTAAATTTATGAATGGGCAAAATTTTAATTTTGAAGATAAAAATATATATATTACACGATCTGGTTATACAGGAGAGGATGGTTTTGAAATTTCAATTGATAACAGTAAAGCGCAGAAATTTGTAGAATTGTTATTGGAAAATGGTTCAAAATTAATAGGTTTAGGAGCTAGAGATACATTGAGATTAGAAGCGGGCCTCTGTTTATATGGGAATGATATAGATTTAAAAACAAGTCCAATAGAAGCAAATCTAAAGTGGGCAATAGCAAAAAATAGAATTGAAACTGATTATCCTGGTTCCAATATAATAAAAAATCAAATTAAAGAGGGAGTAAAAAAATTGAGAGTTGGTATAAAACCCGAAACTAGAGTTATAGCAAGAGGAGAAACAAAAATTTTTAACGATCAAAATAAAGAAATTGGAAAAATTACAAGTGGAACATTTGGCCCAAGTGTAGAATGTTCAATAGCCATGGGTTATGTAGAAAATACCTATTGTTCTACAAATACTAAAATTTTTTTGGAAGTGAGAGGAAAAAAAGTGCCGGCTAATATTTGCAATTTGCCATTTTATAAAAAAAATTACTTAAAAGGAGAAATAAATGTCTGATTTTAAATTTTCTAAAGAACATGAGTGGATTAAATTAGAAGGTGAGATAGCTATAATTGGGATAACAAAACATGCAGCTGAAATGTTGGGCGATATCGTATTTGTCGAACTTCCAGAAAAAGGTTCAAATGTAGAAAAAGACGGAACAGCTGGAGTAGTTGAATCAACAAAAGCCGCAAGCGATGTTTATACTCCTTTAAGTGGAGAGATAACTGATATAAATCAATCAATTATTGATGACCCCTCAAAAATTAATGCAGATCCAGAAGGCGATGCATGGTTTTTTAAACTAAAAATGAAGGATAAAACAGAAATGGATAGTTTAATGAGCAAAGAAGAATATGATAAATTTTCAAAGGAAAACTCAAGCTAATGTTACATAATTCTGAAAAAGATTTTATTAAAAGACACATAGGTCTTAAAAAAAAGGACGAAAAGAAAATATTAAATGAAATCGGTTATAAATCATTAGATGAATTTATAAGTAATACTGTCCCAAAAAATATTTTATTAAAAGATAAACTTAGTATTGGAGAGTCAAATTCTGAATATGAAGCATTAAGAAAGTTAAGACTTATTTCCAAAAAAAATAAAATTTTTTCAAACTTTATTGGAATGGGTTACTATGGAACTTACACACCAAACGTAGTTGTAAGAAACATATTTGAAAATCCAGGCTGGTATACTTCTTATACCCCATACCAACCCGAAGTAGCTCAAGGAAGGTTAGAGATGCTTATAAATTTTCAACAAATGATAATTGATTTTACTGGAATGGATATAGCTAATGCTTCCTTGTTAGACGAAGGTACTGCCGTTGCTGAAGCAATGGGATTAAGCCATAGATTAAATAACAACGATAGCAAAATAGTTTTTGTATCCGAAGACTGTCATCCTCAAACAATAAATGTAATTCAAACTAGAGCAGAGCCAATGGGTTTAAAAATAGTAGTTGGAAATGACGATGAACTAAATAAAATAACTGGTGATCTAGTATGCGGTATTTTACAATACCCAGGAACATTAGGAGATATAAAAGATCCAAGTGAAAACATAAGTAAAATTCATAAAAAGAATGGTAAAGCCATTTTAGCTTGCGATCTTTTGGCATTAGCAAAACTTAAAACTCCAGGAGAGCTAGGCGCAGATATTGCTGTAGGAAGTTCACAAAGATTTGGAATACCAATGGGTTATGGAGGACCTCATGCAGCTTTTTTTGCAACTAAAGACGACTACAAAAGATCAATGCCGGGAAGAATTGTAGGCGTTTCAGTTGATAGAAATGGAAATAAAGCTTACAGACTAGCCCTTCAGACTAGAGAACAGCATATCAGAAGAGATAAGGCTACAAGCAACATTTGTACAGCTCAAGCATTACTGGCGATAGTATCAGCCGCTTACGCAATATATCACGGTCCAAAAGGAATTAGAACTATTTCTGAAAGAGTATCTCAACTGGCAAAAAATTTTGCTGACAAATTAAAACAATCTGGTTATGAACTATATTCAGATTATTTCTTTGATACCGTAACAATAAAAACTAAAGAAAAAACAGAGCAAATTTTTAATAATGCTTTATCTCAAAAAGTTAACATTAGAAAAGTAAATTCAGAAATGTTAGCAGTTTCATTTGATGAGAAAAAAAATGTATATAGAGCAAATCAATTATTAAAAATATTTAATTGTGCAGAATCTATAAAAGAAAATCCAACTGAGAGCTTGCCAAACTTGCCAAAAAATTTATTAAGAACATCAGGATATCTAGAACATCCAGTTTTTAATAGCTATCATTCAGAAACCGAAATGATAAGATATTTAAAAAAACTTGAAGATAAAGATATTGCTCTTAATCGTTCAATGATTGCCTTAGGGTCTTGTACAATGAAATTAAATGCAGTTGCTGAAATGATACCTGCTAGTTGGAGAGAATTTTCAGAACCTCATCCATTTGTACCAATTGAACAAATGGAAGGATACAGAACTCTTTTTACAGACTTAAAAAATTGGTTAAGATCAATAACTGGGTTTTCAGGAGTTTCACTTCAACCAAATGCTGGTGCACAAGGTGAATATTCTGGTTTAATGGTTATTAGAAAATATCATATGGAACGAGGAGAAAAAAATAGAAATATTTGCTTAATTCCAAGCTCCGCACACGGAACTAATCCGGCAAGTGCACAAATGGTAGGAATGAAAATTGTTGTTATAGATTGTGACAAAGAAGGAAATGTTGATTTTGACGATTTAAAAAAGAAAACCGAATTTCATTCGGAGAATTTAGGAGCTCTAATGATAACCTATCCTTCAACACATGGAGTTTTTGAAGAAAAAATAACTGATATTTGTGAATTAATTCACAAACATGGCGGCCAAGTATATATGGATGGAGCAAATTTAAATGCACTAGTTGGAATTGCAAGACCCGGAAATTTTGGTCCAGATGTTTGTCATATTAATTTACATAAAACATTTTGTATTCCCCACGGAGGCGGAGGACCTGGAATGGGACCAATTGCTTGCAAAAGACATTTAGAAATATATTTACCTTCACATCCTGTAATTAAAGATTGTGGACCTGCTTCAGGAATTGGAGCTATATCTGCTGCGCCTTGGGGAAGCTCTAGCATTTTGCCTATTTCTTGGATGTATATAAAAATGATGGGATCAGAAGGTTTAAAATTAGCTACGCAAATTGCAATATTAAATGCAAACTATATTGCCAATAAACTTAAAAAACATTTTCCAATATTATACAAAGGCAATAAAGGTAATGTAGCCCACGAATGTATTATAGACATAAGAACTATTAAAAAAGAAACAGGAGTAACAGAGGAAGATATTGCTAAAAGGCTAATAGATTTTGGTTTTCACGCGCCTACAATGTCTTGGCCAGTCCCCGGAACTATGATGATTGAGCCCACAGAAAGTGAAAGCCTAAAAGAATTGGATAGATTTTGTGATACTCTAATAAAAATTAAAACAGAAATTGATGAAATTAAGTCTGGAAAATTTGATAAAACTGACAATCCTATAAAAAATGCTCCACATACAGATTTAGAATTAGCCTCAGATGAATGGAATCATAAATATTCGAGAGAAGAAGCTGCCTATCCATCTAAGTTTTTAAGATCTAATAAATTTTGGCCACCAGTTGCAAGAGTGGATAACGTGTATGGAGATAAAAATCTTTTTTGTTCATGTCCTAGCATGGATGAATTTAAAGAAGACGCTGCATAACATTTATGAAAATTGCTGTCGTTGGATCAGGCATTTCTGGATTAAGTGCTGCTTATTATTTATCAAAAAAACATCATGTGGATTTATTTGAAAGAGAAGATCATTTTGGAGGACATTCATACACTTTAGATATTTTAATAAATAAAAAAAAAATTTCAGTAGATGTAGGATTTATAGTTTTTAACCACCAAACTTATCCTAATTTAATAAATTTTTTTTTAGAAAATGAAGTGAAAATAGAAAAAAGTGATATGTCTTTTTCCGTATCAGTTCATGATACAAATCTTGAATACTCTGGAAAGGGATTAAGGGGAATATTTGCAAATAAAACAAATATATTTGATACAAATTTTCTTAAAATGTTTTTTGATATTATAAAATTTTATAATTATTGTGATAAAATAAATAATTTTGAAGAAAAGTTTACTCTTGGAGATTTTTTAAACAAAAATAAACTATCTAAATTTTTTATTGATTATCATTTAATACCAATGGTTTCAGCTATATGGTCAATGCCACCTTATGAGGCAAGCAAAATGCCATTAAGTTTTTTTTTAAAGTTTTTTCAAAATCACGGATTATTTAAACTAAAGAATAGACCTCAATGGTTTACAGTTTCAAATAGAAGCAAAACATATGTAAATAAAATATTATCTAAGATAAGCGGTGAATATTATAAAAATTATAAAATCCATAATATCAAAAGGCTATCTTCAGGAGTTCAGATATATTATGGAGAAAAGAATGAGTTTTTTGATTATGATAAAGTTGTAATAGCAACTCATGCAAATGATGCTTTATCAATATTAGATAATCCATTAAATGAAGAAAAAGAAATATTATCTAAATTTAATTATAAAAAAAATATTGCAGTTATTCATACTGATGAAAAAATTATGCCAAAAAATAAAAATGTATGGTCATCTTGGAATTCTCACGTTAAATCAAAAAATCCACAAATAAATGCTTTAACTTATTGGTTAAATCTTCTGCAAAATTTAAAATGTAAAGAGAATATATTTTTAACTTTAAATCCATTTTCTAAAATATCTGAAAATAAAATAATAAAAAAAGTTAATTTTTCCCATCCTTATTTTGATCAAAAAGCATTAGATAATCAAAAAAAATTAAGTTTATTACAAAATAAAAAAAACATATTGTTCTGTGGAAGTTATTTTGGTTACGGATTTCATGAGGATGGAATAAGATCATCTATTGAAATGATTAAAGCTTTAGATGATTAAAAATTCAATAATATATAATGGAAAAGTAATACATAGAAGATTTAAACCTAAAGAACATTGTTTTAAATATAAAGTTTTTTCATTATTAATTGACATAGATGAGTTAGAAATAATTGAGAATAAAATTAAAATTTTTTCATATAATAAGTTTAATATTATAAGTTTTTTCGAAAAAGATCATGGTCCTAGAGATGGCACATCTCTTAAAGAGTGGGTAATTAAAAATTTAAATGATATAGGAATTGAAAATGATAGAATTCAAATAAAGTTATTTTGTTATCCTAGAATTTTCGGTTATGTGTTTAATCCTTTAAGTGTTTTCTTTATTTATGATGAAAATACAAGATTAATATCAATTTTGTATGAAGTTAAAAACACCTTTGGAGAACAACATACCTATATATTTAAAACCGATGATGAAAAAGTTATCGTAAATGATTGTACTAAAAAGTTTCATGTTTCTCCTTTTATAGAAATGGAATGTCATTATTATTTCAGAGTTTTAAAACCATCAGATAAAATTTCAGTTATTATTGATCAAAAGGATAAAGATGGAAAACTTCTTTATGCTTCACAAGATGGAAAAGCAAAAGAATTAAACGAAAAAAATTTGCTATTTTCATTTATTTCACATCCTTTGATGACTTTTAAAATTATTGCCGCAATACATTATGAAGCATTAAAATTATGGTTAAAAGGTATAAAAGTCATTAAAAAAAAATTTAAAATAAAAAATAATATATCTATTGAAGAAAAATGAATTTTAACACTATAGCAGATAAAATTGTCTTTAAATCTTTGAAGTTTATTAAATACGGAAGTATTGAATTAGTAAATTATGACAATAAAAAATATATTTTTGGTAGTTCTAATGAAGATTTAAAAGTTAAAATAAAGATTAATAAACCTGGTTTGACCTACCAAATTGTAAAAAGCGGAAGTGTTGGAATGGCAGAATCTTATATGAGAGGTGATTTTGAAACAGATAGTCTTACTAATTTAATAGAATTAACTGCAAAAAATATAAAGCTAATATATAAATTTTCTGGTTTATTAGATTTTCCTATTGTCAATAATATAAAAAGTATTTTCATAAAAAATAACAAATCAAAAAGCAAAGAAAATATAGCAAAACACTATGATTTGGGTAATGAATTTTTTTCATTATGGCTAGATCCTAGTTTAACATACTCAAGCGCTATATTTGAAAATCATGATTCAAATTTGGAATCTGCACAAATCAACAAGTACAAAAAATTATTATCTTTAATAAATCCAAGACCTGGCGACAAGATATTAGAGATAGGATGTGGCTGGGGAGGCTTTGCAGAATTTGTAGGTAAAAATTATGATGTCAAAATGGATTGCATAACAATTTCACAAAAACAATTTGATTATGCTTCTAAAAAAATTTTTGAAAATGGACTTAATGAAAAAATCAAAATTAAATTAAAAGACTACAGGGATGTTAAAGATAAATATAATTATATTGCATCTATTGAAATGATCGAAGCAGTAGGAAAAAATTATTTGTCAAGTTATTTTAATACAATAAAATCAAATTTATCTAAAAATGGTAAAGCTGCTATTCAGGCAATAACTATAAGCGATGATTTATTTGATAGATATAAAACAAAGCAAGATTTTATTCAGAAATATATTTTTCCTGGTGGATTTTTACCATCTAAAAAAAGTTTATATTCTCTTTCATCAACCAAAGGTTTGTCTATAGAAAAATATGAATCGTACGGTTTACATTATTCAAATACTTTAAAATTGTGGAGAGATGAATTTTTAAATAAATGGGATTATATTTCAAAGCAAGGGTTTGATTTAACATTTAAGAGAATGTGGCATTTTTATTTATCGTATTGCGAAGCTGGATTTAAATCCAAAAATATTGATCTAATACAATTTTCATTACAGAACAAATAGCGTGAAAATTAAACTTAGTAATTTGATTAGTTCATTATTATTGATAATATTTGTTGTATTTATTTCAACCTCGATACTAAAAAAAAATATGAAACCAGAAGATTTTAAAGGAACAGAACCAACTATTAAAATTGAAGAATACTTTAATGGCAAAGTAAAAGCTTGGGGACTTTTACAAAATAGAAGTGGCAAAGTTACAAGGCAGTTTAAAGCTGATATGTTTGGTAAATTTGAAAATGGTATTTTAACATTAGAAGAGGACTTTTATTGGACTGATGGAGAAAAACAAAAAAGAACTTGGAAAATAGAAAAATTAGATGACAACAACTACAAAGGATCTGCCTCGGACGTAGTTGGTAATGCCAAAGGTTTTCAATATGGTTCGGCATTTAAATTTGAATATGATCTTTTAATACCCTTTAAATCAAAAAATATAAAAGTTTCATTTGATGATTGGATTTTTAAACAAGATGAAAGAGTTGCCATAAATAGAGCTAAGCTTACTAAATTCGGATTTAAAGTAGGTGAATTAACTGTATTTTTTTTAAAAGATTAGAGTTTTTGTAACTTTGTAAGTTTTTTAATTATATATAAATACAATCGATTAGGTAAAATTTTTAGCAATTTTAAAATTAATGTAAGTTCTTTTGGAAAATCAATTTCAAAACTTGAACCATTTATTAATCCTTTATAGATTTTATCTGCTGCAAATTCTGGTGTCTTTAAAAACGGCATTCTAAATTCATTTTTATCTGTCATTGGTGTCTTGATAAAACCTGGAGATATCAATGAAATTCTCACATTATGTTTACCGAAATCAAAATAAAGACTTTCTGCTAAATTATTAAGAGCAGCTTTTGAAGCTCCGTATCCCGTAGAATTTGGTAAACCTCTGTATCCAGCTATAGATGAAACAATGGATATATGTCCACTATTTCTTTCTTTAAAATATCGTTCTACTGCTTGAATGCAATTTAAAGTACCAAAGAAATTAACTTCCATAACATTTCTTATTTGATCGATATCAATATTTTTTTCTTTTTTTGGATCCCAGGTACCAGTAGAAAAAAAACAAATATCAATACTTTCATATTTGTTTTTGATTTTTTCAAAAGTCTCTTTACACTTTTCTATGCTCGTAACATCTAATGGAAATGGAGAAATGTTTTTATTTAATTCAGAAATTTCATTCAATAAATCTTCTCTTCTAGCAGATGCAGCAACTTGCCAGCCTTCTTCTGCAAATTTTAAAGCTAATGCTCTACCAATTCCACTACTTGCTCCTGTAATCCATATATTATTCATAAAATTATAATATCCACTTTTCATAATTATGTAAAAGTTAATATGCGACCATAAATACATGTAATGTGACAAGATGTAAGTGGTAAAAAAATTTAAACAATCTAAATCGCCGATATGTTTAAAATTATAATAGTTTATGAATTTGCTTTTTTACTTTTTTGGAATATTTTATATTACTCTAATTCAGGTATAGAAAACTGGTTTCAAGAAAAAATTTTAACAGTAATATTTGTATTCCTATCCACAATGGCTTTAGGATTTACTATTGTTTATATAATTTTTATAAGTGCAAGATTATTTGGCATTATAGAAAAATTAAAAAAAATAAAAGATCCTAGAAAAAATATTAATTAAATTTTATTTATGCTAACAAAAAAACAAATTAATTTAAAAGCCTGGATAAAACAAAAATGGAGAACAAAATCAGGAAAAAAATCCTCAGATACTGGAGAAAGATATTTACCAGAAAAAGCAATAAAAGCTCTTTCTTCAAAAGAGTACAAACTTACAACTAATTTAAAAAAAAAAACAATGAAAAAAGGGAAACAATTTTCAAAACAACCAAAATTTATTGTAGATAAAGTAAGAAACTATAGAAATGAGTGGAAAATAAACATTAAAAATACAGAAAAAAGATATACAAAACCAATTTTAAGAAAAAAATTATTTGAAGAAATAAAATCTAAAAACACCCATGGAACAAAGGCAGGACAATGGTCAGCAAGAAAAGCACAATATTTAGCAAAAAAATATAAAGCAATGGGTGGAGGATATTATTAATTATGGAAGAATTAATATCAAAAAAATATCTTATTGTTGGAGCTACGGGCTCGATAGGTTCGAGTTTGGCTGAACAATTATATACTCATAAGAAAGAAGTTCATTTAGTAGGCAGAAACGAAGCAGAGATTAAGTCTTTATCTAAAAAAATAGACGCTTCTTACTCAATTGCCAATGTGCTCGAAGATGGCTTTGTAGAAAAAATTAAATCAGACATTCAAGACATAAAAGGCATTGCGTACTGTGTGGGCTCTATTGATTTAATGTCTTTTAGTAAGGTGACTGAGAATGATTTTAATAAATGCATGAAGTTAAATTTGTATTCTGCTGTAGAGTTAATTAAAGGATTTCAAGAAAACTTAAAAAAAAATAAAGGATCAATTGTTTTATTTTCAACTATAGCTGCTCAAAGGGGTTTTACAAATCATTCAATTATTGCGTCAACCAAGGCAGCTGTCGAAGGCTTAACAGTTTCTCTTGCAGCGGAGTTTGCTCCAAATATAAGAGTAAATTGTATAGCGCCAAGCCTAACAAACTCTAAAATAGCACAACCAATGATAAAAAATACAGCTATTGCAGAAGGAATAGCAAAAGCACATCCACTTAAAAGAATCGGTGAAGGCAAAGATGGAGCGGCTCTTGCAAAATTTTTACTTACAGATGAAAGCTCATGGATTACTGGACAAGTTATAGCTGTTGATGGTGGTAGATCAAAACTTTCTTAAAAGTTAAAAATCATATATTATTTATTAAAGATTCATGGATGATGTTGTAATAGTTGGTGGAGGCATAATAGGAGTTTCTACGGCCTACTTTTTATCAAAAGAAGGCAGGAAAGTTAAGGTAATTGAAAGAGATCCGACATATAAGTCTGCATCGTTTCCTTTATCTTTAGGCGGTTTTAGAAGACAATTTTATCAAAAAGAAAATATTCTTCTTGGAAAATTTGCTAGAGAATTTATTTTTAAAATTCCAGAATTATTGAAAACAGAAAAAAACCCAAATCCAACAGCCAGCATGGTGCCAAATGGATATTTATTGATGTTTGGACCCGACGATGCTGAAGAACAATATAGAGCTTTAGAAAATCATAAAGATTGTGAAGCTGGAACAAAAAATATAAAAGGATCTGAATTAAGCAAAGTATTTCCTTATATCAATAATGAAGGAATTGAAACAGCAACATACACAGATAATAAAAGTGAAGGATGGATTGATCCTTTCATGTTTCACAGCGCATTAAAAAGTAAAGCAGTGGAACTTGGTGCAGAATTTATAAAAGGAGAAGTAAAAAGTTTATCTGAGATAAAAGCCAAGACGATAGTTTCAGCCGCCGGGTGCTGGACGAAAGAACTTTTAGAAGATATTCCGGTAGTTCCACAAAAACATACAGTATTTAGAGTCAAATGCCCAAAACATTATCCCGAAATGCCGTTAACTGGCGATCTAACAACAGGTGTCTATTGGAGACCAGAAGGCAAAGAATATTTAGCAGGATCTCCAAAATCTTTATTTGACGCAGAAGACCTTGAACCCGCGTGGAATGATTTTGAAGAATTGGTATGGCCAGCTCTTGCAAAAAGAATACCAGCATTTGAAGAATTAAAATTAACTGGAGGTTGGGCAGGTTACTACGATTGTAACAAACTTGATAACAATGCTGTAGTTGGAAAACATCCAAAATATGAAAATGTTTATATGGCTTCTGGTTTTACCGGAAGAGGATTAATGCAAGCACCAGGAATAGGAAGAGCACTTACTGAATTGATTACAACAGGCAGTTATAAAACAATTGATATTTCTGTTTTTGCAGTAGAAAGAGTGTTAAATAGCAAGGCTAGACCAGAACCATATGTGCTTTAAAAAAGCAAAATGACTATTGATAACTTAGAAACTGATAACGAAAATACAAATAAAATTCTGAAATTAATTCAAATTGGAAAAATATCAGAAGCAATAAATAATTTGGAAATTATTACAAAAACAGAAAAGAAAAATTATAAATATTTTTTTCTATTAGGTACATTATATTTATCTTTAAAAAAATTAGATCTAGCTGAAAAAAATTTAAACATATCAATTAAATTAAATAACAGAAATTCTAATTCATTTCATAATTTAGGCTGTCTATTAAGCATTAGAGGAAATATTTCTGAGGCCAAATCAAATTTTCTAAAAGCATACGAAATCGATAATAATAATATAGAACCTTTGAGTGAGTTGGGAAGAATATTTGAAATGGAAAATAATTTTGAAGAAGCAAGAAAGTATTTTGAAGAGGCATTAAAAATTGACATTGATCATAGAAAAACTAATTTACGTATTGGCAATATGTATTTAAAAATGAATCAACATAAAAAAGGATTAAAATTTATTCAAAAATCTGCAGGCTTGATAAGGTTTAGTAGTAAAGGTTTTGAAATTATTTAATGAAAAGAGAAAAAATTAATTCTAATCAAACAAATTTTATAGGTTGTTGGAAAATTTTGAACGATGAATTATGCCTTAATTTGATAAATTTTTTTGAACATAATAAACATTTGCAAAACCAGGGTGTTATGGGATCAGGAAAAAATTTAATTAAAAAAAAAACAACTGATATAACCATTGATCCTGTAGATTTAAAAAAAAAACAATATTCAGTTTTCAATGATTATTTTAAAGAATTGTATCTTTGTTTTGAAGATTATTTAAAACAATGGCCCTTTATTAAAGAAAATATAAAAACCGTAGATATTCCAAGTTTTAACTTACAAAGATATTTACCTGGAGATCATTTTTCTCACACACACTGCGAAAGAAATTCAGGCATACAAATGCATAGATTATTTGCCTGGATGACATATTTGAATACCACTGAAGATAATACCGGAAGTACAAATTTTTCTCATTACGATATAAATATAAAACCCGAAACAGGAAAAACTTTGATTTGGCCCGCAGAATGGACACACGCACATTCAGGAGAAGTTTTAAACAAGGGCAAAAAATACATTATAACTGGCTGGATGTGTTTTCCACTTAATTAAAAAATTATAACTTTTTTATATAAATGCCCAATAATCCATTAAATAAGGAGACTAGAATAATTAATATCTGCCCTTTTAATGAATAAAAATCAAAAGAAGGATAAAAACCTATGGCAATGCTGAAAAAAATATAAGTTAATATAAAAGGACGGTAAAATTTTTTCAAGAACCCCAAATATTGTTTAGTATTTTTTCCCTTCTGCATGCCTTTTTATATCTTAAGTAATTTAAAAAATATTCTTGATAATAGTTTTGATGTTTGTCTTCGGCTTTATAAAATTTGTCAAATTTTCTAACATAAGTCACAACATTCTTTTTGAATTTATTTTGTATTTTTAAAATACTGGTTTCAATCATTTTTTTTTGTTGTTTATTTTGGTAAAAGGCAACAGATCTATAGCTATATCCTTTGTCACAAAACTGACCGTATTCATCAAAAGGATCTATATTAATCCAAAAATTATCTAATAGTTTTTTATAAGACAATACTGAACTGTCATAAATGACTTCGATAACCTCAAAATGACCAGTGTCACCATAGACAACCTCTTTATAAGTTGGGTTTTTTGTTTTTCCACCGGAATAACCCGAAACAACCTCAATAATACCATCTAGTTTCTCAAATGCTTCTTCCATGCACCAAAAACAACCACCACCGAAATATGCTTTAGTAATATTTTGTGCATTCGAAGTTTTTATCGAAAATAGTAAAATTAAAAAAATAAAATAAAAATTTTTCATTAAATATTAAAAATGTTAAATCCCATTCTTACAGCAACAAAAATTACCAATAAAGAAGTAATCAAGGCAAGTATTTTTGAAGAAAGTATTTTTAAATTTACAAAATTTCCCATTTGTCCACCAATTAATACAGCCAACAATAAATATAAAAAGTCTGTGAGCTCAAATAAATTTTGATTTTTGCTTATCTGGCCAATAAGTCCAAATATAGAATTAATTAAAATAAATAACGATACTGCAGTTGTTATATGTTTTGGTTTAGCAGCCCTAAATATGTAAAGTATGGGGCTTAAAAAAATACCTCCCCCTATACCAACAATTCCAGATACAAATCCCAAAATTAGCCCTATTAAAATTGAGATATAGATAGGTAAAACTTTGTAATTTGCTGAATTATCGTCATAAGATTTAAAATTAAATAATAATAACCCTCCTGCAACTGCTAAAACAAAAAATAAAATTATTTCAAATAATTCCTTTTCAATTTGGATTGATCCTCCGAAGAAAGCAAAAGGTACCGATCCCAACAAGTAAGGAAAAAGCAGTTTTAAATTTAAATTTCCTGCTCGTATGTAGTTGAATGAGTTTCCTGAGACTACAATTATATTACAACCCAAAGCTACAATAGGGAAAATATGATAAGGAACACCCCACAAAAGTAACAAAGCTAGATATGTAGAAGCTCCTCCAAATCCAACACTTGAGTAAATTAAAGCAGTTACAAAAAAAAGAATTGATAATATAGTCATAAAAAAATTATGAATGTAAATATAGCATTATTGACTGTTACTGACACAAGAACTTTAAAAACAGACAAATCTGGCAATATCCTTTCTAAAAAAATTAAAAAAGCCAAACATAATCTAACTGATAGAAAAATCTGTAAAGATAATAAAAAAGAAATAAAAAAAATTATAAAGTATTGGCTAAAAAACAAAAAAATAGACGTAATTATAACTACTGGCGGAACAGGCCTTACAGGTAGAGATATTACGCCTGAGGCAGTGGAAGAGATTGCCGATAAAAAAATACCTGGTTTTGGAGAAGTTTTCAGATATGTGAGCTTGAAAACTGTGGGAACTTCTTCCATACAATCTAGAGCTTGCGCTGTATTAGCAAAAGGCAAATATATATTTGCTCTCCCAGGATCATCAGGAGGAGTAACAGATGCATGGGATAAAATTTTAGTACATCAACTAGATATAAATCATAAGCCTTGTAATTTTGTAGAATTATTTCCAAGACTAAAAGAAAAATAAAAATATACTATTTATTAGTTCTTGTTGCGATAAACACTCCAAATGAAGCAATTAAAAATCCAGCAATATCATAAGTTGAAAGATTTTCATTTAAAAACAGCCAAGCCATAACGGCTGATATAGCTGGAATTAAAAAAAAAATAGTTACTGTTTTACTAGCTGAATTATTTTTAATTAAGTACATCAGTATAGTGAAAGCTCCAAAGGATACTAAAAAAATTTGATGACTCATTGCTAAGATAAAAGTATTTGAAAAATTTATGTAAGGATCTACAAACAATAAAATTATTACTAAATGAAACAAACATCCTCCAATTGCTTGATACATGTTGCTTACTGATAAAGGTAAATTATTACTAAGTTTTTTCTGCCATAATGTAGAAGAAGTAATTGCGAACAATGCAACGAATGAAGATATAATTCCTATTGTTGGCAAAGTCTTTCCTATATCAAAACCTAAGACTAAAGTAGCACCTATAAAACCTAATAGAACTCCAACCCATTGCTTCCATGTTACTTTTTCATTTAAAATCGGACCAGCCAATGCATTTGTTAGAATAGGTTGAAGAGTAACAATTAATGCAGCTATCCCAGTAGGCAAACCTTTCGATACTGAAAAAAAAACTCCACCAAGATAAAAACCATGAAATAAAACACCACTAAGAATTGATTTTATAATATGTTTTTTTTGACCAATAATTTTCTTTTTTGTTAAAAATGAAAAAATAAAAAAACCTAAAGCTACAAAAAAAAACCTAAACGAAAGTGCTGTAAATGGATCACTGTTATCTACAATTGGTTTAGTTGTTATAAAAGCAGAAGACCAAAGTAAAACAAAAATAAAAGGAAATAGTCTTATCATCTAAAAGAAAAATAATTATTTTTGATATTTTTCTTTCCACTCAGAATATTTCATGCCATAAACGTGTTCTCTAGCATCAGGATCAGAAATTTGTATTCCTTTTTTTTCCGCTTCTTCCTTATACCATTTTGACAAGCAGTTTCTGCAAAATCCAGCAAGATTCATTAAATCAATATTTTGAACATCGGATCTTTCTCGAAGATGTCTAATTAATCTTTCAAATGCTGCCGATTGTAATTCTTTCTTAGTATTTTTGTCCATAATTTAGTATATTTTCTTATAATGAAATTGTCTGGATCTTATCAAATAAATTTAGAAAAACAAAAGGTATGGGATGCATTAAATGATGCTGAGATTCTGAGAAGATCAATCCCAGGATGTGAAAGCTTTATTAAAAAATCTGATACAGAATTTACGGCAACTGCCACAAACAAAATTGGACCATTTAATGCAAGTTTTTCAGGAGATATACAATTAAAGGAAATTAATGCTCCAAATAGCTATATCATTGAAGGATCAGGTAATTCACCTGTTGGCTTTGCTTCAGGAAAAGCAAAAGTTAATTTAGAAGATGTAAATGGAGACACTAAACTTTCTTATGAAATAGAAGCAAATGTAGGTGGAAAAATAGCCCAGATTGGCTCGCGATTAATTGATATGACGGCAAAAAAAATGGCCGATATTTTTTTTGGCAAATTTTCAGAATTAATTTCTTCACAAAATGTAATTGATGACAATGAAAAAAACATAGAAAATAAAAATCAAAAAGAATTAAAAATAAAAGACAAAAATATATTAAATAATAAAATTATAATTTACATATCTGGAATAGTTTTGCTTATTATTGTTGGATATTTAATAATTTAAGTCGCGTAATACTAGAATTAAAAAAAGCAAATTAATTGAACATATTTAATTAATATGTTTTACTGCAATGTAATTATAATAAATTATTAACCTTATTCTAAGGAGCGCGGGCAATGAAAAAGGTGAATTTAGAAATAAACGGCAAAAAAATTAGTAAAGAAATATCAGACCACACTCTTTTATCGGTTTTCTTAAGAGATATATTAAATTTAACAGGAACACATATTGGATGTGACACTAGTCAGTGTGGCGCATGTGTTGTTCATGTTGATGGAAAGTCTATAAAAAGCTGCACAGCATTTGCAGCAGATCTTGATGGATCGAAAATTACAACAATAGAAGGGTTATCACAAAATGGAAAAATGCATCCAATGCAAGAGGCATTTAAAAAACTTCATGGTTTGCAATGTGGATTCTGCACACCTGGAATGGTAATGAGTGCAATCGACTTGTTGAAAAATAATAAAAAACCAAGTGACACTGAAATAAGAGAATGGCTAGAAGGAAATATTTGTAGATGTACAGGTTATCAAAATATAGTTGCTGCAGTTAAAGAAGCGGCATCTAAAATGTAGGAGGAAATAAGATATGGCGAGTTTAGTTGGATCAAGAGTTGAAAGAAAAGAGGACAAAAGATTTCTGACAGGCAAAGGACGCTACACTGCTGATATTAATATTAATAATCAAACTTATGCATATTTTGTGAGATCACCACATGCTAGAGCAAAAATAACTAAAATAGATATATCTAAAGCATTAAAAGCATCAGGAGTAGTTGATGTTTTAACTGGAGAACATATAGCAAAAGATAAAATAGGAGGCTTAATAGCAGGTTGGGCAATAAGAAGCGAAGATGGATCTGAAATGAAATGTCCTCCAAATCCTCCTTTAGCTAAAGATAATGTTAACTTTGTTGGAGATCCAATAGCAGTAGTTTTTGCTGAAAGTCTTGAAGAGGCTAAAGCTGCCTCAGAATTAGTAAATATAGATTATAAAATTTTGAAAGCCGTAGTAAACCTTTCAGAGGCAATGAAAGATGATACAATACATAAGGATATAGATAAAAATTTATGTTATGATTGGCTACTCGGAGATAGACAAAAAGTTAAAGAAGCATTTGATAAAGCAGATAAAATTATAAAATTAGACATAACAAATAATCGTCTTATTCCAAATGCAATGGAACCTAGAGCTTGCGTTGTGGACTATAATTCGGCTTCAGAAGAGATAACTTGTTATACGACAAGCCAAAACCCTCATTTATCGAGATTAATAATGTCAGCATTTGGAGGAGTTGCTCCAGAACATAAATTAAGAGTTGTCGCACCTGATGTTGGGGGAGGATTTGGCTCAAAAATAAATCTATATAATGAAGAGATAGTCTGTAGTTGGGCATCAAAAAAAATTGAAAGACCTATTAAATGGGTGGCAGAAAGAACAGAGTCTTTTTTAACTGATACTCATGGCAGAGACCATATTACTCATGCCGAGCTAGCAGTCACAAATGATGGTAAATTCTTAGGATTTAAAAATGAAACAATTGCAAATCTAGGAGCATATGCAAGAGTATTTGGTACTGTTACTCCAACTTATTTATTTGGTCCTTGTGCAACTGGAGTTTATGTGATGCCTGCCGCTTACTCAAATGTAAAAGCAGTCTACACAAATACTGCACCAGTTGATGCTTATAGAGGAGCCGGAAGACCCGAGGCCACATATACAATTGAAAGAATAGTAGATAAAGCTGCAATTGAGCTTGGTATGGACCCAATTGAAATAAGAATGAAAAATTTTCCTACAGAATTTCCATTTAAACAGACTTTAGTTCATCAAATTGATTCTGGAGATTATGTAGCTGGTCTTAAAAAAGCAAAAGAAATGGCAGACTATGATGGTTTTTCAGCTAGAAAAAAAGACTCTGAGTCTAAAGGAAAACTTAGGGGAATAGGTGTCACAACATACTTTGAGGCGTGTGGTATTGCTCCATCACCGGTCGTAATGATGTTAGGATGTGGAGTTGGTCTATGGGAGTCAGCAGAGGTAAGATTTAATCCTACTGGACAAGTAACCGTTTATACAGGATCTCATAGTCACGGGCAAAGCCACCAAACAACATTTGCTCAAATTGCTGCAGATGAACTAGGAGTCCCTATAGAAAATATAGATATAGTTCATGGTGATACCGATAAAGGTACATTTGGAATGGGAACTTATGGATCAAGATCATTAACTGTTGGAGGAATTGCAATTGTTAATGCTTGTAAAAAAATAGTAGACAAAGGGAAAAGAGTAGCTGCCAAAATGCTTGAAGCAAGTCCTGATGATGTTGATTTTAAAAATGGAGAATTTGTAGTAGCTAACTCGAATAAGAAAAAAACAATTGGGGAAGTGGCATTTGCCTGCTATCTACCAGGAGTAAGAGATGAAGTTAAATCTCCTTTACCAGAAGGTGAAGAACCTGGTCTGAAAGAGTCAGCTTTTTTTGATCCTGCTAACTTTTCTTTTCCAGCAGGCTCTCATATCGCAGAAGTAGAAATAGATCCTGAAACAGGCGAAGTTAAATTAGACAGATATACGGCAGTTGATGATTTTGGAACAATTGTAAATCCTACTATAGTCGAAGGCCAGGTCCATGGTGGACTTGCTCAAGGAATAGGACAAGCTCTTACTGAAAATGCAGAATATGATGAAACAGGTCAGCTCATTACCGCTTCTTATATGGATTATACAATGCCTAGAGCAGACAATCTTCCTGAGTTTAATTTAGGTTTTACCTGTACTAAGGCAACAACAAATCCATTAGGAGTTAAAGGTTGTGGTGAAGCAGGATCAATAGGAGCGCCCCCAACAGTGATGAATGCTATTATAAATGCATTAGATGGGCAAGAAATTCAAATGCCAGCAACTGCTGAAAAAGTTTGGAGAGCATGTAAAAATTTAAAAAAAACTAAAAATAAAGCAGCTTAGGAGAAATTTATGAAGACTTTTAATTATCATTCTGCAAAAGACAGCAAAGAAGCAAAAAAACTTTCATCTTCAAACTCAGCATTTTTGGCAGGAGGAATGACTACTATTCCTTCCATGAAATTAGGTTTAGCAACTTACAAAGATATAATTGATATTAAAAATATAAAAAAATTATCAGGAATTAGTGTAAGTGGAAAATCTATAAAAATTGGTGCCACAACAAAACATACAGAAGTTGCAAATTCAAAAGAAATAAAAAAAACAATACCTTCTTTGTCATCATTAGCGGAAGGAATTGGAGATCCCCAAGTAAGAAATAGAGGCACGATAGGTGGTTCAATTGCAAACAATGATCCAGCAGCCGACTACCCTTCAGCTTGCCTTGCTTTAAACGCTGTAATTCATACAAATGAGAGAAAAATTGAAGCTTCAAAATTTTTTAAAGGAATGTTTGAAACAGCATTAAAAAAGGGTGAATTAATCGAAACTGTAGAGTTTCAAATACCAGAAAAATCTAGCTACCAAAAATATCCAAATCCAGCATCAAGATATGCAATAGTGGGCGTATATGTAGCCAAACATAAATCAGGAGTAAACGTAGCTATAACTGGAGCAAAACCCTGTGTATATAATGATAAAGATTTAGCTAAAGCACTGGTATCAAGTTTTTCTTCAAATTCAATATCTGGAATGGAAGTAAATAGTTCTAATATGAATTCTGATATACATGCTTCTGCTGAGTTCAGAGCCAGTCTTGTAGTTACGCAGGCAAAAAAAGCTGTTGAGGCTTGCTAAATTAAATCTATATTTTGTCGAATGAAAAATTCATTTGATGAAAAAATTCTCGAAGAAGCACACGATTGGATAAAAGCTAATCAAAAAGTTATATTAGCAACCGTAATTCAAACCTGGGGATCCTCTCCAAGACAAGTTGGAAGTAGAATGATCGTAAACGAGAAAGGTGATTTTTCAGGCTCAGTCTCAGGAGGTTGCGTTGAATCAGCAGTGGTAAGAGAATGCATTGGTTTAATTAAAGATAATAAATCTTGCAAAAAAATTGAATTTAAAGTTTCCAATGAAAGTGCTTGGGAAGTGGGCCTAGCTTGTGGTGGTGAAATTGCCGTTTATTTGGAACAAGTAAAGTAATGAAATTAGAAATATTAAAAAAAATTATTGAAAAAAAGAAAAACAAAAATGAATTTGCAATAATTACAAATATTTCAAATGGTGAAAGTGAAATTTTTGAAAAAAATAAGCCTTTAAGTAAAGAAATGGAAATTTATTCAAATCAAATAAATAATTTTTTCAAATCAAAAAAAAATGGTGTGATAGAAGGTTCAGATATATTTGTTGAAACTTATATCTTGCCTATAAAAGTCATCGTAGTAGGTGCGGTACATATAGCCCAATACCTAGTAGATTTTGCTAAAAGTTTAAACTTTGAAATTTGTATAATTGACCCAAGAGGATATTTCGCATCTGAAAAAAGATTTCCTGACATGAAAATAATTAATAAATGGCCAGATGAAGCACTTAAAGAAATAGAAACAAATGAAAACACAGCTCTAATTGCTTTAACGCATGATCCAAAAATTGATGATCCTGCACTGCAACACGCGTTGAAGAAAAAATTTTATTATATAGGAGCTCTAGGCAGTAAAAAAACTCATGAAAACAGATGTGCAAGATTAAAAGAAGCCAATTTTAGTGATGAACAAATAAATTTAATACATGGTCCTATAGGGATTAAGCTAGGTGGTAAATCTGCACCTGAGATAGCTTTGTCAATTATTGCTCAATTGGTTTCAGAGACATATAAAAAGTGATTAAAGCAATTTTACTTGCAGCAGGAGAATCAAAAAGATTAAAAGGTGAAAATAAATTAGTAAAAATATATAAAGAGAAACATTTAATTAATCATACTTTGAATGCACTACACAAAAGCAAAATTAATAAAGTTATAATTGTTCTTGGCTATCAATACAAAAACATAAAAAAAATCATACAAAACAATAAAAAAAATATGTTTGTAATTAATAAAAATTATAAAAATGGTATAGCCTCTTCAATAAAAACTGGATTAAAAAAAATATCAAAAAAAGATAAAGGATTTATAATTATTCAATCTGATATGCCATTTATAAAAATTTCGGATTTAAATAAACTTTATCAATCAATCTATAAAAAAAATTATTTAGTTCATGCACTAAAATTTAAAAATAAAGTAGGTAATCCAGTGGGATTTAAAATTTCAATATTAAATAAATTTAAAAAAATTAAAGGCAACTTTGGAGCCAAGTTTATGGTTAAAAGATTAAAAAAAAATACCAATTTTATTAAGGTTTCATCCGAAAAAATTTTTAGGGATTTCGATTATAAAAAAGATTTTAATTAACTTGGATTGGATTTCCTTTTAACCATTCACTTTTTTCATTTTCATAATGTTCTTTTTTCCAAATAGGAGATCTTTTCTTTATTTCTTCTATTATGTACTTGGAAAGAATATAAGCTTCCGCTCTATGGGGACAAGCAACTGCAATAATTATACTTATTTCACCTAAATTAAGATATCCTTTTACATGCTCAATATAAACAGCTTTATCTTTAATTTTTAATTTTTGATCTACTTCATTATAAATTTCTTCAAAACTTTTTATTACCATTGCATCGTGACTATCATAAGTAATGCCTGTTACTTTTTTATTATCATTTGTATTTCTTACAGTTCCTTTAAAGATCAATGAAGCTCCAAATTTTGAAGATGAAATAAAATTTTCAGCTTTTTTTACTTCTATTTTTTCTTTTTTAATATCTATTACTTTTGTATGCAGCATCATCCGCCTCCAATAGGAGGAATAATTCCAATTTTTTGATCTTTAGTAATATTATAATTTTCAGAAATAATATTATTATCTTGAGAGCAAAATGACGAAGTTTCAATTATTTTTTTGTAATTTTTATTTCCTTTAAAATTTTCATCTACATAAGTAATTATTTTTTTTTTGAAATCTTTAATTGAAATTTTTTTTTCAATGTTAAACTCTAAAAAGTCTTTATCACTTAGATCTCTACTTGCGCCAAATAGCTCTAGTATAACTTTCATAATTAAAAAATATTTTCTAAAAACTTAGGAAGACCTTCTGGATTTGTCCACAACTCACTTTTACCACCTTCTTTAATTAATAATTTAACATTATCAATTTTTAGATGTGGATTAACTATTTTACTTAAGTCATAAATAGTAATTAATGCTGAATTTACTCCCATAATTGCTTCCATTTCTACACCGGTTTTAGCAACAGCAGACACAACACAAAAGACTTCAAGAGAATTATCTTCTTCGTCCATAATAATTTTAGTAGCGGCATGATCTATTGGAAGCGGATGACATAAAGGAATTAATTCACTTGTTTTTTTTATCCCTAAAATAGCTGACACTTCTGCTAAAGTTATAGGATCTCCTTTGGGCATTTTTTTATTTTTTATTAAATCAAAAACTTCTTTGCCAACATAAATTTTTCCTGAAGCTAAAGCTCTTCTAAAAGTTTCTTTTTTTGAAGAAACATCAACCATATTAAATGAATTTTTTTTAAAAATTTCTTTAGCCCAATCTTTTAATTCGTTTTGGTTAACTATTTTTAATTTATTCAATTATCCTCCAGTTTTAGACAAATTTTTAGTTGAACCTGTTTCTCCAAGCTCTAAATAATGAGATTCTTTTTTAAATTGCATCTGTTTTAATATAAGATCTTTTAACTCATTAAGCTGTTCATCTTTTTGCAACAAATGCCTAACACTTATTCCAGTATTTCCAAATAAACAAAGTCTTAAATCTCCTCTAGATGTAATTCTTAAGCGATTACAAGTTTTACAAAAATCTTTTGAATAAGGAGCAATTATTCCAAACTTGCCTTTATATTCAGGGTTTATATAATTTACAGAAGGACCGGCGTCTCTTCCTAAAGTTTGGTAAATCCAATTATTTTCATTTAAATAGTTCTTAAATATCTTAGACGAAGTATGATATTTTTTAAAATACTCTAAATTATCACCAGTTTGCATTAATTCTATATATCTAAAATCAATTTTATTATTTTGAATAAAGTTTGACCATTTGTCAAAATCTTTTTCTGATGAGTTAATTCCATTAAGTAAAACAGCATTAATTTTAATATTTTCAAATCCTAAATCTTGTAGATTTTTTATTCCTTGTAAAATTTCTTGCAATCTATCATGACCGGTAACATTTTTAAAAGTTTCACGGTCAAGACTATCTATACTTATATTTATCCCATTTAAGCCACTATCAACCAATAACTTTGCTTTTTTATCCAAGTGATAGCCATTTGTTGTAATTACAACTTTTTTTATTCCAGACTCAATTTTTAAAATTTTAATTATTTCAAAAAAATCCTTTCTTACTGTTGGTTCTCCACCTGTAATCCTAATTTTACAAACTCCTAATTCAGAAAAGCATTTTGCAAGTCGTTTAATTTCATCCAAATTAAGAAATTTTCTATTATCGCTTTTATCAACTTGATAACCATTTGGTAAACAATAACCACATTTAAAATTACAAACATCTGTAATTGACATTCTAATGTAAGGAAAAGTTCTGCCAAAACTATCTTTAAGAATTTTCATTAATAATATTTTAGCACAATTTTCTGCGTAAAATAAATCAATTATGTGTTAATTCTGCTTGATTTTCTTTAGGCTCGATTTCAGTTTTGAATTGATTAGAAATTTTTTGCACTTCTACTGAAGAAACTTTGTATTCAGCGCATTTTGTTTCCTCATCCTTACCATGCCCCGTTACCATATTAACCATATATTCTGGAAAATGAAATGTAGTAAATACTATACCTTCTTTAACTTTATCGGTAACTTCTACTTTAAGAGCCACTTCACCTCTTCCTGAATAAAGTCGACCAATATCACCTGTGTTTAAGTCTCTTTTCTTAGCATCTTTTGGATGAACTAATAATATATCTTCATCAACAATATTAATATTGCTAGTTCTTCTAGTCATAGTAGCGGCATTGTAATGTTGCAGAACTCGGCTCGTAGTCAATATTAGTGGGTAATCTTTTTTATTATTTTCAATTTCTGCAGATTCTTTAAAATCGAAATTTTTTAATCTTCCTTTTCCAAGTTTGAATGTTTCTTTATGTAAAATTTTAGTATCTGTTCCATCTTCCTGCACAGGCCATTGTAAACCCAATTTACCCAATCTTTCTCTTGTTACGCCTTTAAAGAATGGAACAACATCTGCAATTTCTGCTAATACTTCATCAGCGTTATAATTTGGTTGATTAAAACCTAATTTTTGCATCATATCCGTAACAATTACACCATCAGGCTTTGTTCCTGGTAAAGGCTCTACAGCTTTATTAACTCTTTGAATTCTTCTTTCTGTATTTGTAAATGTTCCATCTTTTTCTAAAAAAGTTGTTCCAGGTAAAACTACCGTAGCAAGTTTGGCAGTTTCACTCATAAATATTTCTTGAACAACTAGAAGTTCCAAAGAATTCATTGCATCAATTACATGCTTACTGTTTGGATCGGTTTGAACAATATCTTCACCAATAATCCAGACTGCTTTAACCTCTTTGTTTATTGCGCTGTCAAAAATTTCAGGAATTTTTAATCCTGCTTTTGTAGGATGAACTACACCATATTTTTCTGTATAAAAATCTTGAACTTTTTTATCTGAAACTTCGAAATAACCTGCACCCTGATGAGGTTGGCAACCCATATCAGCTGCTCCCTGAACATTATTTTGACCTCTTAATGGGTTCACTCCAACACCAGGTCTGCCAATATTTCCAGTTATCATCGCAAGGTCAGCAATTAGCATCACAGTTTTAGATCCTTGTTCCTGTTCAGTTACTCCTAATCCATGAAATTCCATTGAATTTTTTGCAGTTGCATATGCAATTGCTGCTTCTTTAACAAGCTGTTTGTCAACACCGGCTACTTTAGCAAGCTCATCTACATCCTGTCTTTCAATTTCTTTTAAAAAGGTATCAAAACCTTCAGTTCTTTTATCTATAAAATCTTTATTAAACATTTTAGATTTTACAATAAAGTGCAACATCATATTTAATACTGCCACGTTTGTTCCAGGTCTAAGTCTTATGTGGTAATCCGCAAGTTTTGCAAGATCAGTAGTTATTGGATCTAAAACAATAAGTTTTTTACCCTTGATAACTTGTTGTTTGATCTTTGCACCTGTTACAGGGTGAGCATTAGTAGGATTTGCACCAATAACTAAAAATAAATCAGCATGATAAATATCTTCTGTTGAGTTTGTAGCGGCTCCAGTTCCAAATGTTTGCTGCATTCCCCATGCTGTTGGAGAGTGACAGATCCTTGCACAACAATCTATATTATTTGTGCCTATTGCTGCTCTAATCATTTTTTGAAAAACATAATTTTCTTCATTAGTACATCTTGCTGAAGAAATTCCAGCAACTGAGTCTGGTCCATTTTCTTTAGTTATTCTATTTAACTCTTTTTTAATAAAGCTATAGGCTTCATCCCAAGAAGCTTCTTCAAATTTTCCATTTCTTTTAATTAAAGGAGTTTTTAATCTATCTGGATGGTCATAAAAACCGAAAGCATATCTTCCTTTAATACAGGTATGACCTGCATTAACTTCAGTTTCTTTAGGCGTATCTATCGAAACTACTTTTTTATCTTTTATTGAAGCTTCTAAATTACAGCCTACACCACAATAAGAACATGTCGTTCTTACCTTTTTATCTACAGCAACGGATTTTGATTGAAAGACATCAGAAATTGCATCTGTAGGACAAGTGTGCGCACATGCACCACAAGACACACAAGATGAATCTCCAAATAGCATATCATTATCGGTTGTTATTCTAGATTCAAATCCTCTACCGCTCATTGTCAAAACAAATGAAGCTTGTATTTCATCACAAGCACGAACACATCTGCCACAGTTAATACAATTATCTAAGTTCATCCTCATATAATCATGAGATGTATCTCGCTTAATACCTTTGTGCTGTTTGGGATTATTGTATCTATGATCTGATATACCTAAATCATTAGCAACATCTTGTAGTTCGCAATTATTATTAACCTCACATGTACCGCATTCCATTGGATGATCACTTAAAACAAGTTCAACAATATTTTTTCTTAAGTCTGTTAAATTTTCATTGTTAGTGAATATGTGTTGGTTTTCTCCAACTGGAGTATGACATGAAGCTACTACTTTTGTAGGTCCATCTTTTTCTAATGCGACCTCAACAGAACAAACTCTGCAAGCACCGTAAGGAGCTAAGTTTGGATCATCACATAAGGTTGGAACTTTTTTTTCTCCAAGATAACTTTTTACAAATTTTAAAATTGATGTGTGACCAGAACCTATTTCATAAGGTTTTCCATCTATATATGCAACTTTTCGTTTTTCAGCACTCATTAATTCTCTTGTATCATATCATTCTTCATTTCATCTCCAAAATATTTTATAA